>CAWBSV010000038.1:0-29178 GCA_963791505.1 uncultured Acidobacteriaceae bacterium
GATTACTCAAGAAGAGATTCCCAACGAATATAAGTTCACTATTGCAATCGCCGATGAAATATATTGTTATGACATTCGCGCTCTTTATGATTGGATTATAAATTACACTAATAGGAAGATCCAATCATCCGACTAATCCGGCGACAGGTCTACCATTCTCTCCAGAGGAGCTAGATCTAATCGAAGTAGCAGGTGCTTCCTTATATATTTGATATTTTATTTTATTGTGTCTCACAACAAAATAAAATATATGACTGATGACCACATTAATGAAATTATTAAACAAAAGACTAACGGGTTAGTCGGTTGGGTAAGTATAGCCACTTTCTTTTTTGATAAGAGTGTTTTACAATTAGATAATACCATAAAAATAATAGATCCGGTTTACTTTCGATTAGCATATACTTACTTTTGGACGATCGATGCAATTATGAGCAAGAGGAGAGTTGAGTTAACCGGAATGTATACATTATTAGACGATCATCCACCAACTTTCGATAACATATATGATGGCAATTCAAAATGTCCTTTGTTTATTCGAGGGTATTATAACACATCCAAACATCGCATTAATCCAGTCTTCCTCAACATGTTGCGACGATTGAATGGTAACAACTATCCAATTTTAGATATTACGTTGCTAAACGAATGTGAAAGTATGTTGTAATGTTTGTCCGGATTTGCTGGTTCTATGTCAAAATAAAATAATAGAATCAGCAAAATTGGACGGATCGCCGGTAACCTTTAAGATAAGTAAATGAAATATTATCAGATCAAACAAATAAAAATAGTAAATGGACATTCACATACTTGGCAATCCCCATCTTCCTCTGTTGGAGTCACACACTATATGCGCGTTTAATCAGAAAGCTCGGAAACTTAGTAGACTCCTGACTGAGTTAGGTCATACCACTTATTTTTACGGAATGGTCGATGATCCATCACCTCCTATTTGCACTCACTTCATCCAATGTTTAACTATGAAAGATTATGCAAATGCTTTCGATGTTAAATTAGAAAATCTACCTGATTTTAATAACGGAGACTATTTAACATATAATCATCCTACACTTAAATTTAAACAAACCGCTATTGTAAATATGTATAATACTAAAGTTGGAGACGCTATGTTACCATATGTATCGGTAAAAAATAAAACAACACATCATATAATTTTACATTTACACTCATCTAGCACCAAAGCTATATCTCAAAAGACTAAATGGTGTGCACAGGTTGATGCCAGTATAATGGGTAATATGTATGAATTGCCATATAAATACAGAATTTGGGCATCATATGCGTGGATGCATGTTTGCTCTGGTAAGTTCAACCAAAGTCCATCTGGAGCGGATATTGTCATCCCTGAATTTTTCTATTTAGATGATTTTGGTATAATAGGAGATATCAAACCAATTAAAGAACGGACTGCATACTTATATTTGGCTCGAGTTCAACGATTGAAAGGGATCGATACATTCATGCAATTGGCTCAAAGACATCCGTCTAAACAATTCTGGGTGGCCGGTACACCTGAGTTATTTAGTGAATCTGTAACCCATGATACGTACTTAAAAGAAAACTATCCTAATGTTAAGTATTGGGGCTATGTCAATAAAGATGAACGGAGAAAACTCTTAAGTCAAGCTAAAGCTTTAATTCAACCAACGCCATACATAGAACCATTTGGGTGGAATGTTGTTGAAGCTATGTTATGTGGGACGCCAGTTATAACTAGTGAACCTATTTTGCAGGTCGGCCATTGCCGCCAAGCGGCCTGGTCAACCGCGTGCTCATCGCCATCCAGAACCCCAGCGCCTTTTCAAAGGGTTCGCTTCAATTTGTCGACGCCTACTATGACATTCGCGCCGGCTACAACGGCACGCCCGCCGCGTACAGCATCTCGGGCTACGCCGGGGCGCTTCCAGTCACCATCCAGAACATGCCCGAAGAGGAGTTGGGTGCAGTCTATGGCTCTGGCGACGGGTCGCTCGCCGTCATCAGCTATGCGAAGGAAACCAACAACGGCTCTCAATCGGGCCTGAACGGCCTCTCTTCAAGCGTATTTATCACGCGTAATCAGGGCTACGTATTTGCCGCGAGTCAGCAGACGCATGTACTCACCGTCGTTGATCACACCAACAACAGCACCTATCCGCTGAGTCTTCCCGGCGTCTACCGCGTAAGCGTGAACACAGGCGGAACGATCGCGCTGGCCTTCGTGCAGAATTCCAACTTCATTTATTACCCAATCAAGCTCACTGCGGCGCAGACGACAAACTTCTCTGGCGGCCCTTCCACCTGGCCCAAGGCCGCGGTCGATTGCGAGCCGCAGAATGCTCCGGGCTGGTGCCTGCTTCAGGCCCAGAGCCCCGACCACCAGGATGCGACCGGATACTATTACGGCGCGGCCCTCACTTTTGACCGGCCCATCAAGGCAGTCTTTTCAGAGGATGGCGGAACCGCCTACGTGCTGAATTGCGGCCCCGAGTGTGGCGGATCCAACTCATCCGTCACCGTGCTCCCCGGTGGCCCTATGCTCTTTCCCCTCGGCCAGGCCTCGGGAACACTGCCTAAGACGGCGGCCCTGGCTGGCGGCCACTATCGCAATTCCCGGCGGCGCCAGCAATGCGCTTGTCGATACAAGCACCATGTATGTCGTCGGCCAGCAGCCCCAGCAGGTCCAGGGACAGACATTGTTCGCCGGAAATCTTACAGTGGTCAATCTGAATAACAACACCGCCGGCAGCGCCATTCCCATCAGCGACGGGCAGCCAGGAGCAGTCAGCCGCATCCTCGAGGGCGACGACAATACCCTCTGGATCGCCATGACCAAGTGCAACAACGGCGTGCGCGCGGCCACCGGACAGGCATACGGTTGCCTGACCATGTTCAACCGCACCACCAACGCGGTCACCCTGCTTGAGCCCTACGTCGGCGATGCAACGGGCATTGCCGCTGTCACCGGCCTGCATAAGATCTACACCGCCGAGGGTGGCCAGGTGTATATCTACTCGACCGTGGACGGCACCGCGATTGACAACCAATACGTGACCGTCACCGGCACTGCCTATGACGTCGCCTACATGGACGCACCCACAGACGGCGACAACACCGTCTACTGATGTCTTCCGGCCCCGCGCTCGATCCATTGCCGACCACTCCGGTTGATGTGCTGGCCATCGCCGCGCACCGCGATGATGTTGAACAAACCTGTGGCGGCACGCTGCTGCGCATGGCCTCGCGTGGCCTGCGCACCGCGATTCTCGACCTGACGCGCGGCGAGGCGGGAACCCGCGGCACCGCGGAAGAACGCGGCCGGGAAGCCGCGGAAGCCGCCCGTCTGCTGGGCGTCAGCTGGCGGGATGCTCTCGACCTTCCCGATGGCTCCATTGAAAACACATTCGAAAATCGCACCAAGATTGTGCGCGTGTTGCGGCTGCTCCGGCCGCGTGTTGTGATCCTGCCCTATTGGCAGGCGCGGCACCCCGATCACGCGATCGTGGCGAGCCTCGGCTATGAAGCGTGTTTCCTCTCCGGCCTCGCCAAAGCACCTGCGGTGCGGCCCTCGGCGCCTTCGGCGCTTGAAGAAAAGCTGCCTCGAAGTGAAGAAGCGCCGCCGCATCGGCCATTCAAGATTGTCTATGCAAGCCTCTACGCCGACGTGCGCCCCAGTTTCATCGTCGACATCACGCCGTTCATTGAGCAGCGCCACGCAGCGCTGATGGCCTACCGCTCGCAGTATGCGAATCAGGACGCGGGCAGCGCTTTCTTCGTCCCGCTCGAAGAGATCAGAGAGCGCACCTTCGCCGAGGCGCGTCACTACGGCCTTCTTGCCGGAGTCAGGTTCGGCGAGCCCTTCGTTCAGAAGGAAGTCGGCCTTGTCGACGATCTGACTTTGCTTCCGGTGCTGTCAATCTAGCACTGACGATTCGGGTTCAAGCCGTCATAAGCAAATCAAATCAAAATCCAAAAAACAATCACTTCGCTTTATGGGTTGGGCTGCATCACACTGTTCGTGGAGGTGCATGTGAGCCAGACGTGGGACACAAAGGCCTATGCGCAGAATGGCGCATTCGTGCAGGATCTTGCAGACGGCGTGGTCGAGTGGCTTGCGCCGCGGCCTGGCGAGCGCATTCTCGATCTGGGCTGCGGCGATGGCCGCCTCACCGAACGCATTCTCGCCGCCGGCGCAGACGTTGAAGGTGTGGACGCCTCGCCGACCATGATCGAGGCCGCGCGTGCTCGCGGCATCCGCGCCGTCGAAGCCAAAGCGGAAGGACTTCCTCATGATGAGGGAATATTCGACGCGGTGTTCTCAAACGCTGCTCTTCATTGGGTGCGCGATCAGGACGCCATGATGGCGCAGGTTCATCGCGTGCTCAAGCCAGGCGGTCGCTTTGTCGCTGAAATGGGCGGCCATGGAAACATCGCGGCCATTCGCGTAGCGCTCATGGCTGTGCTGGCGCGGCATGGTTATGGGGACCGCGAAGACGGCGTGAACTACTATCCAACTCCGGAGCTCTATCAGGATCGCCTGGAGAAGCACGGATTCAACGTGGAGCGCATTGCATTGATCCCGCGGCCCACACCGCTGCCCGACACCGGCATGAAAGCGTGGCTGCGGACGTTCCGGCGCGGAGTGCTGGATGGTCTTCCGGAATCCCTCCGCGAAACGATCGTGGCTGAGACTGCGGCGCTTTTGGCTCCTGCACTGCAGGACGAGGCAGGGAACTGGACCGCCGATTATGTGCGCCTGCGCTTCATTGCCCGCAAGTAATCTTTCAGCGCAGACCGGGCAACCCCTCTCGCAGAGAAAAGTTACGAACTCATTCACCAACTAAGTCAAAAATAATTGCGGAATTATCTCTCAAATAACTTGCTTTTTTAAATCGACCTATGGCAAAGTAGTTTCTGCGTAGGAGAACGCCCGATGAAATACGAATCCCAAAATTCGTTGTGCAGGCTGGAGCCGCTCGTCGCGAGCTGCACCGGTCGCCGGGCGTGGTATCACGATTTCCAGTAACCCCGCTGGCAACTTCCTCCTGCGCAACAAGCATTGAAACTCCGTTTTACCCGAGTGGTGTAGAAGCCAGGTCCCCTTCGGCTACGCTCAGGGCAGGCTTTCGACTTGACACGTGCCCCTGTCTTCGTTGGTTCCCTCGGGACGTTTACCTGTGAGAGGCCTATGTTTGTGGGCCGCGGATGTTATGGGTCCGCGGCCCCTCGGGGAGAGCTTTGTCTCTAACTCGAGTAACTCAGTTGCGCCGGTGGCGAAAGAAGAGAGTTACTTCTCCTCGAAAGAAGGACGCGCAGGGAAAGAAGGCCCTGCCGGATGCACTTACTTCGCGGAGCGGGGGCGTAGTCCCGAATCAAAAGGCCCCGCGAAGGAGAGGCGCCGAGTCCATCTCTCTTCGCTGGTTCCCCGGCGATTTTGCCGGAGTTGTTTGCCTGATGAATGAAATCCACCTGGCCGGTGGTGTAGGCAGCGGTTACTTCGCCTGATGAGCCGGAGGAGCGGGTTCGATTCCCGCACAGAGCGCGAGCTCTGGTAGCTCTGTGGTCAGAGCACCGCATAAGTCCGCAGCCGCTTGTTCCCCGGTCATTGAATCAACCGCAGGCGAACGTGTCTGCGAAACGCAGCTTGCCGGTGGTGTAGGCAACGGTTACTTCAGGAGCGAAGAATGCGGGTGCGAATCCCGCCGTGTTGCGACTGGGCACACGTCGTCTAAGAGCAGGACATTCGCTATCTCAATGACTCATTCAAACGGGTCAACGAGAAAGATACCGTCGCCGCTTGTTCCCCGGCAGCAACTTCAACCGATGCATTCAACGGAAACGAGAAATTGGCCGGTGGCGTAGATCGCGGTTACTTCGCCTGTCACGCGGGGAACGCAGGTTCGAATCCTGCCTTGGGCGTGAGCTCAAGTCGTCTAATGGGCAAGGACACCTAACAGTCCGCAATCGCTTGTTCCCCGGCCAAAACAACTCCGGCGCGTCCGGTTAGAAAGCGCGACAATGAGCAAACTTAACATCAAAAACGGAACGCCGGTGGGCAGCGAGAACCTGTGCCGAAGCTGCAGTTGGGCTCAGGTCACGACCGGTTATCGCGAGTCGGATCTGCTGGTGGTCTGCACCAACACGAATCCCAACATCGTAGTTCCGTTCGTCGTCCTGGACTGCACGGAGTTCAGCGATAAGTGCAAGCCTGACTGGGAGCAGATGCAAAAACTGGCCATCAACATCCAGCCGGTGAGGGTGTCGACAAAGACCAGGGGTTTTAGCGTCCCGGTCTCCATGATCCCGTCGGATGATTCCGATGAGGGCGCGGACGAATTGGAAGACGAAGTCGCCAGCGTTCGCTAACATCGTTTGTCAGGTTCAACATTCAACCATTCAGTAGTCGAAATAGACTGCCGGTGGCGCAGGGTACGGATACTTCTGGTTGAGCGCCGCGTATGCGGAGGAGCAGGTTCGAATCCTGCCTTCAGGCTTCGGTCTGGAGTAGCTATGCCGCACCCGATTTTTCCCCGGCAGCGTTTTCGCTTCACGCAGAAAGGAGGCGCACCATGCGCCTGAACAAGTTCACTCATCGATTCACGCGTCCTCGCACCCATGAGGGGGCGCCGGCCAAGCGCATCACGGCCGAGCAGGCTCTGCGCCGCTCGGTTCTCTCCTGCATGCTGTGGGAGAACGAGTTTTATGAGGATGGCGTGTTGATCGCAGGCCGCATCCACGAACTCGTGCCGCAGGTTGAAGCTGAGAAGGTGGCCGCGCTGGCCGTCGAGGCGCGTGAGCGCATGAAGCTGCGTCACGCTCCGCTGCTGCTGGTGCGCGAGATGGCGCGCCACGCCACGCATCGCGCTCTTGTGGCCGAGACGCTGGCCCGCGTCATCCAGCGTGCCGATGAGCTCTCTGAGTTCGTCGCCATCTACTGGGCGGGCGGGCGTCAGCCGCTCTCCGCGCAGGTAAAGAAGGGCCTCGCAGCCGCGTTCGGCAAGTTCGACGAGTACGCGCTCGGCCAAGTACGATCGCGCCGGAGCGGTTCGTCTGCGCGATGTGCTCTTTCTTTCGCACGCGCGTCCTGTGGATGAAGCGCAGGCCGCGCTATGGAAGCGTCTTGCTGAAAACGAGTTGGCCACGCCCGATACTTGGGAGGTGGCTCTCTCGGCGGCAGGTCGCGGCGAGGAAGGCGAAGCCAAGGCATCGGCCAAGCGTGAGGTGTGGGAGCGTCTGCTCGCAGAGCGCAAGCTCGGCACGCTGGCTCTTCTGCGCAACCTGCGCAACATGCACACCGCCGGCGTTGCCGACGAAAAGGTGCTTGGCGCGCTGGCGGCGATGAAGACGGATCGCGTTCTGCCTTTCCGCTTTCTCGCGGCCGCACGCAATGCCATCCAGTGGGAGCCTGCGCTCGAGGCTGCCATGTTCCGCTCGCTCGAGGGGCGCACGGCGCGTCTTGCCGGGCACACGGTGCTGCTGGTGGACGTTTCCGGCTCGATGGTGTCGCCCATCTCGGCGCGTTCTGAGATGAACCGTACCGATGCTGCGTATGGTCTGGCGATTCTGCTTCGGGAGATCGCAGAGAAGGTGACGATCTTTACCTTCTCGACCGAAGCGAAGCGTGTGCCGTCGCGTCGCGGAATGGCGCTGCGCGATGCACTGGACCAGAGCCAGGCGCACGGGGGAACCAACCTGGGCGCATCGCTCAAGCAGGTGGAGCGGGAGCTGCGCGATCCGTACGACCGTCTCATCGTCATTACCGATGAGCAGTCGCATGATTCGGTGCCGGCGCCGCGCGGAAAGGGCTACGTGATCAACGTTGCCTCGGCCCGCAACGGTGTTGGGTACGGCGCCTGGAACCACATCGACGGCTGGAGCGAGGCCGTGATCGACTACATTGTCGAGCTCGAAGGCGTATCAGTTGCCTGACGAGCGCGGAGATGCGAGAGCCAATCCTGCGGCCCAACCAGAAAGGTCCATCCTGGCGCAATCAAGTCACGCGCAAGGATGGACCCGTAGGCTTCAATCAATCTGCTTCGAGAGCTTTGAAGCGGAACATGAGCCCCGCCACTAACCCGCCGAGACTCGGCAATAACAGGAACAGCCAAATCTGCTGCATCGCCTGACCGCCCACAAACAGAGCCGGACCAAGGCTGCGCGCGGGGTTCACGCTGGTGCCCGTGATGTGAATGCCGAGCAGGTGAATCGCGACCAGCGAGAGGCCAATCACCAATCCGGCAAACCCTGAAGGGGCGGCCTTCTGCGTCGAGCCGAGGATGACCGCGATGAACAGGAACGAAGCGACAAACTCATAGATCAGCGCGGCGGTCAGCCCGTAACCAGCCTGATAGCCGGGTCCCCAGCCGTTCTGGCCCAGCCCGCTGGCGTGAATGTCATATCCGCCGCCCACACCGCTTGCGATCATATAGATGACCCACGCGCCCAAAATTGCGCCCGCAAACTGGCCCACCCAGTAGCCGATCAGGTCCGCAAGCTTCATGCGACCGGCAGCAAATACGCCGATCGAAACCGCTGGATTGATATGGCATCCGGAGATGGGGCCAATGGCATAGGCCGCAGCGACGAGACCCAGACCAAACGCCAGCGCAATGCCGGGGATCCCGACCTTGTCGCCCGCAACAACGGCCGTGCCTACACCAAAAAACACAAGCGTGAAAGTGCCTACAAGCTCCGCAAAATACTTTTTCATCGTTCTCTCCTGATTTCGTTGGTGATTTTTTCACGGGCCGCTCGGGCCCTTCGCGCACCTGCTCGATTGCAATGCGACTTGCGACCTTGCCGCGGGGGAAGCGGACACTGGCCGACGTTCAGCAGGGAAGACTCTCTAAACTGCAGGGATACGCCCAAGGAGTGTTGCAGACACGGTGTGTCGAGTCAAGAAAAATCCCGCTCACAACTGGCAGGGCCAGCGGCGCGTCTAACCAACCAGCGCGCTCTCCGAACGCCTTCTCCGCGCGATACTGCATGCGTCTGTCTCAACTCGAGCGCCGCCCCGAACTCGATGCTCTGCGTGGGCTGTTTCTCGTCTGGATGACTCTGACGCACCTGCCCACGCGCTTCAGCGACTTTGTCAATCAACCGATTGGCTTTGTCTCGTCGGCTGAAGGGTTCGTGATGATTTCAGCGTTACTGGTCAGCCGGCTCTATAGTCGCGAATTGCTTGAGAACGCACCCGGGGTTCGAGTCCGCTTGTGGAAGCGCTCGCTGAAAATCTACGGATACCACCTGCTCATGCTCGCCCTTGCCTTCACGGTCGCGGCATCGTTTGCCGTGCATCACCACAAAGCGGCAATTACCAATCTGCTGAGCTTCTACCTCGCCCATCCTGGAGTGGCAATTGTTGGCGGAGTGCTTCTGCTCTATTGCCCGCCGCTGCTCGACATTCTGCCCATGTACGTGACGTTTCTCTTCTTCACGCCGCTCTTGCTCTCGGCTGCCGTGCGTTCTGGGTGGCGCAAGATCCTGTTCGCCAGCGGCCTGCTCTGGTTGATGGCGCAATTCGGCTTGCGCGACATGGTCCACGCGTGGATCGTCCACATTACGCATCTGCAAATTCCGCTCCAGGAGACAGGTGCGTTCAACCTGTTTGCCTGGCAGGCAATTTGGATCGTCGGTCTATGGCTTGGCGCAAAGTCGGCAACGCAATCGGTGCCGCTCAAGAAAGTCCCCGGATGGGCGGTGGGACTTGCGGCCTCTGTCTGCCTGTTCTTTGTCGGTGTCCGGCACGGATGGCTGGGGCCGCACCTCACGCAGCAGGCGCTCGGCATGCAGCTTGATAAGTGGCAGATTGGCCCATTGCGCGTGCTGAACCTCGCGGCCTTTATCACCGTTTGCTACTGGCTTCGCAAGCAATTGGTCCGGGTCATCGCGATCGAGCCGTTCCTGACCCTCGGCAAGGCCTCGCTGCGGGTATTCTGTGCCCACATATTCTTCGTATTCATCGGCCTGGCGCTGCTCTATGGCGATGTGGATGACGGCATTCCGCAACTCCATGGCTTTACTGCTGTCGCCTTGCTCGCGGTGACCTTTGCAACGCTCATCTTTCTGGCCAGCAATGAAGTGCGCAAGAAGCGGGCCGACAAGGCCAGGAGGAATCGCGAGGCAAAGACTGTGCCGCCTTCCGGTGCCGGAGAGGATCTCCCTGTTGCTTCACCCCGCCCTGTGGTCGATCGGGTTTAGGCCCTAAATCCAATCATCCCCAGCCAAATTCATCGTACGTTTGCATTCTCTTTGCCCCGTTGCATTACTCTGTTCATGTTCCGGGCGGCCGGCTCATCCCTACACCAACAGCCGCCGGGCGAGGGCAGAGCGTTTGAGCCAGACAGTTTTTGTTTTGGAAGACGACACGGATATTTCCCGTCTCGTACAGCACCATCTTGAGGCCGCGGGATTCGCAGTTCGACTCTTTGTTACCCCCACCAATATCATTTCCGATGCGGAGCGGCAGGCTCCCGCTCTCTTTCTGCTCGACATCATGGTTCCGGGCGGAGATGGTCTCGACGTATGCCGCCGTTTGCGCTCCAACGCATCCCTTTCCACAATTCCGATCATCTTTCTCACCGCGCGCGCCGGCGAAAACGACCGCGTCCTTGGCCTGGAACTCGGCGCCGACGATTACATCACCAAGCCCTTCGCTACGCGCGAACTGGTCGCCCGCGTTAAGGCCGTGCTGCGGCGCTTCGAGCGGCCCACGTCTCCATCGGTCATCAGCTTTGAAGAAGTCATCATCGATGCCAATGCGATGCAGTTGCGGGTTCGCGGGGAACTGACCACCACGACGGCGACCGAGTTCCGCCTGCTTGACTATCTGGCCCGGCACCCGGGCCGCGTTTTCAGCCGCGACCATCTTCTGGATGCGGTCTGGGGCGACGCCCGCTTTGTAACCCCCCGCTCCGTTGATGTGTATGTGCGCCGCATCCGTGAGAAAATCGAGGTCGATCCGGAAAATCCCCGCTACCTCAAAACGGTGCGCGGTGCCGGATACCGGTTCGAGATGCCCAAGGGCGAATAACCGTCGCCTGAATCGACATTCCACTTCCGGGGATTCGGCGCCGGAGGGGAGCGCTCTACCTTGACTCCAAGAGTTTTCACCAAGCTGCTGGCGCTGTTCGTGGTGCTGCTGGTCTTCCAGACCTTGGTGATGGAGTTTGTGTTTCGCGGCATTCTTGAACGAACCGCGGGGGAATCTCTTTCTTTGTTGGCGCACGAGGCTCTGTGGTCGGGCCTGATCGCCTTGGCGGTGGCAATTCCGGTGGCGGCGCTGGTTGCCCGCCGCGTGACGCAGCGGCTTCATCAGGTGGTCTCGTTTGCGCGCAGCGTGGCCGACGGCGATTTGTCCGCACGCATTCCTGAGCTAGGCGATGACGAGCTCTCGGCCATGGAAGCCGCGCTCAACCGCACTGCCGAGCGGCTTGGCCAAAGCTTCGCTGAGATTGAAAACCGTCGTCAGGATCTGGCTGCGATTCTCGATTCCATGCAGGAAGCGGTGGTTGCGGTTTCGCCCGAAGGCCAGGTCCGCTGGACCAACTCGGTGATGCAGAACATTGCCGGGACCCCGATTCACCCCGGCCGTCCTCTTGTTCATTTTGTCCGCGATCCTGACGTTCTCACCTGTGTCCGCTCGGCTCTGGAGAGCCGTGAAGTGCGATTTGGCCGCGCCAGTTCTCTTGCTCCCGGCCGCATCTTTGAGATCAACGCCGCGCCGCTGCCCGCTGGCGGGGCGCTTGTGGTGCTCCACGACGTAACCAGCATCGAAGCCGCCGAGCGCTCGCGCCGCGACTTTATCGCCAATGTCAGCCACGAGCTTCGTACTCCGCTCACCTCGATTCAAGGCTACGTCGAGACGTTGATCGAAGATCCCGATCCGCGCCCCGAGACCACCCGCGAATTCCTCGGCGTGATCCTCAAGAACGCAACGCGGATGAACCGCCTGACTGAAGATCTGCTGGCGCTGGCCAGCGTGGAGAGCCCCGACTACAAGCTCACGAGGCAGCCCATTCGCGCCTGCGCCATGGTTGAAGACGCGATTGAATCGCTGGGTGGGATCGTGGTTGATTCCGAGGTTGAGCTTGAGTCGGCGGGCGCTCCCGACGTGCTGGTGCTCGCCGATCCAGACGCCATGAACCAGGTGTTTGGCAACCTGATTGAGAACTCGCTCAAGTACGCAAAGTCAGGGAAGCGCATTCTTGTGGGCGCACGCCTGCTCGAGACCGAGGTGGAGTTCACGGTGCAGGATTTCGGTCCCGGCATCTCATCGGAACATCTGCAGCGTATCTTTGAGCGCTTCTACCGCGTCGACAAAGCGCGCTCGCGCGAATCGGGCGGAACGGGACTCGGTCTTGCCATCGTGAAGCACATCGTTCAGGCCCATGGGGGACGCATCTGGGCTGAAAGCGAGCTCGGTTCGGGCGCGCAGTTTCACTTCACTCTGCCTCTCGCCCCCGCGCCTGTAGGTGAGAAAATGGCTTCGGCGTTCGCGTAGGGTGTCCTGCGAAATTCCGTTCCCAAAAGAGAGTGCAGATTGGTGAAGAGAGCAACTTGTAGAGGTTTCGCACCCGTGCTTCTCGCGTTGGCCGTTGGCTCCTTCGCGGCCTCGACGGTCGCCCAGCAACAGCGCCCACCCGCTGTTCCGCTCATCGCGCACAATCCATACTTCAGCGTCTGGTCGATGGCCGATAAGCTCACCGACCAAAACACCAAGCATTGGACGGGACACGAGCAGCCGATCTGCGGACTGGCCCGCATCGATGGCAAGACCTGGCGCTTTATGGGCGCCGACCCGCGTGAGATTCCCGCGATGCAGCAGACCAGTCTCGAGGTCACGCCGACCCACACCCTCTACAAATTCGAAGCTGCGCAGGTCAGTCTCACCGTGAGCTTCTTTACCCCCGCCTTTCCCAAAGATCTCGACGTGCTCTCACGCCCAGTCACCTATCTCACGATCGGCGCGAGCAGCGAGGGCAGCCACGAGGTGTCGGTCCTGATTGACGTCGACCCGGTGATTGCCGTGAACACTGCCGACCAGGCCGTGACGTGGGGCCGGGCAAGGGCGAAGGACATGACCGTGCTCAACGTCGGCTCGCGCGATCAGCGCGTCCTCAATCGCCCCGGCGACGATCTGCGCATTGACTGGGGCTACTTCCACCTCGCGGCGCCGGATGGGGAGAGTGCGCAACTGGCCCTCTCGGCAAATGCCGAGCGCAGCTTCATCGCCACAGGCGAGCTGCCGCAGGAAGACGATATGGATATGCCGCGCATGCCGCGCGAAGGCGCTGCCGATCTTGCCGTCGAACTGCCTTTCGGCAAAGTATCGAGCCAGCCGGCCAGTCGCCACATCCTGCTCGCGTACACCGAGGACTACGCCATCGAGTACCTGGGCAGAAAGCTGCGTCCTTACTGGCAGCGCAATGGGCTCACGGTGCAGCAGATGCTGGCGCAGGCCGAAGCGCAGAGGCAGTCTCTCGAGCAGCGCGGTCAGCTTTTCGATCAGGAGCTTACAAGCGATCTCGGAAAAGTCGGCGGACCTGCTTACACGCAGCTTGCGATTCTGGCTTATCGTCAGACTCTTGCCGCGCATGGGTTTGCCGCCGATGCGGATGGAACGCCGCTCCTGTTTCCCAAGGAAAACTTTTCGAACGGCTGCATCTCCACCGTGGATGTTCTTTACCCTTCCGCTCCGTTTTATCTCTTCTTCAATCCCGCACTGCTGCAGGCTCAACTGAAACCGGTGATGGAGTACGCTGCGCTGCCGCGCTGGAAATGGCCCTTTGCTCCGCACGATCTCGGCACGTATCCATTAGCCGATGGGCAGGTCTACGGCGGCGGCGAGTCGACTGAAGAGGACCAGATGCCGGTTGAAGAAAGCGGCAACCTGCTCATCCTGGTTGCGGCCATGGAGCGCGAGATGGGCAACTTCGACTTTGCCCGCGCCTACTGGCCTCAGTTCACCAAGTGGGCCGAGTATCTGCGCGCCGAGGGCCTTGACCCCTCGAATCAGCTTTCAACGGACGACTTCGCAGGCCATCTTGCCCACAACGCCAACCTCTCCATCAAGGCCATTGAAGCGCTTGCGGCCTATGCTGAGCTGGCGCGCGGCCTGGGCAAAGCTGACGTGGCCGATGAATACGCGCGCCTCGCCGCGGACATGTCGGCCAAGTGGCAGGCGATGGCCATCGACGGCGACCACTACAAGCTGGCCTTCGACAAGCCGGGCACCTGGAGCCAGAAGTACAACCTGGTCTGGGATCAGATTCTCGATCTCAGGCTCTTCCCGCCCAAGGTGCGCCAGACCGAGCTCGCATACTATCGCGCAGCATCTCAATGTGTTCGGCTTGCCCCTCGACAACCGCGCGGACTACACCAAGCTCGACTGGTCGATCTGGACCGCAACGCTCGCCGACCGCAGCCAGCCTTCTGAATCGGCGGTCTACGACCAGATTCTCGAGCGCACCGGCAAATGGATCAATGAAGGTCCGACGCGGGTTCCGCTTACCGACTGGTACGACACCAAGACCGGCGGCCAGATGGCCTTTCAAGCACGATCGGTGGTTGGCGGTGTCTACATCAAGGCGCTTGCAGATCGACCACTCGCCGCCAGGTGGAGAGACCGGCCGCAATGAGGATCGGCAAATTCAAATTCCCGTAACATGGTCAGTAGACATTCGATTGTGCGAGGAAGAACCTCCTTGAAGAAGACGCTCGTTGTCGCCGGATTTGTTGCTCTTGCCGTGGGCGTCGCACACGCGCAGAAGCTGACCGGCGCCGGCGCGACCTTTCCGTATCCCATCTATTCGAAGTGGTTCGCGGAGTATAGCGCTGCGCATCCCGGAGTCAAGATCAACTACCAACCCATCGGCTCGGGCGGCAGTATTCGGCAAATCAGCGCAGGCGTAATCGATTTTGGCGCCAGCGATCAACCGCTCACCGACTTCCAGCTTGCCGAATCGAAAATCAAGCTTGTCCAGATTCCTACAGTGATGGGCGCCGTTGTGCCCATCTTCAATGTGCCCGGCGTGCCCGATATCAAGTTCAGCCCCGAGGTTCTCGCCGGCATCTATCTCGGCAAGATTCGCAAGTGGAATGATCCGAAGGTGGCCCAGGACAATCCCGGAGTCAAGCTCCCCGATCTGCACATCAATGTAGTTCATCGATCGGACGGCAGCGGCACCACCTACATCTTCACCGACTACCTGAGCAAGGTGAGCCCCGACTGGGCCAACGGACCGGGACGGAGTATTTCGCCCTACTGGCCAACCGGCATCGGCGTGAAGGGGAACGAATCCGTGGCAGGCGTTGTGCGTCACCTTCCGGGAGCCATTGGTTATGTGGAGCTCGCTTTTGCCGGGCGGAACCAGGTGAGCTTCGGCGAAGTCAAAAACTCCGCCGGCAACTGGATTAAGGCCTCGGTCGAAACGGTCACGAATGCCGCCGCCGACATCCGCGCTCTTCCCGCGGACTACCGCATCTCCATCACCAACGCGCCCGGCCCCAACGCGTATCCGATCGCGAGCTTCACCTGGCTGCTTGTGCCCATTCGGTCGCTCGACGCGAAAAAGGGGAAGGTTCTTCAGGATCTGCTGAGCTGGGTGCTGCGCTCCGGGCAGAGCGAGGCGGGCCAGCTCTCGTATGCTCCTTTGCCGAGCACGCTTCTTGAGCAGGAACTGCGCACGGTCTACTCGCTGCGCTGAGGGGGAGAAAACCGTAAAGCTACGCTCCATTCAAACGCCCGTAACATTCCCCGTAGACAATCAAATCTGCAAGTCGATCTGCGAGGGAGAGTTCAGTGAAGAAAGCGTTCGTTGCCTTCATGTTGTTCGGAGTAGCCCTGGGAGCGGCCCAGGCGCAGAAATTGACGGGAGCCGGCGCGACCTTCCCGTATCCAATCTATTCAAAATGGTTTAGCGAATACGCCCAGGCCCACCCCGGCGTCGAAATCAACTATCAGTCCATCGGGTCAGGCGGAGGCATTCGTCAGGTCACCACCGGTGTCGTCGACTTTGGCGCCTCTGACATGCCCATGGCCGGATGACATGCTCGCATCCTCCAAAGTCAAGCTCGTTCACATTCCCACCGTGACTGGGCGCCGTGGTTCCCATTTACAACGTTCCCGGCGTTCCTGAAGTCAAACTGAGCGGCGATGTGCTTGCCGACATCTACCTCAGCAAGCTGAACAACTGGAACGACGCTCGCATCGCCAAGGACAACCCGGGCGTTCACCTGCCTGACCAGAAGATCATCGTCGTTCACCGCTCTGACGGCAGCGGCACCAGCTTTATCTTCACCGACTATCTGAGCAAGGTGAGCCAGCGAGTGGGCCGACGGTCCCGGCAAGGGCACCTCGCCTTCATGGCCGACCGGCGTCGGCGGAAAGGGGAACGAAGGCGTGGCCGGCCTGGTGCGGCAATTGCCCGGCGCAATCGGCTATGTGGAGCTGATCTATGCGCTGCAGAATCACATCGCGTTTGGCGAAGTGAAGAACGCTTCCGGGAACTGGGTCAAGGCATCCATCGATGGCGTGACCGAGGCCGCAGCGAGCGTCAAGGCCATGCCCGCTGACTATCGCGTCTCCATCACCAATGCGCCGGGCAAGGACGCGTATCCGATCTCCAGCTTCACCTATCTGCTGATTCCTGTTAAGTCGGCGGATGCGGCGAAGGGCAAGGTTCTCAAAGACCTGCTCAACTGGATCATCACTTCGGGGGAGAGCCAGGCTTCAACACTCTCCTACGCGCCGCTGCCCAAGACTGTTCGCGGATAAGGTGATCAAGACGGTCTATTCGCTGCAATAGATTTGAAAGGGCACGACTTCAGTCGTGCCGCAATGGGGCGCATGAGGGAACGTTGTCCTTCTATGCGGATCGAAGGTTCCTACGTAAGAAGGTCCGGCCGCGTGCCGGACCTTTTTGTTGTCCAATGAGAATGCCTAGCCGCCGAGATGTTCGCCGATCAACCGGTCGATAAGCGGGATCATGGTCTCGCCCGTCTTCGGCAGCACAAACGCCTTTTGCGCAGCGTCCCAATCCAGCTTGAAACTCGTTGACAGCGCGGAAATCCAAATCTGCCGAACCGGTGAATTCGGAGTCACGACAAACTTTCCCGGCGGCTCTTCGAACACCACATTCAAGACGCCATTCTGCGCTTCGACTTCGAACCCTGCATCATCGGCTTCTTCGCGCTCGATCAGGTGCTTCAACAAGGCGTCAAGCGCTGTATCGGTGAGCTTGCGAAACTCCACATCGTCCATCATGATTTCAGTCTATAGCCGGTAGCCATGCTTTTCCGTTGCGCTTGATTGTTCTGGCCCGGATACTAGCGGCATGAGCACGGCGAAGCGATGGATTGCGGCGATTGAGGAGGCCTGCGCAGAGCCGGACCCGGCGCGGTCGAACCGGTTGATCACCGCGCTCCACTATTGGCTCTCTGAAGCCCTTGTGGACCAACTTGGCCAGTCGGGCGGCCCAAACTTTCACACATGGGCCGTGTGGGGCTCGCGCAAAGCGGGCTCAACCATTCGGCAGGAAGACCTGGAGAGCGCCATTGATCAAGCGACTGCGACGGCAGGCGGGATCGGCGGTGTGATTGGCGCGGCGGTCGGCGTTCTTTCGGGACCGTTCCTCAGCGTGGCGCCGGATCTTCTGATAGCTGCGCTCGGAGCCGGCATCGGCGCGCTCGGCGGCGGATGCGCGGGAAGGGCCCTGGCGGTCTCTGAGCCGCGCCCGGGCCGCGGACCTCATCCTCAAGGGAAACCGAACGGTCCTTGAGGAGATCGGAACCCAGTCAGCGCGTTTTCTTGAACTGCTCGAAGAGGGAGCAAGGCCATCGGCCAGGGCAGCGTTTTTCGCCGGCCTGCGCCCCGGAGCCACCGAGGAGGAAGGCCAGGATCGCCTGACGTCCGCGTTTCGCTCCTACCTCGTCGCGTATGACACGCGCAACCTTGCGGCGAAGCGCGCTGCCATGATCGCCGGCAACTGTGAGATTGTGTACCACGAGCACATCCGCCTCGAGCCTTACATACGAGGCGCCATGCCCTTGATGCTGCGCCGCTCGGTGACGCGGCGATTGATGGATTTTGAAATTGGCAGCCGCGCGTTGAAAGTGAGCCGACCTCTGCCGGGTTCGCCCGAGCCCACGGCAGCCAAAAACTGGGCCCACATCGACCAGCGGATGCGCTACGTCTTCGCGCTCTTCAGGGAGCTTCACGAAGCCCCCGAGGTCTTCGCCATGCCTCTCCCCGACGCGGAGATTCGGCAGGTCAAAAAGAACTTGATGCTCGAGATTCAGGACTCTCGCCGGCTCCATCGGGCCTCCTGAAATGCAATTCTGAAGAAACAAATTATCTGTTGAAACCCGTCCCTGTTGCGCAACGTCTCCCAACGTAGACCCAAGCTGATAGAGTTGTGCCGCTACAGCGTTTGTCTTCACCCGACGGACCAGAGCGTATTTCACGGCAACTTCCCGAGAAAAACCTCTCCAGAAGAGTGTCCGGCTTCCGCACGGGTTGAAGACTTCGGGCTTACCAGGAGGGCCACCACAAATGAGGATTCCCAAACGCCAGAAAGACGGAATGCGCTTCGTGCTTTCGCTCGCGCTTCTCGCAACCACGACCGCTGTGTACGCCCAGTTTCCAACCGCCGCGCCTCCCAAGCACTACGACTGGTCCGATGCGTCGATGTCTCCGGATGCCCGCGCCGATCTGGTCATAAAGGAGATGACTCTCGATGAGAAGATCTCGCTGCTGCACGGACAGCGCGGCGGCTTCGGACCTCCATGCGGCGCGCCGAGCGCCTCCAATGGCGGCGCCGGATTCATCGATCGCCATTCCGCGGCTCGGCATTCCCGCCATTCAAATGGCCGATTCGGCTTATGGCGTGACTCGCGGCGCCAACATGGGGCGCTATTCTACGGCGCTGCCCAACAATCTTGCCGCGGCGTCCTCCTGGGATCCGCAAATGGTCTTTGAATATGGTGCACTGATCGGCCGCGAGCTGCGCGATCAGGGCTACAGCATGTCGCTCGGTGGCGGCGTGAACCTGCCCGCGAGCCGCGCAATGGCCGCACGTTCGAGTATCAGGGCGAAGACCCCCTGCTCGCCGGTACGCTGGTCGGGCAACTCGCCAAAGGCGTGCAGTCCGCAGCACATCATCGGCGATCTGAAGCACTACGCACTCAACGATCAGGAGAGCGGCCGCAACGCCGTGAACGCCAACATCGACAAGCGTTCGATGCGCGAAACCGATCTGCGCGCGTTTGAAATTGCGCTGGCCATTTCGGATGCGGGCGGCGTGATGTGCTCGTACAACCGCGTCAATGGCGATGTATGCGTGCGAGAACGACTATCTGCTCGAACGAAGTGCTGAAAAAGGATTTTCACTTCGCAGGCTTCGTCGCTCTCTGACTGGGGCGGCACGCACTCGACGTGAAGGCATCGCACGCGGGGTTGGATATGGAGCAGCCCGGCGAAAACTTTTTCGGCGAGGCAATGAAGAAGGCAGTCGAGAGCGGGGCAGTTTCAGCAGGACGAGCTGAACGATCACGTCCATCGCATCATTCGCACCATCTTCGCGACCGGCCTGTTCGACAATCCGGTGGTGCGGCAGGTTCCGGATGTGGACGGCGGCTACGCAGATTGCGCAGAGCATCGCCGAGAAGAGCATCGTGCTGCTCAAGAACGAGCGCAAGGTGCTGCCACTCGGCAGCGAACGTCAAGTCGATCGTGGTGATCGGCGGCCACGCCGACAAGGGCGTATTCACCGGTGGCGGTTCTGCGCAGGTCGAGTCCTCCGGGCGGGACGGCCGTGCCTCCTCCGCCGATGACCGGCAACAATCCTATGGCCGGGTTCATGCGCCAGGCGTGGCTCAAGGATGGCCTCTGAAGGCCACTGGCCGAGAAGTATCCCGCGGGGAAGGTGACATATGTCTCCGGCGACGATCTTGCGGAAGCCCGGCATCCGCGAAGAAGGCTGAAGTCGCCATCGTCTTCGCGTATCAAGGCGAGTCGGAAGGCATGGATCTGAAGACCCTCGATCTTCCCGACGAGCAGAACAAGCTGATCGAGACCGTGGCCGCCGCCAACCCCAAGACCATCGTGGTGCTCGAGACCGGCAGCCCGGCCACCATGCCCTGGGTCGACAAGGTGGCGGGCGTGGTCGAGGCCTGGTATCCGGGCATCCGCGGCGCCGAGGCGCTGGCCAATATCCTCACAGGCCAGGTGAATCCGACCGGCAAGTTGGCCATCACTTTCCCCAAGAGCGATGCCGATCTGCCGCATCCCACGTTGGTGATGCCGCCGCCCGAGTCGCAGCCGCCGCGTCCCGCTCCGGGCGCCGACATCTCCGCATTCATGGCGCAGATGGCCAAGGGACTGCCCGCGTTCCAAACCTCCTACGACGAGAAACTGAAGGTGGGTTACAAGTGGTATGACGCGGAGAAGAAGGCGGTACTATTTCCCTTTGGCTTTGGGCTCTCGTACACCAGCTACGCCTACTCCGGACTGGCGTGAAAGACAGCGACGGGCTTACCGTGACGTTTACCGTCAAGAACACCGGCAAGCGCGCGGGAACGGAGATCGCCCAGGTTTACGCTGCGCTTCCCGAATCCGCCGGCGAGCCGCCCAAGCGACTCATCGGCTGGGCGCGTGTTGATCTGGCTGCGGGCGAGTCGAAGCAGGTGTCGGTCACGGTTCCACAGGATCGTCTGACCGTCTACGACGAAGCCTCCGACGCATGGAAGCTGACGCCCGGCAATTACACTGTGTTGGCCGGAAGCTCGTCGCGTGACCTGCCACTGACGCAGGGAGTAGCATTGCAATAGCTGAAAGGGCTGTGGGTGTCCGCTCAGGGCACCCACCGCTCCTCTGGTTGGGGGTCGAATATGAAGATTCTTCGTTCGGTGAATCGACGGGGTTTCCGCATAGCGACTGCGGGCTTTTTTACCGTTCTGCAGCCCAACACATGGTTTGCTGCTTCGCGCATGCCGAGCATCTCATGCGATTGGGCGGATTCGCGGTGCTGGACAAGCCGGCGTACCCGAGCAAAACGTTTCGGGCAATGCGGCAATCGCGCCGCAAATCATGCGCCTCGATGAGCCAGATCGAGGGTGGCTGCGTCCGGCCTTGGTCGTCTCCATGGCGGTTGCATGTGCGGCATTTCTACTCTGGGTAAGCTTCGACAGCCCCCGGCTTTGGTGACCTCGTCCCTGAGTCCCTTAGTCCCTCAGCCCCTCAGTCCCTCTTTACCTCAGCCCCTTAATCAGCTTCCCTCGGTGAGCGGGACGAGGCTGTGCGCGGTGACGGCGATATAGAGCCCCGAGCCCAGGATCAGCGCTCCGCCCAGCACCACGAAGAGCCCAGGCTTATCGTGCCAGATCAAAAACGACAACAGCGTGCCGGTGAGCAACTGGGTGTAGTGGTATTGCGAGACGTTGGCAGCCGACGTGTGCTTGACGGCGATGTAGAAGCAGAGTGTTCCCGTGGCGCAGAACAGGCCCATGGCGAACAGCCCCACGGTGAGGCGCGGCGTGAGGGCCGCGGCGTGGAAGAGCATGAGCGAGAAGCCGGCCGCCGCGGTGACCAATCCCGAGAAAAAGGCCAGGCTCTCGGGCGTCTCAGTGCGCGTGAGCACGCGCGACCACACCATGTTGACTGAGAAGCACGCGACGCAGATCATACAGGCGGCAAAGCCGATCCAGTCGGCCTGATGGTCGTGGCCCCAGGGATTGACGGCAATCACGACGCCCGCGAATCCAGCCACGATGGCCAGACCCTTGCGCCATGTCAGTCCTTCGCGCAGAAACACCGACGAAAGCAGAGCGATCACCATAGGCGCCGTGAAGACCAGGATGTAGAACATGGTGAGCGAGAGATGGCGCAGGGCAACGACCACGCAGACGTTGTTTGCCATGTCGAGACAGGCGCGCACCAATTGCCGATCGATGCGGTGCGGGCGCAGTGCGGCGGCCTGGCCGCGAGCCGCGGCCCAGAGCCCGAGAAAGATCGACATGGAGAGGCCGAGCATGGCAACCATCTCGTAGGCCGGCAGCCCTGACTGGCCGACAATCTTGATCGAGGTATCGGCGAGCACCCAGCAGGTGAAGCCGGCCAGCGCGAAGCCGATAGCGCCGAAATCGGAGACGGACCGCGAGACGGAGTGCTTCATCGCGTTCCTGCGTTCGAGCCGGCGTGGAGCATCATCGCTAAGGCCTGTCGTTGGATGAGTGCATGATGCATGGGCTTCCTTCAGTGTAGTGAGGCGCGGGCCGGGATCTGTGTCGCGTTCGAATCTTTGGAGATTTTTCCTAGTTTATTCGGGATTTATGCCTATTTTGTTTGGTTTTTCATCAAACCCTTGCACCTCCTTCACTGCATTGCGCCCATACTCCAGTTGATTCCAAAACCTTCCCTCGGAGGCAACGGGATGCGTGTGCTTTGGCTTCTGATCGGAGCGTTCGCCCTCAACGGCGCGTGCAGTGCGCAATCGATTCCCGCGGGCCAACTGGTGCGCGAAGTCGTCTACAACGAACTCAACGACCATCAAACGCACGGCTCCTGGCGGTATTGGATCGAGCGTCACACCGCGCATGAGACCCAGCTTGAAGACCAGGTGGAAACGGCGCAGGGCCCGGTCACTCGGCTGGCTCTCAGCAATGGCCAGCCTGCATCTGCTGAATCGCGGCGGCAGGACGATCAGCGCCTCGAGCACTTGCTGCACTCCCCCTCAGAGCAGGCGCGCCATCTCAGGAGTACGAGGAAGACGAAAAGCGCATCGGGCGCATTCTCGCACTTCTGCCTAATGCGTTTCTTTACGAGTATGACGGGGAAGAGAAGGGTTGCTTTCGCCTGCGCTTCCGCCCCAATCCCAACTATCCACCGCACTCGATCGAAGCCCGCATCTTTCACGCCATGAGCGGCACCTTGTGGGTGGATGCGCGGATGAAGCGTCTGGCGCGCCTCGATGGCCGCGTCGCGGAGAACATTGATTTCGGCTACGGGATTCTGGGACGGCTTTATCAGGGCGGGTGGTTTCAACTGCAGCGCGTGCAGGTGAGTCCAACCGATTGGAAGACGGAACGGCTCGAGGTGCACATGATGGGGCGCGCGCTGCTGGTGAAGTCGTTCGCCAAAGAGACGAGCGAGGTGCGCGGGGGATTCGTTGCGGTTCCCGCGGCGATGAGCCTTGCGCAGGGAATGGAAGTGCTCGACGCAGCCAAGCCGCTGACCGCAGACGCGAAGACGGTGGGTGCGGTACCAGCGGCGACTGCTTCGCGCCTGCCGACGGCGTCGGCGCTGGCCTTTCACCGATAGTGGTGAATGGCTCAAGTTTTTTGCATCTCCGCCGATACTTACTCCTAGATGGATCTCAGAATTCGGAAAAGGAGGGCAGATGGGAATTTCGCCAATCAGCAACCTGCTTGGGATATCGTTCTCCGCGCCATCCGCATCCGCGATTGAGCCGCTTCCCATGGCGCGCGTCGAAAACTCCGGCCGCACCGGTGACGATGCCTATTCGCCCAGCGAAAGAGAGTCCTCGCGCGGCTCTGAAGACGATACCGAGGAATCGGACGAGGAAGAGCATGAAGACGACCCGGATGCCACAGCGGACGCTGAACCCGGCGACGGACGGCGCAGCAGCGCGCGGGCCGACGGTTGGCTTGCCCGCGGTGCGGGTCCGGTAAGTTTCTTCGCCTGATCGCGTTGCTCATCTGCTGCCTGGAAGTCCTATTGCGCAGTCCAAAGTACTGTCCCGCCGATATCGCGCGGTGCCGTCCGGTATAAACTGGCTGGGACGCTGCAAATTCGCGGGCAACCGCGGGTTCGGCAACATCGAGCAGACAGATGTGAACCTTCCCAACTCCATCACGCTGAGCAGGATCTTCATGATCCCCCTGTTCCTCTGGATCCTGTCCCCGCATTTTCCCTGGCAGGGGCCGGGGGGCGAGCAGGAGATTCTCGCCTCGGCGCTCTTCGTCGTCGCTTCGATCACGGATGGGCTCGACGGCTACTTGGCGCGCAAGTGGGCCCAGATCACCACCATGGGCATGCTGCTCGATCCCATCGCCGACAAGATCATGGTGACGGGCGCCCTGATTGCGCTGGTCGCTTACAACCCGGCGGTCGTCAAAGTATGGATCGCTGTGGTGATTATTGGCCGCGAGTTTCTCATCTCAGGGTTGCGCTCCATCGCTTCGTCTGAGGGCTTCACCATCCAGGCCAGCGATCTGGGCAAGCTGAAGACCGTCACGCAGATTGTTGCTGTGGTGTCGGCGATCCTCGCGCATCATTGGGATCGCTGGGAGTTTGGCGTGCTGGTCATCCCAGTGCGCTGGATCGCAATTGCGGCCATCTACTTCACGGTACTGGTGTCGGTGATCTCGGCCATTGACTACTTCGTCGGCTTTTGGAAGCAGATCGATCACGCATCAAAAGATCGCCGCGACAAGGCCTTTGTGTTGAGCCGGCGCAAGAGCCCGAGCATCGGCTGACTGCGCCTGCGCCTCCGTGCGTGCATGAAAAAGCCCCGCCTGCTGCGGGGCTTTTCAATTGGATCGATAGAATGCTATGCCATCACTGGAACTGCTTCCGCAACCCGAAGAGCGGGTGCCGCGGGAGCGGCAGCAGCGGGCTGCGCATGTGCAGCAGCGCGCGTCAGCCGATGCACGAAGTGATAAGGAGGCCAGGGGCCGGAGAGCTGCATCTGGCACTCGCGCATCATCGCGCTGGTCGTCGAGAACTTGTTGTGATAGCGCTCCACAAACTTGCGATCGATCAGATGAGCGATGTCGAGCACCATCTTGCCGCTTTCGGTGAGACGGCAGCTGACTTCCTCATCCAGGGGCATGAAGAGCCGATGCATCTGGAAGCTGACCGCACGCGCGCGTGTCTGGCGCTCCCGGGTCCGCGACGCGCTCTCGCGCAGGTTGCTCAGATACTCGCGCCCGACGCCTTCGGCAGGGCCATGTTTGTCAGAGGCCGGGCCGCAGCAGTCGTCCACGAAGATCTTCAGGTGCATTTCGGTTTTGCCACGGAGCTTGTCGATGTTGCCGAGAAACTGGCGCTGGTTTGACCGGATCGACTTGCGCAGGCACTCGTCGTCGTTGAAGACCGTCCCGAACCGGAAGGGCAATACGGTGGAGTGCTGGAAGCAGTCCGCAATCACACGGGCGTGATCTACGCCTGACTTCTGATTCAGGGATTCTGCGGGGTTGTGTTCACTGACAATGACGGCAAGGTCGCTGGCGGGGTAAAGAAATACCTGGTTTCCACTGACTCCGTGGACTGATTCGAGAGGAACTGGCTTGCGGTGGCGAGCTAACTCTGGAAATGCTAGTTTTTCACCAATACAGTAGGCATACCATGCCATGACGAGACGCTCCGTCTGCGCGCGCCGGTAAGCGCCGCTTGTTGGTAAAGGTCTGTGAACTTTGGGAACAACTGCATAGCGGGCAAAGGGCCGGATCTTCGGGGTTAAGTTGACCCAGCAGAACTATGACGAATACTAGCCCTACAAAAATACGACTGGCAATATCCCTGGTCACATTGTTTTGTTCTCTCGGGAATTTTCCACAACTTTGTATTTGCATCATGAATAGGGCAGTTGATGGGATAGAAAAACGGGCTCGTTTGCCTTTCGATCTGCGAAATGCGCTCTTGGCCTTCGGGTCGAACCGTTCGCTACCGGACCGAGAACCGAAAGAGCAGATCTGGACAATCTCTGTATGCTAAGTAAGCGGCTGTCTTACAGCGCGTTTTGCTCTCGATTTGGTGCAATCGCTGTGAGCTCAGCCTTCTTTCTTGATTTCGGATCGATCGGATGACGCATATCAGTCTTGAAAGCCCCTCGGTTCTCCTCGTTCATCCCACCGGAAACGACAACGTGCGTCAGGCTCTGCTCGCGTTCAGCCAGGCGGGAACCCTGGCCGGATTCCACACCACGCTCGCCTGGCGGTCGCAGTCGGCGTTCGCACCGCTGATTCCCGCAAGTGTGCGCGCTGAACTCGGTCGCCGGAGTTATCCCGAGATCCCAGCCAATCTGGTGCACGCGCACCCCTGGAGGGAATTAGTTCGACTTGTCGCGGAGCGCAAGGGATGGCGCGGCCTCGTTCGCCATGGAAGCGGACCCTTCCGCATGGATGCCGTTTGCGAATCACTCGATCTCTCAGTGGCCTCAGATCTTAGCCGTTCGGATAGGAAGATTGGACCGTCCGCGGTCTATGCCTATGAGGACTGCGCTCTTGCGAGCTTTCGGGCGGCGCGACTGCGGGGTCTCAAAGGCATCTATGAGCTTCCCATCGGTTATGTGCGCTCGTGGCTTGCCTTACTGACCGAGGAGATCGCGCGCGAACCCTTTTGGGGCCAGACACTCGACACAAAGCCTATTCCGAGACCCGGCTGACGCGCAAAGATGCCGAACTGGCGGGGGCGGACGCGGTGATTGTGCCCAGCGGGTTTGTGGCCCGATCCTTGCAAGGAATCAGGAAGGAAGGGTCGAGATCGTGCCATACGGATGCCCTCCGGTCATTGATTCACGATGCGGAAACGGGTCGCATCCGGCCCTTTGCGCGTGCTTTTCGTGGGCTTAATCAGCCAGCGGAAGGGAATCAGCTACCTGCTGCGCGCCATGGAGCAACTGCGGGGCACCGCCGAACTTACCTTGGTTGGCCGGCTCCCCCATCTTCGACGGAACTGGCACGAGGAGTTGAACAGGCATCGCTGGATCGCCAGTTTGCCGCGCGAAAAAGTTCTCGAAGAGATGCGCAACCACGACGTGTTGGTGCTGCCAACACTCTACGAAGGGCGTGCGCTCGTCGTTCTGGAGGCGCTATCGCAAGGATTGCCGGTGATCACCACGCTGAATTCAGGCGCCGAGGATGTCGTTGTGGAGGGACTTCCGGCCTGATTGTGCCTATCTGCTCCTCAGATGCAATTGCAGCCGCATTGACGAAGTTGTCAGAGGATCGCGGGCTGTTGGACGCTCTGAGCCGAGGAGCGCTGCGCGTCGCCGAGGAGCACGGATGGGCGCGTTACCGCGAAAGACTGCAGAGGACGATTGCCGAGATCCTCACAGAAAACTGACGCCTATTTGATTCCGAGCAGAGCCACATGGGTTGCTGTCCGGTAGAGATTTGGACCGCTGCCCGACGTGCTCAGCAGATGCACGGTCTTGCACGCTCGTTTCGATTTGCGGATAGTCGTTGAACACCGAATAGGAATAAAAGAGCCCGTCCCCTTCTGTTACTTGGTATCCTTTGCCCCTGGTCTTGATTCGGTCGGCAATGGGCCAGAGCCCCGCCGCGTTCAGGGTCTGTTTGACCAGCCTTGCTTTCCAACTACCTTGACCGAAGTTGTTGCTGTCTGAGATGAAGATGGCCTTTCGTGCGACACGCAGCATCTTCGGCCACAGCCAGAGAGGGTTTGGGCATATGGTGCAAAACCCCAAACTCGCATACACGATCGAAGGAACTATCCTCAAACGAAAGGCGCTGGCCATCGCCCTCGATCAACTCGGTCTCCGAGAGCCCCTTCGCGTAGCCTACCTGCCGAAGTTCGAGGGAGGGCTCAATCCCAACAGCCGGGATATCCCGGCATTTTTTCTTTGAACTTCAACAAAGCCCGGCCAGTGCCGCTGCCAATGTCCAAGACAGAACCGATACCGATCGCTCAACAACAGAAAGCAGAAAATTAAGCGCCAGGGAGTGTTCGTCGTCTTCGTTCACGTACTTGTCGTGGTAGCGATCCGCGATGCTCGCGTAATATTCGCGCTGTTGCCGCGCCTCCTCGTCGTATGAATTGCAGAAGCCCCTCCGAACGAACCTCCGGATCAGAACAACTCAACTCATGATTTTTGAGGGATGAGCTTAAGGCAGAACGCGCCGGATGTGCAGGAACAAGAGGATGTTGATCATCACGGAGACGCCCAGCAATCCCAAAGCGAGCCAGGCGAACAAGTTGACCTTGTTCCCCACCAGCTTCAGATCTTCAAGCAGTTCCTGCTGCTCGAGCGTGTTCCTGTCGGTCGCCTCGCGCACCATCTCCAACTGATCTTCAACGCGTTTCAGCGACGTGTTCTGCTCCGAGATTTGCGTGCGAAGCTCTCCATGCTGCGTTTGCAGATCGGTCAGCTTGTCGTGGAGTGGGGCAAGATTGACCGGCGGCGCCGGTGGGTGGGGTTGCGGATTGTTGGCTCAGCAGATTGGAGACAGCGGTCCCGATATTGCCGTCGAGCAAAGGCAGGATTCGCTGGACGAAAGGCAGCGCGGATTTGAGCGCGTTCAAGGTTTTTTGAATGGTCGTCGCAATATCGTTTGTGGCCAGCGCCTGCGGATTGGCCAGGCCGCGGCCAAGTGCGCGGTCGGCAGGTTGCATGCCTGTGGCCTGCAGGGCATCCTTGCCCACCCCTGCCGGCGCATTCGCGTTCCCCGATCCGATGGGCAAGGGAGATCCCACCGCGCGCGGCTGCGGTTCGGAGATCTGAGTCGGTTTCCAGCGCTCTTCGACGGGAATCGGACCCCGCGCGCTCGGCTCCTTGATGCTGTAGCCCTCTGCTTCGCTCATCGCAATCCTTCTTCAACCACTATATAAGGAAAATGGCCTAACGTTTTGATTCTCGCTGCGTGTATCTGCAAGGGAGCCGGCGTCGACTGCGGGAACATGGTCCAGTCCGGCGAGTGGCCTCGCGGGAAGTCCGGAAATCTTCCCAACAAGCTAGCCGCAGTCCGCGTCGATTGCATCCCTATACTCAGGAAACAGGAGTTTTCGAGTGAACCCGACCCTCTCCCGAACGCTGCGCAGTCTGCAACGAAATATTCTCGCCGGCCTCATCACGGCGGGCCCCCTCCTTGATCACTTTTTCATTTTCGGCTTCATTCTGGATTTTCTTGCCAAGGCCGGCCTGCCCCTGGTTCATCTGCTCGATGCCTTGTTTCCCGAGCCATGGCTGACCACGCCCTGGGTGCAGTACGTCCTGGCCATCCTGCTTACTCTGGTCTTGCTCTATATCGTCGGACGCATGACCTCGCAGATGATGGGCCGGCAGGCGATCCGTCTATTTGAAGCGGCTCTGCAACGACTGCCATTTGTTGCGAAGGTCTACTCATCAGTTCGCAAACTGATCGACACGATGTTGCTGAAGCAGGAAACCACGCAGCGAGTCGTGCTGATCGACTTTC
>CAWBSV010000039.1:0-6841 GCA_963791505.1 uncultured Acidobacteriaceae bacterium
TCCACCACGCTCATCGGAGTTCCCGGAGAACTGACGGCACGCTCCAATCCCTGAGCGATGGACAGCACATCCTCTTTTGCAATGGGAATCTCGCTCCACACCACGCCGTCTTTCGAGGCCTTATAGAGCAGCACTCGGTCAATCAGCACCACTTGTCCCAACAGGCGGCTACTACCCATCTGTTGCAGCACTGACGCAAGTTGCGGCTTCAGACAGGTAAAACTCTTGTCCGCGCAAGGGGGAACAGGCTTGCCCAGAATCCGCAGGCGATAGCGCTCCCAGAGCGACAGCACATCCTCGCCGGGTTTCTTTTCGGCGACCCACATGCCCGCAAGCAGCGCATAGAGCGATCGGTTTTCTTCGGCGAGCGCGATGCTTCCGGCGCCCGCTTTCCCTGCCAGCGTCTCTTCTTCGCGCAGCGACGCGGCGACCAGCGCCTCGGCTTTTTCCGGATGCTCCTCGGCCAGTTCCAGTTCCCCGCGAGCCACTGCGTACCATTTGAAGTGGAGCGTATTGTGCTCGCCGGCGATATGGATACGAGCCTGGTCGAGCGAACTCTCGGCGGCCTCGAAATCATGGCGGTTGAGATCGACGCTCGACATCTGCATCTCATACTCCGCGAGGTAGGTCTTCACTCCCTCGCCCCCGCCCGTTGCTTCTCGTTCCTTCTGTGCCTGGGCCACTTGTCGCTGCGCCTCGGCAATCGCGCCGGCGCGAATCGCCGCGGAAGCCAGGTTGAAGCGCTCCACGGGAACGAGTTTCTTGGCCGGCGTCTGTTCGAGCACGCTCACAACCTCCCTCCGGGCCAGATAAGCACTTCGAACGCGCGGCGTCTTCGCTTCCAACTCCGCCAGTGCGGACGTCGGGGCGTAGAGCCGAAAAGGCGGATAATCACCCGCGTAGAAAAGTCGGATCTTGGGGAGATAAATCTGCCACGCCAGCTCCGCGTCCGCGGTGTCGACGGCATGGACGCCCAAAAGCCCCGCGCCGCGAATCTCAAGAATGCGGTAGCCATGCTCCTGCGCTGCCTTGACTGCGCGCAGATAGCCCTGATCGGCATGGGTCATGATGTCGGGGGAGGGATCGCACTGCGTGTCCTCGGTCAGCGCCTGGATGTGGGTCCAGGCAAACTGAGGATTCCGATTCACCATGGAATGGGCATTGCGATAACAGCCATTCACATCGCTGAGCCGCATCATCGCGTAGACCTGCTCAATCTGCGCGCGGTCTTCCCCGGCCGCATTGTGCAGCGAGTGAAAGGCACGTATGGCTTCGGCCCCGGCCTTGATCGCGGCGGGATAATCACTCTCCGTATCCGCGCGAATCGACTGCGCTAGACTGTGAATGGCCTGAATAAATCTGGAATCGGAAAAGGATTCAGCAGGAAGGAGTTGGGTCAGCCAGAGGTCGTTATGGTGTTGTTCAAGAGATTTTTGGAGCGCTGAGAGGAGATCGCGCGCAGCCTGACATCTTTCTTCGCAAGGCGAGCCACGCGACCGATCCAACCGATCTGATGGATCCGCGGTCATGGGAAAAGCTGCGTCAAGCACGTCCGGCAACAGGGTGCTCGACATCTCCTCATCAATCGAAGCCAGCGTTTGTCCGTCCTGGGCGAGGGACCGCATGGCCGCCGGCGTGGCCAGGTGTTGCTCCATCCGGCTCTGATGGGTCTTCAGGCGGTTTAGCTTCTGCTCCACGCCCTGCAGCCGGCGCTGTCCCTCGGCCAGCCACCTGGGATCGCGCTCGGAGCGCAGATAGCGGTTCCAGGTCTCGACAGCATTGATCACCTGGCCGCGGTCTTCCATGGCAACCGCCTCGTTGAAGAGGACAATCGGATCGTCGGGCGCCAGTTCATCGGCATGACGCAGATACTCGAGTGCCGTCACGCGATCGTTCTCGCTCCCCGTCGAAGCGCCGCGCTGAAAATAGGCTGAGGCGCCGTCCACCAGCAGTCCTGCCGTCACCGGGCCCGCGGCAATCAGCCGATCAAGAATATCGATCGCGGGATCGAATTTTTCTTCCAGCACATCCGCGCGCGCCTCAAGTTGCAGCCAGTGCGCGCTCTCGGGCTCCGCTTCAAGCTGTTGTTCAATGCGCGCCCGGGCCTCAAGCAGCTTTGCCGATTCCCGGCCCGTCGATCCGCCGCGCAGATGAGCCTGTGGTGTCACTTCAGCAAAAGCTGCGCCCGGCATGCGCAGATCGAAGATGCGGTCATGGGAGTAGGCCTGGGCCAGCATTCGTTCAGGGGAATTCATGAGCCGCAGCCCGACAAAAACTCCAATCGCGATCAGGATTGAGGCCGCAAGGGCCGACCCGGCCCATAGATACTTGAGATTGGTGCGCGGCATCTTCGTGCGAATCGGAACCGGGCCAACGCGAACCGGCGTCGCGGCGAGTTTGCTGCTCAAATCCCTTTGCCAATCTGGAGACGAAGACGCGAGCTTCTTCAGTTCCTCCGCTTCTTCTTCCGATGCCTTTGCGGACTCCGCGCCCGCTGCCTGCGTAGCCCCATCGCGCAGGCCCCGCATCCTCCCGCATGTTCCAGAAGCATGCGAGGCTTCTGATGGATTCGGCCTTTCCATTCAGCAGCCGCACCCACGCCGTTGGCGTCTGGGCAAGCTTCTGGACGAAGCTCCAGTCCAGCCAGAGCCTCTTCCGGGCCTTGAGGAGAGGCGGGGAACCCCGTTTCCGCTGAACGTTTTTGGATCAAGTCGTCGAACGCCCGCGCTAAGGCATCCTGATCGACATCAGAAGACCCCTCGAAGCCGCTGCCCGATGTTGAGTTCATCCTTCATAGCTGCACTTTGATTAACGAAACTGCCCGAATCTTTCCTTTCCGCCGGTCTGTTTTGCGCCTGCCTGCTTATCCTGCCTCGCGCAGGTTCGCGGGCTCTTTTCGCTCCAGTTCGCCTCCGCAACCACACGGTCATGCGCCGCAATGCGCTCTCAACCCCCTTTGCTGTCAATCCCGATGCGGGGAGACGGGCAATTTCTTCCGCGGTAAATCCCTGCCGATAATACAGCCAGAAAATGGCTCGATCTCGATCGCCGATGGCTTTGGGGGCGGACCTGAGTTTCTTGTCCAGTTGGCCATAAAGGGCCTCCTGGTGCATGGCGTTCGAAGTATGGACGCCCACTTCGCCCGAGCCTTCGTCGCCCACCAGCGCCGACGTGACAACATTGCCGCCACGCTTTGCCGAATACTGGCGCCGGTAGTAGTCGTTCGCCACCGAAGCCGCAACGATGCGCAGCAATCCAAAAAAAGAGTCCTCGCCACGCGGCTCAAAATCCCGCAGGATCCGCCGCTCCTGCTCGCATAGCTTGAGGAAACGTGTCCTGCACAATATCGTCCACCGCGGCCGGCGAAGCTTCCCGCACCCAGAGCCGTGAGACCCGCAACGCAACCAGCGACGCCAGGGGCGCGCAACGGCGCACAAACTCGTCCCATTCCGCCGCGTCCACAGAGCGGGAACAGGCTCGAGCCAGATCGTTCACTGACGTGCGGTTTTCATCCATCGCGCGGGACACCAGTTTACTCCACGTTTGATTGCGAAGTTATTTGTTTCCTTGCCGGCATAGCTCCAAGAAGTAACTCCGTAGCCACCACGAAGTTATGCTAGTATCCCGGCAAGCGCTCCAACCGTCTTCTGAAGGAACCCTGATGGAATCGAATCTGCGCCCGCTGTCTCTTGGCGAAATCCTCGATCGCACCGCGCAGCTTTATCGCGAGAACTTCCTTCTCTTTGCCGGCATCGCCGCCGTGAACTCGGGCATCCTGCTGGTTCTCAATCTCTGCGAGATCGGCCTGGGCGAGTTGCTCAGAGCCCTGCATATGACCAAGCAACTGCTCGGGGTGTCGATCGGATTCCTGATCCTGATTGTCCCCCTTATCATCATCTGCGCCGGCGCTGCCGTCGCCGCCAACAACCGGGCCGTCGCCTGGGTCTATCTCGGCGAGCGCGCCACCATCCGCGGCGCCTACAAAAGCATTCTTCCCCGGCTGGGACGCTATCTCTGGCTGATGATCATCATCCTGTTTGTCATCTACGGCCCTTTTGTCGTGCTCTATGGGGGCTTCTTCGGGGTGCTTGTCCGGTTCGGGGCCTTCCAGAAGACGCCTGCCGCGCCGCCGTCCCCTGAAAACGCGGTTGTCTTTGCGGCGGTGGGTCTGGTGTTCTTACTGCTGATTGGCCTTTGGGTCGTCTATGCGGTGATCATGGGGCTGCGTTATTCTCTCGCGATCCCCTGCGCCGTGGTCGAAGACCTGAAAGCGCGCCCCGCTCTGCGGCGCAGCATTGTTCTCAGCAAGGATTCCCGAGGCCGCATCTTTGTTCTCGCGCTTCTTATCGGCGCCATTCAGGTAGGCCTGGCTCTCATTGCGCAGGGCCCTTTCATCTTTGTCGCCGTCAAGAATCATTTCGTCATCCCCGTGTGGGCGCAGGTGCTGCAGCAACTGGTCGGCTTTGCCACCAACAGTTTCATCGGCCCCATGTATGCGACGGGGCTCACCCTGTTCTATTACGATCAGCGCATTCGCAAAGAGGGCTTCGATATTGATTGGATGATGCGCGCGGCCGGGCTGACCGTGCCTGCGCCCGCGCCGACTCCCGTGCAGCCTGCATTTCCCGCCGGCGAAGCCGTGGAGCCCGCCCCGCTCTACGTGCCGCAACCCTCCCTCGACCCCGCCGCGGTCGTTCCCGAGCCACCAGCCGAATTGCCTCCCTCCGCACCTCTGGACGATCCCGCATCGAAGCTTGCCGGGAGCCCTCATGAATGAGGCCCCGCATCCCTCCAGCCTGGGCGAGATCCTCGACCGAACCGCGGCTCTCTACCGCTCGCGCTTTCTGGTCTTCGCCGGCATTTCCGTCATTCCCACGGGCTCTCTGCTTCTCTTCGGCGGGGGCTGTGTCATCTTCTTAACGTGGTTTGGCTCCGGGGGACAGAGCCGCCTCGACCCAGCAACCATCGGGATCCTTTCCATCGTCTTCTTTGCTTTTTGCGGAATCGTGGTCCTGCCGATTGCCGTCGGTGTCTCCGCCCTATCCAACGCTGCCATGAATCACGCTGTCTCCCGCGCCTTCTTCGACGAAAAGCCGACCATCCGTGGCGCTTACAAAGATGCATGGCAGCGTGGCTGGGAGTTTGTCGGGCTCTACCTGCTCGAAGGCGTGATCGTCTGGGTTGCGCCCTGCGTTCTATTTGTTCTCTTCACCACCGTATCCACTTTGGCGCGCATTGCCGGAGGGGACGCCGCGGGCAACTTCTTCATCGGCCTGCTCTTCTTTGTCGTGATGTTGGCCGTGGTGGTCTACGTGATTCTCGCGCTGCTTCGCCTCTCGCTGGCTTTTCCTGCTTCCGTTGTCGAGAAGATCGGCCCCTGGACCGCCATACGCCGCAGCAACAGCCTGTCGGAAGGGACGCGCGGCCGCATCGTGCTGCTCTATCTGCTCGGCGCAGCCCTTAGTTGGATTCTCTCCCTCGCCATCACCATTCCACTCACCCTGGTCGCTGCTCTCATCCCGACCAGCAGCAATCCCGAGCGGGTGCAGACGGCCGGCGTGATCATGGTTGCCCTCATCTATGCGGCTTCGTTCTCGATGCAGGCGCTCATCCGCCCGGTTTACGGCATTGCGCTGATGCTCTTCTATTACGACCAGCGCATCCGCAAAGAGGGCTTCGATATCGAGTGGATGATGCAGCGGGCCGGGCTGGTCGGCGTTTTGGCCGGGGTGCAGGCCCCTGTCGCGCCGGTTGTTCCAGCGGAGGCGCCGGTTGTCCCGGCCGCATTCTCAACGGAGGAGCCCGCTGTTGTCCCCGTCGATGTCGCGCTTCCGCCGACGCTTGAATCCGTCCCCCCGAGAAACAGCCCCGAGACGAACGACCCGCAGACCGCCCTTGGAGAATCCTCATGAGCGAGCCCCATCCTTCGCATTTTGTGGTCGGACTACCGGCGCCCATGCCGTTTGGCATGACGCTGGAACGGATTTATCACCTTGTCCGCAGCCACCTGCGCCTGTTTCTGGCCATCGGCTCGGTGATTGCCGCGGGCCTGCTCCTGGTTTATCTCGCCTTCGGCGGCCGTGAGGGTTTCGGCTTTTCCGGAATGAGCCCGAAGAGCACCAATCCCGACCCGGCGCAGATGATGCGGTGCATGACTGCCCCTCGAGTTGCTTCTTGCCGTGCCCATGCTGGTGGTATTTGCGCTCTATCTCGCCGCAGCTCTCTATGCCGCGCTCAACGCCGATGCAGCGGTTAAGGTCACTTTCAGGCAGTCGTATGCAGCCGCATGGCACAAAGCCGGCCGTTATATCTGGCTGGTTTTTTGGATCTATCTGCGCGCCTTTGGCCCGTCCTGATCTCACCTTACTGATCCTTTTTGGCGGAAGCGGCTCGTCGTGTTTCTCACGCCGAACCAGGGAAGCAGCTTGATGTTGGCGCTTGTCCCGTTCGGCATCTTCCTTGGCGGTCGCGCTCTATGTGTACGGCATTATCGTGGGCTTGCGTCTCTGTCTGGCCTTTCCAGCGGCTATTTCTGAGAGTCTGACGGCCGGCGCGGCACTCCAACGCAGCACTCAACTTACTTATGGCGCAAAGGGCCGCATTTTTCTGATTCTCCTCGTCGTCGACGTGATCTGCGGGCTGGGCATCTTCGCTGTCGAAATGGTCGCCATTGTCCTGGGGTTTATCGCCGTTGCAGCCGGATCGGCCTTCCACATGCAGGTCAAAGACCCGATCACGATCGTCGCAATCGTCCTCGGCGGCCTGGTAATCGGCTTCCTTTTCCTGATGGTCATCGTAATCACCTACAGCGCGCTCATCGCGTCGCTTGCTGTGCTCTACA
>CAWBSV010000040.1:0-55093 GCA_963791505.1 uncultured Acidobacteriaceae bacterium
CATCATCAAGCCGGACGCGGTTCGGAAGGGCTATACCGGGGCGATCCTGGCAGAAATTGAGAAGGCAGGATTTCAGATTGTGTCCATTCGCAGGCAATCGATTTCAAAGGAGCAGGCGAAGGGATTCTATGCGGTGCACGCAGCCAGGCCGTTCTTTGATTCGCTCACGACGTTTATGTCGTCGGGGCCGATTGTGTTGATGGTTCTGGAAAAGGACAACGCCATTGCGGACCTGCGCAAGCTGATGGGCGCGACCAATCCGGCGAATGCGGATGAAGGAACGATTCGCAAGAAGTTTGCGGGCTCTCTTGAAGAGAACGCAATTCATGGATCCGATGCCGAGGACACTGCAGCGTTTGAAATCGGATATTGGTTTGCAGGCTATGAGCTGATCTAACTCTGAAAGACTAATCGGGCTCTGAAAGATTAATCGGGCAGCGGCACGGGTCGGCGTCCGGCTCCCGAGGCATTCTGTTCGAGTCTCGCCGTCACGATCTCTTCCGCAGCGGCGACTGCCTGCTCGAGCGTCATATCGGTCGAATCGAGGAGCACCGCGTCGGCAGCCGGTTTGAGAGGCGAGTCGGGACGGTTGCGATCGCGTTCATCGCGGGCGTGCAGGTCGCGGATAACCTCTTCTGGCTGGATTGCGTGCGCTGTGGCCGAGCTGATCGAAACGCCGCAGTCCGCGCACTTCGGGCGCGGCATCGAGAAAAATCTTGACCTCGGCGTTGGGGAAGACGACGGTGCCGATGTCGCGGCCTTCCATCACAATGCCGCCGCCGGCGCCTAATTGCTGCTGCAGCCGGACCATCCAGGCGCGAATCGGGGGGAAAACGCTGACGCGCGAGGCGGCGTCGGTCACGGTCTGATTGCGTATGAGCCCGGTCACATCTTCGTCATCGAGGAGAACGCGGTTGTCGTCCTCGCCGGGCTCGAGACGGATGCTGGTTTCGGCAGCGAGGGCTTCGAGGGCTACGCTGTCGTCCAAAGGAACTTCCGCGCGCAGCGCTTTGAGGGCGAAGGCGCGGTACATCGCGCCCGATTCAAGATTCAGCAGACCGAAGTGCCGGGCCAGATGGCGGGCGATGGTGCTTTTGCCCGCCCCCGCCGGCCCGTCAATGGCCACGATGATCTTGCCAGACCTTTCAGGAGACGTCACAGAGCTCTCGGACACACTCATCCGCGCTTCTTCGTCTCCCGCTTGGGCCGAGCTGTGAAGCCGTACTGCTTGCTATTGCCGGCCTTGGCTCCGGCAGCCAGAGCCGGCTTGCGGCTGCTGCGCGCATCTGTCCGGGCATCCTTGCGCGGGCCGCTTCCGTTGCGGGAAAGGCCGCTGCTGCGGCCGTTAGCGGTCTTGCCTGCAGGCTTGGATCCGTTGGTGTGGCCGTTGCGCTTGCTCCATGCACCCGTTGTGGGCTTGGCGGAACGAGCGCCGCTGATCGCTGGACGCTTGGCTGCGGTTTTGGGTCGTGCACTATTCGAGTTGGCGTGCGCTCCATTGCGGTTGGCCTTCGAAGCAGGCGAAGCTTTCTTGGTCCAGCGAGCAGGCGATGCAGGCCGAGCGCCAGCGCGCGGCGCCGCAGGGCGAGTGCTTGTCGGGCGCGAAGCGGAGCGTGTATCGGCAGCAGGGCGCCTGACCGGACGATTGCCCGAGGACGACTGCGCCGGTTTGCGATCGCGGGTGTGGGCCGAGGGCCGGCTGAAGTGCGGACGCGGCGCGGCCGGTTTGCCGTTGGAGGCTGGCTTTCGCAGCGCGGGGGTGCGGAGCGCATGAGCCAGAGGCTGCGGCTCGGCTGCACGAACGGGCGCGGGCACGGGCGGGGGCACAGCCACGGGAGGATGCATCAGAGACTGGGCCGGCTTGGGCGCGTTGCGCTCGAAGTGATCCTCTTCCCGTTCGGGCGTGCGCAGGAAGTAGGAGGAGGACATTGAAGAGCTCGCGTAGAGCGTGGCGGGCGCAGCAAATTCGGGCAGCGTGCCTGCCACATAGAAGTGGGGCGCGTGGCCGAGCGAGATGGTGTGCACCTGGCGCGTCGCGACCAGGCCGCGAAGCACCTCGCGCACCTTGCTGCGCGCGGTGAGGGGAGCCAGAAACAGCTCGACCTCTTCCATGCTGGCGGCGATCACGGCCTGCAGATAAATGGAGGCAAGCACCGAGATGGCGGTGACCTGCGAAGTCGATGCGCCTTCAGCGATGGCTTTCTGATAGCGATGGCGCAGCAATTGCCACTTCGCGGGCTGTCCGGGAGCGGAGATAACGGGAATAATGCGGAGCTGTTGCCAGAGTTCGGTAATGGCGCGCAGAACGGCGACTTCAGTGACTTCGCGGCCCAGCGCATGCTTGAGTTGCGGAATGGTTGAGTCCGCGGCTTCAAGATGTTTGTAGACGTTGACGGCGAGCTGCGAAACCTGCCGCGATCCGGTCAGTTGCGGGTTGCGACGCCAGTCGCGATCGCCCCGGAGCGCGTACACATAGGGCAAAACCCAGCTGGCAACGACGAAGTCGGGCTGTTCGCCGGGTTGGCCGAGCAGGTTCAAGCGAACTGCGACGTCGTCGTGCTCGAGGCGCACAAGCAGCTCTTCGGCGAGCTTGATGTGCGGCAGGATCGGGTGTCTGCGTTCTGGCGGCCCGGCGATGGCCTCAACGAAAGACGGCGCGATGGATGCTGAAAACTGCCGTCTGGGCAGGAAAAGACAGAGACCGGTCTCTTCGATCCACGTGCGGGCGTCCTCAAGCGTGAGTGCCCCATGTCCGTTCTGACGCATCCTTTCGGCGCGCGATGCTTCCAATTGCTCTGCTGTCAAAGAAAAACCTCACTTCCAGATTGGCATTCAGCAAAATCCAGGTGATTTTGTGTCCGCTTGCCTCGCTAAGGTCGCTGCTCGGCCCACCCCCGGACGAAGACCCTTACATGAGGGTTCCGTTTCCTGAGGATGGCTTCGAATCAAATCCTGTCGCTTCGGGATACATTCCCTGTTTGCGTTCGGGCCCGGCTACCCTGACTCCTGGGAGGGGGTGGCCAACCTTCCAGCTATTTAGATACGGTGGAAGGCCCGCTGGATCTCCTTCCAAGAATACAGCAAAGCTATTGGACGTCCATGGGGGCAGCTGGTTGGGTGACGGGTTTTTGCAAGTTCCAACAATAGCCACTCCATACGAACGGGGTCAAGAGCGGTATTGATCTTGATTGCCGAGTGGCAGGCGATGGAAGCGGCAATTCGTGTGCGCAGCGCGGTAAGGTCCTCATTTTGCTCTGGTTCAACGGAGTCGGCTGCGGATTGGTCAATCACCTCGGCCAGCATGCGCTCCAAGGCTTTTCCTTCCAGGCCGACCGGGGCAGCCTTAACGGCAAGTGTTTGAGGGCCAAAGGGTTCTACTTCGAAGCCGTTGCGTTCAAGCTCTTCCGCAATGCGCGCGAACACGACCATCTGCGCCGGCTTAAGTTCAACGAGCAGGGGCATTAATAAACGCTGGCGCTGGACGTGTTCGACCTGGCGGTCACGCAAAATTTTTTCAAAAAGCACCCGTTCGTGTGCCACATGCTGGTCAATGATCCAAAGTCCGTCCTCGCCGGTGGCCAGGATGAAGACTTTCGCGGAGCTGGCCGAGGGGGCGCAGGGAGCCGAGGTGGTTCAGGTTGGTCTCAGCCTGTTCGGCTTCGACCAGGGCAGTGGCTGTCGCCGGGCTTTGCGGATCGGGGAGGGTTGAGGAGGCGCCGTTCGAGGCCGGAGCGGTCGAGACGGCGAAGAGAGCGGCGGCCGCCTCGCGCCAGGCTTGGGGGTCAATCAACCCGGCGCCTTGCAGGCTGCCGGGAGCAAAGGGAAGCTTGCCGGGAGCGGGCGAGGGCAGGCGCGGGGCGAGGCGGAAGGGCTCCGCATCGGTTTGGGAAGGCAGGTCGGAGTCGGGAGCGCTAGGGAGCGCCGAGATCGCGGGAGGCATAAGCGACGGGCTGGCGAGCGGCGATTCGCCGGCGGCGAGAAAGCCAGCGGCGGGTCGGGCCTGGATTAGAGCGGTGCGGAGGCTGTCGCGAACGAAGTCGTGAATGAGGCTTTGCTGGCGGAAACGGACCTCGGTTTTGGCGGGATGGACATTGACGTCGACTTCCTCGGGCGGCATCTCGAGGAAGAGAAGCACCACCGGAAAGCTGGTGGGCGGAATGACGTTGCGGTAGGCCTCGGTAATGGCGTGCATCAGCAGGCGATCGCGAATAAGGCGCTTGTTGACGAAGATGTAGATGGAGTTGCGATTGAGCTTCTGGAGCTCGGGCTTGGAGTAGAAGCCGGAGAGGCGGAAGACGCCCGGGTCGCGCTTTGGCTCGTCGGGATCGCGCTTCCAGGGGGGCGGCTCGGGCAGACCGCCGTGGGCCAAAGGAGTTTCAGCGGCTACGGGGAGGAGCTGGGCGAGAGTGTCTTTGCCGAAGAGCTGGTAGATGCGCTCGGCGGGGCGGGTGACGGGCGGGGCGGAGAGGATGGTGTGGGTTGCGGCGGTGAGCTCGAAGTGCTTTTCAGGATGGGCGAGAGCGTAGTGGGTGACCAGGGCGGTGACGTGGGCCAGTTCGGTGCTTTCGGCGCGGAGAAATTTGCGGCGCGCTGGCGTATTGAAGAAGAGGTCGGCGACGGCGAGGGTGGTGCCGCGGGGGAGGGCGGCATCTTCGACGCGGAGAATTTTTCCGCCGGCGATTTCGAGCTTTGTGCCGGTGGGGTCGATGCCGGTTGCGGTTTCCAGCGTTACGCGAGCGACGGAGGCGATGGAGGGGAGGGCTTCGCCGCGGAAGCCGAGGGTGGCAATGGAGAGCAGGTCATCGGCGGTGCGGAGCTTTGAGGTGGCGTGGCGCTCAAAGGCGAGCAGGGCGTCATCGCGGTTCATGCCGCAGCCGTCGTCTTCGATGCGGATGAGTTTGCGGCCGCCGGCTTCAACTTCGATGCGGATGCGTTGGGCGCCGGCATCGAGGGAGTTTTCGAGCAGTTCCTTGACGACGGAGGCGGGCCGATCGACTACTTCGCCAGCGGCAATCTGGTTGGCGACCTGGTCGGGGAGTACGCGAATGCGGCCCATAAGCCCCTAGGTTACAGTGAACAGCGAACAGTGGACAGTGGACAGTGAACGCCGCGAAAAAAAAGACTATTTCTGGAAATAAGTCGTTTCGTTTCTTGGGTATAGCGAGGGTTAGGCGCGCCAAAATATTGAAATCAAAGGACTTATTTGCAGAAATTAGATAACAAAGGGGTTGGAGAAGGTAAGGGACCCGTTCGGCGGCTGCCCCAATTCTGGGCTGAATTCGATCCTGCTTTGATTGTCCTCTTTGCGGGGAAATAATATGCAAAGTTTGGAAGTTTATTTTGTCAATGGAATGAGTTAGATGCCGGAAAAATGGGGTGAAGGGGGCTTGACAGGTTTTCGGGGTGGTACGGACCGGGGCCCGTGGGCGTCCGTTCGATGCAGCCGCCTGATGAGATTTTTTGGCGTCGCCCCTACGGGGCTCGGGGTGTGGTCGCGCATTCCCAAGACTGCGTCCTGGGCTAATGAACACGGTCCCTCCGGGACCAGGTCCTGGCTCAAGGTCTTGGATGGACTTGCAGAATGGCGTGGCAGGTCAGCGAGTCAGCGGTGCAGGATTGGGATTGCGAGTCGACGGGGTCGCGTTGGTCTTAGATGCCCATACCGAATTCGCTGGCTTGCTGCTCGCCGGCGTTGGAGTAGAAGTCGTAGGGGGTGCGGCGCTTGAACTTGTAGCGGCTGCGCAGCTCGCTGCCGACGTAGATGCTGAGCGCGGCGACGGCCATGCCGGCGGAGAACCAGCCGATGAGGCGAAGAGTCGTTTTGGCCGTTTTTTCTTCCACGGTGGACTGGTCTGCGGAAGGCTCGATCTCGGAATCGTCGGACACGGGCCGCAGCCTCCTATTGGCATGATAACTCAGTTTATCGAGAACGGCATTGCACGAATGGGGCATTAGACGCGTGTCCTTTCTATCGGGTAGCGGCGATTTTCTGGAGCCAGCGAGTCTTTTCCGATTGGGGAAGAAAGCTGGCATGAATCGAGTTAGATGCCAATTTGCGGAGTTCCTTTCGTGAGAATTGTTGCTCGGTGTGGGCGAGGAGGAACTCATTGAGCAGGTCGGATCCAAAGAAGGCGGGGTCGTCGGAGTTGAGGGTGACCAGGAGGCCCGCGTCGAAGTAGCGGCGGAGGGGGTGGTCGGCGAATGACGCGCAGACCCCGGTTCGGACGTTGGAGGTAGGGTTGAGCTCGAGGGGGATGCCCCGCTCTTTGAGTTCGAGAATCAGGCCGGAGTCGTTGCGCGCGGAGAGGGCGTGACCGATGCGCTCGGAGCCGACGGAGAGAGCTTCCCAGATGGCGCCGGAGCCGGTGGTTTCGCCGGCATGGTTGGTGAGGCGGAGGCCGGCTTGGGCGGCTTCAGCATAGAGGGCGCGGAAGGGTTCTGAGGCGGCCTGCCGTTCGTCGCCGCCGAGGCCGATGCCGATGATTGAGGGGTAGCGGGGGCGCAGTTCGGCGGCTTTGCGGAAGACGCGCTCGGCTTCAGGGACGGTGAAGTGGCGGACGGCGTCGAAGATCCAGTAGAGGGAGAGGCCGAGCTCGCTGGCGGCGCGTGCGCGTGCGCGCTCGAGGCCGGCGAAGATGGGCTCGAAGGCGGCGGGGTCGTGGTTGCGCCAGAGATAGATGACGCCGACGGAGATGTAGACCTCGGCGTGCACGATGCCCTGTCGGGCGAGGTGCTGCATCATGCGCCAGGCGGCGAGTTCGTAGTCCTCGGGGCCGATGAGCAGGCGGGTGACGGCTTTGAAGGCGTCGAGGAAGCCGGAAAAGTCAGTGAAGCGGTAGAGGGCTTCGGCCTCGGCGAGGGTGATGGGCTGGCGGTCGTGGCGTTGGCTGAGCTCGACGAGGGTTGCGGGGACGATGGTGCCTTCGAGGTGGAGGTGGAGCTCGGCTTTGGGTAGGCGGCGGAGGAAGCTGAGGAGGCGCGCGCGGTCAGGGGGCGGAGCCTGGCTGTGGCTTGGCGGGGGGCCTGGTTGGGGGGTGGTGGCTCCGGACATGGGTGTTCAGTATAACTTCGGGGCGCGTTTGGGCTGGTGAGGGGAGGGGCAGGCTGGAATTGCGCTTGGGCGGGGAGTGCGAAAAACGGGGTTCTGTCAGGGGGTGGGCGACCAACCGCCCGCGATACCAGGCATTTGACTCATCATGATGAGTCAAATACGCTCATCGTATGGCTAAGAGGCTGCAGGTCATTGTTCAGGACCGCGAATATCGCGACATTCAGCGCGCGGCGCGCTTGCGCCGCGTGTCCATTGCCGAATGGGTGCGGCAGGCGCTTGTGCAGGCCCGCAGGAGCGAGCCTGGCCGCGAGGTTGCGTCCAAGCTCGACGTCATTCGAGGAGCGGCACGGATGAATTTTCCGACGGCCGACATCGATCGCATGCTCGAAGAGATCGAACATGGTTACGTTTCGGGCGTGCAACCGTGATCTTTGTCGACTCCAACATTCCCATGTATCTGGTAGGTGCGCCGCATCCTCATAAAGCCGATTCCCAACGTTGGCTGGAGGAATTGGTAAACGGTCGAGAGCGGTTGGTGACGGACGCGGAAGTACTGCAGGAAATACTTCACCGCTATGTGTCGATTGAGCGGCCGGATGCGATTCTGCCGGCATTCAATGCTTTGCTGGGGGTCGTCGACGAGGTATTTTCGGTGGATCAGGCGGTGGTCGAGCGAGCCAAGGGGATCGTGCTGGGGCAGAAAGGCCTCTCGGCGCGCGACGCAGTCCATCTCTCCGTAATGCAGATCCAGGGGATCAAAAGGATTCTGAGTTTCGATCAAGGATTCGACGGTTTCGCGGGGATCACTCGGTTGTCTTGAGGCGCTCCAGGATTCCGGCAACAAGGCCACCCGCGAGGATGAGGCGATGGGAAGGACTGGTTTTCCCTTCCACATTACTCCGTCCTCTTGGCAGAAGGTGCTGCATTTGGAAGATGTGATCCTGTTCCCCTGATCAACACGCGTCTAAGTGAGCCGCTTTCGCATTCGCTGTAAATCCATAGCCCTGAGAAGAACCGTATGATTCTGTCGAGAGCCTGTGCCACGGTCACATCGCGCAAGTCGCCTAATAGCCTAGGTAGTCCCTTTGTGCTCAGGGGTCCGAGGCTGTTGTATATCAGGCCATCTTCGATGTGATTGTCTTTGAAGTAGGCTCGCACCTCTGGAGCAGACATTACGTTCCAAATGGCTTCGTCAGGAGTTACGGCCCCTTTGAAATGAACCCGCTGAAGATGAATGCGTAGCACATCATCCCTGACCCTGCGGTCGCGCACTCGCAGCAAGCCCTCGGAGTCGCGAGTCCATGAGATGTTGGGGTCCGTTCGAGAGAGAGCTGTCAACACCTCATCTATCTTGTGAAACGTGCCTTCCGGAGGGTGCGGAAGGGCGTCAGAGACTACCTGATTCTTGGCAAAGCCGTCTGACATGCACGTTCCACTTTGAATCAGAGATCCAGAGCTTTGCGAATAGCCAAACGCGTCTTGCACGAAATTTGCGACGCTGGTCGATGATCCTTTTGATAGCAGACGAAAGTCTTGCGCCAAGCTTTCCTGCATTCCCACCGACCCCAGTAAGGTCAGAAAGAAAACAATGACAGTGCGCCTAATCATTGATGAATCTCTTAAGGTGCGAGTGTGTGCGACACTCCGGCCACCTGGACGTCGACGAGGGTGGCGGGGAAGGGGCGGATGGGGCGCGCTTGAGCGGAAGTTCGGCAAAAGAGAGTTTCACAGCATGGTGCGCGCCCAGGTCTCGAGCCAGGAGCGGGTGATCAATTTCCAGGTCTCGTTGAAGTAGAGTCCCGTGGCCGCCAGGCCCAGAGCGATGACGAGGAAGGCTGCCCACAGGAACTGTTTCATGATCCGGTTGCGTTTCCAGTCCCGCAGAAACATGAGAACGATGAGGAAGAGATTGCCGCCTTCATAGAAGAGGTAGGTACTGAGGAAGGTGGTTGGAGCCGGCAAGAAGAGGCCCACCATCCGGGAAAAGCCGGCATCGCTGATGGAGATGGTGGCGAGAATGAGCACGCGTCGATGGGCGGCGGAGTTGCGGCGCAGCAGAACTCCACAGGGCAGCAGCACGGTCAGGCAAATGACTCCGCTGAAGGCGATGGACAGGAATTGAGGAGGGAGAGCGCCGGGCGTATTCAGGTTCAAGGCCTGCCAACTGAGTTCAGACCAGGGCGCGATCACAACGACGAGAGCGGCGTACCCGGCGGCAAACCAGCCGAAGCGGCGATGGAGGCGGACGTTGCCGGTCTCGACCATGAGCACAAGCGCGGTGGCGGTGAGCAGCCACAGCGTGGTGGCGATGGCGTGAACGTGGACGATTTTGGGAACGGGGGGCTGCTCATGGAGGTAGTTGTGCAGATCGAAGCCGAAGCCGACGCCGACGAAGATCCAGAAGAGGGCGAGCCAGACCAGCGCAACGCGGCGATCCTCACGCGCGGGCCAGGACGCGGTTGTATGGATGAGCACTCGCTTTGTCCCCTTGTCGATCCAGAAGATCAGGCTGAGAAGCGATAGCAGAAAACAGATTCGGGTCAGAGCTTGGGAGCTGCCGGCGCATTTTTGAGCTGTTGCTGCTTCTGTTTGTTGGCCGCCACGGCCGCCAGATTTTGGGAGTACCTCACGGTCGCGATGTAGTCCCTCAAGTCCTCGGCGTGGTCGATCATGTCCACGGTTGACGTGCTGAGCAACTGGTTCGGATCTTGACTTGCGTTGACCAGGGTCGTAATGGTGATGGCGTCCTTGCACATGTTCACCAGCCGCGGGATGTCGCCGTCGATGGGTTGAACAAACGGGGGCGCGAGGTTGAGCGCGTCCGGCGGGCTGGCAGTGCCCTGGGTGGCCTGCGGAGGCTGGTTGAAGCTGGTGCACATGTAGCCCATGGGCATTTTGGCCACCGGCTGGCCCAGTTCATCAAATTCCCAAGCCATGTTATAGCCGGGGGCCTGTTTCAGCTCCGGCCCATATTTTTGGCGCAAGGCAGCTACGAGGTTTCCACGGGCTGTGGGTGGAATCATGAAGGAGGTCCGCAAAACCTGCACGACGACCTGGGGATTGGGCGGGGCGCTGAAGAAGACGGTAATGTCATCGACGCTATTTGCCGCGTTGAGGCCGGTGCCCGGGCGCCTGGCGGTCACGCGTGAGATCCATGCAGGATCGGACGAGTTGGCGAATTTTGTGTAGAAGAGGTTGACCTGACCGGCCGGCCACTTGCTCTTGACCACGGCGACTGCCTGCTGAACGGGCATCCCGAGATTGATGCCCACCACGTCGGGAAGCTTTGAATAGTTGAGGCCGCCCGGAGGAGCAGGGGGAACCTGCGCAGTCTGCGCGGAAACGCAGTTGCCCGAAAAACCTGCCGCTGCGAGCAGGACCGCCATTCCGATTTGCCTCGATCGAACAAAGGAAGCTTGCATTCCCAGGGGTCTCCCATTCTTTGAAAATCTCTTGGTGGAGGATGAGCTTGTCACGCGGAAAAATCAGAGGGGTCCAACATTCTTTTCGGTGTTCTTTTGAATATTCTTCTGGGCGTCGGCATTGATTTTTTCGATGTACGCCTCGCCGGCGAGCGCGTCTCGGATATCTTCGGCGGTATCTGTGATGCGTACGTCCAAAGTGAGTGCGACGGGGCTACCCGTCTGCGCGCCTATGGTGGCTTTCACGTAAACGCCGAGGCTGTGGCAACGCAAAGTCAGCCATTGCGTGAGTTCAAGCGGCTTGAGGGGCAGCAGATTGGCTGTATAGGCCTTGATGTTCTGGGCCGGCGCCATCAGCGTCGCACCGCAATCCAGGGTCTTGATCGGCGGAGCCGGCGTCAGCGGTCCTCCGGCTTCATTCGTCACCCAGTAGTAGACGTTGGGCGCGGTCATAACGGGGTTGGGGCCGTACTTTTGGAACAGCGCGGTTTTGATGGACTCAACGGTCGGCTGTTTGCCCATCGAGAACAACAAGGTTCGCTCCATCCCCACCAGGACTCCTTTATCGGGCGGGCCGCTGAAGTTAGCGGTGAAGTTGTCAGCGCAAGAAGTTTGGGGAGATCGGCATGGATCGATGCTCGCGGCCACATAGCCTACCCATTTGGGATCGGGTGCGTTGGTATACATGACTGCGATCGGGTTGATCCTGCCTTGAACGCCTCCGGCGCTTCCGTAGAGGGTCTTGATCTTTGCGAGCGCGACGTCTGGGGTCATTCCGAGGTGGATGCCCTGGATGTCCGGCATTTTGTCTGGATTGATGCCGCCCGCGGGAGCGGGAGGAATCTGGTTGAGCGTTGTGACCTGGTTTGTGACCGGGGTTGGTTGCGCGGTGGCGGCGACGCTGAACATGGTGGCTGCGGCGAGAATTGCGGTGCCTGAACGCAGAAAGGATCGCACTCCGTGACCTCGGTTCTTCATGGATCTTGATGTGTGGAGGATGATGTGAATTGCCCGATGCTAATCGAACAAATTCCGCTTATCAAGGAGAATTCCACCCTCTTGCTCAGAATTCATCCGCGCGTGATTCATCCGCGCGTGATTCATCCGCGCGTGCGCCGGCTTCGCCTCAGGCTCGATTCGCGCCCTTGCTTGCACGGCACCACTTGGCCGGAAACGGACTCCTATTCTTGTGAGACTGAAAGTTGCGATTGGCTCCTCGAGAGCACGCTTTCAAGCACTGCGAGAACGCGCTTGTTCGTCTCCTTGTCTTTCACGGTGACCCGGAGTGCCCGTCGTCCAACTTTGCATCCCATTGAGGATGGGTCGCGCAGGAAGATGCCCAGCTTTTTGGCTTCGGTCAACACGGTTGCCGCCGAGGGTTGAGCCGGTTCAAGGTGAAACATCACGAAATTCCCTTGCCCAGGCACGATCTCCTGAATTCCGATTTCTCGAAGACCCTCGATCAATTGCTGACGGAGTTTGCGCGTTTCCCGGTAGCGTTCCTGATAATAGCCGCTTTCGCCAAGCGCTTTGACTGCAGCAACCTGCGCAAGAAGGCTGACTGACCATGGAGGAGTCATCAATTCAAGGTCAGAAATCAGCCCGACTGATCCGCAAAGATAAGCCACCCGCATGCCGCTCAGGGCATAACCCTTGGACATCGTTTTGCAGACCATCGTGTTTTCACTTGCGGCTGCGAAGGGTTCTAGAGACTGGTCCTGGCCCACATAGTCGATGTAGGCCTCATCCACCCATACCCTGGTGCTTTTGGGCACGCCGGCGAGGACGTCAGTTAGTTTGTGGCGGGCGATATGTTGGCCGGTGGGGTTGTTTGGATTGACGAGAATGATTAGGTCGTATCCGAGCGCAGCCCGCGCACGGAGCTCTTCGAGATCTACGACGTATCCGCCGTGCCGCGACAGAACCAACCTGTCCACCTGGCATCGAATCACGTTTTCGAGGATATGGACATACTCCCCATACATGGGATCGAGCACGAGGACGCGGGAGTTCCGGTTCAGCCATCGGCCGAAGGCGAGATAGATCAAATCCGATGAGCCCGCGCCTGGCAATATGTTCTCCTCCCCCACTCCGCGATGTCGGGCGATGGCCTTCCTGAGCCCTTCGCTACGGATTGGTGGCGACGTTCTCATCAGCCATGGAAGGTGCTCGCGCAGAGCATTCACAGCAAGAGGCGAGGGCGGAAACCATGCGTCGAGGACATCTGCGTTCACGATGGAGTCTTTGCGCTCCAATGTCTCAAAATCGGTGCCAATTGCTTCAAAGAAGGCACCTCCGTGAAAACAGGTCGGCGGTTTGAAGAAGGGAAACGGAAGTGCCCATTCAAATTCCGTCTCTAATTTCTGATAGAAGGAGTGGCGGCGTTCGGCGGCTGCACGGAGTTCAGGCACCGAAGCGCTCAAAAGCTCAAACGTGACGGCTCCCGCTTGAATCTGACGGCCTAACGGTTTGAACCCATGCTTCAAATAGAGGTTCAGCACCTCGACTCGTCCCAATGCGACAAGATGAGTGCCGCCTTTCTCTTCTGCCCATCGGCCTGCCGCATACATCAGGGCAGCGGCCAGCCTGGTTCCGCGGTGCTCCTTCGCAAGGGTGAGAATTCGCATTTCGTACAAGCCTTCGTCAAACGAGACATCAACGTCTTTCCGGTCAAGGTACTTGTCGATCGAGTAGCGTCCGAAGCCTGGAGGCGTGATGCTGATGAGTCCCACCAACTCGTCGTCAATCTTCGCGATGATGTACTCGTTGAAGGCGTCAAGCGAATCGCTCAGCCTGCCGTTTTGTGTCGCCGCGTGTTGGTGCAGTTCTTCGGCATAGACTGCGTGCCGCAGAAGGTAGATGCCGTCTCGGTCGGAATCACTGGCGAGTGAGATTCGCGCAGGCGAATGCAGTCGACTCGGCGTGCCGTTGAATCGCGCCCACTCTTCGTCGAAGTCTATGCTGTGCTGGAGTTCACGGGGTTGTGTTTTGAGCATGTCTCAAGCCTCCCGAAACGGATAACGCATGGGAGTGAGTATAAGGATGGTTCAAAACGGGGGTTGACGCCTAATACAGTTTCGCGAGTGTCGTAACCGGAACGGCGATGAGTGCAAATGGGCGCTTCCCGGTCAGGCGGCGCAAAAGCCCTAAGTCGATCTTCAGGGCGATTTGCGATTCCAACGTCAGAGTGTCGTCAAGGATTACATCGGCAGAAACCGATGGTAAACTCGGGGCCTGGTGAAAAACCAAACCTCGACTCTTGCTCTGGTCCTCGTCCTGGGAGCGGTTTGTCTCGGTTCGTCGATGCTGTCTGGCCAAATTCAGGCACAGGCTGTTTCCAAGGCGACAGAGCCCAAATCTCCATCCTCAGCCGCTGTCGATTACTCCGCGGAACCGATCGTGATTGAGCGCCTCGATCATCTCTACACGATGTCTGCCGACGGCACGGGGACGCGCCGGTTCACGGTTGTCGCGCGCATTCAATCGGACGCCGCGGTTCACCAATTCGGAATTCTGAAGATCAGTTTCGCCAGCAGTTCGGAACATGTCGAGATGAATTATGTTCGCGTCCGCCACTCTGACGGCTCGCTCACGGAGACGCCAGCGACGGCGGGCATTGAAATGCCCAACGCCGTGACCGCGGCCGCGCCTTTTTACAGCGATCTGAAGGAGCTTCAGGTTCCGGTGCGCAATCTCGCTGTTGGCGATCGGCTGGAGTGGCAGGCGACCATTGTGCGCACCAAGCCCGAAGCGGAAGGGCAGTTCTGGGGCCAGGAAGACTTCGTTACGGACGGGGTGGTGCTCGAGCAATTAGTCGAGCTTCACGCTCCGCGCGGGATTTATCTCAATGTATGGAGTTCGGGAGACAAGCCGGTTCAATCGGAGACATCGACGGAGCAGATCTATCAGTGGCAATCCACGCAATTGAAGCCCACGGTTGGTCCGGCAGCGGAAGCGGAAAAGGAACGAATCGCAAAACAGCCGTGGACTGCTCAGCAGGAGATGGACGAGAGGGAAGGAAAGCTTCCATCGGTTGCCTGGTCGACTTTCAAAAGCTGGGAGGCGGTAGCAGCGTGGTATCGCGCTCTGGAGGGCGACCGCATCCGCCCGAGCGATCCGGCCGTGCAAGCAAAGGTGGCCGAGTTAACGGCAGGAAAGGCAACGGAGCAGGAAAAGGCGCGCGCCGTCTACGCGTATGTGTCCTCACAGATTCGTTATGTTGGGGTAGCGTTCGGCATCGGTCGGTACCAGCCGCATCCTGCGGTTGAGGTTCTAGAGAACCAATATGGCGACTGCAAGGACAAACACACGCTGCTTGCGGCCATGCTGACGCAGATTGGGCTGCATCCGGATGCTGTTTTGATCGGCGAGGGTGTTCGCTTCAATCAGGCCGTCCCCTCGCCTGAGTCTTTCAACCATCTGATCACGCGTGTCTCTGTGGAGGGGCAGACTACGTGGCTTGATTCCACTCCTGAGATTGCTCCCTTCGGCGTCCTGACCTACTCGACCCGCGACAAGCAAGTCTTGATTGTGCCTGACTCCGGCGACGGCCGGCTTGATCGCACCCCCGCGAGCTTGCCGTTTCCCGCGATTGATCGGATGGACGCGGTCGGCACCCTGGCCGATACTGGAATCTCTAATTCGCGGCTGGTGCTGATCTTGCGCGGCGATGCCGAATTAATCTTCCGCGCCGCTCTGCACCAGGTTTCTCCGGCTCAATTCGATCAGGTGGTGCAACAGTTCTCGCACGCGATTGGCTATGCGGGCACGACAAGCCATGTTGAAGTTTCCCGCCCCGAGGACACGGCCGATCCGCTCAAGATCAGCTACGACTACAAGCGCGAAAAGGCGGGCGATTGGGACAATCTCAAGATCATTCCGCAACTCATGCCGGTGAGCCTGCCGCGGTTTCAGGAAAGCGACCCACCGGTTCAGGCGATCTTCCTTGGCACCATTCACACGGAAACCTCGACTTCGGCGATGAAGCTACCCGATGGCTGGTCGGCGACGCTTCCCGATGCGGTCCATGCCAAATCCCCATGGGCGACTTATGACGAGACCTATCGCTTCGAGAACGGGACGGTGCATGCGGAGCGGACTGTCGCAATCCTCAAGGAAAGAGTGCCGGTGTCTGAATGGAAGGCCTACAAGGAATTCACCGACCGATGCCAACCGGGCATGGAGAACTATATTCAGCTCACGCGCGGGGGAAGCATACAGGGTTGGCTCGCTCAATCGGCAAATGACTCCAAGGCTTCAGAGCTGATTGCAGCCGGACGCGTTTCGATTCGACAGCACGACTTTGACACTGCGCAGTCGCAACTTGATCAGGCTCGATCCATCAATCCCAACCAGGCCACGCTCTGGGCCAGCTTCGGCTATCTGGAGTTTCAACGTGGGCACATGGCGATCGCGATCACTGACTATCAGAAGGAACTTGAGCTTCATCCGGGCAATCACGGTACTTATGGCGCTCTTGCCGAAGCGCAGAACATTGTTGGCCAAGAGAAAGAAGCCCGTAAGACACTCGAGAGCTGGGCCGCGGCGGAACCGCAAAACATTGTCCCGATCACGGCGCTTATCTCCATGCTTCTCGATGAGGGTCATCCGGCCGAAGCGGTGAGCGCTGCGAAGGCTGGGATTGCACGGCTTCCGGAATCGCTCAAGAGCGACCAACGCCTGAACCTATTGACGGGCAGGGCACAGATTCTGGCAGGTCAGAAGGAGCAGGGACAGGCCACTTTGCTTGCTGTGCTGAAATCCACGGCTGAACCGGGAATGATGAACGACGCCGCTTATGAGCTGGGCGACAACGGGCTGAGCCTTGCGCTGGCCGAACAAACGGCCCGGGATGCTCTGGCAAAGCTTTCTGCTGGAAGCAAAAGCTGGAGTCTGAAGGGCAGTCCTGAAATTGCAATCGCGGATAGCCGCCGTATCGCTTCGAACTGGGACACCCTTGGTTGGATCCTTTATCGGGAAGGCAAGGTGGATGAGGCCCTGAGCTTTATTGAGCCGGCGTGGGCGATGCGCCAGGTCGCCGACATCGGCAGGCACATGGCCGAGATTGCCGAGGCGAAAGGCAATCACGACGATGCGTTGCGATACTTTGAGCTTGCCCAGGCTACATTCCCTGCGTATCTCAGGCCCAACGTGCGCAAGACACCGGGGGCAGTCCAAAAGGAGATCGCCGGGCAGATTGAGGTTCTTCGGAAGGCTGGCGCAAAAGAGCCGGCCGGCGATGCGGACGAAATCCTGAAGCAGTTGCGCACCATTTCGCTGGGGCCGTCGAACGGCGTTACCGGAACCGCGGAATATCGTGTCCTCCTGGGCGATGGAATCATCCAGGATTTCGTGTCGACCGGCGGGGATTCATTGGCCATTGCGCCCAAGCGAATCGTGGGGGCCCATCTCCCGGCCGCATGGCCCAAGGGATCGGACATCCAACTTGTCCGGAATGCCAAGGTCACGTGTGATGCGTTGCAATGCGAGCTTATGTTCGAACCGTGATTGAAGCGGAAGGTTCGTTCGGGACGCTTGGAGATTCGCGTTCTCTGAAGCGGTGCAGGAAGGAGATTCTAATCAGAATGGATCGACTGGCGAGATACCTTATCCGGGTGCTGGCGATTGTGCTGATCGCCCTGGGAGTGATCTGGATTTTGCAGGGGATCAACGTGCTGCCGGGCAGCTTTATGACGGGACAGATTCAGTGGGCCTATCGGGGGGGAGTTGCGGCGGGTGTGGGCGTGTTGCTTTTTGTGCTTGCGATGCGTCGTCGCCGTTGACGTCAACGATGAGGCAACGATGATCATTCTCGCCGGGAGTGCCTGGTCTGGCCGGGCCTCGCCGTATGGGCGGACTGCCGCAGAACGAGCGGACTACAGCCTGGCCAAATAGGTAGTGGTTCGAGCGAAAGTCTCGTAGTCCTCGGAGTAAGTCTTCAGCGGGATCAGCCTTCCAGCAGGAGTGATGCGAAAGATCTGATATCGATATTCGGTAACAAGGTTGTAGATGTCGCGAAAGAAGACCCTTGAGTTTACGTTCGAGATTCCGAATTCGAAGGAGAAGGCTCGCAAGACCCCGCTGCGCATGCACTCCTGCGCGCCTTTCAGGGCGCTGAATTCGCCGCCTTCGAGGTCCATTTTCATGAAGTCAATGCGGTTGATGCCCTCCTCCCTGACGAAATCATCGAGGCGCAGGACCTGGACCTCGGTGCCTCGATATTTGAGACCCTGGACAAAGGTATCGTGCCGTTCGTACAGCGAACCCATGGTGTCGGTCTGGTGCGAGGTGTAAAAGGTCAGGGTGCCTGCGGACTCTCCCAGCGCAGCTTCGACGACCTTGCAACGATCAAGCTTCAACTCACGGATTTTGGCAGCGGCCGCGGGCTGTGGTTCAAAGGCATACATGCGTCCGTTCGTCGTCACATGCTTGCGGAACGAATCAAGCCAGCTACCGACGTTCGCCCCGGCGTCAATGACGAGGAATTCCTGACCGGGTTCGAGGCATTTTGCGGCACAGCGAGCTTCCTGATCAACCGCAGGCGACCAACCATTCCCCCGCATCGCGCCGAGATAAGCGCCCGCGCCTTGAAGGATCAGTTCGGTGCCCTCGGACGCGAAGAGAAAGGAGGCTGCTTCCAGCGAAGATTGGGCAAGTGACTTGACGAGGGAACGGCGGCCGATAGCCATGCCACATTTTCGTGGCTTCCCAGCGCTCCCGTCAACGAAAGGCCGGAGAGTAAGGTGCCGGGGCGGTGCGTGTCTGGGCATGCTGGAAGGAGATTTTGATCAGAATGGATCGACTGGCGAGGTACCTAATCCGGTGCTGGCGATTGTGCTGATCGCGCTCGGGGTGATCTGGATTTTGCAGGGGATTAATGTGCTGCCGGGCGTCTTTATGACGGGACAGATTCAGTGGGCCTATCGTGGGGGCGTTGCGGCGGGTGTGGGGTGTTGCTTTGGGTGCTCACGATGCGGCGCGGCCGTTGAATTAACCTGGTGGGGAACTCGTGCCTCTAATTGGGGGGATGCTTTACTCGGACGTGCCGGACGAACTCAATGCAGAACGCGACGATCGCTTCGTTGATGGTGAGGGGCGTCAATTCAGGAGTTGGCATCTCCGTTCCGCAGATTGAACAGAGCGCTCTTTCTACGGACGAGTCAGGGATGTAATCGAAGATCATTGTTGGAATCAGTTCTTCCATGGCCGCAGTATAGGGATTGGAAGAAGGTCTTCCATTGCCCAAACGGGTCATGGGTCAATAACCCCTTCGGCAGTGATCAAGGGGCCGATTGAATTCGAATCGCGGCTTAAGACGAAGGAAGAATTGCGTTGAGGTCGGCGAGGGCTAGGCGGATGGCGTCGGCGGCGTTGGGGGCCACGCGCATCAGAGCGCGGTTGGCGGGCTTGAGGAAGCCTGCCTCAACGGCGGTGTCGAGGAAGGCGAGGAGGCCGTTCCAGTAGCCGGCGGTGTTGATGAGGATGCAGGGCTTGGTGTGCAGGCGGAGCTGCGCCCAGGTGACGATTTCGAGCAGCTCTTCGAGCGTGCCGTAGCCGCCGGGGAGGATGAGAAATGCGTCGGCGAGGTGGGCCATGCGGGCCTTGCGGTCGTGCATGGTCGAGACGAGCTCGAGCGAGGTGAGGCCGCGATGGGCGATCTCGTTGCCGGCGAGAACTTCAGGAAGGATGCCGATGACTTTGGCGCCGCCGGCGAGGGCCGCGTCGGCGACGGCGCCCATCAGGCCCACGCTGGCTCCGCCGTAGACGAGTTCGAGGCCAGCGGCGGCGATTGCGGTGCCGAGGGCGATGGCTTCGGCGCGAAAGACGGAATTGTGGCCGTTGGCTGATCCGCAATAAACGGCTACGCGGCGGATGGGAGGGTTTGGGTCAGACATCGTACCCAGCATAACGCGGGGTTGTGGAAGTGCGATGTGATCGAGGCAGTTCGCAGTTCTTAGTTCGCAGGTCACAGTTGCGAGAGACAGTTCGCAGTTCGTAGTTCGTAGTTCGTAGTTCGCAGTTGGGACGAGGGCAATTCCAGGCTCGGGAGGAAAGCCGGTTGACACAAAGACGGCAAGTTGGCGCCGCTTTGCGGCGTGGCAGGTTGGCGAGTTGGCGGAAAGACCACAGCTTCAACTGTGAACTACGAACTGCGAACTACGAACTGCCTCAGAAGGTACACTGGAGACTGGACGCTATCCCGCCTGGACCCCCAACCGTGCAGCATCTCATCGACAAACTGAATCCCGAACAGCGCGCTGCCGTTGAGGCGACCGAAGGGCCGCTGCTGATCCTGGCTGGCGCCGGGTCGGGGAAGACGCGCGTGATTACGAGCCGCATTGCGTGGCTGATTCATGAAAAGAGCGTTGCGCCGGATTCGATTCTGGCGGTGACGTTTACCAATAAAGCTGCGGCAGAGATGGCGGAGCGGGTGGAGAAGCTGATTGGCCATTCGTCGCTGGCCAAGCCGTTGATCTCGACGTTTCACTCGCTGTGCGTGCGCATTCTGCGGCGCGATATTGAAGTGTTGAAGGTGGGCAATGAGGGGTTGACGCGGTCGTTTGCGATCTATGACGAGAACGATCAGCAGGCGATTGTGAAACAGGTGATGCGGCGGATGGGGCTGGACACGAAACAGCTCACGCCGCGTACGGTGCTGGGGCGGATTTCGTGGGCCAAGAATCACATGGTCGATCCGCAGGAGTACTACCTGGGCTCGAGTGACCCGAACAGCGAACGCATTGCGCATATCTACGAGAGCTATCGCAAGGAACTGCGCAAGAACAACGCGATGGACTTTGATGATCTGCTGCTTGAGGCACTGCGTGTGCTGAAGGTTTCGCAGGAGGTGCGGGAGCGGTACAACAAGCGCTATCGCTACCTGCTGGTGGATGAGTACCAGGATACGAATCGGCCGCAGTATGAGCTGATGAAGGCGCTGGCGGGCGAAGCGAAGAACGTGTGCGCGGTGGGCGATGAGGATCAGAGTATCTATTCGTGGCGCGGCGCGGACATTCGCAACATTCTGGAGTTTGAGAAGGATTTCCCGAACGCGCGGATTGTGCGTCTGGAGCAGAACTATCGCTCGACGCAGAACATTCTTGAAGCGGCCGGCGCGGTGGTGTCGAACAACCTGAAGCGCAAGGGCAAGAAGCTGTGGACCGATCGGCAGGGCGGCAGCTTGATTGGCTTTTACGAAGCGCCCGACGGCGAGAATGAAGCGCTGTTTATTGCCGATCGCATCCAGAAGTTTTTGCGCGAGGCGGGCGCGGAGGGTGACGAGGCGCATTGCGCGGTGCTGTATCGGACGAACTCGCAGTCGCGGCTGGTTGAGGAAGCGCTGCGGCGGTACAACATCCGCTACACGATGGTGGGCGGGTTCAGTTTTTACGAGCGGGCGGAGATCAAGGATCTGCTCAGCTATTTGCGGCTGGTGCGGAATCCGCATGACTCGATGGCGCTCAACCGGGTGATCAATACGCCCGCGCGCGGGATCGGCAAGACGACGCTCGAGACTTTGGAGAGGCTGGCGCTGGAGACCGGGAAGTCGACATGGGAGGCGCTGGAGGCGGCGATTCGGGGGAGGCTGATCCCGACGCGGGCATCGATGGCGCTGGAGTCGTTCCGGCAATTGATTCTGGATGCGCAGGCGATGATGGATCCCGACTTTGCGGGCAAGCTGCTGGCGGATGTGGCGGAGGTGGGTGCGGAAGAGGACGACGCGGACTTCTCGTTTGGCGCGGCGGCGCCGGACAGCGACGATGCGGCGGCGGGTTTTGATTTCGGCGGGAATGAGGACCAGATGACTCTGCTCGATCCGGCGAGTTTTTCGCCGTTCAAGGAAGCGCCGAAGCGTCCGTTTTTGAAGATGCCGAAGCAAGCTGAGGCGAGTGCGTTGGATACGGTTTTGCAGCCGGCCAATCCGCATGGTGGGGACGCAAACGATGCGGCTGACGCGGAGGGGAAGGCGTTTCGCGCGCCGGGCGATGCGGCGACGCTGCCTGAGCTGATTCGCTTCCTGATTGATCGCACCGGGTATATCAAGGCGCTGGAGGCGGAAGGATCGCCGGAGGCCTTCAGCCGGATCGAAAATCTGAAGGAGCTGGCCAACGCGGCGCATGATGCGGAGGCGCGCGGCGAGACGCTGGCGGATTTTCTGGATCATGCGGCGCTAGCGTCGGATACGGATCAGTTCGATCCCGAGTCGAAGGTCACGCTGATGACGCTGCACGCGGCCAAGGGGCTGGAGTTTCCGCTGGTGTTTCTGGCGGGGCTGGAGGAGGGATTGTTTCCGCATTCGCGGACGCTTAACAATCCTGATGAGCTCGAAGAGGAGCGGCGGCTCTGCTATGTCGGCATGACGCGGGCCATGAATACGCTGATTCTGACGCGAGCGCATTATCGGCGGCGCTATGGGAACGATGCGCCGGAGCTGAGCATTCCGTCGCGGTTTCTGGACGAGGTGCCGAGCCAACTGGTCGAGAATCTGGGTGGCCGCACGCCGGCGTGGGCTGTGCCGCGGTATGGAGCGGGTCGGACGCAGAGTGGGGCGAGCGAGTACACCGATCAGCATTACAACTACGAGGACGAGAGCCAGGACACGCCGCGGGCTCCGGCGGTGCGAAGGGCCTATTCGGGCGGAGGGCGGTCGGACAAGCCGTTTGTGGCTTCGTGGATGACGGCGAAGGCTAGGACGAAAAACGGGTCGCAAGCCGAAACCGGTCCGTCCGGGAAAGACGCCGAGTCCCCGGCGGAGCCCTATATCGATAACATCGCTCGGTTTTTCGGCGGCAACGCGCGCAAGGGCGGTTCATACGTATCGCGGCCGGCGATGGATATTCCAGCTTCGACCGGGGCCGTCAAACTCGCCAAGGGGCAGAGGGTACGGCATACCAAGTATGGCGAAGGCACGGTTTTGATGCGCGAGGGCGAGGGCGAAGACGCCAAGCTGACCGTGATGTTCACGCGCCACGGCATGAAGAAACTGATGGAGAAATTCGCGAATCTGGAGAAGATCTGAGCGGATTTTCGATCTTGATTTTGTTGGTCAATGCCGCGAGTTGGCGCCGCTTTGCGGCGTGGCAAAGTTGGCAAGTTGGCTTCAAGGCCAGTTTTCGCGCAGACATTGAGGCTCGTACCCCTGCACGCTGAAGCCACTCCCCGGTCCCCAAGGGCGAGGGACCGGGGGCACCCGCCGTGTACGTATTCTTGTGATCGGGGGGACCCCGACTCTTTTGTTGGCGGAGTCCCCCACGGTTCCTCTTGTGGTTGGGATTGGGTATGATGGTTCGGCAAAATCAATAAGGATCCATTCGATGCGCAATCGATTCGCATTTTTCCTCGTCCCGACTGCATTCCTGCTGTTTTCTTGTGGGTCTTGGGCGGCTTCCGACACGCCGCAGAGAATTACCGTGGATCAACTGGTGCGGGCGCTCAGTGATTCGCGCGGCGATGCAGACGATGCCCTGGCGCAGCATCTGGCGCATGTTGAGCTGATCGAGCGGCTGAGCGCAGACCGTTTGGCGCAACTGACAGCGACATTGCCCGGCGAGAAGTCGAAGGCGGCTTTGCTGGTGCTGGCCGATCAGTCGGCTCTTCTTGATCCGCCGGATGAGGAGATCGCCGATCGGCCTGTGCCCGATGCCGCGGACACCCGCAAGATGCTGGTGAACCTGGTTGCGTACGTCAACACGACATTGCGGCAGTTGCCCAATCTGATTGCGACCCGCGCTACGACGAGCTTTGAGGATCGTCCCGCGGAAGATTCGCTCGAGGCCACGGGGATTGTGAGTAAGAGCGCCATGCCGATGCACGCCGTGGGGACGTCGAGCGCGGTGGTCACCTATCGCGACCGCAAAGAGGTTGTCGATGACAAGGGAGGCAAGAAGCAGGGCAAGATCGGCGGCCTGGAGACGACCGGGGAGTTCGGGTCGATTTTGAGTACGGTTCTCTCAGACGCGCTCAAGGGGAAGATCACATGGGGGCGCTGGGAGAAGGGCAATCCTGAGATTGCGGTGTTCAAGTTCGTGGTGCCGGGCGACAAGTCGAGCTACCATGTGCGGTTCTGTTGTGTTGTGGATGGATACAACAGCGATAACACGCCGAATCTGGCAGTCTTCGATGAAAAGGCTCCTTATCACGGCGAGATCGAATTCGATCCGAGGGACGGGTCGATTGTGCGCGTGATGCTTGAGGCGGAGATGCCGCCGCACGGGCAGGTGCCGCGCTCGGGGATTGCGGTCGAGTACGGTCCGCGGGAGATCGGCGGCAAAGCGGTCTTGTGCCCCACGCGCAGCATCTCGGTTCTGACGGCGCACACCGAGCAGCCGCACGGAGCGTATTCGAAGATGAGTTTTCAGGGGCCGGCGAAGACGTTTTTGAACGATGTGCGGTTTGTGGACTATCGGCGTTTCGGGTCGGAGATGCGGATTCTTGCCGATAGTCCTGAAACGGTGAAGCCTTGAGGGCACCGTTTTTGAGCGATTCCGTGGTACACTCTGTATCAATCGTAGGATTCGATTACGAAGTACTTGCCTGTTCCGAGTTACCGCTCTACACGCAAACACTTCCACATTGCGTTCGTGCGGTAAATCAGTAACACATAGGAGCAACACACAATGGAACAGGGAACAGTCAAGTGGTTTAACGACGCCAAGGGATTTGGATTTTTGAGCCGTGAGAACGGCGAGGACGTCTTCGTCCATCACACCGCGATCCAGTCGAACGGATTCCGTTCGCTTCAGGAAGGTCAGCGCGTTCAGTTCAATGTCACCAAGGGCCCCAAGGGCTGGCAGGCAGAGAACGTTCAGGTCGTCTAACTTCCTCGACCGGAATTCAAGAGCAACAGAAGAGGGACGGCAAACCGCCGTCCCTCTCTTTGTATTGGATTGAAGTTCCAGAATTTTTATGCGGCGGGCTTGAGGCTCTTCATGCTGACCTGCGGCGCGGCGGGGTGCAGGGTGTCCAAACGGGTCTCATGGGTGCCGAGGTATTGGAGCACATCGTTGATCGAGTCTTCGAAGCGTGAGCCTGTTTTGTGGGTGGCCTTCACACCTTTGGATACCAACTGGCAAACTTCAAAGCGGTTCATTCCCTGCGCGAGTGCGCGGTGGACTTTCTCGGATCGCATTCGGACTCCGGAATAAAGGGGTAGTGAAGCGTGGGGTGCGGCGCTCGTCAGAAGCTTTTTAGTGACGGCCGTAGCCGAGCAGGCGGGGAGAGATTCCAAGTCCAGCTTTCATTGTACGCTCGAAATGGATGCTACGCCGCGATTCTGCGGCTGTTTCGCATTGATCTGGCGTGAGATGGGAACACAGGCCAATGGCCTCAACCGCTTTCGCCCCAGTGAATTCCCTGTTAGCATAAGCCTTACGTTGTCCCGTTTTTCCGGTTCATGCAGGGCCCGCGATCTGGCCGCTGGACCGATCGGCGATGAACGCTGAAAAGATTTGAGCGAAAGAGGTTATCAGTGGCTGACACCAGCAAAGTTGAAGATAAAATTGAGCGGAAAAAGCTGAAGCGCGCCGCGCGCAAGAAGGCCGCTCCCAAGGGCAAGCGCACCACCGCCCGGGGCGAGAAGAAGAAGAAGGTCAAAAAACTGGCTCGTGGCCAGTCGAAGCGTTAAGCTTCAACTTTCGTAACAAAGGGTTCCGTGCGGGCACCGCGCGGAACCTTCTATCCCCCGCATTGACTGCTTTGCCTTGACAGGACCGGGAGATTCGCCCTGCCCAGCCAACTGGTTGCTCGCAAGTCGATCGATAAGCTGATCAGGGACTCGGAGGAACCCGAGCATGCCCTGAAAAAGACGCTCGGACCGTGGTCGCTGACGGCGCTGGGGATTGGCGCCGTGATCGGCTCGGGGATCTTTACGGTCATTGGGACGGCGATCTCGGGCGAGCAGTTTGACACCACCAGCATCGTCAATACACCGCTCGCGGACTACATCATTCATCACACGGCCATGGCGGGGCGGCCGGGAGCCGGTCCGGCGATTGCTGTCTCGCTGGTGCTGGTGGCGATTGTCTGCGCCTTGACTGGGCTCTGCTACGCGGAACTAGCCTCGATGATTCCGATTGCGGGGTCGGCCTACACCTATACCTATGCGACGCTGGGCGAGCTGATCGCGTGGATTATTGGCTGGGACCTGATTCTGGAGTATGCGGGGTCGAACATGACGGTGAGCGTGGGGTTCGCCGCGCATGTGCTCGACCTGCTGGACTGGTTCGGCCTGCATCCGGGCGCAACGTGGATTTCGCCTGCATATCTGCCGGGCGGGCTGCAGGATCTGGCCGGCAATTGGATCTATCAGCCGGGCTGGCACTTCGGGTTTAACATTCCGGCGTTTCTGATTGTGCTGATCCTGACCGTGATGCTGGTTCGGGGCATTCGCGAGTCGGCCAGCACCAACAACCTGATGGTCGGGCTGAAGCTGGTGGCGATTTTGATTTTTGTGATGGCGGCTATCAGCTTTATCCACCCCAGCAACTGGCATCCTTTCGCGCCGAACGGGCTGTCGGGGATTTTGACGGGCGGGTCGATTATCTTTTTCACCTATATCGGCTTTGATTCGGTTTCGACCGCGGCCGAAGAGTGCCGCAACCCGCAGCGTGATTTGCCCATCGGCATCATTGCCACGCTTCTGGTCTGCACGGTGCTTTACGTGGCTGTGGCTGTCTGCCTGACGGGCCTGGTGCCTTGGCAGTCGATGGTGGGGGACGCGGCGCCGGTGGTGAATGCTCTGAAGAAGCTATCGCTGCTCCCCGGCGGCCACATGCTGCACTGGATCCGTCTGGTGGTGCTGTTCGGCGCGATCATGGGCATGCTGTCGTCGATTCTGGTGTATCAGATCGGGCAGTCGCGGGTTTGGTTTTCGATGTCGCGAGATGGGCTGCTGCCGAAGGTGTTCAGCAATGTCCATCCGGTGTTTCGGACGCCGGCGTTTTCGACGTGGGTTGCGGGGTTTGTGGTGGCGATTCCGTCAGGGCTGTTCGACATTGGCACGCTGGCCGATCTATCGAATATCGGAACGCTGTTTGCGTTTGTGCTGGTCTCGATCGGCGTGATTGTGCTGCGCTATCGTGAGCCGGAGCGCAAGCGCGGGTTCACGGTGCCCTTCGGGCCGGTGATTCCGGTCCTGAGCGTGGTCTTCTGCTTCCTGCTGATGGCGGGGTTGCCGATTATCACCTGGTTCCGGTTTGTGGTCTGGCTGGTGATTGGGCTGGGGATTTATTTCCTGTACAGCCGGCATCGATCGGAGTTTGCAACCAAACCACCTGCTGTGGGGCCAACTGGGGCTGGCGCGGCTTAACCACCTGCTGTGGGGCCAACTGGGGCTGGCGCGGCTTTCGGTTCGTGGTATCCCAGGTGCCCAAGTGCGAGGCACCTGGGGCACCCGGCAGTGAGGGCGGCTTAGTGCGAGGCACCCGGTACCTGGTACCTGAGGCGGGTTCTTTGTTCTTCGTGGTATCCCAGGTGCCCAAATGCGAGGCACCTGGGGCACCCAGCACGAAAGTTCGATCAGGGGGCGGCGCATTCGGGGCATTGGCAGGCGCGGCGGAGGTATTCCCAGGAATAGATTCCTGCGGAATGGCCGTCGAGCCAGTTGAATTGCAGTGCGTAGCGGCCCACAGGGTGCGCGCTGGCGGGCTTGGGGGGCGGCGTATACATCTGAAGCGGGTTGGCGGGCTTGGGTTTGGGCTGGCCGGCTTTGCGTCCCTGTTGTGTACGCTCGTCGATACAGGTGGCGCAGGGACAGGCGTCGCGCAGCCAGGCAAAGGTCCACTTGCTACGATGGCCATCCTGCCAGTCGATCTCGAGGCCCTTGCCCTCGGTGAGCAGGACGCGCACTTTTTCCGGAGTGATGGCGATGCGGTGCAGGGGACGAATTTCTTCCGGCGCTTCGTCGTCGTTCGAAACGAAGCGAATGCCTTCGTGGCTCATAACGACAGTTTACAGTTCACAGTTCGTAGTTCACAGTCGGGGCAGCCGCACAGCTCGGAGTCGTAACTGTGAACTGCGAACTGCGAACTATGAACTGCTCTTCACGAACTGCGAACTGCTGGAAGAATCCTACGGATTCTTCCAGAAAAACCAGGCGGCCATGCCGAAGCCGATGAAGATGACCAGGCCGCGCAGGACGGGCTGGGGAATGCGGCGGGCGAAGCGTGCGGAGGTGTAGCCGCCGATGGCGCAGGTGACCATGGCGAGCAGGCAGTAGCGCCAGACGACTTGGCCGCTGATTGTGAAGATCACGAAGGCGATGCCGTTGGCCATGGTGGTGGAGACGACTTTGAGGGCGTTGATCTCGTTGAGATCCTGAAAGCCGAAGAGGGAGAGAACGGTGATGAGCAGAAAGCCGGCGCCGGCGCCGAAGTATCCGATATAGAAACAGACGAAGATGGTGACGATGAAAACGCCGATGCGGGCTTGAGGCCGCGGAGCGCCGGAGACTTTGGCCTTGCGGCGTTCGAGCCAGCGGGAGACGGGGCCGGTGGCTGCGAAGATGGATGCGGCGATGAGGAGGAGCCACGGAACGAGGTGAAGGAAGGTCTGCTGCGGGGTGTTGAGCAGGACAAGTGCGCCGGCCGTTCCGCCGAGAAAGCCGGCGAAGCCCATGGTGAGGGCGAGGCGACGGTTTTTGAGGATCTGTTCCCAATAAGCGGCTACGGAGGTGAGTTGGCCGGGCCAGAGGGCAACGGTGTTGGTGGCGTTGGCCTGGACGGGGAGCATCTTCATCCCGAGCATGGCGGGAAAGAGGAGGAAGGAGCCTCCGCCGGCGACGGCGTTGAGGACGCCGGCAAGAAAGGCGGCGATCGAGAGCCAGAGCCAGTGCCAGTCGATCCAGTTGGGAAGCGGGGTCATCCGCTCTTCATTGTAGAGGGCGCGGATGACGGATCGTGGGAACGAAAGGCGCTGATATTAGTCGGGTTGTTTGGCGCCCGCCTTGGCGCCATCGACCGCGCCCTTGGTTGTGTTTTTGGTTTTGGTGGCGGCCTTCTTCGTATCGGTCTTGGTCTTCTTGTAGGTCTTCTTCGTTCCTTTTTTTACGCCGTTGCCGGCATCTTTGGCGGCATTCTTGGTGTTGGTACCGGCGTTTTTCATATCCTGCTTCGCGCTGGTGTCCTGAATCGGCAAAGAGTAAGCCGAGGCTGAGATGGTGAAGAGAGCTGCAGAGAAAAAGGAGGGTGGGAATGCGGAGTCGCGTTTTCATATCGAATGAGGATTCGTGATCGGGAGAACGGGTTGGCCGCGAAGGGTGTTTTTAAGGGGAAGACCCTGGGGAGATAACGTCGGGGAGGGGTAGGCCCGGAGGCGGGCTACACCGACTTTCGTCTAAGCAGTTCATAGAAAATAGTTTACGAGTCTAAAAGGCCGATTATTAAATATGAGTGTTAGACCATCACATTTTATGAAACTCTTGTGCTATAGTTTTCATCAGATTGATTGAGCGGTTGGTGCGAGTTCATCCGCCCGCCGCGCAATCTCGATATCCATTTGGAGGATTTACACCCATGACGATCACACGTTGGGATCCATTTCGTGAAGCAGTTGCTCTGCAGAATCGCGTGAATTCGCTCTTCCGCGATCTGAATGAAGGGGAAGGCAAGGCGACGGCCAGCTATGTGCCGGCGGTCGATATCTATGAGGATGCAAAAAAGGTGGTGCTCAAGATCGACGTGCCGGGGATCCAGGAGAAGGACCTCGACATTCGTGTTGAGAACCAGACCCTGACGGTGAAGGGCGAGCGCAAGTTCGAAGCCGAGGAGAAGGAACAGAACTTCCATCGCATCGAGCGCCGGTATGGCAGCTTCTTCCGCGCGTTCACTCTGCCGCAGACCGTCGATACGGAAAACATCAAAGCCAGCACCCATGCGGGCGTGTTGAAGCTGGAGCTTGAGAAGAAGCCGGAAGCCCAGCCGAAGCAGATCAAGGTTAACGTGACGCACGAGCAGGAGCTGGTTGGCGCAGGGAAATAAGAACAGTGAACAGTGCGCAGCGAACGGTGCACAGTCCGCGGTGGTCAGCCTTGTCACGTCGAAGGCTGACCACTTTTACTATTAGGCGTGAGTAGACGGGAGCACCCAAATCGGGTTCGCTCCGAAGATGGGGATGTCATTGTGGACTGTTCACTGTCCGCTGTTCCGTGACCACTGGAGTAACTATGGCAATTCGTTGGGAGAAATTGACGGTCAAGTCGCAGCAGGCGATGCAGCAGGCGCAGGGGCGCGCCGCGGAGCTGGGCAATCCCGAGGTGCTGCCGGTGCATTTGTTGCTGGCGCTTGTTGAGGACCGCGAGGGCGTGATTCCCGCGGTGCTTGAAAAGATTGGCGTGCCGACCGAGCGGCTGGAGACAGACCTGCACCAGATCGAGGAGAAACTGCCTCGCGTTGCGGGATCGGCCAGCCAGCCAGGCTTGAGCCAGGCGTTGAACAAGGCGCTGGAGCAGGCCTTTCGCGAGGCAGCCAATTTTAAGGATGAGTACGTCTCGACCGAGCATCTGTTGCTGGGCGTGGCGCACGGGAAAAACGAACCCGCGCGCGATGCGCTGGCGGCGGTGGGCGCGACGCACGAAGCGATACTGCAGGCGCTGACGGCGGTGCGCGGAACGCAGCGCGTGACGGACCAGAATCCTGAAGCGAAGTTTCAGGCGCTGGAGAAATACGCGAAAGATCTGACGGAGCTGGCGCGGCGCGGCAAGCTTGACCCGGTGATCGGGCGCGATGAAGAGATACGTCGCGTGATCCAGGTGCTGAGCCGGCGGACGAAGAACAATCCTGTGCTGATCGGCGAGCCGGGCGTGGGCAAAACAGCCATCGTCGAGGGATTGGCGCGGCGGATCGTTTCCGGCGACGTGCCGGAGATCCTGCGCGACAAGCGCGTGATCTCGCTCGATCTCGGCTCGATGCTGGCCGGCGCGAAGTTTCGCGGCGAGTTTGAAGACCGGTTGAAGGCTGTGCTGAAAGAGATCGAAGAGTCGAACGGGCAGATCATGCTGTTCATCGACGAGCTGCATACGCTGGTGGGCGCGGGCGCGGCGGAAGGCGCGATTGACGCGAGCAACATGCTGAAGCCGGCGCTGGCGCGCGGCGAACTGCGGGCGATTGGCGCAACCACGCTGAATGAATACCGCAAGTACATCGAGAAGGATACGGCGCTGGAACGGCGCTTCCAGATCGTGTATGTCGGCGAGCCGAATGTCGAGGACACGATTGCGATTCTGCGCGGATTGCGAGAGCGCTACGAGGCGCATCACAATGTGCGCATCAAGGACTCGGCGATTGTGGCCGCGGCGACGTTGTCGCATCGTTATATCTCCGACCGGTTTTTGCCGGACAAGGCGATTGATCTGGTGGATGAGGCGGCGGCTTCGCTGGCGATTCAGATCGGCGAGTGTCCCGACGGAGGTCGACCAGCTGGAGCGGCGAGGCGACTTCGCTTGAGATCGAACGCGCCGCGTTGAAGCGCGAGACGGACGAGAACAGCAAGGAGCGGCTGCGAAGAAGTAGAGCGCGAAGCTGTCGGCGCTGCGCGAGCAGATCAACAGCCTGCGCGCGCGCTGGCGCAGGAGCGCGATGCGATCAGCCGCATCAGCGAGCTGAAGAAGAAGATGGAGGCGTTGCGCTTCGAGGCCGAAGAGCAGACCCGCAAGGGGCAGCTTGACCGCGCGGCGCAGATCCAATATGGTGAACTGCCGCAGCTCGAAGCGGAGCTGAAGCAGTTGAACGCGCAGCAGGATGGGCAGGCCGGTTCGGCGCGCATGCTGAAGGAAGAAGTGGACGAGGAAGATATCGCCAAAATCGTCAGCAAGTGGACGGGGATTCCGGTCTCGAAGCATGCTTGAGGGCGAGGTGAAGAAGCTTGTCCAGATGGAAGACCGTCTGCGCGAGCGGGTGGTTGGGCAGGATCTGGCGCTGAGCGTGGTTGCGAATGCGATTCGGCGATCGCGCGCGGGGCTGAGCGATCCGAAGAAGCCGATTGGCGTCGTTCATCTTTCTGGGGCCGACGGGCGTGGGCAAGACGGAGACGGCGCGTGCGCTGGCGGAGTTTCTGTTTGACGATGAGCAGGCGATGGTGCGCATCGACATGAGCGAGTACATGGAGAAGCATGCGGTGGCGCGGCTGATCGGCGCGCCTCCGGGCTATATCGGCTATGACGAGGGTGGGCAGCTGACGGAAGCTGTGCATCGCCGGCCGTATTCCGTGATCCTTTTCGACGAGATCGAGAAGGCGCATCCGGATGTGTTCAACGTGCTGCTGCAGGTGATGGACGATGGGCGCCTGACCGACTCGAAAGGACGTACGGTCGACTTCAAAAACACGGTGCTGATTATGACCTCGAACCTGGGGGCGGCACTGCTGACCGGCGACACGCTGAAGACGGAGCACGACTACGATATGGCGCGCGAGAGCGTCATGCGAGTCTTGCGCGAACACTTCAGGCCGGAGTTTTTGAATCGCGTGGACGATACGGTGATCTTCCGGCCGCTGGGTGCTGCGCAGATGGCGCACATTCTCGACCTGCGCCTGAACGAGGTGAGCAAGCTGCTGGAAGACCGGCAGATTTCGCTGGAGCTGACCGAGCCGGCGCGGCAATTGATTCTGACTTCAGGATCGGACGCGGCTTATGGCGCGCGTCCTCTGAAGCGAGCGATGCAGCGCATGGTGCAGGATCCGCTGGCCATCAAGATTCTGAATGGCGAGATTCTGCATGGGGCGCACGTGCGGATCGACGTGGACCGCAAGTCGAACCAGTTGCACTTTGAGCCCATGGGGAGAGAGGCGATGGCGTGATGGAAGCGGAGTTAGCAAAAAGGCCCAGCGATGCTGGGCCTTTTTTGTTCGCGGAGTTCGTTCGCCACCTGCGCTGGGGCCAACTGCTGCTATCGCAGCGGAGCCGCGCTAGAAAAAGCGCGGTTCCCCACCGCAGGTGGGTTTGGGTTGCTGCGGTGAATTGATGGGAATTCGAATCGGCCTTGGAGTCAATTGCTCCGGGGCCGTTTTTGTTTGTGCGCAACCGAAACGAGGATAGACGGAACATTTTCTTGCGGCTTGCAATTTCAGGCGCTAGACTGGCGGGCATGAAACTGACGACGAAACGCTCTCTCGCAGTGTTTGCCGGCCTTCTGCTCGCGATGACGGCTCGGGTTCTTTCGGCGCAGGACTGGGCCAAGGCGCGCCTTGAGGCTTCGCCGCGGCATCACGAGTATGTTCCGCTGAAGCATGGCAGCCGGACGGTGCAGGCTTTTGTGGTGTATCCCGAAGTGAAGACCAAGGCGCCGGTTGTGGTTTTGATCCACGAGATTTTTGGGTTGACCGATTGGGCGAAGGAGATGGCGGACGAACTGGCGGGGCAGGGGTTCATCGTGATTGCGCCGGATCTGTTGTCGGGATTTGGACCGGGCGGCGGGGGTTCGAGCGAGTTCCCGAGCCAGGATGCAGCGGTGAAAGCGGTCTCGGGTCTTGATGCGGACGGAGTGATGGCGGACCTGGATGCCGCAGCGGAGTATGGAAAGCATCTGCCGGCCAGCGATGGCAAGGTTGCTGTGGTGGGTTTCTGCTGGGGCGGCGGTAAGAGCTTTGCGTTTGCGACGCACCGCAAGGATCTGTCGGCGGCGTTTGTGTTTTATGGGCCGGGGCCGAAGGATGTTTCGACGATCACGGCGCCGGTGTATGGGTTTTATGCGGGGAACGATGCGCGTATCGGAGCGACGGTTCCGGATACGATTACGGCGATGAAAGCGGCGGGTAAGGTGTATGAGCCGGTGACGTATGATGGCGCGGGGCATGGGTTCATGCGGGCGGGCGAGGATCCGACGAACACGGTGCCGGGGAATAAGACGGCGCGGGAGCAGGGATTTGAGCGGCTGGTGAAACTGCTGCATGCGATGAAGCCGGCGATGGCGCTTGGCAATGCAGGAAGCAAGACAACGGTCGCAAAGGGGTCGGACAAGGCGACCATCTGCCACACCACGCCGGCGAGCTAATGCGCGCAGCGATTGATGGGTTCGTGGTATCCCACCCATCCACGATGAGGCTGTGGATGGATGGGGCACCCAGAGTCTTCGGCTGCCGTCAAAAATCGCCTGCATTGGTTCTGTGGTGAACCTTATCTGCCATGCAACGCCGGCGAGCTAATGCGCGCTGCGATTGATGGGTTCGTGGTATCCCACCCATCCACGATGAGACCGTGGATGGATGGGGCACCCAGAGTCTTCGGCTGCCGTCAAAAATCGCCTGCAATGGTTCTGTGGTGAACCTTATCTGCCATGCAACGCCGGCGAGCTAATGCGCGCAGCGATTGATGGGTTCGTGGTATCCCACCCATCCACGATGAGGCTGTGGATGGATGGGGCACCCAGCATAAGTTCCCTAGTGCAACCGCAGATCCTTCGACTCACCACCCCCAAACTGAGAAACGTTTGGGGCCCCGTTCGCTCAGGATGACAGCCGTTTTATGTTGTGGACTTTAGCGGTCTTTCAAAAGGCGACGGAGGATTTTTCCGGAGGGGGACTTGGGGATGGCTTCGATGAACTCAACGGCGCGGATCTTTTTGTAGGGAGCGACGCGGGCGGCGACGTAGTCGATGACTTCGGCTTCGGTGACCGGGGCGGAGCGAACGACGAAGGCCTTGGGATTCTCTCCCGTGTGTTCGTCGGGAATGCCGATGACGGCTGCGTCGGCGATGGAGGGATGCGTGAGCAGGAGAGCTTCGAGTTCAGCGGGAGCGACCTGGTAGCCGCGGTACTTGATGAGCTCCTTGAGGCGGTCGACGATGAAGTAGAAGCCCTCTTCGTCAAAGTGGCCGATGTCGCCGGTGTGCAGCCAGCCTTCGTCGTCCAGCGTGGCTGCGGTGGCCTCGGGGTTGTTGAGATAGCCCTGCATCACCTGCGGACCGCGCACCCAGATCTCTCCATCCTGATGAGCGGGCAACTGCGCGCCGGTGATCGGATCAACAATGACACATTCTGTGTTGGGGGCGAGAAGGCCGACGCTGCCCGGCTTGAAGCGGAGCGGGACCTCGCGCGAGGCGTGGGTGACGGGGCTCGATTCCGTCAGGCCGTACCCCTGCAGGACAGTGCAGTGAAGGCGCGCGGTGCAGGCTGCTTGAAGGTCATGGTCGAGGGGTGCCGCGCCGGAGAAGATGATGCGGAGGGCGGACAGGTCGTACTGATTGACAATTGGATTTTTGGCAAGCAGGACGATGCAGGGCGGCGCGAGGTAGGCGCGGGCAATGCGGTGGGTCTGCATCATTTTGAGGAAGGGCTCGAAGTCGAAGCGGGGGGTGGTGACGAGGGTGGCGCCGCAGTGGAGTCCGAAGTTGAGTACTACATTCATGCCATAGATGTGAAAAAAAGGCAGCACGGCGATCCAGCGTTCGGCGTCGGCGATCTGCATCATCTGGGCGAACTGCACGACGTTGGCGACCAGGTTGCGATGGGTAAGCTGGACGCCCTTGGGCAGGCCTGTTGTCCCGCTGGAATAGGGGAGCACGGCAAGCGAATCGGGATTGGTGGGCGGCGGCGGGACGGGGCCGGTTGCGGTGAGGAGCGCGCAGAGCGGTGTTGCGCCGGGGGCTTCGCCGAACACGAAGATTGCGCGCAGGCCGAGGGCTGTGGCTGCGGCGAGTGCGCGATCCATGAGGGCGGGGATGGTGAAGATTGCGCGCGCGCCGGCGTCGCCAAGCTGCGAGACGAGATCTTTTTCCGTGGCGAGAGGCGAGACGGTGGTGACGATGCAGCCGGCCGAGAGCGTGCCGTAAAACGCGAAGGCGAACTCGGGCAGGTTGGGAGAAAAGATGGCGAGCACGTCGCCGGGCTGGAAGCCGCGCTCTGCGAGGCCGGCGGCGACGCGGTCGGCGCCGTCGGCCAGTTGGGTGTAGGTGATGGTCTGGCCGGTGTTGCCTTCGATGAGGGCGGGGCGGTCGCCGAGCTGCCGTGCGCGCGCCAGGACGAATGCGGGAACGGTGAGTTCGGGGATGGAGACATCAGGGAACGGACTGCGAACGATCACGCGGCTCTCGCTTGGGGGAATCAAGGGAAGAACCGAATGATCGTTACACAGTCGAGGTGGGGGTGAAAAGGCTTAATGCGCGAGGGCCGCTTCGATGGCGGAGGTCACTTCAGGCGAGTCGGGGGTGACGTTGGGCTCGAAGCGCGCGATGGGCTTGCCGGTGCGGTCGAAGAGGAACTTGGTGAAGTTCCACTTGATGTCGCCGGCGAACTGCGGGTTGGTGGATTTGCTGGTGAGGTAGACGTAGAGCGGGTCTTTGTCGTCGCCGAGCACGGAGACCTTGGCCATCATGGGGAAGGTCACGTTGTACTTGTTGGTGCAGAAGGTCTTGATTTCGGCGTCGGTGCCGGGTTCCTGCTGCATGAAGTTGTTGGCGGGGACGCCGACGATGACCAGGCCGCGGTCTTTGTACTTCTGATAGAGCGCTTCGAGGCCGGCGTATTGCGGGGTGAAGCCGCACTTGCTGGCGACGTTGACGAGCAGGACAACTTTGCCGCTGAAGTCTTTGAGGCTGACGTTCTGGTGATCGATGGAGCGCATTGTGAAGTCGTAGATGCTCTTCGGTTCAGCAGACAAGCTGGCACAGGCGACGCATAGCGTCAGAATCAGGAATAGTTTGCGCATGGGACCTCCCCCAAGGTGGCTAGTTGGGATGATAGACGATGGAAGAGTTGGAATTGTTGCCGAATTGTCAAATCCACTAGCGGACCAACTACGGTTTGATTGACAATCGGCGCATGGGCGAGCTCACTTCACGCGTATTGCAGAAGATTAGGGATGCGCAGACCTTCGACGACGTCGACAATTTCATTTGGATTGCCGGGGAGCTAGTCCGGCGGGAGGCCTCGAAAGAATTTCATAGTGGGTACAAAGATATCGACGAAGAAGAAGTCAGCCTGGAGGAGAGAGACCAGCTGAAAGATGCGCTTCTTGAGGCGCTCGCCCGAACCTCGGAGCCGCGCTTTGTGGGTTCGCTTTTATCCGCACTGAGCGCAACAGGCGATAGAGACCTTCTGCCTCTCTGGGTTGAGCATCTGGCCAAATACTTGGAGCAACTCAAGGCGTCGAATGCAGTGGTTCACAGTGTGCTGAATGCGCTCAATGACATCGGCGAGCTAGAGCGCGAAATTCGCCCATCTGGCGGCCGGTCGGCCGCGGATGTCGATCTAAACATCGAGGAGGCGCAAAAGTATCTCCTCAAGCGCGGAATCAAAGTGCCTTGGTGATCAATTGCTCCCTTTGCAGGCGGCATAAACTTCGAAGTTGTGGGCGGGCTCTGAAACCTCGTCGCCTCGATCATGCAAAGTCTACTGGTGGTGCCGACTCGACCAGAGTAGCAGCGCGTTTGGCGACTGTGCCGATTCCAACTCGCTCTTCGGCTGTGGCTCTCTTAAACTCTTCGAGCAGTTCGTCCTCGTGAGACTCCCACCAGGCCGCTTCTTCCGCTTCGTTCGCAAAGTTCATCTTCTTCAATTCTTCCAACATTGCCATTCCTCTTCAGAGACGTCCGGTGGTCGGATGATCAGTTCCGAGCGAAGCGACCTCCCACATCCCAGCGGCTTGAATGATCTTTCGGTCCAGAGCGTTCAACCTCGTCGATGATTTCGCTGAAATGTTTAAGCCAATCAAGGAAGTATTTGCGGCCACGCCTTTTAGGCAGCCGCTCTATTATCTCCAGCTCTTGCTCGACATCTCCGACACATCGCCTAGCTATTGCCTTCGCTGCGCGGTGATGGCCGCGGGCAGCCATGCCTCGCGCATAGATAAGGTGAGAGTGAAGTTTTGTATCGATGGTGCTCCATCCGAGACCATCGGCGTGCGTCAGCTTTTTTCGACATTCAGCCAAAGTGCAACCGTGAACCAGTGCTTGTTCGAGGATGCGTTCCGCAGTCCGCCTGCGGAGTTCAAGCGCCAACTTCGGATGATTCGAAATCTGCGCCATATAATCCGCTTCTATTCCCCGAAGAATTCTGGCCGACTCAGCGTAGCTTACTCGTGAAAGGCGCAAGAAGGCACGGTCTATGGCGCGCGCAAATTCACGACCGGTCGTTTCAGGGCTCTTTTGCCTTTTGATCAATCGAGGTTGTGGCTTAGTTTTCGCTCGCGTCATTCCTTGCCTTTCGCACGAAATGTCACTGCCTCAACTCCACCAGCGTGGCGCCTTGGCCGCCTTCGTTTTGGGGGGCTTCTTGCTGGGTGGCGACGTGGGGGTGGTTTTTCAGGAAGTCGCGGACGGCGCGGCGGAGGATGCCGGCGCCGTGGCCGTGGATGATGCGAACGCGGGGCAGGCCGGCGAGGAAGGCGCGGTCGAGATACTTTTCGAGCTCTTCGGTGGCTTCGTCGACGGTGCGACCGATGAGGTTGATCTCCATGCGCATGTCGTCGGTGTTGGCGCTGGTGACGGTGACGACGACGCCTTTTTGTTTGCGGGCGGCGGCGAGGGGGTCGGCCTTCTTCCCGAGTTGCAGATCCTGAGGGGAGGGTTGTGGCTCAGAGAGGTCGTCGCGCTTCGCGCGCATTTTGATGGGGCCGAGGGCAACTTCGAAGACGTCTTTTTCGACTTCGCGCTGCACGACGGCGACCTTGTTCATGGATTTGATGAGCACGCGATCGCCGGGCGCGATGTGCTTCAGCAGGTGAGGTTGGGAGTTGGAGTCGCCCACGTCGGCACCGGTGCGGTGGGCGACGACGGTCTGGTTGAAACTCTCCTGAAACTCGCGACGGAGACGGAGGATGCGGCGTTCGGCTTCTTTCGAGAGTTTCTGTTGCGCGGCGCGATCTTCGATGGCGCGGACGGTTTCGCGCATCTGGAATTCGAAGTCCTTGAGGAGCGAGGCGAGCTTGGTTTCGAGCTCGCGGGTGCGGTTGCGGAGCTCGATGTCGCCTTCGCGGGCGAGTTTTTTCTTTTCCTGGTTCAGTGCGTACTGGAGTTCGCGTGCGGCTTTCTTTTCGGCTTCAAGCGCGGTGAGGTCGTTGTGCAGCTTGTCGAGAAAGCGGCCGATGTCGACCTGCTGGGAGCCGAGGCGCTGGCGGGCGGCGGCGATGATGGCGCTATTGAGGCCGAGGCGTTCCGCGGTCTGAATGCCGGCGGACGCGCCGGGTGCGCCGAGGCGTAACTGGTAATTCGGCGCGAGGGTGATTTCGTCGACGCCGGCGGCGGCGTTAAGCACTCCGGGGGTGTTGGCGGCGTAGACCTTGAGCGAGGTGTGGTGCGTGGAGATAAGCGACCAGGCGCCGGCGGCGAGAAAGTAGCCGGCGATGGCGACCGCGAGGGCCGAGCCTTCTTCGGGGTCGGTGGAGGAGCCGAGCTCGTCGAGAAGAACGAGGGACTGGGGGCCGGCTAGGCGCGAGAGGCGATCGAGGTTGACGATGTGCGCGGAGAAGGTGGAGAGAGCGGCCTCGATGGACTGAGCATCGCCGATGTCGGCGAGAAAGGCGGTGAAGATGGGGAAGCTGGCGGCGGCGGCGGGGACGGGCAGGCCGGCCTGGGCCATCATGGCGAGCAGCGCGGTGGTCTTGAGGGTGACGGTTTTGCCGCCGGTGTTGGGGCCGCTGATGATGAGCTGGCGATGGTTGGCGGTGAGTTCGAGGGTGAGAGGGACAATACGGCCACCGGTGGCGCGCAGGCGCTTTTCAAGAAGGGGATGGCGGGCGGCTTCAATCCGTAAAAGCTCCGGACCGAAGGTTGGCGCCACGCACTCATAATTCCGAGCGAAGCGGGCGCGGGCTTGCAGGCTGTCGACGAGGGCCAGGACGCGCGCGCCGTCGACGAGGCCCTGCGCATGGGCGCCTACGAGACGCGTGAGGGCGACGAAGATGCGGTGGATTTCGGCTTGCTCTTCTTCGATGAGGCGGACGAGCTCGTTGTTCTGCTCGATGGTTTCGAGGGGTTCGACGTAGACGGTCTGGCCGGACGAACTGGCTCCGTGGACGACGCCGGAGACGCGGCGCTTGAGCTCGCTGCGGACGGGGATGACGAAGCGATCGCCGCGGATGGTGATGAGGTCTTCCTGCGTCGATCCGTCGGAGGTGAGCTTGCGCAGGGCGGCGCGGAGGGATTCTTCGATGAGGCGCTGCTGGCGCTCCTGCTCGCGGCGGATGCGGTTGAGCTCAGGGGAGGCGTCGTCGGCGAGGGTGCCGTCGGGCTGGATCTTGCGTTCGATGGATTCGGCTAACGGCCGCAGCGGTGCGGTGAGTGTGGCGGAGAGCGCGGAGAGGCCGGGCAGTTTGCCGGCGAGGCGCGCGGAGGGCTGCTTGAGCAGCGATTGCCAGGAGGCAACGTCGTTGGCGAGGCGGGCGACGGCCTGCAGTTCGCTTGCTTCGAGGGCGGCGTCGGGGATCTGGGCTTTGGCGGCGAGCTGGGTGGGATCGAAGAGGCCGCCGAGGGGGATGGAGACTTGCTCGGAGAGGATCGTCAGTAACTCGCCGGTGAGTTGGTGCTGTTGCGTGATCCAGTCGGGGTCGGAGGAGGGAACGAGGTCGAGGATGGCCTGGCGGCCGACGGGCGAGGCGGCAAAGCCAGCGACGAGGGCGAGCAGGGGCTCCCACTCGAGGGCCGTGAAGTCGGCGTGAAGGACCGGGGACGGGATGGGGTCGAGGAGGGGCATGCTCCTCGACTATCTTAGTCGTTTCGAAAAGAGCGCTCGCGAGTGGGTCGTATCCCCGGTCCCAGAAGCGGGACCGGGGGCACCCGGCACTTGGCAGGGATGATTCAGCTTGTTGAGCTGGATCCGGAGGAAGTTGTCGACGGAGAGCTGGGAGCAGCCGCGGGAGCGGATGGGGCGGCGGGCGTCGAGCTTTCGGTCTTGGTTTCGGACTTTGTTTCGGTTTTTGATTCGGGCTTGGATTCGGATTTGGATTCGGACGCGCTGGAGTCGGACGATCCGCTGCTCTTTGGGGCGTAGTCGTTCACGTACCAGCCGGCGCCTTTGAAGTTGAGGCGCGGGGCGGTGAGGGGGCGCTCGAGGGGGCCGCCGCCGCATTTGGGACAGACGGTCTCCGGCGGGGCGGAGAAGTTTTGGATTTTTTCGAATTTGTGGCCGCACTGGGTGCAGCGATACGGATACAGCGGCAAAGGGTTCCTCACGGGGAGTGGATCAAAGAGCTTTCTCTATTGTATCGGGAAGGGGCGTTGAATGGAGTGCAGGCTTAATGAACGCAAACGGATACGTCAGAGTCCGTGCATGCAAGTATGCTTTCCTTGCAGTGGAATCTGGATGATAGGTAGTCTGCGATCTCGCGGTGATGAAATTCCCTCGCGAGACCTTCCGCTGAATGCCCCTCCTTGTCTAATGCGCAGGGTTCGGCGCCGTTGCTTAGCAACAATTTAACGGTTCCAAGATGCCCCATCTCGGCTGCGGCCATCAGAGCCGATTCGCCAGCCAATCCGCCTTTTCGATTGATATCGGCTCCCTTCGAAAGGAGAAAGCGAACCATCTCTTCACGGCCTTCGACGGAGGCGCCTGAAAGCGGAGTCGAACCGTCCTTACCCTCGTAATTGACGTCGTAACCTCGCCGAAGAAGAAGCGCAACGAAGCGGTGCTTATCTTCTGCCGATGCCTGCACCAGGAACTCTCCTCCATATCGACTAGGGCCTAAGACCCTCACCATGAGTTCTTCCCAAGTCTCGTAAGGAGTGAAGAGCATCACGCCCAGGAGCAGGAGCAAGACAATTGGAATCCAATCGATAGCTGGGATACGAAACTTCCGACCAAAAATCAAAACCAAGGAGACCAGCAGCCACACAAGGCCGCCAATGAGCCCGATCAAACCAGCGAGGATCATCAGCGGCATAGTGTGCACCATTGCGAATCCAATCATCTGCGGCCCGAAGGTCCAAGTGAGGAGGGTCTCCTCATAGACGATGCGTCCCACAAAGATCGCGGAAAAAACCACAAACACGTATCCTGAGACCATCCAAGGCTTTGGAAAGCCAGTCAGCGCGTTATTCCGCAGCATCTTTAGATCTCCGGAACGATTCGAGACCCACAGCTCGACATGCCTACTTGACGGAGAAGGTGACGGTGGCGGATTTGTCTTCCCAGGAGAGGTTCAAGGAGCCGCGGTTGCCGCCGAGGTCTTTGAGAGTGTACTTCAGGTCTTCGACGAGCGAGGGACTGGCGTTGGTGGGGAACGAGACGCGGCCGAGGTCCTGGGCCTTGTCGTAGACGGTGCCCCACTGGCCGGTCTGCTTGTTGATAACCAACTGCCAGCTATCGGGGTTGTAGACGTCGACGTAGAGGGTGTAGTCGCCCTTGGGGACCATGAGGTTTTCGATCATCAGGTCGCCGTCGGTGTGGAACTTGGTGGCGGCGTTGGCGCCGGCGCGCCAGACGGGGTAGGTCTTGTCGTGGCCAATGAGGCCGTCTTTGGTGAAGATTTTTCCTTCGCGGCCATTGACGCGGGGCGAGCTGTAGGTGATGGAGATGGTTTTGCCGGCGATGTTGACCGATGCGGTTTCGGCCGGGCTCTTGGGCGGCGCTTTGGGAGCGGGGGTCTGTGCGGAGAGCGTGGCGGCGGCAATCACAAAGACTGAGGAAGCGAGAAGCCTTTTCAACATGGAAATCTCCTGCGGACAGGTTCGCTGTCCAACCGGATGATTGTCGCACCGCGCGGTCGGGTTGGGGAACCGGGGCGGCGGCGGGGAAGAGCGAACCATCCGGCTGTTATGATGCCGCGCAAGGGCATTGCATGGAGCAGACATCAAAACGACAAACCGCCGGGGAAAAATTTCGCGCAGCGGTGCGCGATGAGAGACCTTTGCAGGTGGCGGGGGCGATCAATGCGTATACGGCGCGCATGGCCGAGGCGGTGGGGTTCAAGGCGCTGTATTTATCGGGCGGGGGGGTGGCGGCCAATTCGCTGGGGATGCCGGACCTGGGGATCAGCACCATGGACGATGTGCTGACGGATGTGCGGCGGATTACGGATGCGAGCGCGCTGCCGCTGCTGGTCGACATCGATACGGGATGGGGCGGGGCGTTCAATATCGCGCGGACCATTCGCGCGATGATCAAGGCGGGCGCGGGCGCGGTGCACATGGAAGACCAGGTGGGACAGAAGCGCTGCGGGCATCGGCCGGGGAAAGAGCTGGTTCCTGCTGCGGAGATGGTGGACCGCATCAAAGCTGCTGTGGATGCGCGCACGGATGCGGGCTTCGTGATTATGGCGCGGACGGACGCGCTGGCGGGCGAGGGGCTTGAGGCGGCGCTGGCGCGGGCGCATGCGTATGTGGCGGCGGGCGCGGACATGATTTTTGCCGAGGCGGTGACGGAGCTGGGGCAGTATACGGCGTTTCGCGAGGCGGCGGGAGTTCCGATTCTCGCGAATATTACGGAGTTCGGGCAGACGCCGCTGTGGACGCGCGAGGAGCTGGGCGCGGCGGGCGTGGACATCATTTTGTATTGCTGCGGGGCGTATCGGGCTATGAATGCGGCGGCGCTGAAGGTGTATGAGGCGATCCGGAACGAGGGGACGCAGAAGAGCGTGGTGCCGCTGATGCAGACGCGGGCGGATTTGTATAAGTATCTGGATTACCACGCGTATGAAGAGAAGCTGGATGCGTTGTTTGCGAAAGAAAAGGAGTAATGGTTGGCCAGGACCGGCTTAGACCGGTGTTCGCTGGAGCTTTCGAGCGCGAGTGAGCGCCAATATTGAACGATCTGATCAGGGGTGGAAGGCTTTTGATCAAAAACAGCGAGTTAGCGCCGCTTCGCGGCGAGCAAGTTAGCAAGTCAGCGTTCAACCATGAAAAGCGCGCAGACGCTGACCTTCGATTCTGTGGCGGTGGGGAGTTATTTATTCCATGAGTGAAGAAGCAGCGGGCGAGAGTAAGCCGGCTTTCAAGCCGAAGAAGTCTGTGGCGCTGTCGGGCACGCCGGCGGGCAACACTGCGCTATGCACGGTGGGGCATAGCGGCAACGACCTGCACTATCGCGGGTACGACATCAAGGACCTGGCGGCGCGGTGCGTGTACGAAGAGGTCGCGTATCTGCTAGTACATGGCAAGCTGCCGACGGCGAAGGAGCTTGACGCTTACAAGAAAAAGCTGCAGTCGCTGCGCGGGCTGCCGGCGCAGGTGAAGCAGGCGCTGGAGCTGCTGCCGGCGACGACGCATCCCATGGATGTTTTGCGCACTGGCGTGTCGGTGCTGGGGTGCGTGCGGCCGGAGGTGGCGGACCGCAACGATGAGGGAGCGCGCGAGCTGGCGGATACGCTGCTGGCTTCGCTGGGATCGATGCTGCTCTATTGGTTTCAGTTTGCGCGCAATGGCAAACGAATCGAAGTGGAGACGGAGGATGACTCGATCGCCGCGCATTTTCTGCATCTGCTGCATGGCAAGCCGCCGAGCGCCGAGTGGACGGCGGCGATGCAGGCTTCGCTGATTTTGTATGCGGAGCACGAGTTCAATGCATCCACATTTACGGCGCGGGTCATTGCGGGGACGGGATCGGATCTGCACTCGTGCATTTGCGGAGCGATTGGCGCGCTGAAGGGGCCGAAGCATGGCGGCGCGAATGAGGTTGCGCTGGAGATTCAGCAGCGCTACAACTCGCCGGATGAGGCGGAGGCCGATATCCGCAAGCGTGTCGCGGGCAAGGAAGTGATTATCGGCTTCGGGCACCCGGTGTATACGATCAGCGATCCGCGCAGCGACATTGTGAAGGTGGTGGCGCATGGGCTGGCGGTGAAGGTTGGGGACACGAAGCTCTATTCGATCGCCGCGCGCATCGAGAGCGTGATGATGGACGCGAAGAAGATGTTTCCGAATCTGGACTGGTACTCGGCGGTGGCGTATCACCAGATGGGGATTCCGATCGACCTGTTTACGCCGCTGTTTGTGATGGCGCGGACGGCGGGGTGGTCGGCGCACGTGATCGAGCAAAGGCAGGATGGAAAGATCATCCGGCCCAGTGCGGTGTATACGGGGCCGGAGGATCTGGGGTTCGTTCCGATGAATGAGCGGGGGTAGTGGGGTTGGGGGGCTGGGGCGCCCGACATCCAAGCTCCGGGCCAGTGGGTTCGTGGTTTCCCACCCATTCCACGATGAAACTGCGGAATGGATGGGGCACCCAGTGTGGTGAGGCCACGACGATCCCGGCCTCGAAATCGAGACCGGGGGCACCCGATCTTCTTTTTTCCGATTAAGTGGGCTCTGACTTTGATGATCCCAGGTCCGAAGGTCCGGACCTGGGGCACCCAATCTTTTTCGATTTAGATAGAGCGGCGGACGTTGGCGGAGTTCGTTAGCGCTCCCAGAAGTGCGGGGGCTCGATGCCGAGGGCGCGGAGGTAGACGTAGCCCTGGCCGCGGTGATGGATTTCGTTGTCGATGGCATATTGGATGGTTGCGATGCCCGGCATCTCCCATTGGCCGAAGGCTTTGTCGACTTCAGTGAAGCGGTGGGCCGGGATGGTGGGGAACTTCTGGTCCAGCTTTTTGGTTTGCGCATCCCACAGCGCCAGCAGGCCGGCCTTGGTTGTGGCCTCGGAGCCGTTGGCTTTGTACTCGACCCACTTGCCGGTTGCGACTCCGTCCACGATGGGCACAGCCATGCGGATGAACTCCATGGCCAGTTCGGCGAAGGGGCGCATGCCGCCGACGGAAAATGTGAAGAGCTTGTCATCGGGGAAGGCTTCGATGGTGCGGCGGGTGAGGGCGCGGTGGCCCTGCCAGTGCTTTAAGACGTCGTCGGTGGTGAGTGCGGTGACCTGGGCGGTTTCGGTTGTCATCTTGATCCTCCATGCAGCCTGCTCTGCGGGCTCAGGAAATACATTAAAGTCAATTCCCGACAGGATCTGTCGTAAATTGAATGCAGGATAAATCTATCGATGTATGACCCAATCATGCGCGCGCTTACGGTGCTGGAGGTGTTGCAGGCGCGCGACTCTGTGACGGGGGCGGAACTGGCGGAGCGACTGGAAGTGGATCTGCGCACGGTGCAGCGGTACATTGTTCGGCTGAAGGATCTGAATATTCCGGTGGAGTCGTCGCGCGGGGTGGGCGGGGCATACAGGCTGAAGCCCGGGTACCGGCTGCCCCCGCTGCTGCTGACGAATGAAGAGGCGTTTGCGTTGTCGCTGGGACTGCACTCGCTGAAGCAGGTGGGGCTTTCGGCGTTGGCTCCGGCGACGGAGGGGGCGCTGGCCAAGCTTGAGCGCGTGCTTCCTGACGCGTTGCGGGCGAGCGTCAGGACCGTGGAAGATGTGGTGGCGATTGAACCGGGGCCTTGGGTGGTTTCGACATCGGTGGAGTTTTTGATTCGGGCGGCCTCTGCGATTCGCGCGGGCAAGCGGATTCGGTTTGGGTATGAGTCGCACGATGGGGCGATTTCGCGCCGGCAGATTGAGCCCTATGCGACGGTACATATCGACGGGCGCTGGTATCTGATCGGCTTCTGCCTGACACGGAAGGCGATGCGCACGTTCCGGCTGGATCGGGTGTCGGATCTCGAGGTGGGGGTGGGAGCCTTCAAGCGGCCGGCGGGGTTTGACGCGCGCAGCTACATGCGGGAGCACATGCCGTTTGTGCAGTCGCAGTATCAGATCGATGTATGGATCGATATGCCGCTCGAGGAGGTGGAACGCAGCATTGTGCCGTGGCGGGTGACGATGGAAGAGGAGAATGGCGGAACGCGCCTGCGCTGCGGGCGCGACCGGCTGGAGATGTTTGCGGCCATGCTGCTGAGTACGGGGCGGCGCATCGTGGTGCATAGTCCGAAGGAGATGCGGAAGACGTTCAAGGACCTGGCGCGGCAGGCGTTGCGGGCTGCGGGTTCGGGCTGAGAGACTAAACCCGTCGGATGAATTCCGCTGGTGCTTGTCAAAACCATCCCTCAGGGGCTAAAGCCCAGTATCGATGCACTCATTACGGCACGACTGAAGTCGTGCCCTTTCAAAACCGCATTTCCTACAACTTTTCAGGACGACAAACTTGTCTAGCCATTTCAGCAGCGAAGCAAGAGAATTTGACCAGGTGATTCAAGACATCGCCGATTACGCGCTTACATTATGAGATCAAGAGCGAACTGGCGTATGAGACGGCGCGGTATTGTTTGATTGACACGCTGGGATGCGGGCTGGAGGCGCTTGAGTATCCGGCATGCACCAAGCTGCTGGGGCCGATTGTGCCGGGAACTGTGGTGCCGAACGGGGCGAAGGTGCCGGGGACGAGTTATCAGCTCGATCCAGTGCAGGCGGCTTTCAATCTTGGCGCGATGATTCGCTGGCTCGATTTCAACGACACGTGGCTGGCAGCGGAGTGGGGTCATCCGTCGGACAATCTTGGCGGCATTCTCGCGGTTGCGGACTGGCTTGCGCGCGGGCCGGCGGGCGGCAAGAGCCCTGCTGATGCGCGATGTTTTGACTGCGATGATCAAGGCGCATGAGATCCAGGGGTGCATTGCGCTGGAGAACTCGTTCAACAAGGTCGGCCTCGATCATGTGGTGCTGGTGAAGGTGGCGTCGACGGCCGTGGTGTGCGGGCTGCTGGGGTTGAGCCGCGAGCAGACAATGAATGCCATCAGCCTGGCGTGGGTGGATGGGCAGAGTCTGCGCACCTATCGGCACGCGCCGAATGCCGGCTCGCGCAAGAGCTGGGCGGCGGGGGATGCGACGAGCCGGGCGGTGCGCCTGGCGTTGATGGCGAAGGCAGGGGAGATGGGGTATCCCTCGGTGCTGACGGCGAAGACCTGGGGCTTCTACGATGTCAGCTTCAAGGGCCAGCCGTTCAAGTTTCAGCGACCGTATGGGTCGTACGTGATGGAGAACGTGCTGTTCAAGATCAGTTTTCCGGCGGAGTTTCATGCGCAGACAGCGGCGGAGGCGGCGATGACGCTGCATGGGCGGCTGGCGGCGATGGGTAAGACGGCGGAAGCAATCAAGGCCATCACGGTGCGGACGCATGAGGCGTGCCTGCGGATTATCGACAAGAAGGGGCCGCTGAATAATCCGGCGGATCGCGATCATTGCGTGCAGTACATGATTGCGATTCCGCTGCTGTTTGGGCGGCTGACGGCGGCGGACTACGAAGACGAGGTTGCGGCGGATCCCCGGATTGACGCATTGCGGGCGAAGATCACGTGTGTCGAGGAGCCGGCATTCACGGCGGATTATCACGATCCGGAGAAGCGGTCGATTGCGAATGCGCTGCGCGTGGAACTTGGAGGACGGAACGGTGCTGGAGGAGACGGTTGAATATCCAATCGGGCATCGGCGGCGTCGAGCGGAAGGCATGCCGCTGCTGGTGGAGAAGTTCAAGACGAACCTGCGGCGGAGTTTCGAGGAGGGGCGACAGAACAGGATTCTGGAGACTTCACTCGATCGTGTGCGGCTGGAACAGATGCCGGTCGATGTGTACGTGGATCTGTACGCGCTCTGATGTGCTGAGTCTCCCCTTGCAAGAAAACCGCAGATCCTTCGGCTCACCACCCCCAACCTTCACCCCGCGGACGAAGACCAGTCCGCGGGGGCCCGGGAACTGAAAAGCGTTTGGGCCCCGTTCGCTCAGCATGACACCTCACGTTTTTGGAGAGTCGTTAAGACTTCTGGGCGGCGACCTTAAGGAGCGGTGCGATATACTCCGGTTCGCAGAAGGAAGAGGGAGAATTTACGATGCGTAATTATGGAATCTTGAAGTTGGCAGCGGTGGGATTGATGTCGGCGGCAATGCTGGTTCCGCCGGCGACGGCGAAGGCCCAGGCGCGATACGGTTCTGAAGCCGGCAGATACGCAGAAGCTGCTGCCGGCGAGCGTCTATTACAAGGGGCAGTCGGCGACGACGCAGTTGCGGAACTCCGGGGGCGTCAAATTTGCCGACGGGTACTTCGTGCTGGCCACGATGGTGGACACGAGCGGTTACTCAAGCGACGTGCCGTCGAAGTATCAGGCCTATTTCATCACCGAGGTCGCCGATCAAGATTGGCGGGCAGAGTCTGCCGGCGGGCGTCTACGGCATGGGATTTGTTGGCGACAACAAGTTGGTGGTGACGGATGTGGGCGCGCATGACGTCTTGACCGTAGCACATGGCGACGGACGCGGGGCTGAAGCGGCCCATGCCGCTGCAGGTGATGGCGGACCCGGCGGGCGGGTTTCGGCTCTATTCTGGGCGGCGATACGTGGTCTTCAGTCGCTGATTGGCTTGAATTGAAGATCCCTGGTCTGAATTCGAAGTTCCAAGATCCGGCGTGCGCGGGGCGGGGATGATCGCTGGCTGCCGTCAACTGCGGAGGCTTTCACGCAGAAGGGCGCAGTCGGCGTTTGAATCTGAGCAGGTCTTCCCCTTACTGCGCCTGGGCTACTGCGCGATTGCTTTTCATAGCCGGTTGGAGGGCCTCGATGGCGATCAAGCTGATGGTGAATCGCGCGGAGACGACGGTGGACGTTGCGCCGGATACGCCGCTCTTGTGGGTGCTGCGCGACGTGTTGAATTACACGGGCACGAAGTACGGGTGCGGGATGGGATGTGCGGGGCGTGCACGGTGCAACTCGGCGGCAAGGCGGTGCGCTCGTGCATGACGCGCGTGGCTGCGGTGGGACGCGGCGGTGACGACGATCGAGGGGCTCTCGCCGGATGGCCTGCACCCGGTGCAGGTGGCGTGGGAGGCGATCGATGTGCCGCAGTGCGGCTATTGCCAGGCGGGGCAGATCATGACGGCCGCGGCGCTGCTGGCGCAGCGACGCCGCATCCGACGGACGCGGAGATTGACGCGGCCATGAGCGGCAACATTTGCCGCTGCGGGACGTATCCGCGGATTCGCCAGGCTATTCACGAGGCCGCAGAGCGCGGGCGCGACGGCCTAGACAAAGAGAAGGAGGGCTCGAGACCATGCGCATCGATCGCAGATCGTTTCTTCAGTTGAGCGCCCTGGCCGGCGGCGGGCTGGCTCTGAATTTTTATCGCTTGCCGCTGGCTGCGGCGCAGGGCCCGGGCAAGCCGCCCGACCTGACGCCGCAGGCATTCATCAAGATTGCTCCGGATGGCGTTGTGACCATCATGGCGCGGGCCTCAGAGTCGGGGCAGGGTATGCGCAACATGCTGCCCATGCTGATCGCCGAAGAGCTGGACGTGGATTGGGAAGACGTTCGCGTGGAGCAGGCGGAGCTGAACGAGAAGATTTATGGAGCGCAGTTTTCCGGCGGTTCGTCGAACACGCCGCAGGGGTGGGAACCGATGCGGCGCGTGGGCGCGGCGGGGCGGCAGTTGCTGATGACCGCGGCGGCGCAGACGTGGGGGTGCCGGTGGCCGAATGCACAACGCAACCGGGCCGCGTCGTCAGGTTGCCGGCGGCGCCAAGCCGAGCGTCGGCGGTGTCGTTCGAGTGGGTTCCAGCCGGGTGCTGCAGCAGCGTCGGGACGCTCGGCGGGATATGGCGAGCTAGCCGCGAAGGCTGCCGCGCTGCCGCCTCCGGCACTGAGCAGCGTGAAGCTGAAGGATCCGAAGGAATACCGCATTATCGGTCACTCCCAGCCGGGCGTGGACACGCACTCGATCGTGACGGGCAAACCGATTTTCGGCATCGATGTGCAGTTGCCAGGGATGCTTTACGCCTGCATTGAGAAGGCGCCGGTGTTTGCGGGTAAGGTGAAGACGGCCAACATCGACCAGGTGAAGGCGCTGCCGGGGTGCGGCATGTTCTAGTGATTGACGGCGGCATCGCTCCGGCGGCTTTCACGCCGTGGGAGCCAGGCCTGGAGCCTGGCATTGCGATTGTGGCGGACACCTGGTGGCAGGCGCAGCAGGCGCGCAAGCAACTCAAGGTGGATTGGGAACTGGGTCCGGCGGCGGCGCAGAGCAGCGAGGGATTCGCGAAGAAGGCGGAGGAACTCTTACAGGCGCCGCCGGGAAGACGGTGCGCAAATACGGCGATGTGGACGCCGCGCTGAAGGGGTCGGCGAAGGTGGTGGAGGCGACGTATCGCTATCCATTCATCGCGCATGTGACGATGGAGCCGCAGGGGGCGACGGCGCACTGGAAGGAGGGCAAGCTGGAGATGTGGTCGACCAGCACGCTGCCGGGCAATGGCAGGGAACTGGTGGCGCAGACGCTGGGCATCCAACAGAGCGACATTACGACGCACATGGTGCGGTCGGGCGGCAGCTTTGGCCGGCGGCTGCAGAACGACTACCTGGCCGAGGCGGCGTGGATCGCGAAGCGCGTGGATGCGCCGGTGAAGCTGCTGTGGTCGCGCGAAGACGATATTGCGCACGATCCTTTCCGGCCCGGCGGGACGGTTGGCCTGAAGGGCGGGCTGGATGCGCAGGGCAAGCTGACCGCGTGGCGGCATCACTTGGTGACGTTTGGCGATGACGAGCAGACGGCTTCGGGCGGCGGCATCGGCGGAGACTCTTATCCGCGGCTTTGCCGCCGGCATATGCGCTGTACACTTCGGCGCAGCCGCTGATGCTGCGCACCGGGGCGTTGCGCGCGCCGGGGGACAACGCCTATTGCTGGGTGGCGCAGTCATTTCTCGACGAGATGGCGCATGCGGCGGGGCGCGATCCGCTGGAGTTTCAGCTTGAACTGCTCAGCAACAAGCAGGCGCCGTGGAAGTCGGGCGAAGGCGATGCGGTGGGCGACCACGAGCCGACCGGGCAGTCGGTCTCTGATTCCGGAGCGGTACAAGGGCGTGCTGGAAATGGTGGCGGAGAAATCGGGCTGGGCCAAGCGCGCGAAAGAGCCGGGCCGCGGCATGGGGATTGCGGCATGGTTCTGCCATCTGGGCTACTTTGCTGAAGTGGCCGATGTGAGCGTGGACGCGGGCGACAAGGTGAAGGTGAATCATGTGTGGGCGGTCGGCGATGTAGGCAGCCAGATCATCAATCCGCGCAGCGGCGGAGAGCATTGGCTATGGCGGCGTGATTGAGGGCATGAGCGACCTGGGGCAGGAGATCACGCTGGTCGACGGCAGGATGGAGCAGACGAACTTCCACAACCATCCGATTATGCGCATGAGGCAGGCGCCGCCGATCGAGGTGTATTGGCGCAAGACGGACTATGCGCCGACCGGGCTGGGCGAGCCCACGCTGCCGCCGATTTTGCCGGCGGTGACCAATGCGATCTTCGCGGCGACGGGCAAGCGGGTGCGGACGCTGCCGTTGCAGAAGAGCGGGTTTAGCTGGGCGTAGGCCACCTGCGGGGGGGGGCATTGCGCTGGCGCTCGGCCAAGGCGAATGGAGGCTGGACAAAAATGGGCCCCTTCAACCACAATGGTCATATTGATCGTTATGGTTGAGGTGAGCGATCGTGATTCGTGAAGTGACCGCAGTGAACTTTCGCCAAAACCTGGGCGACATGCTCAATCAGGTTCAGTACCGGAACGACAGCATTCTCATTCAGAAGGATGGCAAGCCGGTGGCTGCGCTTGTTGACGCGGAGCTCTTCGCGCGAATTCGCGTCATGCGGGATCGATTTGACGAGCTCAGCGGGAAACTCTCTCGGGCCTATCAGGACGTGCCGATGAAGAGGGGATCGCCGAAATTGCGGCCAAGGTCAAGCGTGTTCGGCGTGGAAAGTGAGCCCTGTCCGCGTTGTTCTGGACACCAATGTCCTGGTATCCGGCCTCGCCTATCCAACGAGCATTCCCGGACAGGTTGGCAGTGCCTGGCGTCGAGGCGGAGTTGATCTCGTTCTATCGCGCTATATCCTTGATGAAATCATTCGAGCGCTACCGCGTCTCTCGCGTATTTCGATGACAACCGCAGAGATCCGCGATCTCTCAGACAGCTTTCTGTTTATGGCCGAGATCGTTGAGCCATCCACTGAGGGCGACAAAGCGCTCCGCGATGAAGCGGATCAGGCAATTTTGGGAACCTGGCGGGCCGCGAAGGCGGATTATCTCGTTACGGGAGACAAGGACTTGCTCGCGCTGGCCGATCGGTATGCGATTGTGACGCCGATGCAGTTCTGGGCGCGGCACGGGGGATGATTCTCTGCCACCGTGCGGTCCTGCTGCGCGGTCGAACGTCCGGCTGGAGCTCCACCCCTGAAATCACGAGTCCTCTCCTGGGTTATTTCCACTTCTTCCGGAAGCGGCTATCATAATCACGTAAGGGGTGAGCGAGGCGCATTTGTCGCAGGGAAAGGTGCGGATGCAATGAAGGAAATTGTCTTTGAAGTCGCGCAAGAGGCTGACGGTGGGTTTACAGCCGAAGCTCTCGGCGAGAGCATCTTCACACAAGCCGACAGTTGGGACGAGCTAAGAGCTCACGTTCGAGAGGCAGTTCAGGCGTTCTATTTCGATTCCTCCAAGCCCGATTCCATCCGCTTGCGTTTAGTCCGGGACGAAGTGCTGGCTGTGGCATGAAGCTGCCGCGCAATCTCAGCAGGCGCAAATGAAGGATGGAAGATCGAGACATCGGGATAAGAACGCGGACCTTGCGGTCCGCGTTCTTGTTTTGCAGATGGTTGTTTGCGTTTGCGGCACGGCTGAAGCCATGCCCTGTTACACAGCAGCGCGAGTCAGCCTATCGCGCCCCAAAGTTACGCCTTGGCTAACACGCCGCCGGAGAGGCGCTCGGTGATCATTTCGTGGCCGTGGGCGAGGAAATCTTCGAGCGCGAGCTTGCCGGCGTCGACTTCGGCGAGGATGGCTTTCTGGGCCTGGTACTCGCGGTTGACGATGCCTGCCTTCGACTGCAGCATGCGCCATGCCTTGCGGCGTTCGACGCAGAACATGACGAGCTGCCGGGAGAGCGCGCGGTACTCCTTCTTTCCGTTTTCTTCGAGCGTGATGTAGACGCCGAAGTCGGGGATGAAGGCGCGGTGCTTGGGGTCGAGGTAGCGGCGGTAGACCACATCCTGCTGCGTGATGCGGACCAGCATGTTTTCGAGTGGCACGAGCTTGGCCGCGGCTTCGGGCTTGAGCTTCTTGAGGTGGTTGCGGAAGCGCGCTTCGGTGGTGCACCAGTGAGCGACGGTGTAGCGCGTTGATTTCGCCGGTCGTCCTTGGATTTGGTCTCGTACCAGTCGAGGTCGATGGACGGGTTGCCCTTGATGTCGAGCGCTTCCTGATAGGTTTCGCCGAGGCGCGGGTTGAAGACGAACTCCGGCACGCCGCGCGAGTCGCGCACGCGCTGGGCCTGGTGGAGAGCCATGTCGTCGGCCACGCCGTGCTCGGGCTGGCAGGTGGTGAAGGCCTGGATGAAGAGCGTGCCGCGATACTCGAGGCCGTCGAGAATGGCCCGGTAGAGCTTGGGCGCGTTGGCCATGGAGACCTGCGCGACGAACGGCGAACCGTGGCCGGCGAGGAAGGTCTCCGCGACCGTCTTCTTCTCAGTGTTCTTGCCCTGCGTGGCTGCGCCGAAGACGTTCATGTCGTTGCCGCCGAGCATGGGGGTGGAGTCGGAGTTCTGTCCGCCGGTGTTGGAGTAGACCTGGGTGTCGAGCATGAGGACCTTGATGTTGGGCCGGTTCTGCAGGATCACCTTGGACATGTTCTGGTAGCCGATGTCGCCCATGCCGCCGTCGCCGCCGACCACCCAGACCTTGGGCAGCTCGACGATTTCCTGGTCGGTCATCAACGCGTCGGTGAAGTGCGAGAGATGGTAGTACTGTTCCTCGTTGATGACGTTCTCGTCGCGGGTGAGCAGCATGTCGGCGAGGCGCTCGGGAATGACGGAGCGGCGCGCGTGGTCGACGATGAAGCTCTCGCCCATGAGCCAGCCGACGGTGACGCCGTCCTGGAAGAGCGAGTTCATCCACGGATAGGGATGCGGATTGTTGGGAGCCGTTGATCCATAGACCGTGTTGCAGCCGGTGTGGGCGGCCATGGCCATGACGCTCATGCCGTTGGCGGCGCGGCCGTCGATGGGCTGCAGGTTTTTGTGGTTGAAGGCTTCAACGAGCAGGACGGCGGCGATGCCTTCAACGAGCTGGGCATCGGTGATGTGTCCGTGCTCTTTTTCGTAGGCGGCAATGCGCGACTGCGTGTCCTTGGGGTCTTCGCCGCCGAGGCTCATGACGAGGTGCGCGATGGCCTGGCGAAGCAGGGCGTACTCGCCTTCGTTGCGCTCCTTGAGGGCTTCAAGGCGGGCAACGCCGGTCTTCTCAAGCAGGCCGGCCTTCTCAACGAAGCGATCGCTCTTGGCGTGGTAGACGGGGCGCATGTAAGCCTCGGTCACGGCAGCGATGGAGCGGAGCACGCTCTTTTCGCCGCAACCGGCACAGGCGCCGTCGCCGGCGACGAGGGCGTCGTAGTTGGTGCGCACCATGAGCATGTTGCGCAGGGTTGCGGTCTTGGAGTCAGCGGGGTTGGCCGCGTTGTAAAGGCCGAGGAACTTCTGCGGTGTGTCGTGCAATAGATCGAGGAAGCCGGTGCCGGTTTCGTGCTCGGCGTTGACTTCTTCAGTTTCCTGCACCATGCGGAGCGCGTTGTGATCGCCGCACGCGGTGACGCAGGCTGCGCAGCCCTTGCACAGATCGCTGACGAAGATGGAGAAGACGCCGCCTGTGCCGGGGCTCTTGCGCTCAGGCGAGGAGAAGATGGCGTTGACCTTTTGATAGGCCATCGGCACCTTGGCGATGATGTCGAAGAACTGCTGCTTGGAGCGATCGGAGAATCCGCCGGAACCGTTGGAGGCGACGGCTTCAGTGACTTCGCGCAGGATGGTGGG
>CAWBSV010000041.1:0-61910 GCA_963791505.1 uncultured Acidobacteriaceae bacterium
CCATTGACCGGCCACGATCAGAAGCAGATCTTCAAGCAAGCTGCCCAGCGCGCGCAAAAGGCTGATCGCTTTCTCCTGCCCGTCGGCGCCGGCCCGATATGTTTCGGTTGCATGAAAAAGTGCGGAAAAGTCCGGTTCGCGCAAGGCGGTTCGAAGCAGGATCAATGCGTCTTGCCGGCTGGTCCGATACGAATCGAGATCGAGCGTTAACGCTTTTCCCGCTGCCCCCTCTGCAAGCCGGGCAACCAGGGCTCGATCGGCGGCCTTCAACGCTGGCCTGCGCGCGGCAATCAAGGCTTCAAGTTCGCTTGCCGGCAATGCGCCGAGGCGATGAATGCTAGCGCGGGATCGGATGGTCGGCAGCATCTCCTGGGGATTTTCAGTGAGCAGGATCAGCGATGTGTGCTCCGGCGGTTCTTCGAGAACCTTTAGCAATGAATTGGCTGCCTCCTTCATGAAGGCAGACGAAGTGAAGATGGTAAACGTTCGTCGGGCTTCAACAGGCGGCCGGTAAAACGCCACGTGGATCACCTGTCGCACCTGTCCCATCTTGATCATCAGTTGCGGTGGATCAGGAGGGACGATCAGGACATCTGGATGGGTCTGGATGAGGATGCGGGTTTCGCGCTTGTCGACATCGCGCATGTCTTCGCGGGTTGCGACGGCCTCGGCAACCCGTTCTTCAAGATTTGCGGATTCTTCGATTCGCATGCAGTTGGAGCACTCGCCGCAAAAATCGGGCAAGCCATCTGATTCAGCATGATTGAGACAGTTGAAGGCCTTGGCGAGCATGAGCGCAAGCGTGTATTTGCCGGCCCCGCGCGGCCCGGCGAGGATCAGCGAATGGGGAAACCGCCCGGCGCGAATTCCTTCACGCAGATGCGTGACAGTTGCCGCATTGCCAACAAAATCATGAAAGCCCACGTTCTCGAGGATACTGCATTGGCTTTGCCGGCATTGAGTCCAGGTGGAATTCAGCGCGGCAGGGCCTTCATCCGAATCCCATTCTTCGGGCGAAGGGTGATCTTCGGTTGCAGCTCGATGGATTGACCGGGGACCAATTCAAGCCTCCAGCGCTGCGCAATTGTTGCGAGCGCTAGAGTCGCTTCCATCCAGGCGAACGATTCGCCGATGCACTGGCGGGCGCCGCCGCCGAAGGGGAAGTACGCGAACCGCGGCCGGCCCGCTTTTGCTTCGGCGGTGTGCCGCTCGGGGTCAAACCTCTCTGGCTCGGGAAACCATCGCGCATCGCGCTGGACAATATACTGGCTGAAGAAAACCATTGTGCCCTTCTGGAAGCGATACGGCCCGATAGCCACGTCTCCCAGGACTTCGCGCCCCATGGCCCAGGCGGGCGGATAGAGACGCATCGATTCTGCGAGCACCATCCCCGTGTATGCAAGGCGAGGCACGTCTTCCAAAGAAGGGGTACGTCCATCCAGGAGATGATCGATCTCGGCGTGCATGCGAGTCTCGGCCTCTGGATTCTTTCCCAGCAACAGCCATGTCCAAGCCAGCGCATTGGCGACCGTTTCATAGCTGGCCAGAAACAGCGTGAGGACCTGGTCGCGCAACTGTTCGGCATTGAGAGTGAGTCGGTTTCCGCCGGGATCCTCTTCCCACGCAGCGAGCAGCATCGACAAGAGGTCGCCGCGCAACGGCGGCTCTGACGCGTCGTTTGGGGTCGGGCCGTTTTGCGCTTCGTCGCGTCTTGTCCGGATCATTCCGTCGACAACCTGATCGAGCCGCGCCTTCGCTTTTCGAAAGCGTTTCATCACAGGGAGTGGCGAATCGAGCAACAACTCCGCGCGCGGCAAAGCGACCAGGTAGTTGTAGAGATCCATGATGGTGTTCACTTCGTCGTTGATGGCATGGATCTCGGCCGTGACTTCCATATCGAACAGCGTGCGTGCGGTGACCTGCAGGGCAAGCCGCATCATCTCGGCATTGATATTCAGTTCCTGACCCGCCTCCCACTGCGCGCTTAATGCGTCTGCAAGGCCTACGATCTGACTCGCGTAGTTCTGAATTCTCTGGCGGTGAAAGGCCGGGGCCGCGATGCGCCGCGCTTTGCGATGGGTCTCACCGTCGGAGGTGATCAGTCCTTCTCCCAGGAGAATCTTCATCCGCTTTTGCGTGCGGTCCTTCCCGAACGAGGCGGCCTTGTCAATGAGGACTTCCCGAATGTCAGCGGGATCATTGAGCAGCACAACGTGATGGAACAGAATCTTGTAGTGCGCGGCGCGGCCGAATTGCTTCAGGTGCAGAAACAATCGAATCGGATTGCCCGGCTTGAAGAACTTGCGAAACAGGTAGAAGGGAAGATTCAGCAGCAGGCCCGGCGGGTAGAGATAGTTGCCATGACGCACGACTTTGTCTTGTTGAGAACTGGCCGATGGCGCGGTTAATGCGGGGGAAGACACTCTTTGAGCATAGCGGAGGTTCCGCGCCCGGCCAAAGCCCGGACGCGAACAACTCCATTTCATCAACATCAATTATGCAAGTCGGTCTTTGCCAGAAGGCGCAGGAACTGCTGGCCGGTGGTTTGGTCGATTGTTTCGCCGATCAACTTGCCGTCGCGATTGAAGAGGAAGGTCTTCGGAATTCCTTCGATGTGGAACTGCTTGTGGACAGCGCCCCCAGAGTCGATGAGCACCGGTGGATGGTATCCGGTGGGCGAGATGAACGAATTTACCTTGAACGCATCCTCGTCAGTAATGGAAAGCACGACGAGTCCCTGCGGCTCAAAATGCGTATAGATGCGATCGAGGTCGGGCATCTCAAGCCGGCATGGGCCGCACCACGTGGCCCAGAAGTTCACCAGGACAATTTTGCCGCGCAGTTCAGAGAGCGTGTACTTTTTGCCTTTCAGGTCCTTGAGCGTGAAATCCGCTTTGCCAATCTCGGCATCCTGATCGGCGAGAACCTGGCCTGCCTTCACAAAGAGCGGATCGTCGAGGGTGACGGTGACGTGTTCGTAGCGAACCAGCTTGGCCAGGTCAAGATAGGGCATGGGCGGTTCATCCCCCTTTGCGGGGACGGGGAACTCAGCGAGCGCTTTGGCCAACGTGTCTGCGACCGCCTGCAGGGCATCGCTGCCCTGATCTCCCTCGGTAACAAGGTGAGAAGCGGTGTCGGCGAGGCGGACCTTGGTGAGCCCGGGCGGCAGCGTCCTAATGTCCTGTGCGACCTTGATTGTTGCGATCGGCCGCTGGGTGGCGGAGAGGGAACGGAGCTTTTTCAGTTGGTCGGTGATGGACGACTCTGAAGCTTGCGCAAAGAGGATCTGCGCGGTGCATAGAAGAGAAACCGCAATTGCGGCGCAGCGGCTGATATTCATCAAAACCTGCTTAGCTGTGGAATTGAAGGCTGGCCGCATTATATCCCGGGTTAGAGTTTTCGATCGGGAACGACGGGGGCTATTTCAAATTCGGCTCAGCGGCGTGAAACAAGGCGTGGTTCACATCGGGCCAGAACTCGCGGAAGACGAAGGCGGCTGCATCGATTCCAACATCGAGTCCCCATTGGGTTCCCGTTTTTCCCAGGCTGCGTTCACCGGTTGGGTAGTAGAGGCTTGAGATGCCAGCGGCCCCCCCCGCACCCACAATCTCACCGAAGTTGATTTCTTCTTTTCCGGAGTCAGAGCGCGTGATGACCACGCGGCTCACCGCATAGCCGGTGCGCTTCAAAAATCCACCACGCCCCAGAGTGTAGTAACGCGTATCTTCGCGCGTGACCGTCGGGACGACAAATTCCACCATGTAGTTTTCGATGGTCTGGTCGGCCGCCGCATGCCAGAAGTAACGCGCATATCCCGCCGCGCCCTGATGGAATTCCGGAGTCGCATCAGTGCCCATGGAATACGCAGCCAACAATCCAGGGAGCAGAATTGATGAGTAGTCGAACGAATCCTGGGTCGCATCCATGAACTTGTCTTTGATGGTTTGCGGGGGCAGCTTATCGTCGGTGCTCACGGCGCGGAAGTTGGGAATGATGCCCAGGATGCGCTTTGTCTGGGGCTGCCGTTGATCCTTGGATTGAGTCGTTGTGGGCGCATCGGCCAGACTATGCGCCGAGTCCGTGATGTTTACCGCGCCGTCCTGCGAACTCGAATCGTTGTCTGCTGCTGTTGCCTTCACGTCTTGTGCGCGAAGTCCGAGCGAAAGCGCCAAGGCGCAGGTCAGCATCAAAAGGGCACGAGGGAATTCGCGAAAGAACGCACGCTCTCGCTTGACGGAGAGTTTTTGGTCCTGGCTTGAAACGCTTCTGGGGGGAAGAGTCGGCAACTTCATGTATATATGGATGCTTCAGTTCTTAAAAAGCACCATTGGAAGATAAAAATCCTGCAGGTGATCGCGTGCTTTTCAAAGAAAATCCAGCCCCACGGGCCGGATTCGCACCGAAGCCGTCAGTCTCTCGTCTAACTCTGTCTTACCGCTGGGACCAGCCGCTCCACGACAGCGGCAACAATCTTTTCGTGCACCTCGTCGATGGTGAGGTCGCCCTCGATCAAACACACCCGTGACAGCTCGCGCGCTGCGATTTCGCGGTACTTGTTCCATACCCGGGTAAAGAAGGCGTCATGCTCCTGTTCGAATCGCGATTCATCCGCGCCGTTCTGTTCGGCAATGCGCTGATTGCGACGGCGGGCGCGCTCAAGGCACACGGCGAGAGGGGGAAGCAGCAGCAGAGTCAGATTGGGCTGAAGGTTGCCGCAGAGAAGACGATGGAGCTCCAGCACAGTCGCCGAGCCAAGCTGCCGTCCGCCTCCCTGATAGGCTTCGGTGGAGTCAGTAAAGCGATCGCAGAGGACAACCTTGCCTTCTTCAAGTGCGGGGGCGATGACTTCGGCAATTGCCTGAGCGCGGTCGGCGAACATCAGCGCCATCTCAGTCATGGGCGCGAGATTGGCCGAGCGCGAATTGACCACGAGGGCGCGAATCAGGTCGCCTGTGTCGGTTCCTCCGGGCTGTCGGGTTACAACCGGATCATCGCCGGGAGTTCGCTTCTTCAGCCACGCCGCGAGCCGGCGAATCTGCGTGGTCTTGCCGGAGCCATCCAGTCCTTCGAGCGTGATGAAAAATCCGCGCGACATGCGGTGAGTCTACCATTTGCCTCGAATGCAGATCCGCGATGGCGTCATTCTTGAGAAGCGCTGGTGACCTGAAACTAAAGGAAGGAGACGGGAGTAACTTGCGTGTGATAGAACAGGTGAGCTTTTGAACATCATTCGAAGCAGTCACCTGCTCAATCGGGGTAAGAAACTTGCGTTCTCGCGCGATCCATAAGCTTGCTGTATTTCTTTTCGGACTGGCCACATTTCTCACATTTAACCGCCTCAACGCACAAAACCTAACCCTCGAAGGACAGACCGGCGGGTTCCTCACGCCCACGGCCTATGTTGTCGAATCGGCGAAGAGCCATTTCTTTTCGCATCCGGCGGTTGGCTATCACTTCATCGATTCGTCTAAAGTGATCGGCGATATTCAGACCTTCAGCGTCGTCGAGGGGTTTGCCAATCGAGCTGAAGCTGGATACACGCGCAGCGTGCATTTGCTCGGCGACAGCAACGTCCAGGCAGAGGGTGCGTTCAGCCAGCTTTGGAATTACAACGGCATGAACATCTTCAGCGGCAAGGGAGTCGCCATCAAGGATGGCCAATTCGGTGCATGGACGCCCGGGCTCGCGGCGGGCTTTGTGGTGCGCACTGGAGACAAGTTTGTTTCGAGCGCCGTGAACAAGGAGCTTGGCGGCAGCGGCGCAGCCTTTACCAACGAAGATCTCTATGTTTCGGCGACAAAGACATGGCTTCATCCTCCGGTCCCGTTTTTGGTGAATCTTGGATGGAAAGCCACCAACGCTTCGATCTTTGGAATCGGCGGACAGGCAACGCGCTTTGGCGGGAGGGCCTTCGGCGGGCTCGGCATACCCCTTCCCGGCCCATGGAAGACTGCCATTGTTCCCTCCGCGGGCTTCACGCAGGAACCGCCCACATCGAAATATCTCGGCGACATTCTTGTGGGTGGCCGCGCTCACCTGCCCACAACACTCGACTACGCGGTGCGGGTGACGCAGAAAGAGCATCCGCATTTTGCATTCGATATTGGAGTTGGCCAGGTAGCAGGCATGATCGGCACCGCCGCATTGCCTACGGGGCTCCCGGCGCCGTATCCGCCGTATTTGTTCCTTCCCGTGAATCTTGAAGCGCGGCATGTGGTTGGGATCGGCCTCAGCTTCAGACCGTAACCGGTACGGTTGCATTGAGGAAAATCAGGGTCTTTACCGGGCCTCGTCCAAGAAGTGGCCGGTTCTTCGCGAACAGAATCGGCGGTGCCGCAGTTGCGCGGCGCGCCGATTCGGCATCCCACCTGCAGGAGGTGACCCTTATGAAGGGAACCCGTACTGCGCGCTGGGCGCTCCTGGCGCTTCTTCTCTGCCTTGCTCCTTTTTGCTCAAAGGCACAAATCTCCGTTGGAATCGGCATTCACGTCGGTTTTGCACCGCCGGTGCTGCCGGTCTACGAGCAGCCCATCTGTCCCGAACCCAACCTCATCTGGACGCCAGGCTACTGGGCCTATGGCGATGACGGTTATTTCTGGGTTCCCGGCGCGTGGGTTTCGGCTCCGTATGTCGGCGCCCTCTGGACGCCGGGCTATTGGGGTTGGTCAGACGGCCAATATGTCTTCAACGGTGGCTACTGGGGACCGAATGTCGGCTACTACGGCGGCGTGAATTATGGCTTCGGCTATTTCGGCATTGGCTTTGTCGGCGGTATGTGGCGGGGCGGCGCTTTTTCGTATAACACGGCGGTCACGCATGTGAACCAGTCGGTCATTCACAACACCTATGTGAACCGCACGGTCATCCGGCAAAGCACGATCGCCAATCCGAATCGCGTGGCTTACAGCGGCGGCCCTGGCGGTATCCAGCACAGGGCGACGACGCAAGAGGCTTCGTACTCGCGGGAAAGACATGCGCCGGCCACCAGCTATCAGCAGCAGCATGTTGCCGCGGCGCGCGCAGATCGAGCGTCGTACGCAAAAGCCAACAATGGCCATCCGGCAAACCTGGTTGCTGCCAAGCCTCTGGGCCGGACGACCGCAGCCACCGGCGCTTCAACGCGCCCGGAGAGTCGTCCCTCTCCCGCGACAACAGCCCGGGCTGCGCACGAGACTTCTCCTGCTCGCGCTCCCGAATCGCGGACGACTCCTTCGCATGCGACGACGACTGCTCATCATGAAAGTGCTCCGGCCCACCCAACAGCGCCGCGCACAGAAACTACACATCCGGCGACGGCAACGCATCGCACGAGTCCGGCCCGTGATGCGGCTCCCTCGCGTAGTACTGCTCATGAAGCGGCGCCAGCGCACTCGACTGAATCGCAGGCTGCGCGAGCGCGGACTGAAACCCATAAACCTGCTGCTGAACGAGAGCCGAGTGCGAAGACTTCGGAACCGCGTGCACCGGTTGCTCCGCGTGAAGCGCCCGAGGCACGACCGACTGAAACCGCGCATGCAACGGAGTCTCGTGCGCCGGTCCGTGAGACTGCGCCGGCACGTGCGCCCGAGACGCACGCTGCCGAACCGCGAGAATCGCATGCTGCGGAGCCAAGGGAAATGCATGAGCCCAAGGCGGAGCCCGCACCGAAGGCGGCGGCACCGGAACACTCTGAGCCAGCGCCTCATGCCGAACCAAAGGCTGAACCTCGCGCCGAGAAGCCTCGATAACTCGCCGCTCCTGAATCTAGAGACAACAAGCTAAACCCACCGCGAGACCCACGGCCCCACCGTGGGTTTCGTCGTGCTTAATCCCGTCTTAAAGTCCCGAATTGATTACTTATGTACCGGAAAAGGCAGCCTTTTTGGCAAAACGACAACTTCTCGATGGAGGCAGGGTTCTGACTTGTGTAGACTGGAGCGCGACTACGGTTCCGGGCTCGTTAAAAAAAGAAATTTCAGGAGGAATACTTTATGCGTCTACTTCGCTCCGCACGCTTGCTTTTGCTGGCGCTGCTTGTCTCTCTCGTTCCTGCATCTTCATACGCCGGTGTGTTTATCAGTGTCGGATTTGCTCCCCCCGTTCTCCCCGTATATGTGCAACCAGTCTGCCCTCAGCCTGGCCTGATGTGGACGCCTGGCTACTGGGCGTATGGCGATGAAGGCTATTACTGGGTGCCGGGCGCTTGGGTTCCTGCTCCTTATACCGGCGCTCTCTGGACACCCGGCTACTGGGGCTGGTCGGGCGGTCTCTATGTATGGCATGGCGGCTACTGGGGCCCGCACGTTGGCTACTATGGCGGCGTGAACTACGGCTTTGGCTACGGCGGTATCGGCTTTGCCGGCGGCATGTGGCGCGGCGGCGTCTTCGCGTATAACAGCGCGGTGGTTCATGTGGGCATTGGTGGTGGATGGGGTGGAAACCGTGTTTATGAAGACCGCACCATCGTAGAAAGGACGACCATCGTTAACAACACGCACGTGTCGTACAACGGCGGCCCGGGCGGCATCGATCACCGGCCTACGCCGGAAGAAAACACGGCGATGCACGAGCAGCACACTGCTCCGACATCCGCTCAGGTGCAGCATGAGAGCAGCTTCCGCAGCAATCCGCAGTCGTACGCCAAGAACAATGGCGGACATCCGCAGAACGCGGCGATATCGCGGCCACTGAATGAATCGCGCCCAGCAAACAATAGCGCGAACCGCATCGGATCGCAAACTTCCGGTGCCGGTGCGGGTAAGGTGACAACGGGCGGGCAGCCGAACAATCAGGCGCGGCAGTCCTATCAGTCGCAATCGCACCAGGCTCCCGCGGCGCGGCCGACGCAGGAATCGCGTCCGGCTCCCGCTGAGCACAACGGCGGCGGCGCAGCCGAGAGCCGAAGTCTGAACCGAAGCCCAGGGAAGAAAAAGGCGGCCACGAAGGTCACGGCCGCTAGGCGAAGGCTGATTGCGGTCAACAAAAAGGCTCGCGAGCGATCGCGGGCCTTTTTTGCAATTTGATTTTCTTCCGGTGGATTACTCGGCCAGGCGGAGTCCGGCAATCTGAACCTCAAGCCCACCATATTCCGGATGATCGTTCTCATGAATTCGATAGGCGAGATCGATGATGGTTCCCTGCGTCAATCCAAGAGCTGCGGCCTGTCCAGCCATGTCCCATCCAACAGCTTTCATCACTGAATGTGTGATGGCCGTCGTTGATCCCGCGGTCGCGCCCGGCATCTGCGCCAATTCGAGCCTCAGATGCCGCTCCTTCATGATGCGCGGCGCAGTGACCAGCCGCGCCCGTCGCGCCACAAATACCGGCTCCGGATTTCCATGCCCGTAGGGTTCCAGCTTGCGCAGAAAGCCCGCCAGCACCGGCGTAATCCGATCGAGCGGCAGCTCCGCATGAATGCTCAAGACCCTCTCCGGCTGCCGCGCGGCGAGATGCTCGTTGGCGTGCAAACGCAGGCGTCGCTTCAACTCGGGAAGGGAATCGGCCGGCAACGCAAAGCCAATGGCAAAGGCATGCCCGCCGAAGCGCGTGAACAAATCCGCGCAGCTTTCGATTGCATGCAGCAGTTGAAATCCATCGACGGACCGCCCCGACCCATGCGCCACGCCATCCTCAACGCTCACCACGATCGAAGGCTTCGCCGTCCGCTCCACCACGCGCGAGGCAAGAATGCCGATGACGCCGCGATGCCAGCCATCGCCATCAACCACCAGCAATCGATCGGCGCACAGCTCGGCATCTTCAGCCAGCCGCTTTTCAATCACCGCCAGCGCCAGCGCCTCGGTATCGCGCCGCTCCCGGTTAAGCCGCTCCAGCTTCGCGGCCAGAACATTGGCCTGGGCCGCATCCCGCGTTGAAAAAAGCTCGATCACCTCCGAAGCCATATCCATGCGCCCCGCCGCGTTGATGCGCGGAGCGATGCGGAAGGCCACATCCGATCCCGTGAGCTGCTTCGATGCCGGGTCGAGCTGCGCCGCAGCAAACAAAGCCCGCAGTCCCGCTCCAGCCGGGCGCCGCAGCTCGCGCAGCCCCATCGCGGCGATCACGCGGTTCTCTCCCAGCAGGGGCACCGCGTCGGCAATGGTCGCAATCGCCGCCATCTTGAGGAAGCTGGGCAGCGTCTTCTCGCGCGTCTTGACCGGATCGCGCCGCGCCAGCAGCGCCTGCGCCAGCTTCATGGCGATGGCCGCGCCGCACAGCATCTTTTCCGGATACTTGCATCCCGGCTGATTGGGATTGAGAATCGCAAGCGAATGCGGGACCGCATCATCCGCAGAAAGCAAATGGTGATCGGTGATGATCAAATCAAGTCCCAGCGCGCGCGCGGTCTCTGCTTCGGCAAATGCGCGCATCCCGGTGTCAACCGTAATCACCAGCCGTACGCCTTCAGCGTACGCCGTCTCGAGCACGCTTGATTGCAGGCCGTAGCCCTCGCGCAGGCGGTGCGGAACGTGGAAGCGCACCTCGCCCCCGAGCATTTCGATGGCTGTCTTGAGCAGCACAACTGCCGTTGTGCCGTCGACGTCATAATCGCCATAAAGCAGTACCGGCTCGTGCTTTTCGATGGCCTGCTCAAGCCGCGCGACGGCCGTTTCCATTCCCATCATCAGAAGCGGATCGTGGAGATGACTCATCTCGGGGTTGAGAAACAGGAAAGCGGCGTTTGCATCCGCGATGCCGCGCGCAACCAGCAACTCAGCCAGGACTAAGGGCAGTCGCGCATCCGCAGCCAGAGCCTCGGCGGATTCAGAGTTCTGGTGTGCATGGATCCACCGTTGCGGTGGCCGTGAAGAAGGCAAAACTGAATGCGGAATGGTTGCATCGCTCGGTGGCGAGATCGGCAAGCCCGAAGCACTCACCGCGATTACTCGTCCTCGTCGTGTTCGTGGTCGTCGATGACGATGTCCTGGAAGCTTTCTACATCCTCGATAAGCGTCTGGAAGCGCTCGTACCACTCAGTCGTGGTCTCATGCAGAAACACCAGCCCCTGGTACACAAAGCCGAGCTGGATGTATCCCAGGTTGCCGGCATACTTGCGAAGCCACTGGGCTTCAACCAGCTCTGTCGCTTCCTCGTCGGGGAAGTTCATCTCGCTGGCCTCTTCGACCAGCGCATCGAGCTCTTCGCGCTCGAGCGTCATTTCACTGAATGTGACGAACGGCGAGCCGACATGCTTGGCCATCTCGACAAAATCTTTCCATGCGTCAGGATTGCCCTGGCCCTCCCACACAATGGAGGGGATGTCTTCAGTGACGTAGCCGGGCAGGCGTTGCAGTCCGTGACCCTCGATGAAGGCCACCATGTCGTCTTTCAGGGAGAGTAGGTTTTCCGTGCTCATAGTCAAGCCTCTATTTTCGCAGACCGAGCCTCTTGACCGTCACTTTCTTGTGGAAACTTTGGTCCGATGACGAACGTTGTGTCTTTCGATTTGCCCCTTAGATACGAGCGAAAAACAGGACGCAGAGCAGGGAGCGGGTCTCGCACGATAATCTGGAAACATTGACCTCAGGAGGAATTCCGTTGCCTTCATTTGAACATCACGTCTTCGTCTGTCTGAACCAGCGCCCCGCCGACGCACCGCGTCCTTCGTGTACCACAGATGGCAAGAGCGAGCTCCACACGCAGTTGCAGCAGCTGACCAAAGCGGCTGGGCTCGGAGGCCGGGTACGCATTAACAAGTCGGGATGTCTCGACCAGTGCGAGCACGGTCCGACAGTTGTTGTCTACCCTGAAGCTGTCTGGTACGGCCACGTCAAGCCCGAGGACGCGGCCGCCATTGTTGAAGAGCACCTCATCGGCGGCCGCCCGGTCGAGCGACTTCGCCTCGCTGAGGAATGCATCAACACGAAGACCTGCTCGCACCGGCCCTAACGCCGCGGGGGTTGGGCGGCCGAAGCGAAGCGCGGGAGCGAGCCTGATCTCGAGGGGCCGGCAACTTGCCAAACTGGAATGTGACTGGGATGGTGTACGTGGATGGTGTACCTGGTGTACACAGGCCGCCCCAATGCGTTATTCTGACGTTTAGCACATGATCTTTTCGCGCGATTACATCGGCTATCTCGCCCGCCGTACGGTCAAGCAACTCATCGACACAAAGTTCATCACTACCAGCAATTTGAAGGTGGTTGAAGCGCGTGTGACGGAGGGCTTGATCGAGGAGCTATCTCTTGAAGACCGCATCAATGACGAGGTGCGCGTCATCCTCGAAGCCTATTCTGACGAGATGCGCAAGAGCGGCGCGCAGTACGCCGAGATGTTCAAGAAGGTAAAGACCGAGCTCGCCAAGAAATATAAGGCGGTGCTATGAGAATCAGCCGCGACAAGCTCAACAAGCTGGCCCATACGGTGGCGGACACACTCGCCGAGATCGACGAAGTCGGCTTTCTGGAAGATCGCAATACCATTCGCCAGGAAGCTCGCAAAGCCCTCGAGAGCCTGCTTACCGACGAGGCGAAGATCGACACAGCGGCGCGCCTCAAGATCGCGAGCCAACGCAAGATCATCCTTGAAGGCTCGCAGGAATGGGAGATCCTCTACCGCAAGTACTACAACGACGAAGTCAAGAAGCTGGGCATTTGACGAGCAGGTTGTGCTTCGGCTTTGGCTTCACCCTGAAATTTTGATAAAGTTATTGAGCGGCCTTCAGGGCCGAACCCGCTTTTGTGGCGCTATCGTCTAGGGGTTAGGACGTGAGATTCTCAATCTTAAAACACGGGTTCGATTCCCGTTAGCGCTACCAGCTACTATCTGCGAAGGCCCGCTCGTGCAGCGGGCTTTTTCATTGCTCGGCTATGCAGCCCGATGAATAAGTCGCACTTGTACGCTCGGGAGCGGTCAGGCAGACCGCTGCCCTTCGACCAGCCAGCGCCTGAATCTAGAAATAGCTCAGCCACCATGAGCGGTGGGATGCTTTGTATTGCGCGAACCAGCGGCAGAGTGGGTAGAGCGCGGCAACCAGACCGATCCAAATCGCGTAGGTGACCCAGAGAGGGTAGCCAAAGTCTGGAGGATAAACTTCGCCGGGGCCGCCCAAGGCTGGCATGCCGTGGAAGATGAAGCCGAAGGTCCGGCTGCCGTAGCGAATGTAGCTCATGATGCCGAGCAGGACATGGATCGCATAGAAATGCAAGACAAAGTAAAAGAGGGGAACGCGCCCGAAGACGATAAGCGGATTGCGGCTCGAGAATCTGAGGCGGTCGTACCAGGCGAGCAACACCAATGCTGGACCGATCGTCATCAGAATGTAGTCCAGAGAAGCCGGATACTTAGTGCAGTTAAGGAATGAGAGCGCTGTGAAGAGTGCGGACTTCTGCCTGGTCCAATGCGAAGGGTCGCCATAGATGTTGATGGCGCGAATAGCGAGGAAAGCCCCGGTAAGAGCCAAGCCGAGGCGCAGCGTGATGCGGCGACGGACGGCGTCCTCGAGAGTGAAAACCTGGGCAAAGCAGAAGCCTGCGGCCATCACGCCTACCCAGGGCAGGATGGGGTAAACGACAAAGGCCGGGCGACTGCCAAGCATAATCACGCCGGGTTGATGCAGCAGGTGCCAGACCCAGGCGAATCTGCCGAATTGCGCTGCGGAGAAAGGATCGAGCAAGTTATGCAGAGCGATGACGGCGACGCTGAACACAGCCAGCCAGCGCAGAGGCAGGTGAACGAGCGCTGCCATGAAAAGGAAGCAGGCGCCGAAGATGTAGAGGACGAGAAGAAGAATGAGACTGTGCGCCGAGATGTTAAAGCTGTAGGCGAAGTTCATGACGACGACTTCGAGAACGATGAACCAGATGGCGCGCGTTGCGAGGAACCAGGAGAGCTGACCGCGTGTCCGGTTGCCGCGTTTCCACCAGAGAAAGGCTCCCGCACCTGCGCAGAACATGAAGACGGGCATGCAGAAGTGGGTGATCCAGCGGGTGAAGAACATGATCGCACTGGCTTGCGACAAGTCAGTGGGCGAATTGGACATGGAATAGCGATCGAAGAAGTCGCGGATGTGATCGATGGCCATGAGGATCATGACGGTGCCACGCAACGCGTCGAGACTCGAAAGGCGATTCGCCGGAAGTGATTCGGGAAGCGGGCGCAATTCCATCGTTGTCGCTCCATGAGAAGAATTCAGCTCGCATGCGGAGGTCGGAGATGAGCAGACTCAGCAGCAGTATCGCACTGACACCACCGCGCCTCCACGTGTATCTACGTTGGTGAGTATTCCTCTCCATTCATTTGCGCCTTACTCCGTTTGCGCGAGGCGGCTTGGCAGATTGAGTCGGAGACGACCCACGCGGCGCCTGAAAGGGCAATCGAGATGGCGTTCCCGGCCCAATTGAAATGATCGTGAGGACTCGCGATCAGCCTGGGGATCCAAACCAGAAACTCGAAGGCGAGGATCTCAGCAGTGATGAGGCGCGAGGCGAGCGGAGCCAAAATGCCCGTGAAAATGGCCACTGCCGCGAGGAAGAAGCCGATGGTTGTGAGGTAGGCCCAGAACATTTGCGATGGCGGAAGCCACTTCGGGATCCAACTCAGCAGGCCGGGCATGGACAACACATGGCCGACTCCGAAAGAGATTGCAGAGAGAGCATAGAGGCGCGCGAAAAGCGACTCGCGACGTGCGATCGGCGAGCCGGCCCGCGAAAGCGAGGCGACCAGGACAGCAGCGGCGACCACAAGAGAGAACTCCTCAAAGAAGTTGCCGAATGGGTCGAAATTGCGCAAGTCTTCGAAGATCTTGGGCACCCACACGAGGGTGAACACCGCGAAGATAACGGTGAGCGCGAGCGTGCCGGTGCGCGCCACGGGACGCCAAAGGAGAGCGAGTCCCGCCGCGAGTTCGATCAAGGCTGTGAGATAGGCGAGCGGCACGCGAAAGGGAACGTTCGCGCCGACCCGCTGCCAAGTCGTTGCGAAGTCCCCCGAGACAAGGCCGAGGAGGCCGAGAAAGATTGCGCCCGCGGCAAAAACATAGATCCCGAGATTGGAGGCGAGGCTGCGGCTCTGCATGGTGAACGGACTCAAGTTTCGGCAGGAAGGAATCAGGGGAAACGCCCAGCCAGCCTAATTCGTGCAGACCTGAGGTGTCCAGCCATGTGGACGAATGCAACGGATTGGCTGCGATTGCTGCCCGGTAGGTCGTTCAAAAGGCAAAAGGCTCTATCATGGAGGTCGTTTGGGTCCTGCGCCTCAACAACTTCCCGCGCCCTGAGGCGAAGTCAACACTCGTGCGTTTCTGTCGTCTAACCCGCATGGAAGTGTGTATACCTTGAACACCATGCGAAATCGATTCTTGCCTCCCCTTTCCCTTATCGCGATGCTGGCTCCCCTGGGCCTGGCTGCTGCGGGTCAGCAGGCAGCGCCCGCTGCGTCTGCTTCGGATCAGCCTGCGGCCACCCTTAAGATCCAGGCCCGTGAAGTGGTGTTGCCGGTGACAGTTCGCGATAAGCATGGCGCGCTGGTCACCAGCCTGCAGAAGTCGGACTTTAGTCTGACCGAAGATGCCCGTCCGCAGACCATCAAGAGCTTCACGCGCGAGTCAAACCTGCCATTTCGTCTCGGCCTTCTTGTCGATACGAGCCGCAGTGTAAGCGGCGCCATGGAGAACGAGCGGAAGGCTGCCGGCAAGTTTGTCGATCTCATGTTGCCTGCCGACCCAAAGGCGGCCACACAAAAGGACGAAGCATTCCTGCTGCATTTTGACCATGAGGTCGAGCTGCTTGAGGATTTTACGAACTCCCGCGACAAGCTTCACCACGAGCTCGACGACATGGGGCCAACCAGCTCAGCCCGCAACTCAAGCCAGGGTCCCGAAACCGCTGGCGATGATCGTGGAAGCCAGACCCGCAGTCGTGGTGGTGGTACGGAACTTTATGACGCGATCTACCTGGCTTCGGATGAGCTGATGAAGCCCAAGGACGGCCGCAAGGCGCTGATCGTCTTTTCTGACGGCGTCGATCGCGGCAGCAAGGAAACCCTCAACGATGCCGTTGATGCAGCGGACCGCGCCAACGTCGCAATCTACACCATCTATTTCAAAGGCGAACAGGAGAACAATGGCTAACGGCAATGGTTTTCCGGGCGGACGCAGGGGCGGTATGGGGGGCGGTGGCTATCCGGGGGGCGGCGGTGGTTATCCAGGCGGCGGAGGGGGCTATCCCGGCGGCGAGGCCGTCGCGGCGGCGGGTCCAGCGAGCCCAGCGTCGACGGCAAGAAGATCATGGAGAAGATCGCCACCCGCACCGGCGGCCGCTATTTCGAGGCGAAGAAGAAAGACAATCTCGAGGAGATTTATGGCCAGATTGCCGAGGAGCTACGCGGCCAGTATCTGATGACCTACACGCCCGACGTAGTCGACAACGAAGGCGGATTCCACAAGGTTGCGCTCAAGGCCAACAAAGGCGATCTCGAAGTGGTAACCCGGGAGGGCTACTACGCACCCGGCGGCGATTCAAAGTGAGTTTTACCGGCAACGGAAGTCTGATTGAAGTCGCTGAGAATTAAGGCCGCGAAGGATTAAGAACAAGGTTCGAGCACGGCCCTCTCGTTGGTGGCCGGGGCAGGTTTCTCCTCGTCCGTCACCACGAAGAAGTTCGTCAGTGTTGCTTGTCCGAACGAAGTCGTTATCGCCACATCGGCAGCATCAAGACCGGTTGCCATGAGGACGCGCCCAATGCGCGGTTGGTTGTTGCGGGCGTCAAAGGCCCACCAGCGCCCTTCGAGCCACACTTCAAACCAGGCACTGAAGTCCATGGGTAGCACAACCGGCACGCCGATGTCCCCGAGATAGCCGGTGGTGTAGCGCGCGGGGATATTCATTGCGCGACACATCGTGATCGCCAGATGCTGAAAATCGCGGCACACGCCGACGCGCTCGTTATAGACATCCATGGCAGTCTTTGTCGGCCGGGCCTGCTGGTAATCGAATTTGATCCATTCATGCACCCAGTCGCAGATTGCCTGCACGCGGCTCCATCCCGGCTTCACCTGTCCAAACAAATCGAACGCGATATTTGTGAATCGATCCACTTCACAATACCGGCTGCTGAGCAAGTACCGGAAGAGCTCATCCGGCAGCTCGCTCACCGGCGTTTCGCGTGCGTCCAGATTCACTTCATCGTGTTTGCCTGAGTCCTGAATCAACGATCTGCAATTTAGCTTGAAGCGCCCGCGGGAGCAACGAAGCGCGCGCAGCGGTTCCCGAAGCTGTCGAAGTAGTGGCGAATATTTACTTTTGGCTCGGTCTCGATCTCGTCCGGTTCGAGCAGATCGTGGGCGCGGGAAGGATGCACATGGAGCAGCGCAATCATGGGCACCGGCGCCGATAATTCGAATTCAATGTCGTACCCCAGGCGAATGAGCATTGGAAAGTCCCTTTTTGGTCAAGAAGATGTGCCGATGGCGGCCGGATCTGAAGAATGCAAATAGCGCGAAAAATTCGCGGCTTTAATGGATTGGATGCAAGATGCTGGTGAAACGCCGACGGTAGACCTGGGGAGATTCGATGATACGCCCGAAGCTGCGCGGGGCCGCGCAAAAGCACGCGGGGCGCAGCCAGTTGGCCGCGCCCCGCGTGCTTTTGCCGGTGCCGATGGGCTAGCTCGTTGTGTGCAGGTCTGGTCCCGTCTGTTTTTCCTGGAGTGCCGCCTGCGCAGCCGCAAGCCTTGCCGTCAACAGCCGGAAGGGCGAGCAGGACACATAGTTGAGTCCAATTTTGTGGCAGAACTTGACGGACTCAGGATCGCCGCCATGTTCGCCGCAGATGCCGACCTTCAGATCGGGCCGCGTATTGCGTCCCTTGGCCGTGGCCATCTTCACCAGCAATCCAACGCCCGCCTGATCCAGCGTCGCGAAGGGATCCTGTTTGAAGATGCCGTTCTTGATGTAGGCCGGCAGGAAGTTGTTGATGTCGTCGCGGCTGATGCCGAAGGTGGTCTGGGTCAGATCGTTGGTTCCGAAGCTGAAGAACTCAGCCTCTTCGGCAATCTGGTCCGCAGTCAAGGCGGCGCGGGGCAGTTCGATCATGGTGCCAACCATGTAGTCGACGGTCTCGCCCTTCTCCTTGAAGACGTCGCTGGCAACGCGGCGCACGATGTTGGCCTGGTGGCGCATCTCTTCGACGGAGCCGATGAGCGGCACCATGATCTCAAGGTGCGGATCTGCGCCCTTGCTCTTCACCTGGACGGCAGCCTCGAAGATAGCGCGAGCCTGCATTTCAGTGATCTCAGGGAACGCAATGCCCAGCCGGCATCCGCGAAGACCCAGCATCGGGTTCATCTCGTGGAGTTCCTGCACGCGCGCAAGCAGCGGGCGCAGTTCCTTCAGCCGAGGTGAGCGCGGCTTGGTGTCCTCAAGATGCGAGATCTCCACCAGCAGGTCTTCCCGTTGTGGCAGGAATTCGTGCAGCGGCGGATCGAGCAAGCGGATGGTCACCGGGAGTGATTCCATCGACTTGAACAGGCCCACAAAGTCGGCGCGCTGCATGGGCAAAAGCTTCTTCAGGGCGTCGCGGCGGTCCTTCTCGTTGTCGGCAAGAATCATGGTGCGCATGTGTTCAATGCGGTCTTCTGCAAAGAACATGTGCTCAGTGCGGCAAAGGCCGATGCCCTCTGCGCCGAATAGGCGTGCCTGCTTGGCGTCGCGGGGAATGTCGGCATTTGCGCGGATTTTAAGCCGCCGAACCGGATCAACCCAGCCCATGAACTTCACCAGATCCGGATCGTCAGGCTGCGCAGGAATCGTCTTGAGCTGCCCCTCGATCACGCGTCCGGTTGTGCCGTCGAGCGAAATCCAGTCGCCCTGCCGGAACACCTTGTCCTTGACGCGCAGCTCCTTCTTGGCCTCGTCGACCTTCAGGTCGCCCGCGCCGGCGACGCAGCACTTACCCATGCCGCGTGTGACCACGGCTGCGTGCGACGTCATGCCGCCGCGCGAAGTCAAAATGCCCGCCGCTACTTCCATGCCTGCGATATCTTCAGGTGTCGTTTCGCCCCGAACCAGAATGATGGTCCGGTACGCGCCGTTCGCGTGGAACTTAACGGCATCTTCCGCGGTGAACACGATCTGGCCGACAGCAGCGCCCGGTGAAGCCGGCAAGCCGGTGGCAAGGACTTCGATCTTCTCGCCTTTTTCAACGAGCCGCGGGACCAGGAAGTCATAAAGCTGATTCGGCTCGACGCGGAAGATCGCCTCGTCCTGCGTGATCAGTCCTTCGCGCACCATGTCGATGGCGATGCGGACGGCTGCCAGGCCGGTGCGCTTTCCGTTGCGCGTCTGCAGCATATAGAGCTTGCCGTCCTGGATGGTGAACTCAAAATCCTGCATGTCGCGATAGTGTTTTTCCATCTTCCAGGTAATGGCCTTCAGATGGTCATAGACCAGCGGCATGGCGCGCTCAAGTTCGCTGATCGAAAGCGGCGTGCGCACGCCCGAAACCACGTCCTCGCCCTGCGCGTTCATTAGGTACTCGCCGAAGAAAACGTGCTCTCCGGTGGCAGGATTGCGCGTAAAGCCGACGCCGGTTCCCGAATTCTCACCCAGGTTGCCGAACACCATGGCCTGCACGTTGACCGCGGTTCCAATGGAATCGTCGATCTGGTTGATGCGGCGATAGGTCTTGGCGCGGTCGTTGTTCCAGCTGCGGAACACGGCATCGCGCGCCTGCACGAGCTGGTCGAGCGGGCCCTGCGGGAAATCCTTGCCGGTCTCTTCGCGCACAAGTTTTTTGTAGGCAGCGATGATTTCTTTCAGTGAATCGGCCTGAAGTTCGTAATCGAATTTGACGCCGGTATGATGCTTGACCTTGTCGAAGATGTGCTCAAACTTCTTCTTCGGCACATCGAGCACTACGTCCCCAAACATCTGGATCAGGCGGCGATAAGAATCATAGGCAAAGCGAGGATTATTGGTGCGGGTTGCAAGCGCTTCGACCGCCTGATCGTTGAGTCCGAGGTTGAGGATGGTGTCCATCATGCCCGGCATGGAGAACTTGGCGCCGGAGCGCACGGAAACCAGCAGGGGATTCTCTCCTGTGCCGAGCTTCTGTCCCTGGAGCTTTTCGAGCTTCTCGAGAGCTGCGTGCATCTCGACGTCGATCTCGGGATTCAGAGCTCCCCGCATGTATTCGCGGCAAGCTTCTGTCTGAATCGTGAATCCCGGGGGAACCGGCAGTCCGGCGTTCGTCATTTCTGCCAGGCCGGCGCCTTTTCCGCCGAGAACATCTTTCATCTTGCCGTTGCCATCGGCTCGTCCATCGCCGAAGGAGTATACATACTGCACTGGGGTTGAGGTTGTGCCTGCCTGTCCGGCAGACGACTGATCCACCACGCCCTGCGTCATGGGCTGTTGCCTCCGTGTGTAAGATGGCCCGCCCGGCGACGAAGAAATGTCGCCGGATTTGCGGGGGTCCGCGGCGTGACCTAGGGAGGGTGGCGGAGCTTGTGCTCTATCCAGAGAAGATCGCTCACTCTGAACCGAGCGCGTGCGAGTCACCTAAGCATCAGACAGCGCGTCGCGGCAATTCTTTGCTAAGAACAAATATCGCCGCCAGTATACCGTTGCCTGTGCCGCATGTCACAGACGATTCGTCGGTTGCATTGCCGATGGAGGACTCAAAAGTCGAAATCTCCTCATTCTGACGCAGCAGAGTCTCAGTCATTTGCCCCGGGAGGCACTTATGGGAAAACGATCAAGCCGCCGTAAACCCCTGGCAACTGCCGCAATGCGAAGGAGCAACCGCAATGTGAGATGTCAGAATCCTTTCGAGACCGACAAGTTCAAGGACTTCCACGACCCTCGGGGAGGCGGAGAAGATGGTGAAGCTGTTGCCAGCCTCTTCGGAGGCGCGGTACAGGGCCACCAGGGCCGCAATGCCGGCAGCATCGATCCGCTCGATTGCGGAAAGATCCAGGGAGACCGACCGCGACCGGACCAGCGGCGCAATGCGATCGTAAAACTCCTTATCCTGGCCCTTGACCAGCTCAGAAACCACCCCCGCCGAATGGGCGGTCACGATCAAAACCTCAGTAGGATTGAAAATTGCACTTGTCATATGAAACTCCTTGGGGGAAGGTTGTATTTCGGCATCTTTGCGCCGTGAAGGTCGCTACCCCTCGCGCCTTACAATTTGCACTCCGCCAGCCAAAGGGCCGGGGAGGGATTATGCTGCAATCACAGGAGATACAGGAACTCCTGAAAGATCGACAATGGACTGCCCTGTGCGATTTCGAACCGGGCGTCCGCATCTGAACACTCAGACGATTCATACGCAAACAGGAGTACTGCCGGTTCCGTGAATCAGCCTTCCTCTAGTATCTCAGGCGCGTCCACAGCCTCCCTGGCACGGGAGGACACCAGGAAACTGGCTCTCGAGTCAGGATTCACGGAAGCTGGCTTGGTCGCGCTTCCTCATGTCCACGAAGACCGCGATGCGGGACGATTTGCGGACTGGATTCGCGCAGGTCGCGCGGGGACAATGCGCTATCTGGAACGCGTGAATGAGTCTGGCAGTCTGGTGCGGGAGAAGGTGCGCGTCCCCTTCGCATGGGCGCAGTCGGCGATTGTCTGCTTCGCCAACTACAACTCCTCGGCGCCGCGATCGACTGATCCGGCTGGCAAGGGGGCGGGCTGGATTGCACGCTATGCCTGGAGCAGCCGCACGGGTGCAGATGGTGTTCAGCAACCTTCTGACTATCACCGGGTGTTGAAGAAGCGGCTCGACCTTCTGGAGTCGAAAATCCACGCAGCGACGGGGGCCTTTGAAGCCCGCGGGTACGTCGATACGGGACCCGTGGTGGAACGGTCGCTGGCAGTGGCCGCCGGCCTTGGTTGGACGGGCAAGAATACCTGCCTCATTCATCCGGCGCTGGGCTCCTATGGCTTCCTTGCCGTTCTGCTCACCTCACTGCCGGTTGAAGCAGAAACCGCGCGCCTCACGCCGGACCGCTGTGGCACGTGCACGCGCTGTCTTGAGGCATGTCCTACTGGCGCCCTCGACGAGCCCTACAGGATGGATGCTACGCGCTGCATCAGCTATCTCACCATCGAGCACAAAGGGCCCATTGACGAAAAACTGATGACGGGCATGGGGCGGCAGATCTTCGGGTGCGATATCTGCCAGGATGTTTGCCCATGGAATCGGAAAGCTCCCATCGGCACCGATTCCGAGTTGACGGTTCGTCCCGAGTTGGTGAACCCTCTGCTGGAAGAGCTAGCCCGGATGGATGAAGTTGCATTCGAACGACGGTTCAACGGCTCGCCGGTGCGACGTGCAGGCTTCGACGGCTTGCGCCGCAACCTGGCAATCGCGATGGGTAATAGCGGCATTCGTCGATTCGAGCCCAAATTGCGCGCTTTGACCGAGGCGGGCGAAGAAGGGACGCGTAAAGCTGCGCAGTGGGCGCTGGCGCGCCTCAAAGAAGGGCGCTCAGAGGATTGAGCCGCGTCGGGTCGTTCGCGCGGTTGGCTGCGGAGCGAGCGAGCTCAGGAATAAATCAGGTGGGTTGGGAACCCTGTCGGACTTCAAACAGCCTAGACGACGCGATTGACCTCGGCGGCGTTCAGCCCTTTTGGTCCCTGCTGGCATTCGAACTCAACTGCCTCGCCTTCATTCAGCGTTTTGTAGCCGTTTTCCTGGATGGCGGAAAAGTGCACAAAGACATCTTCGCCGCTCTGCCGTTGAATGAAGCCGTATCCCTTTGCTCCGTTGAACCACTTCACAACACCTTGTTCCTTCACTGACTCTCTCCTAAATCGTCGACGACACACAAGGGCGAGTAGCCCTTGCTGCAGCGGACTCAGATTCGTATCAGCCGCTTGACTGCGGCGAGTGGTTTTCTTTTTTATGGCAGGAAACGAATCAGGATGCAAGGAGAAAATCGATGGAATTTCCGCACCAACGGGGGATAGCGCGGCCTGTCGAATGCATTTTCGGGATTGCCAGGCGGTATCCTTGAAGAAAAGAGAAGCGCGGAAGAATAGAAAAGTACATTGAAGCCTCCGGTCTTTTGGCCCATGAGGTTACTTCCGCGGAGAGAGTCGATGGCAGTCGAGGTTTCAGAATCGCGAGCAGCCGAGGAGGAGATTCTTCCTCCGCTCATCGTTCCGGGTGCGGACCCAGCGACAAAATCCAAATGGTATCGCTGGCGCCGGGATGGCCGGGCCTTGCTCGCCTACCTGCTCGACGCAGAAGTGCATACTTTTGCATTCAGCGTCGCTGCCAATGCCATCATCTCTTTCATTCCTTTCATCGTGCTCTTGTATACCCTGTCCCGGTCGGTATTCCACTCCACCATGATGGTCACCGTGGTGGGCGACATGGTCCACTATTTCCTGCCCTCGAATCAGGAGTTTGTGGCCGCCAGTCTCGCCGCGACAGTGCCGCGCCATGGCGTGCAGGCCCTCTCGATCGTGATGATCCTCATCAGCTGCACCGGGATCTTTTTGCCGTTGGAAGTGGCGCTCAACCAGGCCTGGGGTGTCACCAAGAGCCGCAACTACATCTATAACCAGCTGGTGGCATTTGGATTGGCGATCCTGATGGTAGCGCTCGCGCTGGGCAGCATTTTTGTGAATGAAGGCGCTCAGGAACTCCTCACGACGCTTTTCTTCCATCACACCGACAACTTCGTCTTCTCTTGGATCAGCTACGCATGGCTTGCCATCTCGACCGGCGTTGCCTCGATCCTTTTCTTCTTTTCCATCTACTGGCTTCTCCCCAACCGAAAAGTGCCTTGGCGGCACGTGCTCCGCACCTCGGTTGTCACAGGCATTGTCTGGCTCATGGCGAAGTACCTGTTTGTGGCGATTCTCCCACTCCTCGATCTGAAGGCGCTCTATGGGCCGTTCTACGTGTCGGTCGGTTTGTTGTTCTGGGCGTATGCATCGGGTCTGATTCTCTTCGCCGGAGCGCAGTTCAGCGTTGCGCGTTGGGGAGATCGCAACAACTGACCACCTGCCACCTGGGGCCGCCCGCGCCTGCGGCGCCATCCTCCCGTTGGTCGGCTAAAAGGCGGAGCTGATTGCTGTTCCATCGAAAACGGGTTTTGGAACATGAGACCCTCTTCGCTGCGCAGACGTCGAGTGCCCCATTCATCTACGGCCTCATCGTGGATGGATGGGATACTACGACTCCAACAAGAGCCTCTCATTGCACCTTGAAAGCTTTCACAGCGATTGCGTTTGGGGATCGTCCCGCAGGAAACAGGGTGAACAGGGAATTGGATAAGGTGCGGACGACCGCAATATCGGACGATCGGTTATCGACGACAAACAGCAGATTGCCTTCGGCGGAAAAGGCCATGGCTAAAGGACCGTCCCCCACGTGGATCGATGGGTACAGGCGCTTGCCGTCGTCGATCGAATAGGCAGTCACAAATTGGGACTGAAAATTCGCCACATAGAGCACAACATTATCGCGCGAAACCAGGCCACGCACCGGGTTGTCGCCAATCAGGAAAGCCCCACCCACATCGTCCGTGCCGGTCACCACTTCAGAAACTGTGTCTGAAAGCGAATTGGAAACAAACAACTCGCCGCCGTCAGGCTTGAGGGCAAGCTGAACCGGAGCGTGTCCCACATCCATCAAAGCTTCCACCCGATCGCTCGATCCCGGTTGCGTTGATGCCACTTCTTTCAGGCTTGTCTGACTTGAAATGATCTGGGTGCGCTCAAGGGCAATCGCCATGACCTGGTGGCCGCGGGAGCAGGCGACAAACGCCTTAGAGGAATCGGGGAGGATCGCGACATCATCTGCGCCGGGGCACCCTTCAAAGACAGCACGCATCTGGCCGGATGGAAGATCGATCACCGAAGCCGAGTTGCCTTCAAGATTCGCGACCACCAGCGTCTTGCCATCCGGCGAAATCTTCGCGGCAACTGGCTGATCCCCGACACCAATGACCCCGATCTCGCGCCGCGCCGCCAGGTCTACAATCGAGACGGTATTTGATCCGGAGTCGGCGATATACGCCAGCTTTCCGCCTTGATCAACGTCGATCGAAATCGGTTCGCGCCGCAACTGAATGGTTGCTGCGAGCGCATTTTTCTCAGCGTTAATCACCGACAGAGAGCCGGTGGCCCCTCCCTTATTGACGACATACACCTCATTGCGAGCCGGGCTGATGGCCACGGCGACCGGATGTTCGCCGACCGGAATTTCGCGATCGATACGAAGATTCACCACATCGAGCACGGTTACGGTGCCGCTGTCGCCGTTGGTGACATAGGCATACTCGCGGTAGTTCGGAGGGTATTGCGGGAAGTCGTGGGTGCGGCATGAAGTCAGGGCAAGTGCGGCCAGGGAAAAGGCGGGCAGGGCGAAATCGAGGAAGGGCCGTTTCGTGCGCAAGCGCATGGCCCTAAACCGCGGGTGCTTCAATTTGAATGCCGCGCGGAAGTTTCCGGCCTACCACCGTCGCGATCTGATCGATCTCGTCCATCATGCGCGCGAACTGATCGGGATAGATGGATTGCGGCCCATCCGAAAGCGCCTTTTCCGGTTGATGATGGACCTCAACCAGAACGCCGTCTGCTCCAACCGCGATCGCCGCACGCGCCATGGGAAGCACGCTGTCGCGGCGTCCCGTTCCGTGGCTGGGATCAACAAGGATCGGCAAATGGCTTAAACGCTGAACGGCGGGGATGATGCTCAAGTCGAGCGTGTTGCGGGTGTGATCGGCAAATGTGCGCACCCCGCGTTCGCAGAGGATCACCTCGTAATTGCCCTCGCTCATGATGTATTCCGCAGCCATCAGGAATTCTTCCAGCGTCGCGGAGAGCCCACGTTTGAGCAGGACGGGCTTGCGCAGCTTGCCGGCGCGCTTGAGCAGAGAGAAGTTCTGCATGTTGCGGGCGCCAATCTGGACGACATCGGCCCACTCGGCGACGTGCTCGAGCGACTCATTGTCCAAAGCTTCAGTGATGATGCGCAGGCCAAACTTGTCGCGAATTTCGGCCATGATCTTCAGGCCTTCAACGCCCAGTCCCTGGAACGCGTAGGGCGAAGTGCGCGGCTTGTATGCGCCGCCGCGGAAGAACTGCGCGCCCGCCGCTGCCACCTGCTCCGCAATGGCAAACGCCTGCTCGCGATTCTCGATGGAGCATGGACCAGCAACGATGGCAAGATTGCGGCCGCCGATGGAGGCATCGGTGCCTGGGAAGCGAATGATTGTGTCTTCTTCTTTGACGTCGCGGCTGGCGAGTTTGTAGGCCTTTGAGACCCGTATGACTTCAGCGACGCCGGAGAGTTCTTCGAGGTTCCCGCGGTCCACAGCACCCTGGTTGCCGGTGATGCCGATGGCGGTGCGCTGGGCTCCGGGCAAGGGGTGCGCGCGGAATCCCAACTGCTCGATATAATCGCAGACCGCCTGGATTTGCTCCTGGCGTGGCATGCGATTTCATCACGACCAACATAGACTGGCCCTCAATCCACCAGTCTAACGGCTGGGCGGGCGAAGGGCAATTCCTTTGAAACGGCTGCGGCCTCGCCGGAGTTGTTCGGCTCCGACGAAATCAGTGGTTACTCATCAAAATTCAAGTTGGCTTCACCGGTTCATGCGGGGGAGTGCTACCGAAGCCAACCCGGATACCAAATCTGGATAGCCAAACTTGATCAAAGCGGATCAGGAATCTTAGTCGCCTTCCTCGGTCGATTCGGCGCCAGACTTGGCGGCAACGATCGCGGGGGCAACAACCATTCCGATAAATGCGAGGGCAATCAAGAGATCATGCATTGTGTTCTCTCCTTGTACGTGTCCAGGAGTTCTGTCCACTTCTGGATCATCGCCGGGATGAGAAAAAACGGAAATACCACTAAGACATAAGCTTGCGGGCAGGAGTGGGACCGAGATACCACTTAGGTGGTAAATCGATAAAGGAAAAAGCCCGACAGTAATGGGAAGGGCGTTACTTGTCGTGTAAAGCATTTAAATAGATAGTCTTATGAAAGAGCCTGGAGAGTTGCTCAGCCGCGGTCTTTCTCTCGCTTTTGATTGCGCCATTTCAAGCCCAGAAAGGCCAGATAACCGAGCTGAATGACCCACGTGACGACATAGGCGGCGACCGTGAATTGGTGATCGAGAATTGCTTTTTCGTCCAACATTTCTTTCCCTCGGTTTGAGATCGATTTTGAGAGGTTGACTTAGGCGGTCAGCGCTTCCTGCTGTTCCTGGGCGGCGATCTTCTGGTGCTTGCGCTCCACCTGGTAACGAAGAGCGAGGATCAGTACGCCCCAGGCGAACCAGGCCAGCATGTTCCACATCAGGACCGAGACCATCGCGGGAGCCATGCCAGACCCTTCCGCCCCGCCAAAGACCGGTGCAGGATGCTGGGTCCGCCACCAGCGATTCGACATATAGACAATGGGGACGTCCAAAGCGCCGAAGATACCCAGCACCGCTGCCAGGGTCTGCATCTGCGGTCCGGCCGCAAAGCGCCGCAAGAGCAGGTAAGAGACGTAAATCAACCAAAGAACGAGGGTTGTGGTCAGGCGCGCGTCCCATGTCCACCATATACCCCAGGCGCGGCGTCCCCAGATGGGCCCCGTGATCAGGACCACTGTACAGAAAACCACGCCAACTTCAGCGCCGGCCACGGCCCATGCGTCTGAAGTCTGCGCCCAATCCGGGCTGCTGCGGCGGAAGGAGAGATACCCGATGGATCCGGCCAGCGAAACAGCAAAAAAGAGGAACGCCACAGAAGCCGACGGCACATGGTAGAAGATGATGCGGAAAACCTCGCCCTGCATCGCGTCATCGGGGGCAACGTAGATGGCTTGGTAGTAGCCCCACCCCATGAGGGCGAGCGTGATGGCGACGGAAAGAGCAATTAAGAGCTTTTTCATTGTGATCTCGAACCGAGACTAATTCAGTCTACGCCGAAGCGGAGTGACGTAGATCATTCGACAGGTGGAGAGGTCATGCTTGAAACAGCAAAAGGCCCCGGGTAGTCACTCCGGGGCCTTTTGCGATGGGTACTGTACGGCGCCACTGTGTGGCGCGCCGCCTGAGAAGCAAAGTTAGGCTATCACTCCGCGTGGAACACAACCTCAAACAGCAGCAAGCTCACCGTCGTGAAGATGATGTCGTAGCCCAGCAGCAGCTTGATCCAAAGGGTCGGGTCGCTTTCCCCGGTCAGAATCGCCGTTGTCGCCTGCACCATGGCCAGCAGTGCGGGCAAGTAGATCGGGAACAGAATCAGCGGCAGCAGAAGCTCCCGGTTCCGGCTGCGGATCGCAAGTGCCGCGAAGAATGTTCCGTTGGCGACCAGCGCCCATGTGCCCAGTGGCAGCACCAGGACCAGCAGCCATCCCTGCCCCTGAACATGCAGGTTATAGAAGATCAAGAAACACCGGCGCCAAGACTAGCTGCACAATCGACACAAAGAAGAAGTTGGCCAGCACCTTGGCCAGGAAAAGCTCCGCGCCCGGCGTCGGGGCCATCCGTTGCGCATCCAGCACCTGGTGGCGAATTTCGCGCGCCCAGGCCTGGTTCAGCGCGCTGACTGAAGCAAACATGGTGGCCACGCACAACACGCCGCCCGCGATCCTCTGCGCAAACTCGCCGCGCGGGTCAAAGGCGATGGAAAAAAGCACAACCACCAGCAGCGAGAAAAACAGCATCGAGTTGATGGCCTCCTTCGAGCGCCACTCAATGCGAAGGTCCTTCACAAGGTGAATCCAGAGAGAACTGTTCATGAGGCTAGTCCCCCCGGATTGGAAGTTCGCGGCACATCCTTGGTCAGGTCTGCCGTCTGCACTTCAACATCGAGCGCCTGCGCCGCGCGAAGATAATCCTGCGGGCTGAGAATCAACTGCGTTCCGCGCGCCCCGGCCGACACGCTGATCGCGTCAAACAGCACCGCAGTCTCGTCGATGTAGGCAGGGAAAGGCTTCCGCGCCCCAAACAGCGTCACACCGCCTCGAATGTAACCCGTCAGCGGCTGCACATCTTTGAGCGGCACCATCTCCGCCTTGCGCAGCCCCGCGGCCCGCGCCAGCTTCTTGAAATCGAATTCAGCATCGCCGGGGATCACAGCAAACCGATACAGATTCGGTCCGCCGGTCACCAGCAGCGTTTTGAAGACCTGCTCCGGCGGCATGCCGATTTTCTTCGCCACGGTGATGGCCGAGAGATCGTCCGGGTCCACATCGTACTCCCGGATCTCGAAGGGAATCCCCAGCGACTCAAGAAAGCGTGCGCCGTTGGTCTTCATAGCGTTGGAGACCCCGGCTCGAACGAAGCAACGCGCCCAGCGCGCAGCGCCAACACCCAATCAGCGATGGGAGCGGCGAGCTCACGTTGATGTGTCGTGATAACAATCGTCCGATCGCCGCGCCGGAATCCCGCCAGCAACTCAACCATCTGCCGCGCCGACTCAATATCCATGTTCGAAAACGGCTCGTCGAGCAGCAGCAATTCAGGGACGGGCAGCAGCACCCGAGCTAGCGAAGTTCTTTGCCGCATGCCCTGCGAATAGTTGCCGAGCGGCCGATTCAGCTCAGGATCGAGCCCCACCTGCCGCAAAGCTTCCGCCGGCGATAAATTGGGCCGTCCCGGATAAAGGCTGGCGAAGTATTTCAGGTTCTCCTGCCCGGTCAGCTCGTCATAGAGCATCGGAGCATGGCTCATGTAGCCGATGCGCGCCCGCGCCTCTTGCGGCTCCAGATCGCCGAAGACCTTGGTGGTGCCAAAGCTAGGCCGAAGCAGCCCGGCAAGGATGCGCAGAAGGGTCGACTTGCCCGCACCATTCTCGCCAATCAGCACATAGCAGTGCCCAGGCTGCAATTCGACGCTCACCTGGCGCAACGCCGCGAAGGAGCCGAAGAGCTTGGAGATGCCGTCGAGGCGAGCGGTCAGCGGAAGAACGGCTTCCGCCGCGGGCACGGTCACTTTACGAAGCCGGGTTGGCTGGATTGGCCGTGCTGGCCGCCGCTGATTTTGCTGCCGCTGTTGCGGGGAGCCGCAGGCTTGGTGCCACCGGGATTCTGCGGCGTTGCGGGCGCGTACTTGCTGGCGCACTTGGCCTGCAGAACATTGGCGTGGAAGACGCCGTCGCGCCCGTACGAACCTTCCGCCAGAGCCTGGGAGTCGTCCTTGAACGTATCCGGCGGCGGCTCGGAGCCCTTGTAGGTCACTTTGAGCAAACGTCCCGATGCGGCCTTCGGGCGAGTGGCTCTCAAACTCGTTCAGGATGAAGTCCACGTGGGGCCCATTGTGTTCAATCGAGCCGGGCTGGACAAACCCTTCGACGCGAAGCTGGCTGTGATACGCTTTGTCGCCCATACCGCCCAGTTCAGCGATGGTGACGTAGTAGCTTTTGTTCGCCCCGTAACCGGAGAAGGCAAGCCAGGCGATCGTGCCCACGATAACCACAGACGCAATCCCGATTCGCACTGTGTTTGCAGGAATCTTCATGACAACTTCAACGATACGAGTGTGAGCACCCAGGGTCAACCATCTGACGATTGATGAGTGACGGAGATCACAATAAAATGAGGGGGGATTCGAACCGGGGATCAGGAGAGGAATTTGGCATCCCCGACTCGGGGGAATCGGGGATGCCGACGCGGCCGGCAGGGAGGCGCTGCTGAGCCAGCTGTCCGCGATTAAACTTCGTCTTCGAACTCGTAAAAGGGGAGCGAGGCCACAAAAGCCGGGCAACTCACCATCGCAGCAAAGGCGAGAGCCACGAGAAGGTTGTGCATTCGAATCTCCTTGTTGTTCAGCAGTGGGCTGGTCCGCTCGCGGCGCCGCGAGGCTTCCTCGAAGGTAACCGGCTCCCAGGTGACTGTTGGTTGAACTGATTACCAATCTACTGATTCTGAGAAGGAATACAACCGAAAAGCACGTTGAAAAAAGCCGATTCCCTACACAAAAAGAGAGACTTATCCCCCAAAGGTGGTAGGAATCGGGGCATTTTGAGCGTCCAGGCTGTCACGACTTCTCAGACGATTTAGGGAATCGACTCAAGCGCAGCCGCGGCGCGGTTCAATGCGCCGGTGAGAACTACAAGTTGCTGCCCGGCGAGTGAGGGATTTTTGGCGTCGATGGCCTCGTTCACGCCTGGAAGAACCACTGCGGAATACCCAGTGAATTCGCCCGGCGCGTAGATGGTGTGTCGATACCAGGGGCGATGCGGTAACCCGGCCTGCGGAGATCATGGCGGTCTCGACCTCGCGCATTTTCAGGTTGAGTTTGGTCTCGTCGCCTGAGGGCGCAATCTGGCGGGAATGCACTTTCTGCGCGACTGCGGCAAACTTGCCGGCTGCTGCTTCGGCGGGCCCAAAATCGAGAGTTCCATAGCCGGCGTCCTGGGCCTTCCGTTTGGCCGCTCCAAGGTAGGAGTTGATCGATGCAGCGTAGGTGACAAAGTCATACGGAAGTACATCCGCATCCGCCATCCGCAGCGCTTCGAGTCCAAACACCCGGGCCATCTGTTGAAGGTAAACAAAATGCGGATCGGCGTTCGCAACAAACCAGTCGTAGTTATCGAATGCGGAGTGGTAGACGCCATAGGGCCCCTCGGAACCAATGTCGGTCGAGGGTACGCCTACGTGCTGCAAAAACGGGGTGAAGTCCGAACCCGGATCCGAGATCCCCGATGTGCACATCCTCCGCGCGGGTCGGCGCGTTGGACGCGCGATGTTCGCTGCCCTCCTTGCGCCCCGCCTTCCACTGGTCGTACACGCTCGCTCCCAACGGGCTGGGTACGGCCTGGGTCACTTCACGGACAAAGAGTTTCAGCGAGGGGACAGCGGCCGCGGAAAATTCTGGCCCGGCAACTGCGACGTCTACATTGAAATATGCGACGGCATGCTCCAGAGCCTTCTCATGCTGCTCCACCCATTCTGTTGAACCGATCAGGCCCTCTTCTTCCGCGTCCCAACTACAAAAGAGTATGGTCCGCTTGGGCCGCCATCCCTCCTTGAGCAGCGCCCCAATGCCGTGCACCGATTCAAGCATCGCCGCGGTTCCGCTGTTCGGGTCGACAGCCCCATACACCCACGCGTCGCGGTGATTGCCTGCCACAACCCACTCGTCTGGATCCTGAGAGCCTTTGATTTTTCCGATCACATCCCAGATGGTTCGCAACTGGTAGTCCTGCTTCGAGACCAGGTGGACCTTCACACCGCCCGGCCCCAGGTGGTAGCGGAACGGCAGCGCCCCCTGCCATCCCTGCGGCACACTGGCACCCTGAAGCGCCTTCAAAATCGGAGTCGCGTCGCGATAGCTGATGGGGATGGATGGGATGGTCGGCTGGTTGCCGGTCTTCTCCGCAGGTGTGCGTGCCGTATCAGGCAGGTCTGGTGTTGAAGCCACGCCCGGCGTTTCAGGGTCGCCCGGATACCGCGAGAGATTCTGCACCGACCCACTTTGCACCCCCGTATCTGGCCGCCACGGCCCATTTGGCCACGAGTCGCCTTTGAAGTACCCGTCATCCTGAGGATCGGAATAGATCAGCACACCAGCCGCGCCGCGTTGCTCGGCGAGATAGACCTTGATGCCGCGAAAATTCCCGCCATACCGCACCAGCACGATCTTCCCGTGGAGATCAACATGCTGGCTGCCAGTTGATCGAAATCTTCAAGCCTGCCGTAATTGGCGTAGACCACCTCGCCCGTCACATCGCCTGAAGCGGAAGATCCATGAAAGGGCATCGTCACGCGCGGATTGTCCTGGAAGTGATCGCCCTCGACATGTTCTTTGGTCGGGCCGGTCAGAATCAGTTTGCCGCTCGCATCGAATGCTTCGATCTTCTGTTCGACAGGATGGTTCAGCAAAACACGATAGGGAACAATCTCCGTCTCGAGTCCCGCTGCGCGAAACTTCTCGGCTACATACTCCGCCGTCTTGCGATCCTCAGGCGTTGCGGCCAGGTGCGGCTCCGCGGTAAGAGTCTTCAAGTGCTGTCCCGCGAGCTTGGCGTCGGGCACTGCCAAAAACTGCTGCTCTATCTTCGCCTCCGGGGCAAAGTCCGCATAGCCGAACACCGAAGTCTGTGTCGTCTGGGCAAAGAGCGCTGCAGGCGCGGCGCAGGTGAGCAGCAAACAGGCGAGCTTATGGCGAACGATCATTCGTTTGACCTCTTGGGGCGGAGCAGAAGTAGGGATGGGCAATTGAGATTGACCAGAGACTGGAATCGCGAATGAAGCCATCAGTAAGCCCTCAGCTTACACTAGAAAGCGGGGGTCTCAAGTCTGAGCGCGCCACGCGAATTGGATCAGGAAACCCAGAGCCTTGCGGTCGAAGAGGCCGCCGCCGCAACTCAGGGATTTCCTGATGAGCGGGACCGCCAGTTTCCGCAAATCATCCGCGCGCTTGCGCCACCCCAACTTCCGCCTTTTCTGGAGCGGGAACTTCCTCTCGAACATCGGCACCTGGATGCAGAACGTGGCCCAGGGCTGGCTGGTGCTCTCGCTCACCAACTCCGCATTCTGGCTCGGCGTTGTCGGCTTTGCAGGATCAATTCCATTTCTCGTCTTCACGCTTTTTGGCGGCGTCATTGCCGATCGAGTGAACAAGCGCAAGCTGCTTCTGGTCACGCAATCGGCCATGATGGTGCTGGCGTTTGCACTGGCGGCACTTGAGCTGGCTCAAGAGTCATCACGGTGTGGGAGGTGGTGGTGCTCGCCTTCCTCAACGGCATGGCCATGGCCATGAACGCGCCCAGCTATCAGGCGCTGGTGCCGAAGCTCATCCCGCGCGAAGACCTCACCAACGCCATCGCGCTCAACTCGGCCCAGTTCAACATGTCGCGCATTCTTGGCCCCACGCTGGGCGGCTATGCGATGGCCCTGGTCGGCGTGGCGGGCAACTTTTTTCTGAATGGCGTCAGCTTTCTCGCCGTTCTCTGGGCGCTCACGCGCATTCGCTATCCCGAGCAGGAGCCGCTCGCATTATCCCGGCTTTCTTGAACAGCCTGCGTGAGGGATTCGCTTACCTGCGCAGCCAGCCGCAGATGCGCGTGCTGGTCCTGATGACCACAGCCGCCAGCTTTCTCGGCATCCCGTTTCTCACCTTCATCCCCTACTTTGCCAAGGTGCAGTTGCACTCCGGAGAAACGGGGCTGGGCTGGCTGATGGCCGCCTCGGGCCTGGGCGCGGTGCTCGGCGCCGTGACGGTGGCAGCCAAAGGCACATTGCGCCATCGTGGTGCTGTGGTCACGTTTGGCGGTGTGGTGTTTTTCGCAGCAATCGCCTGCTTCTGCTACTCGCACATCTTCATCCTGTCGCAATGCCTTCTGCTCGTTGAGGGATACAGCGCCATTCTCATGATCTCTTCGATCAACGTGGCGATTCAGCATCTGTCATCGGATGCCATGCGCGGCCGTGTGATGAGCATTTATGCGACATGCTTTCTTGGGCTGCCGCCGCTTGGTTCGCTGCTGGCTGGAGAGATGTCGCGCCACGTTCCAACGTCCCACGCTCTGGCGGTTATGGCGATGGTCGCGGCGACAATCTTTCTAATTATCTTTGCCGTTTCGCGCCCGCTGCGCCAATTGGACTGAAGGGTGGCAGTAGCGCCGGTCTCCTGACCGGCTGTTACGAGGGCCTCTCGGCCCTCGTGTTTTTTCGCTGTCTCTGAGAGATAGCCCCCCTCTACGCGACCAATTGCCCGCAGAATGCGCAACGCTTCGCGGCAATGGGAATCTCGCTCAGGCACTCGGGGCAAGGCTTGGTTGCCGGAGGAGCAGGGGGTTCGGGCTTCTTGAGTCTGGCCATGATCGTATTGGCGGGCAGCACGATCACAAAGTAGACCGTCGTCGCGACTATCACAAACGAGATCAATGCGTTGAAGAAATTTCCCACCTTGACGTGTCCGCTGCCGACATTCAGGACGATTGCGCTGAAGTCAGGCTTGCCTACGACGGCAGCGATCAGCGGATTCAGAACATCGGCGACCAGCGAGTTGATCACTGCTCCAAAGGCCGCGCCGATGATGACGGCTACAGCGAGATCTAGAACATTTCCACGCAGAATAAAATCTCGAAAACCTTTGAGCATTTTTAGTCCTCCTAAGATGCTGTTGCGATTGCTGATGCTTGAAGTGGGAGACGAGATGCAGTTCGATCATGCTACACGCTGAAACTGCAATTTTGCGAAAATTATGAAGAAGGGCCTAACGCAATCCAAGAACTATAAAAACAGTGCCAGGAAGATAACTGTCGCGAGAATCATTAACTCTGCGTAAAGCAAAATGAGCACCCCGGCATGGTACAGGCTCCATCGTCGTCCAAGGCAGCGGAAAGTGTCTGCCATCCCCCAAAGGACAGTTGCGATCAAAGGAATTTGCCAGCTGGATCCGTGCAGGTCTTCGATATAGGGAAACCCCGCAAGGCGCAGACTCACCGCCATGGACGCGAGGGAGAGACACATGCCGCGCAGCAAGGAACGCTGACGGAGACGAAAAAAGGCAGGGAGCTGAAACACAATCACCAATGTAGCGCGTGCAGGCAGCTCAAAGCGTGAATGATCTCAATGGCGTCTAGCTCACCAACTCCATCTCCCGAAGCGACTCGGCGTACGGCGCGCGCAACACCCCGCGCTCGGTGATGATCGCCGTGACATATTTGGCTGGCGTCACATCGAATGCCGGATTGCAGATGCCCACTCCGTGCGGTGTCAATTGCTTGCCGCCGTGGTGTGTCACTTCGATGGCAGAGCGCTCTTCGATCGGAATGGCGTCTCCCGTCGGTGTGGCCAGATCGATGGTCGACCACGGCGCAGCGCAATAAAACGGGATGCCGTGCTCCTTGGCAAGAATGGCCACGTTGTACGTGCCGATCTTGTTGGCAAAATCCCCGTTGGCGGCAATGCGATCGGCGCCCACCACGACGGCTTTGATCTTGCCTGCGTGCATCAGACTGGCAGCCATGTTGTCGCAGATGACGGTTGTCGGAATTCCATCCGCCATCAGCTCCCACGCCGTCAACCGGGCACCCTGCAGAAACGGCCGCGTCTCATCCGCGTACACGTGAATGTGCTTGCCCTGCTCGACCGCCGATCGGATCACTCCCAGCGCCGTGCCATAACCGCACGTCGCCAGCGCCCCTGCGTTGCAATGCGTCAGCACGCCGCCTTCTTCCGGCAAAAGCGCGCCGCCGAAAGCTCCCATGGCCTTACAGGCGGCGATGTCTTCCTCATACATCGCATGCGCTTCATCCAGAATTTTTTCCCTGATCTGCGAAAGGGAAGCGCCGCTGGCCACGAGCGCTCCAAAAACCTGCTTCATGCGGTCGATGGCCCAGAACAGATTCACGGCAGTCGGCCGGGTTCCTGCCAGGCGCGCGCAGATCCGCTCAAACTCCGGCGCAAATTCGGCGACGGTTTTGGCTTTGGTGTCGAGCGTTCCAAGAGCGATGCCGTACGCGGCGGAGACGCCAATCGCCGGCGCGCCGCGCACCACCATGGTCACAATCACGTCAGCCACCTGCTCATAGCTTGTGGCTGTCACATAGCTCTCCTCGAGGGAAGCTTCGTCTGATCAATAAACCGGACGCCTTCCGGCGTCCATGCGAGTGTAGGAATCATGCTTTCTCAGTGTAAATGGAGCGCGACTAACTAATGAAAACCTTTTCATAATTTTCTGGACTTGCCTTCGTCCAAGTGCGTACAGTGGTTTGGTTGCATTTCCCGTGACTCTGTTTTGTTGCCCTGGCGTCTGAACGTAAAGCGCTTCACCTGGTCTTGTCGAAGGAGCCGTTGGTGCTGAACCTCACCTATGTCGACTGGCTGATCATGCTGCTGTACTTCGTCTTCGTACTCGGCATCGGCTTCGCCCTCAAGCGTTACATGAAGACCAGCAAAGACTTCTTTCAGGCTGGTCGCGCCCTGCCCGCGTGGATCTGCGGACTGGCCTTTATCAGCGCCAACCTTGGCGCGCAGGAAGTCATCGGCATGGGCGCATCGGGCGCCAAGTATGGCCTCGAGACGGCTCATTTCTACGGCATCGGAGCCATCCCCGCCATGGTCTTCGTCGGCATCTTCATGATGCCGTTTTATTACGGTTCGAAGGCACGAAGCGTGCCGGAATTTCTTCGCATGCGCTTCGACGAGAAGACGCGGGCGCTTAACGCGTGCTCGTTTGCTGTGATGACCGTTTTCAGTTCCGGCATCTCGATGTATGCCATGGCTCGGCTAATCCAGGCGCTGCATGTTTTCGACGGACTCTTCCGCGCGTTTGGCTGGGCGCCGGAAGGCATCTTCACTTTCTCGATTGTGCTCTCGGCGGTCATCGTCCTGGCCTATATTTTTCTCGGCGGGCTCACCAGCGCCATTTACAACGAGGTGTTGCAATTCTTCCTCATCATTGCCGGATTTTTGCCTCTTGTGCTTCTTGGCCTGCGCAACATCGGTGGATGGGAAGGACTCAAGGCGAGCGTGCCCGTGCAATACATGCATGAGTGGAAGGGTGTGGCTCACGCCAGCACCAACCCTATGGGCATCGAGATTATCGGTCTCGGCATGGGTCTCGGCTTCGTACTCGGCTCCGGCTACTGGTGCACTGACTTCCTGGTCATCCAGACTGCGATGGCCTCAAAGAACATGGAGTCCGCGCGTCGCGTTCCTCTGATCGCAGCCGTGCCGAAAATCTTTTTCCCGTTCCTCGTCATCCTGCCCGGCTTGCTCGCCATCGGACTGCCCACGCCGCACACGACCACCGTCGTCAAAAATGTGAACGGCGCCATCATTCACGAGATCACGGTTGTCTCGCCGCAGGCGGAGCAGGGACGCGGCCTGGTTCCCGCCAAAGTGAATCCAGTGACCGGCAAGCCCATGCTCACCGCGAGCGGCGAACCGTTGCTTGATTACGATATGGCCACGCCGAACATGCTCTTGCACTTTTTCCCCACCGGCATTCTCGGCCTGGGCCTCACAGCGTTGCTGGCCAGCTTTATGAGCGGCATGGCCGGCAACGTTACGGCCTTCAACACCGTGTTCACCTACGACCTCTACCAGTCGTACATTCACAAGGGCGGGACCGACAGGCACTACATGGCCGTCGGTCGATGGGCAACGGTCGGCGGCATCCTGCTCTCCATCGGAACTGCCTATGCGGCCATCGGCTTTAACAACATCATGGACACGCTGCAACTTGTCTTTTCGTTCGTGAACGCGCCGCTGTTCGCAACCTTCCTTCTCGGCATGTTCTGGAAGCGCGCCACGGGCCACGGAGCTTTCGCCGGCTTGATCGCAGGGACCGCCGCAGCCATGCTCCACCACGGGCTCACGCTGCCCATTGAAGCGCTGCCCGGCATTCACGGCGGATGGATCACGGTGCTGCATCACTACCCCAGCGACATGGCGCAGAATTTCTGGGGCGCAATCTTTGCCTTCTGCACCAATTTCCTCGTCACGGTCGTTGTCAGCCTGATGACAAAACCAAAACCCGAGTTGGAACTCGTCGGCCTTGTCCACTCGCTCACGCCCAAGCCCGAAGCCGCGCACATCATCTGGTGGAAGCGACCCGAAGCGTTGGCCGTTGCTGTCCTGCTCATGGCCATTGCGTTGAACATTTTCTTCTATTGAGATATTGGATTTACTAGCGGCAAGGAGACACCGATGATTCTCGACCTGCGCATCCCCATGGGCCTGATGTTTTCGCTCCTTGGAGCGATCCTTGCCGCTTATGGCCTCTCGACCATGGATTCCCCCATCTACAAGGCGAGTCTTGGCATCGATGTCAATTTGTATTGGGGCCTTGTGCTGCTTGCCTTCGGCACCACGATGTATGTTCTGGGTCGCCGCGGCCAGGACCGCTTAGCGAAGCTTCCGCCTGAACCTGTCGATGAGACGCGCCCGCGCACAGGACACTAAACAGTGGACGGTGAACAGTGCGCAGGGAACAGTGGGCCTAAGTCCCAAGGGAGCCAACCAGGCGATGAACGGTCTTTACTGTCCACTGCTCACTGTGCACCGTCCACTGTCTTCACGCTGAACGTCATTGTCCTGTAGTCAAAGGTGTACGACTGCAGCTGATCCAGAACATCCACTCCCAGCAGCCCATACACATCGTCGAGCACCGCGCTTCCCAGCGGTTGTGTCAGCACGCGCAGATAATGAACCTCCGCTGTCGTCGGACCAAAAGTGAGTGGAACCGTCTCCGCCGTGAACGCAGGCTGCGCCTCGGTGCCCGGCGAATTAGCGAGCGAGAACATCTCCATCTTCTGCCCGGCAAAATCCGCCGTGTGTTCGTCGTAGTAGCGCGACGTCAGATAGGTATGCTGCCCGCTCGCATCGAGTACATACATCCGATCTTCGCCCGGGTTCCTGCCCTGCTTTGAATCCGCCGCATCGCCCGAACTCGCGTGTCCCAGTGCCACGATGATCTGATCGCCATCCAAAAAGAAGCGCGCCCCCGATACCGGATGATCGCCCTTCGAATCGGTCGACTTGAACGGCTGCACCTCGATCGTCGCGTCACTCGTAATAGTCAGGCTTCCCAACGCTGAAGCCGCCGGATACCCCAGCACGCCCTCTACCTGGTAATGCGACTTGGCAAAGGCGTAGTCCGCATCTTCGAAGACAAACGCTGTCATGTTCCTGAAACGTAATGCGGCCGCCAATCGTGAAGCGCGGAATCACCGTCATGTGAACCTGGATCGGCCGTCCCGTCAGCGTGCGAATTGTTGCCGCTTCTTCTGAGACCTTCAGCCCAGCCTCTTTGGCCAGCGACCGCGCAATCAGGTTGAACGGCGCCGTCGGATCGAGCATCCACGCATGCGGCCGCGCATCCACATACACAGGAAGATCGGTCAGCCCCAGCGGATTCCGCGTTACTTGCAGCCAGAATGGCTCGTACGGCTCGACCGTCATGGCGGGATTCGCCGCAGCAAGAGGCAACAGCTTCACAGGCAGCTCAATCTCGTCCTGCTCGTCGGGCGTGAGCTTGGTTTCGAGCCGTGTCTCAAGTGTCTGATAAGCCCGATTCGCCTTGGCCAGATCTCCGATCCTGAGGTAGTCCTCGGCCAGTGTCTTGCGCAGCAGTTTCTCCTGCGATGGGCTGCCAGCCACTTGATCCACCAATGGCTCGAGCAGTTCAATGGAAGTCTTCAGATCATTGTTCCGATTGGCCAGAATGCCCCGATAGAACTGCGCCTGCTCCGGAGGAAGTTGGTCAAGCTGCGCAGCGATGCGGGGAAACTGATGATCGGCCAGCAGGTTTTGCAGCCGCGCCTCTGTGTCCAGTCCGCTGGTAACGCCGGTATGCACAGCCGCCCCACCTGCCTGCTGCGAGTCTATCGGGGTTGGCTCCGTCGAAGTTGGCTTGGTCTGCAATGCTGGGTTGGGTCCGGGAGTCGTGTCTGCAGGAATCTGTTGCGCCATCAAGGCGGTTGGAGCCGAAATCCGCCCGGACAGCAAAAAGGCACTCATCAACAGCGGCACCATCAGAAAACCGCTGCACTGTTGACTCAACCCAGCGCGTCTGCCCAGTGAAACCATCCTGAAAATCCCGCCCATTCTTTCTTCGAAGGTATCAGATTGAGCAAGCGTGAAACCGGGCAATTTCCCTCAAATTTTACAGGCGATTACATCGCCTTTCAGACGTTCTGCACAGCCTCGCCGGTACACTTGAATCAGCATGGCGCGCAGAACTATTGAACATTACGAGATCGTTCGCAAGCTTGGCGCCGGCGGCAGCGGCGTGGTCTATCTGGCCACCGACCTCTGCTGCAGCGCCCCGTCGTGCTGAAGATTCTGCGCGCCGGGCTTCTCTCCGCAGAGCAAATGCGCACCACCGTGCTGCGCGAGGCGCGCCTCGCCTCGGCCATCGAACATCCCAACGTCTGCGCCATCTACGAAGTGGGCGAAAGCGGCGACGAAGGCTACATCGTCATGCAGTACGTGCCCGGCCAGTCGCTCGACCGCCTCATCGCGCGCGGGCCCGCCAGCCTGCAACTCGTGCTTTCGGTTGGAATTCAGATCGCCGACGGCCTGCAGGCCGCGCACGCGCTCGGCATCTTTCATCGCGACCTGAAGCCGCAGAACGTGATGCTCACCGACGGCGGCCTGGTCAAGATTCTCGACTTCGGCCTGGCGCGCCGCCTGCAGCCTGAAGATGCGAGCTTCGATCCGTCCAAGCCGGGCCTCGCCAAAGACGCATCCATCGCCGCGACCTACACCGCGCGCGGCGGCACCATCCGCTACATGGCGCCGGAGCAGTTCGTCACCGGCCACTCCAGCGTGCAATCCGACGTGTGGGCGCTCGGCGTCATTCTGTACGAGCTGGCCAGCGGACGCCATCCCTTTGCGCGTCCCGACGCTGAAGACTTTCAGGCCATTCGCGCCATTCAATTTTCCGATCCTGACAATCTCAGCCAGATCGATCCCGCGATCTCTGCCGAATTGAAGAGCGTGATTGCGGCCTGCCTTGAAAAGAATCCCGGCGCGCGCTACGCCTCCGCCGCCGAAGTGCGCGAAGCCCTCAAGACGATCATGAAGGCGCTGCAGATCGAGACCGGCGTCATTCCCGGCGATGCCGCCGCGAACCTGCCCACCACGCAGGCCGAAGCGGAAAAGCGCAATACCGGCTTTCTCTCCATGCTCGCCGAGCGATTTCGCGAGTCGGCCGTCGATCGCGCCCCGCAAAACTCGCTGGTGGTGCTGCCCTTCACGAATCTCGGCGCAACTGAAGTTGCGCCGCTCTACGGCTTCGCCCTCGCCGACGCCATCGCCGCGCGCCTGGCGCGCATTCCCGCGCTCGTCGTTCGGCCGTCAAGCACGCTCATGACGCTGCCCATTGCCCAGATGGATCCGCTCTCCGTGGGGCAAAAGCTGCTCGTCTCGTTCGTTCTCGCCGGCAGCTTTCTTCGCTCCGAAGAGGGCTTCGATCTCAACTGGCAACTCCTCGATGTTGCCTCGCAAAGCGTGCGCTCCGGCGGCGCCATCCGCGTCTCTTCGCTTGATCTGATCGCGGTGCAGACCGAGATTTCGAATGAAGTGTTCGCCTCGCTGCACGGGCTCTCCGGGACTGACCGTATGGACGCCACGCAGATCGACGCGCCGCGCAATGGTCAGCGCGACATCTCGCTTCCCGGCCGCGTCAGCGAGCAATATCTGCAGGGCCGCGCGCTGCTCAGCTCCTTCATGGTGCGCACCGGTTCGCGCAGCGATCTCGATCGCGCGCATGCCCTCTTTACCAGCGTCACGGCTACCGATCCCGAGTTCGCCGCCGGATGGTGCGGTCTGGGCATCGCCGAGTTGCAATATGTTCGCCATGGCTTCGGCGGTCAGATTCACGTCATGCATGCGCGCCGCGCCTTCGACGAAGCGCTGAACCTCGATCCTGCTTCAACCGAGGCCAATCTCTATCGCATTTACATGCTGCTCTCGCGCGGCGAAAAGGAGTCTGCGCGCCACGGCATCGCGAATCTGCTGGCCAGTGCAGCCAACGACTGGAACGTGCACATGGTCGCCGGCATGGCCCTGCGCGGCGACGGCATGTACGACGAAGCCATCCATCAGTTCAATCGCGCGCTCAAGCTGAACCCCGCCAATGCGCCTATCCTCTACAACCACCGCGCACGCGTGTACCACTATGAAAATCAGATCGAGCTTGCCGGAGACGAACTTGGAGAAAGGCCTGGCCCTCGAACCGCGCCATCCGCTGCTGCGTACATCGGCCGGCTATCAGCAGATGCGCGAAGGGAATCTCATCGCCGCCATCGAGATTCTTGAGAGCGTCATTCACGACGACGCATCGCTGCGCATTGCCGTGCCCACCCTGGCCCTCTGCTACATGCAGGCGGGCCGGCGCGAACGAGCCGCATCGCTGCTGAAGGACGACACGCTCGCCGCTGCCGAAGCTGACAGCGAGATGGCCTATCGCCTCGCGACCTACTTTGCCGTTGAGGGCGACTCTAGCGAAGCGCTGCACTGGCTGCGTCGCGCCATCTACCTCGGCAATGAAAATTATCCGTGGTTCCAGAAAAATCCGGCGTGGAACAACCTGCGCACCAACGCGGACTTCGAGCGCATTCTCGAAGATTTGAAGAAGGGCTTCCGCAAAAATCAGAAGACCTGGAAGCGGCTGCTGGAGCAGGTGCCGCCAGACGGCGAATTAGACCGCAAGAAAAAGCCCCGGATTTCCTCCGGGGCCATCTCCGCATCTGGGCGTGATCTCCGCCTACTTCAGGCTGACCGTAGTCTTCAGTGGCAGCTTATCGCTCGATCCGCCGACCATGATCGCGTAATCACCCGGCACCAGTGTCCAGCCGTCTTTCGCCTCGTCAAAGATGGAGAGGTACTTCGGATCGATGTCCACTGTTACCGTCTTCTTTTCTCCTGGCCCCAGCTTCACGCGGCTCCATGCCACCAGCCGCTTAGGTGGCTCCTGGGCCGATTCAGGCAGCGCTGCATACACCTCAGCGATCTCAGTTCCCGCGCGCGCGCCGGCGTTTGTCACGGTAAAGGTCACCTTGACCTTGTCGCCCGCCGCGGCAGTCAGGCCCGAATAGTGATAGGTGGTGTACGAGAGTCCATAGCCGAACGGAAACAGGACCGGTTTTTTCTCCGCGTCATACCACTTGTAGCCGACCTTCAATCCTTCGTCATAGGTCACCTGAAACGGCGGCAATCCCTTCGCCCATTGCTCGGGCGTAGATGCGCCGTCAAAGCCAGCCGACCGGGGCGGCGGCATAGTTACTGTCGGATGTGGCAAATCCGCTTCGCTTATTGGAAAAGTGTTCGGCAGCTTGCCACTCGGATTCACCGATCCAAACAGGATATTGCCTAGCGCATCGGCGCCATCGCTGCCGCTGTACCACGCTTCAAGAATGGCCGCCGGCGTCTTCACCCATGGCATCGTAACCGGGCTGCCGCTCTCGATCACCACAATGGTGTGCGGATTCGCCGCTGCTACCGCCGCAATCAGTGCGTCCTGGTTATTCGGCAACGAGAGCGATTTCAGATCCATGCCCTCGCTCTCCCATTGGTACGCAAAGACAATCGCCACATCTGAGGTCTTGGCCAAGGATGCGGCTGCAGCAAAGTCGTCTCCTGCGTTGTATTTCACGGTTGCCTTGGGAGCGCGCGCTTGAATCGCCTTCAATGGCGAAGTCGGAAACCAGATCTGCTCCTGCCAGCGCGTTGCCCCCTTGCCCGGAGGCAGAATCGCGTTCCCACCGATGGGATCGACCTGCGCCGAGCCACCGCCGGAAATCATGCCAACGTCTGAGTGTGCTCCGATCACAGCGATGGTGTGCAACCGAATTGGAACCAGCGGTAGCGTTGCCCGCTCGTTTTTGAGCAGAACGATGCCGCCCTCTTCGATCTTCCGCGCCGTCTCAAACCCGGCAAAAGGATCAACCACACTGCGCTGGCGCGGATAGTCAATCACGCCGGAAGAGAACATGGAGCGCAAAATGCGATGCACGTGCTCATCGAGTTCGGCCATGGGAATGGTTCCTGCCTGCACAGCCACTTTGTATTTCTCGTCGTAGAAAAAGCGTCCCGGCTCCTCGTTATCCAATCCTGCAGCCGACGCCTTCTCCGTGCTGTGCGTGCCGCCCCAGTCCGAAAGAACGAATCCTGGGAATTGCCAATCCTTCTTCAACACATCGGTCAGCAAATACTTGTTTTCGCACGCAAAGTCGCCATTGACGCGGTTGTACGAGCACATCACCGCTGCAGGATGGCCTTCTTTCACGCCAATCTCGAAGGCGAGCAGATCGCTCTCGCGCATGGCTCGCTTTGAAATATTCACGTTGACCGAATTGCGCCCGCTCTCCTGGTCATTCAACGCGTAGTGCTTGAGATCGCCGATGACATGCTGCGACTGTGTGCCCTGGATAAGATGCGCAACCAAGGTTCCCGCAAGGATTGGATCCTCGCCCAAATACTCGAAGGTGCGCCCATTGCGCGGCTCACGGGTAATATTCACGCCGCCGCCCAGGGTCATGTTGAATCCCTGTGCCCGCAGTTCCGTGCCGATCAATTTGCCATACTCAAAGGCTGCGTCCGGATCCCAACTCGCCGCAGCCGCGACGTTCGAGGGCAATGCCGTGGAGTAACGACCATTCACGCCGCTCGATCGCACGCCGTATGCCGCGTCGCTCATATCGATGCCGGGGATACCGAGTCGCGGCACACCTACTTCGTATCCCACACCCCGATTCGACGCCGCATTCTCCGGTGTCACGGGATCGTCTGTCGGCATGCCGACGCCGTGCAGCATGGCCACTTTTTCGTCGAGCGTCATCTCCTTGAGCACCAGGTCGGCGCGTTCATCGGGGGACAAACTGGTGTTCATCCACGGCCCGGGCGGCGGAGCTGGCTTGCGCATCTGCGCCGATACAGGCCCATTCATCCAACCAAACGACAACACGACCAGCGCTGAAAATGCGGTTATGCCGCAGCGCAAACGATCCCTCATGAAATCCTCCAGCTAAAACGTTTTTGTTCGGACAAGCCATCTTATATCAACAAACCATCGGTGCGGATGGCCCCGAAACAAATCGCGAAGGGAAGGAAATCAGGGAAGGAGCGGCTGTCAAAGAGCGCGCTCAAAGGGAACATAGACCGGCTCCCAGACATAGTCGCCCAACATGGTCTTCAGGGAGTTGACATCTTCGATGTCTGAAAGCCCATCGGCCATCGCTTGCCGGCCCACCGCTTCAGCAACTGCGAGACTGACGCGGCGCGCCTCCGAGATCGGCGGCAAAAGCGGCGCATCCTTATCGGCGCGAGTCGGCGAGAGAGCCGCCAACGCCTTGGCAGCCGCCATGATCATCGCATCGGACACATGGCGCGCCCGCGAGACAAGAATTCCCAACGCCATTCCTGGGAAGATATACGAATTGTTCACCTGCGCAATGCGCACCGTCCGCCCTGCGATCTCAACGGGAGCGAATGGGCTTCCTGTTCCCACCAGCGCGCGCCCATCTGTCCATCGCAGCAGGTCCGCGGGCGCGGCTTCGCACTTCGACGTTGGATTCGAAAGCGGAAAAATAATTGGCCGCTCGGTGTTCTTTGCCATCGCGCGGACAATCTCCTCAGTAAACGCGCCGGCCTGTGCCGAAACGCCCGCCAGGACGGTGATCTTCGCGTTCCGCACCACATCGAACAGGGAGATTGGCCCCGGCCCACTCAATGTCCAGCCGGCCACATCTTCCTTTGTGCGCATCAGAGGCACCTGGCTCGCGCGCACCTCACCGCAGCCATCCACCAGCAGTCCATTGCGGTTGAACGCATAAATACGGCTGCACCCCTGCGCATGGGTCAGGCCCTGCTCCCGCATGGCGGCGATGAGCAGATCGATGATGCCTACGCCCGCAGATCCTGATCCATACATCGCGATCGTCTGGTCTTTCAACTGAACGCCTGTTGCGTTGATGGCGGCCAGCAGCGTTGCCGTCGTCACCGCGGCCGTGCCCTGGATGTCGTCGTTGAACGTGCAAAGCCTGTTTCGATAACGCTCCAGCAAGGTCGTCGCATTTGTGCCTGCAAAATCCTCCCACTGCAACAAAATATGCGGCCAGCGCCGTTCGACCGTGGAGACAAAGGATTCGACGAAGTCGTCATACTCCTGGCCGCGGATACGATGATGCTGCCACCCGATATAAATCGGATCGTCAAGCAGCGCCTGGTTATCAGTGCCTACATCTAGCAGAATCGGCAGGCAGTGTTCCGGTGGAATCCCGCCCAGCGCCGTATAGAGAGCCATCTTCCCGATAGGAATCCCCATGCCGCCCGCACCCTGATCGCCAAGCCCCAGGATGCGTTCTCCGTCGCTGACCACGATGCAGCGAATGTCGTCGTATCGCGTATCGGCCAGCATCTGTTCCATGCGCGCTCGCTCGGGATAGCTGATAAAAAGCCCTCGCGGCTTTCGCCAGATCTCACTGAATCGCTGGCATCCCTCACCCACCGCGGGCGTGTAGACGAAGGGCAGCAACTCTTCGACATGCTCGGCGAGGAGCGAATAGAAAAGAATCTCGTTATTGTCCTGCAGATCGCGCATGAGGCTGTATTTGCCGAAGGCCGTATCGCGATGATCGAGCGCCAACTTGCGGCGCAGACGCTGGTCCTCGAGCGTCCCGATATGAGGCGGCAGTAGTCCGTGCAGCGCGAAAGCATCACGCTCCGCCTCGGTGAACGCGGTCCCTTTATTGAGTCTCGGATGATGCAGTAAGTCAAATCCGGAAAGGGGTGTGCGCAGGACGGATTTCTTTGGATCGGTGACGGCCGGTGATGCGATCTCCACGTCGTTTCTCTCCTGAAGCTAATCGAGACCTGCTCGTGGGATTGATCACGGAAAATCGGGCCACCGAAAAGCTTGATTGGCTTCCATCATAGACAACGGGATCGCCGATCAAATGTGAACAAGCTCACTGCCGTCTTTGAAACAGCATCGGAGAGAACGCGCGAAGAGATGAACCTGGGGGCCAAGCCCTACGGTTCTTCGACGATGGCCAGGTCCCATGGCCCCAGCGTCAATGCCGCATCCTTTGCGACGGATTTGCCATCGAGAAGATTTGTGCCGCTCGCGTACGAATAGGCAGCCTTCACTTCAGCACCTGAATAGTTGAAGTAGTAGTGGACCCGCTTCCCCAGCCTGTTTATCCCGTGCTGTACATGGACTGAAGCTGGAAGGCCCTGATCGACACCCGTGAGCCCGATCTTCTCAAGCTCACCGCGAAGAACGGCGGTCTGCAATCTATCGGAGAGATAGGTTCCTTCATAAAGGAATGTTCCTGCCCCGAATTCGTTCCTGGTAATGGCCGGCCACTTGCCAAAAAATGGATGGTCGTAAAATGCGACAGCCTTCGCATGCTCCGGCATCAGAAACTCCGCCCAGTACGAGACTTTGTTGTCTGCGCCCGCGTGGAACGGATCATCTTTGAGCGCCAGCGGATGCTCGAGGCTCGAAAACTCCTGGTAGCTGAAACCCGCCGCTTCGCGCAGAGGGCCCGGCGCGCGCACCCACCGCACCGCGGAGTTCTCGTTGGCGAATCCGCTCTTGAACGTCATCACCACGTGGCCGCCGTTCTTCACGTAGTCCGAGATGCGCTGCAGCAGCGCGTCATCGGAGATGTAGAGCGCCGGAACAATCAGCAGCTTGTATGCCGAGAAATCCTGCGTCTCGGGAAAGACAAAATCGCAGCCCACATTCAAGTCGTAGAGCGCGTTGTGCATCTGCTGCACCAGCGAGGCGTAGCCATCCGGCTCCCCGGTCCAGCTTCGCGCCGGCACTCCGCCGCCGTAGGGCATAAAGCTGATGGCGTTCGCCGAGTCGCGGCTCCAGAGAATCGCCACCTCGTTGTGAATCTGCAGTCCGGCAAGATGCGGCCCGATCTTCTGCAACTCATGCGCCGTCCGGCTCACTTCCGCATACGCCCGGTTCGGCTCCAGATCGTGCGACAGAACGCCCTTCCAGTACGTCTCCTGGTTGCCGTGGATCGATGCCCAGTGCCAGTACTCCACCATGTTGGCGCCGCTTGCCAGATAGGTGTAGACGTCCTCGCGCATCTGCCCGTCATAGGGCGGATACTGGCCCTGCGACGTCCACCCAATCGTCTGCGCGTTGGTCTCGGTCACCAGGAAATTGGCGTGCTTCAGCGAGCGTGAAAAGTCCGTCTGCAGCGCCTGGAACGAGCCGTCGTAGTGGTCCTGCGTGCCGTGGTAGATGTTGTCGGCCACAATGTCGAGCGATTCCGCAACTGCCTCTTCATTCACGTCGCGCTTCATCATGCCGCCGTAGTCGGTGGTCACAAACTGGCTCGTTCCCGCGCACTCGCGCACCAGCGCCGCCTGCCAATGCAGAAAATCGGTCACGCGCATCTGGCTCCAGCGCGTCCACTCCAGCTTGTAACCGGTCGAGATGGTGCCATCGCGCTTGGGCAGATCTTCCCAGGTGTGCAGATTCTCGCCCCAGTAGTTCAGAAACCATGCCTTGCACAGCGCCTCGGGCGTTCCGAATTTCTTTTCGAGATAATGCTGAAAGCCGATGAACACATCGGGATTCGCCAGCCTCATAGCTCCCTGTCTCGTTGTCCAGCTGCCAGCCAATCACCGTCGGGTTGTCTTTGTAGTGCGCGACGATATGCCGAATCAGCCGCTCCGCATAAAAGCGATAGGCCGGCGAATCGGTATCCATGTTCTGGCGAATTCCGTAGGCAGCCGGTTGCGCCGTTCCGCCAAACATCCCGCCGGGAATCCGGTCGGCGAGGATCTCCGGATGCTGATGCGCCATCCACGCTGGAATCGAATACGTCGGCGTGCCGAGAATCACTTTGATCCCTGCCTTGCCCATGGCGTCTACCACGCGGTCCATCCACGCATACTCGAAGCGGCCGTCCTCAGGCTCCCAGAGGCTCCACGTGCTCTCGCCCATGCGCACAACCTTCAGCCCCGCATCCTTCATCAGGGCCACGTCTTTCTCAAGACGTGCAGCCTTGGCCGCGTCGTCGCCCGGCATGTACTCGTTGTAATAAGCCGCCCCATACAGCACGGTGGGGAAATCAAGATTCGGGCCGCTTGTCTTTTGGGTCTGTTGCGCCGGGACAAAGGACGCAGAAAAAAGCGCGGCCGCACACAAAACAAGAAAAGGTTTACTTGAGAACGTCATCATCTTTCCCCCCCTGGGCAAAAGCCATCTTAAAGCGGAAAGATTATAAGAACACCTCTACTCGAAGGTGAGCAACACCATCTCAGGATGTGTCCCGACCCGCATCGGAGGACCCCACGTCCCGGCGCCGCTTGAGGTATACACCAGCAACGTTCCAAACGAGTGGAGCCCATAGGTAAATTTGCCGAAGACTCTGCGCGTCAGCCAGGTGAACGGGACGATCTGGCCGCCGTGCGTGTGCCCGGAGAGCTGCAGGCTGACCCCAGCCTGCTCAACGATCGGCAACCTGTTGGGAACATGGTTCAGCAGGATGCTGGCCCCCCCCTCGGCCAACTTGAAGGACTCAAGAATGGCGCGGAATCGCAGCGGAAAGTTGGACTCGTGGTATGAAACTCCGATAACCTGCAGACCATCCGCAACTGCCTTCTCGTTGTTCAACACCCGCACCCCGGCCCGCTCGAGCGCCGCCGAGTAATGCTTCACATTGCCAAACTCGTCATGATTGCCGGTCGAAAAGTAGATACCGTGAGGCGGAGACAAGCGGCTGAACGGCATCGCCAGGTGGTCCGCATCAATTTTTCCGCCGTCGAACAAATCGCCTGGCAAAAAGATCACGTCTGGATTCAAATTCTTCGCTCGCTCGATGAGCCGCTCGATGAAGCGCATCCCGTTGATGTGGCCAAGATGCAGGTCGCTGAGCAGCAGAGCCGAGCGCCCCCGCCACGACGGAGGCAGGTTCGGCAGCTTCACCGAGATGCGCCGCAACCGAACCCATCGCGCGTTGATAAGCCCGTAAATACCTGCCGCGAATCCCAGGCTGAACAGCAGGATTGCCGTCGTCCGCTGCCCCCCCTGAATTCCGAAGGCGAACCTCCCGAGCCGAACTAGCCAGCAAAGGCACGAAGCCCAGAAGAAGAAGTTCAGAAATCCGAGCCACACCGCGGCGACCTTGTAGAGCGCCATGACAAGGTGGTTATGAAAGCGAAAGCTGAGCAGTGCGGCACTCATAAAGCTGAAAGCAAGCACCAGCAATGCCCCCCGCAGACCTACGGTGACAACCGGATTGGCAGTGCCCCAGAAAACAACCCACGTATGAAAAATGAACCAATGCGCCAGAAGCAGAAACACCTGCATCAGGAATATGCCGATTACCGGCCACGCTTTCAATGAGCTTCTCCCCCATCTAATTCTTGCATGATTAGATGCGTGTCCCAGTCGGTGCGCAGCCGCGTGCCCATGAAACAATCGCTTTATGGAAGACGCACGAGCAGGTAGCCTCGGTCTCTACATCTCGATCCCGTTCTGCCGCTCGAAGTGCACCTACTGCAACTTCGCCTCAGGCGTCTATCCGGCAAGCGAGCACGAGCGCTATACACAGCGAATCGTCGAAGACCTATCCTCAGCCGGATCCTTCGCCGGCGATATCGGGGTAGACCTTCCGCGTCGCGTCGATACTGTCTATTTCGGCGGCGGGACGCCAAGCCTGCTCGAGCCGGCCCTTCTGCGCCGAATCTTTGCCACCATCCGGTCGGAGTTCGACCTGGATGCCAATGCAGAAATCACCGTCGAGTGCGCTCCGGGCCAAATCGCCGATGAGACGGTGGCCGCATTGGCTGCCTGCGGCGTAAACCGCGTGAGTCTCGGCGTGCAGTCCTTCATCGATCGTGAAGCGCAGGTCAGTGGGCGCCTCCATTCGCGCGCAATTGTCGAAAATGATCTGCGCCGTCTTCGCGCGGCCGGAATCACCAACCTCAACGTCGATCTGATTGCCGGCCTTGCAGGCCAGACGTTCGCCTCATGGGAAGAATCGCTCGCTGTTCTTGTAGAATCGGCCGTGCCCCACGCCAGCATCTACATGCTTGAAGTGGATGAAGACTCGCGCCTGGGCCGCGAAATGCTCTCTGGCGGGGCCCGCTATTACGCCGCTGCTGTTCCCCGTGACGAAGTGATCGCCGACATGTACACGTGCGGCGTTGAGACGCTCGCGCGCGCCGGCCTGGCTCAATATGAGATCTCAAACTTCAGCCACCCAGGATTTGAATCGAGCCACAACCTGCGCTACTGGCAGCGCAGGCCGTACCTCGGCGTTGGACTCGATGCCTCCTCGATGGCCGTCGCTGCGCATGCCGATGGCGAATCGGATCAGCCCTGGCTTACCGAGGAACCAGTCCTGCGTTGGACGAGGACGGATGATCTGAAGGCTTACCTCGCGGGGCCGGCGCCGGTTGAGCAGGAGTGGCTCTCCCCAGAGCAGCAACATGAAGAAGCCTGGTTCCTTGGTCTTCGCCTGAACACCGGGGTCCAACCCGCGGCTCTCCGTCGCGAATTTGGAAACGACCGAGTTGAGTCCGCCCTGGAAGTGGTCGAACGCCTTGTGCAAGACGGCCTGCTCACATCAGAAGCCGGCGCGGTTCGTCTCACCGCCCACGGCCGCCTGCTCTCGAATCTCGTCTTCCAGGAGTTTCTCGACCTGCCCGAAGCATTCGATCACCGCCCCGCCGCGCTCGCGGGCGCTGCGCAAAGCGACTTCCGCCTCCCGTAAGACCACCATCGGAGATCGCCCCGCACTTACCGCAATGCCAAAGCAAGCGGAAACCAAAATTCGGCTTCCTTCCGCGACAAATTCCGTTCTAGAAATCTCAAGCTCAATCCGCTCAGCTAGCAGGACCGCACTCTCGGCCGTACACCCGGGCAAGATGAGCAGCAGCTCGCCCGCCCCTGAGCGCCCCCAAAAGTCATAGCTCCGCAACAACCGCCCCGTTCGCTCTGCCACTTGTTGCAGAACTTCCTCGCAATCGCCCTCGTCCATCCGCCCCTCGCCGCAGCGTTCAGTGACACTCATCAACATCAGCGCCAACGGCGTCCGCATCCGCTGGACGCGATCTGTCTCTCGAAACAGCGCTTCCATCGTCCGATCGCGACGCCAGATGCCCGTCTGAGCTTCCATCGAAAAGCAAAATCCCCCGCCGTGTTTATCGGCGAGGGATCAGAAAAGCTTAAGAAAATCGGCACATCAACCAATCGCTCAATCCACAAAATCCACCAGCGGCGCGATCGGGATAATCCCCCGCTCGTGCCCCAGATCAAGCAGTTTGCGGATCGCCTGCCTTCCATCCGGTCCATAGTCCAGTGTGCGGTCATTCACATACATACTCACAAAGCGGTTGGCAAGATTCGAGTCCAGATCGCGCGCAAACTGCATCGCATACTCGAGCGCCTGTTCGCGATTCTCCAGCGCATGCTGAATGCTGTCGTGCACCGCCTTCGTCACGGTGCGAATCGTCTCTTTCCCCAGAGATCGCCTAATTGCGTTGCCGCCCAGGGGAAGCACCAGCCCGGTCGTCTCTTTCCACCAAACGCCCAGGTCAATCACCCGGTGTAGTCCGCTCGAGGAGTACGTGAGTTGCCCCTCGTGAATAATCAGCCCCGCATCGAAATTGCCCGCAAGAATCTCCGGAATAATCTGGTCAAACGGGACCGTCACGGTCTCCAGCTTCGGGTTGAAGATCTTCAGCGCCAGGTAGGCCGTCGTCATCGTTCCCGGAACGGCAATTTTGATGCGATCCAGATCCTCAGGCGCCAAAGGCTTTGCCGAGACGACCATCGGCCCATACCCCTCGCCGACGCTTCCCCCGCAGCCCATCAACATGTACTTGTTCTGCAGGTAGGGGTAGGCATGAAAGCTGATGGCGGTGACGTCGTAGAACGCTTCATCGCGCGCCTTGATATTCAGCGTCTCAATGTCGCACAGCGTGTGATTGAACCGAAAGCCTGGAACGCGCACCTTGTTGGTGGCCAGGCCATAAAACATAAACGCGTCATCGGAGTCGGGACTATGGGCAATCGAAATATCGATGCCGGTTTTAGGTTCGGCTTGCTTGGTGGGCACGATGAATGAGAATCCTTTCAAAAAAAGAACAAGAAAAACTAGACGGCGCGCCTGCGCAGTCGCCGGAAACCCGACGCGATGCCCGCAGCCGCAGCAATCTTCAAAGCTTCGCCAGGGAGGAACGGAACGACCGCAAGCATCAAGACCGCTTGAATCGGTGCGTGCGTTGAGTCCGCTAGCCAGAGTGCTCCGAAGCCGAGAATGACCGCGTCGCCCGCGGCCGCACTGAGCGCGGCAGCCGCAAACCCACGGTTCGTGCTACGCAAAAGAAGAGAGATCAATCCCGCAGCCACCGGGTAGGCCATCAGGTATCCACCCGTAGGTCCAAGCAGGTGAGCCACGCCGCTGATGCCGAGGGCTGTTGGCGCAAAGACCGGCAATCCCAGCGCGCCCTCGGCCAGGTATGCAAACAGCGTGGCCGCAGCCATGCGCGGCGTCAGCAACAACCCGAGCAGCAGCACAGCAAACGGCTGCAGGGTCAAGGGCACTGGGGTGAAATAAAGCGGCAATGCGATGCGTGAGCTGATCGCCACGAGAGCGCTCCCAGCCAGCACAATTCCCGCGTACCGCAAAAGCGTCATGCTGGCCGAACCGCGCACCGCCACGCTGTCTATACCGGTTTGATTCATCGAGAGTTCTTTATTCACGGGGGTTCCCTCAAGGTTCTGGCTCGGTGTCAATGTCTTTAGCTTCAGGTCGCTGGTCAATGCTCGCTGCCTTTTGTGCGCGCTGTAACCAGATATGGCGAGCCATGCCCGCCGCGGCCAACAAGAGCGCTGCAAGAGAGACGAGAAATGCAATCATTAGCCAGCGCATGGGCCCGTACTTGCGGCGGATACCTGCTGTTGCACGACTCGAATCAAGCTTTCATGCCCCGCAACGGTCAGACTTCGCCGAAGCTCAGGATACCAGATGACCGGATCAAGCTCACGAGCGCGTCTCACGCTTTGCGCAGGTTCGACTGCATCCATTCAAGGTACGAAGGACTCCCGGTCTCCACCTTCAACACCAGGAACTCAGGCGTCTGATAGCTGTGGAGCGATCTGAGCCGCTCCTCGAGAGCTGCTACCTGGGCCGCGCCGGTCTTGATCAGGAGCAGAATCTCGGTCGCCGATTCCACCGCGCCCTCCCAGTGGTAGATCGATTGAACCCCTGGAAGGAGAGTGGTGCACGCTGCCAAACGCTCCTCCACCAGGGTGTGCGCTAAGCGCTCGGCTTCCGCAGCATCGGCCACCGTGGTCAGAACAATCCGCGCTTGCGTTCCCGATTCAGACATAATCGCCCTCGTTCTCAACCGCATTCGTCGCTCATTCAGCACTCGAGAAATCAATGGTAGCCGACCCGACCTTCGGCTCCATCGCGCAATCCCGTTCACCCTTGCCAAGTCCTCCAAGGCCGGGCAGTATGATCCATGTGTCCGGCGATCCCGGACCTGAGGCGAAAGAAATGAGCACAGTCATTAAGTTTGGCACCTCCGGCTGGAGAGCCATTGTTGCCGATGAGTTCACGCTGGCCAATATCAAGCTCGCCGTTGCGGGCATCGCTACCTATGTCAAGACACAGCCCGAGCCGCACCGCGTGCTGGTTGGCCGGGACCCGCGCTTCCTTGGCGAACACTTTGTCGACGTCGCCGCTCAGGTCCTCGCGGCTGCAGGCGTCACGCCCATCGTCATCAGTGAGGCAGCGCCCACGCCCGCTATTGCGTATGCGGTCAAGACCAACAAGACCTCCGGAGCCATCAATTTCACCGCTTCGCACAATCCTCCCGAATACAACGGAATCAAGTTCTCCACTCACGACGGCGCCCCTTCTCTGCCGGAAGTGACGAAACAGATTGAGAAGGCCATCGACGATGCTGTTGCATCCGGTGGCAACGTTCTCCTCAAGGCTCCGTCGGGCGCTGGGTTTGAGACCACTGACGTGAAGCAAGCCTTCCTCCGGCGACTTGGCGAGCTGGTCGACCTCAAAGCCATTGCCAAATCCGGCATCAAGATCGTCTTCGACCCCTTCTGGGGCGCGGGCCGCGGGTACAGTTCCGATCTCCTGCGCAGCGCCGGAGTCGCCGTCGAAACCGTCCACGACTATCGCGATGTGCTTTTTGGCGGCCACGCTCCCGAGCCCGACGATCATCTGCTCGGCGATTGCAAAGTGAAGATGAAAGAGATCGGCGCGTCCCTGGGCATCGCCACCGACGGCGACGCCGACCGCTTTGGAATCGTCGATCAGGACGGCACCTTCATCCAGCCCAACTACGTCATCGCCCTGCTCTTTGACTATCTCGTCGAAACGCGCGGCTGGAAGAACGGCGTGGCAAAAAGCGTCGCCACCACGAACCTCATCAACGCCCTTGCCGAACACCACAAGGTCCCGCTCTATGAAACCCCGGTCGGCTTCAAGTACATTGGCGAACTCATCATCGCCGACAAGATCGCCATCGGCGGCGAAGAGTCAGCGGGTCTCACCATTCGCGGCCACGTTCCGGAGAAGGACGGCGTCATCGCAGGACTGCTCATGGCTGAGATGGTGGCGACACGCGGCAAGAGCGTCGGTACCCAGCTCAAAGAGCTTTTTGCCAAGGTTGGTTCCTTCTATCCCGTTCGCGAGAACTTCCGCTTGACCCCGGAGGTGAAAGCCGCGTTCACTGAGAAGTTGAAGAAAGACCCCACCGAGCTCAGCGGGCGCAAGGTTACCAGTGTCGTGCGCACCGATGGCCTCAAGCTGATTCTCGACGATGGATCGTGGGTTTGTTATCGCCTCTCAGGCACTGAACCAGTAGTTCGCGCCTACACCGAGGCCCGCAACGAGCACGACATGGAAGCCTTGAAGGCCGCCGCCGAAAAATTTGTTTTGTCCTAGAAGGATTCATACGCAGCGATGAATGACACGAGAAAAACTGAGCAGGAAGCAGCAGAAAAACCTGCAGCCCCCATCCCTCAACGGGCCCTCGACTGGACGCTGCGTGTGTGGCGTCCAGCCGGAACCGCGGTCATCGTGGCACTCGCCCTGCTCCTCACCTGGCATGTTATCAACGGCAAGAATGGTCTCAGCGTCTGGCATCAAAAACGCTCTGAAGACCAGCAATTGCAACGCGAGATCAAGGATCTTCAAGACGAAAACGCACGCCTTAAAGACCACGTCCAGCATCTCAAGTCCGATCCTGAAGCCATTGAGCGCGAGGCCCGCCTCAAGCTCCATTACGCCAAGCCCGGCGAAGTCATCGTCGCGCTGCCCGAAAATAGCCAAGCGCAGCCCGCACCCGCGAACAAGTAGCTTCATTTACCTGAAGAATCGAAAAATTCTCCGTTTCATTCGCGTCAATCCGCGCGCGCCAGAGAGCGGATTTCCCTTCAGCCGCGTCCAATTGATCAACTCGGGGAACTGCGTGTCGAGAGCACGCGTAGAAGCCCATGCGGCCTGACTGAGCGAAACTTGTCCGATTGTGAACACTTCATTTCGATTTCGAGCGAGTTATCGCGGCACTCGGGATCAATCGGGCGCAGCCATCTGTTGCAAACGAAGAGACTCTGAAGAATCGTGCGGCGCCTTTCAATGGCATGCCGCGTGCAGCTAATCCCCTAAACTTCCCCGGAGTCGGCTGGATGAAGCACTTTGCGTCGTTTTGCCTCGATACAGTTAATGAACGCTTGTGGCTGAATGGCGCGCAAATCACACTTCCTCCTAAACCCTTCGCAGTTCTGCGCTACCTCATCGATAACCCAGGCCGCCTCATCACACACGATGAACTTCTCGATGCGCTCTGGCCTGACACGTATGTCCAACCCCAGGTGCTCCGAACCTACGTCCTCGATCTGCGCCGGATTCTCGGCGACGATCCCGCGCAACCCCGCTTCATCCAGACCCTGCCCAAGCGCGGCTACTGCTTTGTTGCGGCTGTAACGGAATTTGCGGACACGCATCCCGCCTCGTCCCAGAAGATCGCCAGCGCCGCCATCGCACCTCCCCGCATCGTCGGTCGCGAGCTTGAGCTTGCCAATCTCGAGGCGCACGTGGAACAAGCGGTATCCGGACAACGACGTCTCGTCTTCATCACCGGTGAAGCCGGAATCGGGAAGACAGCGTTGGTCGATGCGCTCTGCCGGCAGGTGAGTTCCTCGCATTCCGCATGCATCGCGCAGGGTCAATGCGTTGAGGGCCTCGGAGCCAGGGAAGAGTACTACCCCATCGCCGACGCGCTGTGCGAGATGTGTTCCTCACCAGACGGCGAGAGAGTGCGCGCCGCCCTCAACCGAGTCGCACCCGCGTGGGCATGCGGATCGAATCGCGAGCACTTCTCTGTCGAGCCAGCTCATCGTCAAGCACACCAGCGCATGGCCAGCGACCTCTGTGCGGCGCTCGAAGAACTCGCTTCAGAAAAGCCTCTTATCCTGATCGTCGAAGATGTTCACTGGGCCGATACACCGACCTTGCTTCTGCTCTCCGCGCTGGCGCGGCGCCGCGGTCCGGCGAGGCTGATGATCGTTGCCACCTACCGTCCGCACGACGCAGCCACCCTTTCGACCCTCAAGAACCTCAAGCAAGACCTCCTGATGCGCCGCCTGTGCGCCGAGCTGCCTCTGCCTCCTCTGGCCGCAGCCGCCGTGACCAAATTGATCACCAGGGAACTGCGTCAGGAGACATTGCCCGTCGGCCTGGCAACCTTTGTCCATCGCCACTCCGAAGGAAACCCGCTCTTCGCCATCGCGATTCTTGAACACCTGATCGCGCAAGGATTTTTGTTGCGGGAGAACTCAAACGGCGTGCCGCTCTGGAAACACCGCCCGCCGTGCACCGATCTCTCTGAAGTCGAGGCACAGGTCCCCGAAGGCCTGGCACAGATGATCGAGCTCGAAATCGAGCGGCTTGCTCCGCAGGAGCAAAGATTGCTTGAAGCAGGCAGCCTGCTGAGCGTTGCATTTCCCGCGTGGGCGGTGGCCGCAGCTCTCGAACAGGATGCGGCGGAGATTGAAGACGCCTGCGATCAATTGGCGCATCGTCTCTACTTCCTTGAACGTGCAGGCCAGGATGAGCTTCCCGACGGATCTGTCTCAGCATTTTATGTCTTTGCGCACGGCCTTTATCGTGAAGTGCTCTATCAGCGCCAGAGCTCGGCTTCGCGTTCCAGGCGCCACATTCGCATTGCGCAGCGACTTGGTGCTCTCTTCGCTGGCCGCGAAGCCAGCGTTGCCCGTGAAATGGCTTTGCACTACGAAGCAGCCGGAGACTGGCAGCGTGCCGTAAAGTCGCTGCGCGCAGCGTCCCAGCATGCAGTCGAGCGCGGTGCATTTAGTGAAGCTGCAGAGATGTTGCATCGAGCTATTTCCATCGTGGAGAGCAATCCTGCGTCGAGCCACGAGGCTGTGTTGCAGGAGATTCACATGGACCTGAGCCACGCTCAGCTTGCTGTCTCCTCGGCAAAGAAAATTCCCCCGCAAAACCTTGACGTTTTCTCGACGGGGACTTAACAACTTTATTTTTCCGTTGCCGTACTGTCGCTGTGTAGGCAGGAGGAAACGGATATGACATCAATTCTTCGCTCAATCGTTCTGGCGCCGGCAATCCTGGCGGCAGCAGCTTTGGCTGGCAACGTGGCGGCTGCTGAAACGACTCTCAAAGTTCCTTTTAACTTCTCGGTCGCCGGAAAGAGCATGCCGGCCGGCTACTACACCGTGCAGCGGGACTCCTCGGGCAACATCGTCAGCCTCAGGGGCCGCGATGCCGAACACTCTTCAACTGGATTCTCGCGCCCGGCGAGCCCGCGCCCGACGACAGTCGCATCGTTCTGCGCTTCGACACCGATGGTCAGTCGCACGAGCTTCGCTCGGTTCAGTTCGCAGCGGGCATTACTTCGCGAATCAACAAGAAGACTGTGCAGCAGATGGAATCGATCGCACCCGGTCAGTAGGGCGGCCATGAAACTTGATCCCGTTTCAAGCCAAACGCGAACCGGTGAAGCGAAGAGGGTGTCCGCAACCGCGGATGCCCTCTTCTTCTCCGCCGCGGCAGCCGATTGAAGGCCGCTGCCAAGTTCATTGCTGCGCGCCTGGAATCGAACCGCAGCCCAATTCGCCCGAGTCAGCTAGAAATCCACGTGCCCGCGCACTGAGCCCACCCACCCCGGTCCGCGATCCCGGTTGTAGCCCGGATTATCGATGTGCTGCACATCGACCGAAAAGAACATGCCTCGCCACGCGTGGTAGGTATAGTAGCTCTCGACGATCGTTTCGCGCCCGTAGTTGAGGTCCCCATTCGCGCGCTGAAAGTTCGGGCTACCGTTGCCATCCCCCAGCAAAAACCCCAACCCACCCAACTTCAAATACTCCTGGTGATCGCGCTTGATGGCGTTCGATACCACCGCAATGCCGACCTTGTCGCTCGGCCGGCGCCAGCGCGTTCCAGCGTAATCGGCACCAGCGAGCACCGTTTGATCCACTTCGGTGTACGCGTACGATTCGTGCTGTCCCTCGTTCCAACCAAACCGGCCAAACACGCGCAAATTCTCGGTGATCTCCTGCTCCGTGTTGTACCCCGCTCCATACTTCAGGGCGCTGAAGTGCTCATGCAGCAAGATGCTGGGCACCGTGATTCCATACCTGGCTTGATCTGTGCCATTAAGGAAAGTCTTCAGTCGCTTCCCGATACGTCCCCATGTGCGCGCGGTTAGCGAAGAACAGAATCCTGGTCACGCCCTTGCGATTCGGAACCAGGCTCTGCCGCAGTTCAAACTCACCGTTCTGCCCATTGGCCCGGCTGAATGCCCAATCCAGGTCGATGCCGTTCGCGACAACCGGCATGGCAAAAATTCCATAACGAAAGCTCCAGATGCGATCGTCGTACTCGGCCATCCCGCCGACCGTATATCCGCGCGTGTCCGCTGCATAATCCCACGCGCCGTTGTTATCGATCGTCCAGTTCATGAATTGCAGATGGCTGTCCGATCCCGGTCCGTTGATGTCAAAAAAATCCGGCATGCGTCAACTTCCCGACACGAAATTCAAGCCTTCGCACCGGCACAGTCGGTGCAAGCGCGAAAAAGTTGGTCTCTTGTTCAGTCGTCTTCTGCGTTAGCCCGAACACCTGGTGTATCTGGTAGCGGGCAAGATAGGGCACCGAGCCGAGATTCGGATTTCTCACCACATCCAGATTGGTAAACCCCGCCAGCCCCAGCGCCTCACTCAGGCCCCGGCCGCCAGCGACCTCGAAATCAAGAATTAAATCGGTGTTGTAACGGATAGAATGCGTGGGCCGATACGCCGTGTAAAGTGTTCCCACCATCGACGTCTTGTACTCGGCCGAATTGCGAAAGCTGTTTATGCCCTCATACAACTCATGAAACGGCAACCGTCCTTGAAAAATGAAGTTCGCCTGTCCTGAGATCCACCAGGAACTCCCCGGCGGGATGCGGGAACATGGCGATGACAGGCGACTCCGTGGGCCCGTGGCCGGTTTGGTCGCTTGCGTCCTGCTGACTGCCGTCGTTGCGAGAATTGAACTCCGCTGTGGGCTGGACGCTCTGCATCAATGCGGCGATCGATTGCCCCCGATAGGCCGAAGCAGGGTTCGAGGCGCTGGGTCCAGGCGCCGAGGGAAGAGGATCCACCGTCTGTGCCCGAGCCGCGGCGAGCAAGCCCAGAGCCAGCGCGATGCCGATGGCTGCGGTCCTCGACGGATTCAGCCACTCGACCGGCCATGGACTTGTCCTTTGCAACGATATGCAGAGTGGAATGGAGTGCAGTGGCGAGCCCAGCGGTTTTAGAATTAAGCCACACCTATACCCCCATAGGGTTAATACCATACCCCCGGTGGGTATTGTCAAGTCGGAGGAACTCGTCATGTCGCACCACGAACGGGAAAAAGTGAAGCTGCTTCAGCGCCTGCGCAAACTGCGCGGCCAACTCGACGCCGTCGAGCGTTCGCTCACTGCCGATGAGGACTGCGGCGGCCAATTGATGCTCCTTGCCGCCGTCCGTGGAGGCGTCAATAGCCTGATGGGCGAAGTGCTCGAAACGCACATCCGCTTTCATCTCACCGACGGTGCCCGGGAACAGATCGCTCCCGAGTTGGCGGAAGACCTGATCGACCTCGTCCGCGCCTATCTCAAATAGGCTCGCTCGGATCCGCCATGCTGCGCGGGGAGTGAACTGCATTTGCTTGGCCGACCACAGAGCCATCCTATCCGCGCGCCAGTCCGCCGATTGTTAACGTTTGGTTGATTCCGGACCCGATCTCACCAACCTTCTCAGTGCCCACGTATTCTTCCCCCTGAATGGCAAACTTTGGATTTCAATTCTTGAGTTGCAGATTTTGGAGTTGCAGATTCATTCGTCAAATCCTCTATCATTCGGATTCACGGCCGAACCCATTCCGTGAATACCGAATCGAAAACGAGGACTAAGATGCCATCCCCCAAATCCAAGAACATCCCAAGCCAGCAGCCCCGCTCGCCGAACAACCGCGCGCCGTTTTGCCCGGCAGCG
>CAWBSV010000042.1:0-22704 GCA_963791505.1 uncultured Acidobacteriaceae bacterium
TCACAGCTACGCGGGCAGCGTTCTTTGCCTGGCGCAGACCGCGGAGCCGGACACGGAGGCGTTCACCGCTCCCGAAATCGTGTTGCGCATGAAGAAGCACCACCATGCGGGGCTGATCGTGCGCTCGGATGATCCGGAACGGGTGCGGACGCTTCTGGAGGAGTACAGCGAGGAGTTCGCGCGCCGTTTCCTGGCCTCGATGCCGCCTCCGGACAAGCCGACGGCTTAGTGTTGCAAAGCAGAGGCAGCGCGCGGGGTGACGGGTGTTGCCCAGGATCAACAGCCCTTTCTCAGGAGGTCGTATGAATCTCACCGAAAATCCAGTCGTGGTGCAATGGCCGCGGACTCACTGCGTGTTTGTCGAGAAGGTTGGTCCATTTCAGGAGACAGCGTGGGCTGCCTGGCAGGAGTTTCACCGGCTCAAACCCGCTCTGGAAGCGAAGAACCAGGTTCGCCCGGCGCATTTCAGCTTGTACAAGATGGGTCCGCCGAACGTGTATCGCGCCGGCGCAGCGATTGAGGGCCGGCCGATCGACCTGCCTGCCGGGTTGCAGTACGAGGAGTTCGAAGGCGGCAAGTACTCCTGCCTGACGTATACCGGGCCTTACTCCGAGTTGGGGCCGGTATCGGGCAGGGCGTGGGAGATTGCACACCAGAAGGTCGCGATGCGCCCTGGGTTTGCGATCGAGAACTATGTGAATGATCCAAAGACGACGCCGGAAGCGGAGCTGATCACAGAGATTCTCATTCCCACTGCTTGAGAGGCCCTGATCCGGACAAGAGCGCGGAGCTATGAGCAAACCCGTCTATCAATCCGTCGAGGCGTACCTTGAGGCGCAGCCAGAACCCAGGCGGGGTGCTCTGGATCGCGTGCGTGCTGCGATACGCAGGGCGGTCCCTGACGCTGAAGAGAGCATCTCGTACAACATGCCCACCTACAAGCTGGGCGGCGAGCGGCTGATTTATTTTGCTGCGTGGAAGGCGCATGTTTCGCTCTATGCGGCAACGGCGGGCGTGGTGGCTGCGCTGGGGGATGCGCTGAAGCCGTACCCCATTGAGAAGGGAACCATTCGCTTTTCGCTGGATCAGTCTGTCCCGGTGAAGCTGATCGAACAAATCGCCCGCTGCCGCGCCGCGGAAGTTGCAGGGCGGAGGCCAGTCAGGCGCGGGAAGGCCACGCTTGTTGCAAGAGAAGTCAGATCGGTGCGACCGTCCTGATTTCGGGAAAGGGTTTGCGGCCGAGAGGGGTTTTGTGGTGAGCTCGCTGGGGCTCGAACCCAGGACCAACGCCTTAAAAGGGCGATGCTCTACCAACTGAGCTACGAGCTCGTAAAGGCCGCTAATTCCAAAGGTACCACAGGGATGGCGCGACCGTTGGCGGCGGTCTGTGGATGTCCGGGCCGGGCCTGAAGTAAAACCTTCGTGATGTTGTCTTTTTAGGCAGTATCAAGAAAGCTACTCCAAGGAAAGCGCTTTCGCTTGTTCTTCGGCTGAGGTAATCTAGGAATCGGATACCATAGTGATCTCTTTCTCTGCTCGTTGGTAACATCGCGGCAAGAATGAGCCGCATACCGAAGAAAACGAAGCACATTGCCTAAGTCTCATGGCAAGAAAGTGGTAGGAACGAAAGTGTGCAAGTGTTATTGTTCTGACAACAGCCGGCCGCTACGATTCCTGAAGAGAAACCTGTCATTTCCAGAGGCGCCGGCTTCGGTCCGATCGAGGCGACGGCAGGGGAGCGGGTGGGGATCAAAAATTAGTACTTTACGGCAGTAAAGACCTTATGGGTGTTCAATGACAGATCGCAAACCGCTGAGCGACCAGACAGAGACTCCAGAGGATGTAGCCACACTTTATTCCTGGGCCAATCTGCATGGCGCAAAGTACCGGGACTTCTCGGCTGCGCGTGCGCAGACTCGGGAGATGACCCGCCTGCGCATGCAGGAGATGCTCGAAGAGCAGGAGCGGAAGGCAAAACAGGAAGCGGAAGCGTCGCGAGCCGCGGAAGCACAGGCGCAAGAAGCTCAGCAGGCGGAGGAGATTTCGAGCCGCGCCGACACCAGGATTCAGCAAGTTTCAGAGCCACCCGCCGACGCCGCTACAACCTCGCAGGACCAGAGTGCACCCGCTGCGACGGATTTCCCCCCCATCACCTCGCTGATCCAGGGCGAGCCGCTTTTTCAGACCGGCCTTCACGAGTCAGAAAAGCCTTCGCAGCATGGATTGAGACCCTTTGAGATGGCTGCGCAGTATGCGGCACAGCAAGCCGCCGAGCGCGCGGCCGTGCGTCTTGCTACGGAGCGGATTGCGGCTCAAAACGCCGCGGAGGAAGCCCAACTGGTCGCTGATCAGGTGGCGCAACGCTCAACGCGTCTTGCAGCGGAGCTTGCAGCTCGCCGTGCCGCTGAGCAGGCCGCGGCACAACATGTCCCGCAACAGAGCGCGGAACATGTCGTGCAGCAGGTTTCGGACCCGGCGCCTCAGCCGAAGGCGCCCAATGTGCCTCCACCGGCTCAGCCGACATGGCAACCCTCGGCCCAGCCGGCGTGGCAGCCCCAGCCTCAGTCGGGCGGGATGGGAGACTCTCCTCTGTTCAATTCGGTCCAGCCGCCTTTTTATCCGCAGCCTTACGACTACTCGATGTTCGCGTCCCACGAAGCACCCCCCTCCGCCGTTGCTCAGCCCCCGGCGGCTCAGACAAGCGAAGGATTCGCTGGGCCTTCATCGAGTGGTTCGTCACCCGCCGCTTCGGCGCCCGCTGCGTGGTCGCAGACGGAGCCGCGCGAGGCGAGTGGCCGTCCTGCGTGGCTCATGAACGATCGCCCTCAGGTTTCGCAGCAGGCCCCCGCTGCCTCTGTTCCCGCGCCCGCGCCGCAGGCTCCGGAAGATACGCTGCAGGGATCGCGGGAGCGCATGGCATCGCGCTGGTTTGCGCTCCGTTCGGTTTTCGAGGCCACTCCGCCCACGCCTGAAGCGGTGCGGGAACCTGTGGTTGCGCGGGCGCCGTCGCTTGCTATCTTTTCGCTGGCCGGCGGGGTGGGCAAAACAAGTCTGGTTGCGACGCTCGGGCGCGCTCTCTCCGCGCGCGGCGAGCGCGTGTTGCTCGTGGATACGGCGGCTTTTGGGCTGTTGCCGTTTTACTTTGGAGCGCGCGATCAGCGTCCGGGCATGTTGCGCACCTTCAGCCCTCCCGGAGCAAGCTCCGACGCGCCGATCCAGATGGTGACTCTCGACCCGGAGGGGCTTGGCCCGGAGACGGCGGGGCAGGAGAACCTGACGGCGGAGATTTCCAAGTACTCGCGCGGCGTGAGTCGCGTGATCGTCGATCTGGCCACCGCATCCGGCGCAACCACGCGCCGTATTTTGCGCATGCAGCCGCTGCTGCTGGTCCCGGTGGTGCCGGACATGAACTCGGTAGTCAGCGTCAGCTCGATTGACGCTTTCTTTGATCGCAACGGCAACCCGGGCGGAAAAGCGTCGTTGCCTTACTACATCCTGAATCAGTTCGATCCGTCGTTGCCGCTGAATCTTGACGTGCGCGAGGTGCTGCGCGAGCAGCTTGGCGACCGGCTGCTGCCCTTTGCGCTGCGGCGCGCGCCGGCAATCAGCGAGGCACTGGCTGAGGGTATGACGGTGATGGATTACGCTCCCAACTCCGCGCTTGCTGAAGACTTTGGCGCGCTGGCCACCTGGGTCAAGAGCCTTTCCGCGCCGGCGACGACGACCTACCGCGGCGTGCGCTGGAGTGAGCGATGACAGCAGTTGATCTTTGGCAGGAAATTGGAGCAGGTGAGAACGTCTTCACCAAGTTCCTGCGGCTGTCGTTTCTGCTTGCGTCGGCGAGCGTGTTCATCTTCCTCGGAATGCTTCCGCTGACATGGCCGCAGCAGGCGGTGTGCGGGCTGCTGACCATGCTGATGGCGCTGGCCATCGGGCGCAGCTCCGACTCTTACCTCATCACGCTTTCGTTGATGATGATGTCGATGTTCTGCACCTTCCGCTATGGCTACTGGCGGTTGACGATGACGTACCGGTTCTTCAACGATCCGGCCAATCATTGGGGTGCGCTTGACGCATTCTTCATTCTGAGCCTGGTGGCGGCCGAAACCTACGCCTTCTTCATTTTGTTTCTGGGCTACTTCCAGACCATCTGGCCGCTGCGCCGCGCGCCGGTGCCGCTGCCCGAGGCGACCGAAGAGTGGCCGCACGTCGATGTGCTGATCCCCACCTACAACGAGCCGCTGGATGTGGTGCGCTATACCGCGCTGGGCGCGCTGAATATCGACTGGCCGGCGGACAAGCTGCACATCTATATCCTCGACGACGGGCGCCGCAAGGAGTTCGAGCAGTTCGCGTTCGAAGCCGGCATCGGCTACAAGATCCGTCCCGACAACTTCCACGCCAAGGCGGGCAACATCAACACCGCCTTGAAGAGCATGACGTCGCCGTACGTGGCCATCTTCGATTGCGATCACGTGCCCACGCGCAGCTTTCTGCAGATGACGATTGGGCTGGTTCCTGCGCGATCCCAAGCTGGCCATGCTGCAGACGCCGCACCATTTCTACTCGCCCGATCCGTTTGAGCGCAACCTGGGCCAGTTCCGCATCATTCCCAACGAAGGCGAGCTGTTCTACGGCATCGTGCAGGACGGCAACGACTTCTGGAACGCGACCTTCTTCTGCGGCTCCTGCGCGGTGTTGCGCCGGACCGCTCTCGACGAGATCGGCGGCATCGCCGTTGAGACGGTGACCGAAGATGCGCACACCTCGCTGCGCATGCAGATGAACGGCTGGGGCACGGCCTACATCAACATTCCGCAGGCGGCGGGGCTGGCGACGGAGCGGCTGTCAGCGCACGTCGGCCAGCGCATTCGCTGGGCGCGCGGCATGATCCAGATTCTGCGCACCGACAATCCGCTGTTTGCGCCGGGAATCTCAAGTTTGCGCAGCGGCTTTGCTACTTCAACGCCATGTGCCACTTTCTCTACGCGGTGCCGCGGCTTATCTTTCTTTCCGCGCCGTTGATTTATCTGTTGCTGAACCACACCAACGTTCCCGGATACTGGGCGGCGATTCTCGCCTACGCGCTGCCTCACCTTACGCTCTCGAACGTGACCAACTCGCGCATCCAGGGCGAGCATCGGCATTCGTTCTGGAACGAAATCTACGAGACCGTTCTTTCGCCCTACATTCTGTTGCCCACCATGATGGCGCTGATCAATCCCAAGCTGGGCAAATTCAACGTGACGGCCAAGGGCGGCGTGGTCAAGCGCACCTTCTTCGATACGCGCATCGCGCAGCCGTTTCTGATCATGCTGCTGTTTAATATCTGCGGAATTTTGATTGCCATTCCGCGCTTCTTCATCTGGGATCGCGATCGCCCCGGCACGGTGATCATGAATATGCTGTGGGCGTTCGTCAACGTGATCATTCTCGGCGTGTGCACGGCAGTTGCGCGGGAGATGAAGCAGTTGCGCACCACGGTCCGCATCAGCATCGTCACGCCCATCGAGGTGCACCTTCCCGACGGCCGCATCATCGCCGGCGAGACCATCGACATGTCTTCCGGCGGCACCAGCATCCGATTCAACGAGTCGGTCGAACTGCTGAAGCAGTCGGAGCTCCGCATCGGTTTTACCGAGCCCAAGATGGCCACTGAGCTGCCTGCCACCGTAGTTTCGTCGGAGGGAACCGTTCTGCGCGTCAAATTCCTGCCACTGACGATTACCGAGCAGGAAGTGCTGACGATGGTGCTCTACTCCCGTGCCGATTCATGGCTGGGCTGGGGCGAGTCGCGCGAGAGCGACGACATTCTGCGCAGCTTTGTGCGCATCTTCTCGATCTCGATGACGGGCCTCAAGATGGTCTTTGACACCCTCTTCCTGCGCAAGGATCAGAAGGCCAAGAAGAAGGCGGCGGCTCTCTCGGTTGCGCGCTCTTCGATGATTCTTGGATTGGCAGTGGTGTTGTCGGGCCTTGCTCATCCAGTGGATGCGCGCGCACAGGATGCATCCACCGCCGGCATTCAGGCGCCGGCAGGGGTACTCGAAACCGCTCCAACCGACAAACCGGCACAGGTTCCACCCGGACAATACCAGGACACATTCACGCTGAACGATGCGGGCTCGCCGCAGATTGAAATGCACGGCATCGACAGCCGGCATGAGATTTTTTTCACGCTTCCCCAGACGCATGTCGTGCGCAGCGCCAAGATCCACATCTTCTATGCGTTCTCCCCCAGCCTTTTGCCGCAGCTCAGCCACATCAAGCTGATCATGAATGGAACGCTGTTCGCGACCGTGCAGCCCACGCCCGGGCAAGTCGGCGGCTCGGACAGCCATGATGCCGAGGCGGAGTTTACGATTCCGCCCGAGCTGCTGGTGCACAACAACACCCTGACCATCCAGTTCATCGGCCATTACACGCTGGTTTGCGAAGACCCGGCCAACACCACGCTCTGGGCGCGCGTTCATCGCAACACCTTTCTCGATATTCGCGGCGATCAGCTGCCGCTGGCCGACGACCTGAAGCAGCTTCCCATGCCGTTTCTCGATCCGGCGGTGATTCAGCCGCTGAGCATTCCCATCGTGTTTGCGTCGGCTCCTTCGCTACAAAGCCATCCAGGCAGCGGGCATCGTCTCAAGCTACTTCGGGCTCATTTCTGAAAACCGGCCGGTGCGCTTTCCGGTGCACATCGGGCAGATTCCGCAGGGCAATGCCATCGTGGTCTCTGACGATTCCGGCAATCTTCCCGCCTGGCTTGAATCTGCCTGAATGTCAACGGCCCGACGGTGGCCATGCGGACCAATCCCAACGATCCCTACAGCAAGGTTCTGGTGGTTGCCGGAGTCAATCCGGACCAGGCGCTGATGGCGGCGCAGGCAGTCGCCCTGCACAGCGACATGCTCGATGGAGCGCAGTCCACGATTCAGAAACTCACGCTGCCGGCACGGCAGCAACCCGACGGCGCCCCGCGCTGGGCGCGTACCGACCAGACCATCGCGCTGTGGGACTATGCCAATTCAGACCAGATGCAGGGCGATGGGTCGGCGCCGCTGAATGTGTACTTCCGCATTGCGCCCGACATTTTTTATCCGCGAGCGTCCCAATGCCGTTCTCCGGCTGGCCTATCGCTACAACTCGATTCCCATCGGTCCCATCTCCAGCATGCAGGTGCGCATCAACAACGCCTTTCTGGGCTCGGTGCCGCTGGTTCCGGGCCAGGAAGCTTCGCGCAAGATGCAGGTCGATGTGCCGGTTCCGGTCGTCAATCTGCGGCCGTTCTCGAACTCGCTCTCCTTCGATTTCACCTTTCAGATGCTCAAGAAGGGCGGCTGCCAGGACACCACGCCCATCAACATGCAGGGCGCCATCCTGCGCGATACCTATCTCGATCTGCGCGGCTATCCGCATTACGCGCCGATGCCCAATCTTGAGATCTTCGCCAACGCCGGCTTTCCGTTCACGCGCCTTGCCGACCTGGCCGAGACCACCGTGGTGCTGCCCGCCAGCGCCCACCGAGCAGGAGATCGAGACCTTTGTCACCCTGATGGGCCACTTCAGCCGCCAGACCGGCTTTCCGGCTCTGCGCGTCACTGTTGCGGGGCCGGAGGCGATGCAACAACGGCGCCACAGACGACTTCCTGGTCATCGGCACCGGCGACGACCAGCCGGGCTTCGACAAGCTGAACAACAACCTGCCGGTGCCTTGCGCAGCGGCCAGATTCAGGTTCACGACACGCAGGGCTTCTTTGCTCCGGTTCTGCATCACGCGTGGTGGAAGATCGGCTCAGAGGAGCACACAGAATCCGGCGACCTGACCGCCGGCGGGCACGCCCGACTCCGTCATCGAAGGAATCAAGTCGCCGTTCGATGCTGGCGGCCGCAGCATCGTGGCCATCCATCTGCGCGATACCAGCGCCTTCGAGCCCTTCATCGAGACTTTCATCAAGGTGCAGCAGTCCAGCGACATCTCCGGCTCGGTTGCGGTTCTGCACGGCACGCAGTTCCAATCGTTCCGCATCGGCTCTGAGATCTACCACGTCGGCGTGCTGCCCTGGTGGACGCGACTGACGCTGTGGTTCATGGAAGTGCCCTGGCTGGCCTCGGTGGTTGTGCTCGCGCTGTCGTCGCTGATTGCGCTCTGGATGCGGCAATGGTTGCGCAACAAGGCGCGCGCGCGCCTGAAGATGGTCGCCCACTAGGGCGGGGATCGATCCTGGCTGTGCCTGCCCGCGCAATCCGCACTCCCGGCTCCCTTCAAAAGGATGCCATTCTTTGCCCGATCGTCGATTGAAAGCCGCAGGGCCTGAATTCAGCGTTACTCTTGAAGGAGTAACCCGAGCCATATCTACCTGTCTTGCATGCAAGTGCTACGGGTCTGTCTGAAACCCCTGTTGGAGAACTGTTGCGATGGGATTCCCCAAGCGTTGGTTGCTGATTGTTGCCGTACTCATGCTGTCTGCAACCGGCGGCTGCAAGCAAGGTCCGTGGCCGCTTTGGAACAGCTATGCTTCGCACTTCATCGACGCACAGGGCCGGGTGATCGATCACTCGGCGGGGGACCACACGACCTCAGAGGGGCAGGCCTACGCGATGTTTTTCGCGCTGGCCGACGACGACCGGCCTGCTTTTGACCGGGTGCTGAACTGGACGCAAGCCAACCTGGCCGGCAACGATCTCCAAAACCATCTGCCCGCGTGGCTGTGGGGCAAGGACAAGACAGGGAACTGGACGACACTCGATCCGAATCCCGCTTCGGATGCCGATGTGTGGATGGCATACACGCTGGTTGAGGCGGGGCGGCTGTGGAAGGCGCCAAAGTACACCGCGATCGGCCGCGGCATGATGGCGCAGATCGCCAAAAGGGAAGTAGTCGATCTGCCAGGGTTCGGACCGATGCTCCTGCCAGGCTCGACCGGCTTTCAGCATGAGCACTCCTATACGATCAATCCCAGTTATCTGCCCGTATTTCTCTTCGACCGGTTCGGCAATCTCGATCCCTCGGGGCCGTGGAGCCAGATTTCGCAGGGCATTCCTCATCTGCTGGAACAGAGTGCGCGCCATGGTTTTGCCATGGACTGGGTGAACTACATTCCCCAGGACGGTTTTTACCCGTCGAACGCGCAGCCTTCGGGAAGCGCGAACCCCACGCCGCCGGTGGGAAGCTATGACGCGATCCGGGTCTATTTGTGGGCCGGGATGATCGACGGCAAGAACCCGGCGCGGGGCCAGATTCTCAGTTCGCTTCCCGGAATGAGTGTTTATCTTGCCAATCATGATGCCCCTCCGGAAAAGGTCAGCGACCAAGGGGTTCCCGAGGCGCAAGATGGACCTGTGGGGTTCTCTGCGGCGGTGCTTCCTTACCTCCGCGCGTACCCCGATATGTCGCGCCTCAGTGCACAGCAAACGGTGCGCATGAGCCGGATGCGCGATTCGGCTTCGGGATTGTACGGAAAGGACTTGGCGTATTACGATCAGAATCTTGCCCTCTTCTGCAATGGTTTTCTCGACGGTCGTTTTCGGTTTGGTCCAGGGGGGCAGCTGCAAGTAGAATGGAATCGCTCATGAGGGTCTGCTGGGGGACTCGGGGAAAGACTTGGATCGTTGCCGGTTGCCTTCTTTTGGCGGTCCAGATAAGTCTCGCCCAGACAGTCAAACCAGCGATCCAGTCTGCGGATCAAACACGCGCAATTCTGGTTGGAAAAGCGCATGCTCTTGAGGCGCGCGGACGGCCCGACATGGCCATCCAGCTCTGGCAGCAGATTCTTCTCTCCGATCCCAAAAATCCTGAAGCCCTGGTTGGGCTGGCGCGCGATCTGAAACTTATCGGATCAGACAAGGCGGCCGACGCGCTCGATCGCCTGCGCGAAGCTCGGCCAACCGATCCAAACATTGGCAAGATTGAAGCACTGGCGAGCACCCGCGTCGAGAGCAATGAACTGCGCAAGGCCGGCGATCTGGCGCGGCAGGGCAAGCTTGATGACGCGATGCGCATCTACAAGCAGCTTTATGGCGATCATCCTCCGGATGGCGACATCGCACTGGCCTACTACCAGACGATGTATGGAACGGGCCAAGGCAAGGAGCAGGCGGTGACCGCCATGCGCGCCCTGGCCGAGCGCAACCCGGGCGATCCGCGCTTTGCCGTTGAGCTGGGCATCATGCTCACCTACGATTCGCGCACGCGCGCCGAAGGTATTCGGATGCTGGAAACCCACCCCAAGGACGCGAGCGCCCAAGCGGCGCTGCGCCAGGCGCTGGTTTGGGATTCAGCGAACCCCGCTTCGGCTGCAGAGCTGCGGCAGTATTTGAAAGACCATCCGCAGGACACGGACCTGCTCGGCCGCCTGAAGGAAGATGAGTCCAAGCTGGCGCAGATGAACTCGGGCATCGCGCGCACGCCGGCCGAGAAAGAAGCGTTTGCGGCCCTTAACGCGCACCGCATGGAAGACGCGGAGAAGCGCTTCACGGCCATCCTGCAGCAGGATCCTCAAAACGGCAGGGCTGCGGCGGGGATGGGTTTTCTGCGCATGCAGCAGAACAATTTCGGGGCCGCGATCAGCTTTCTGGCCCAGGCTGAAGAGAACGGGTTCAAGGCGAAGCCCGTCGAGGATGCGCTGGCTACTTCGCGTTTCTGGTTCACCATGAGCGAAGCCTCGCAGGCATTTGACGACAACGATCTCGATGTGGCCGCCGCAAAGTATCGTGCCGCGCTGGTCATGCGGCCCAGGTCCCCTGAGGCCCTCAACGGTCTCGCCGGCTTGTTGACCAAGCAGGAGCAGTTCTCCGCCGCTGCGATGGCGTATGACGAATTGCTTAAGGTACAGCCGGGATCGACGGCCGCGTGGCGTGGCTTGTTCCTGGCCTACGCGCGCGACAACCAGAATCAAAAGGCAATTGCTATCGCGGCCCGTTTTCCAGCAGGCGTCAAGGCTGCGGTCGCCAAAGACCCTGACTATCTGCGCACGCTGGCCGGTATCTATCAGGCCACCGGCCGTGGCGCCGACGCGCAGCGCGTGTTGGCGCAGGCGCTGGCCCTGCCGTTTCCTGAAGGCGGAGCTACGCTCAAGGCAGACACCAAGCTGCAATACGCCGGCATCTTGATGCAGGCCAAGCGCTATGAGCAGGCAGCCAATCTCTACGCGCAGATATTGAATGACGATCAGGGCAATCTCTCCGCATGGATGGGCCTGGTGAGTGCGCATCATGAGTTGGGTCTGGATGCGCAGGCTATTGGCGACGTCGACAAGATGCCGCCATCGACGTATGAGAGCGCGCTGAACGATCCTGGATTTCTTTCCATGATGGCCGCGATGTATCAGCAGGCCAACCAGTTTGAAATTGCGCAGACCATGCTCGAGCGCTCGCAGAAAATCCAGACCGCGGGTGGCGGCGCGCCGAGCATCTCGCTGCAATTGCAATTGGCGGGCATCTATCTGCAGCGCAACAACACCGCGCAGGCGTATGCGATTTATCAGCAGGTGCTGGCGGCCAATCCTGACCGCGTGGACGCGTGGAAGGGCCTGATCGCGACGCTGATGGCGACCAATCGCAACTCTGAAGCGGTCCAGGAGATCGCGGTGATTCCCGTGCCGGTCCGCAGGCAGCTTGAGCAGGACATCGAATTCATTCAGTCGGAAGCGAGTCTTTACGCGGCCAGCGGCGACTTTCCGCATGCGGTTGACTACATGAATCGCGTGCAGTCGCATTATGCTTCACTGCACCAGGCGATTCCGCCCAACATCGATATTCAGGATGCATGGCTGCTCTTCAACACCCGCAACGACCGGCTGCTTTATCAAACCTTGATGCGCCTGGGCGGCCGCGCCGATCTGACCGTCGCGCAACGCGAAACGGTGCAGGATATCTGGGCAAACTGGAGCGTGCGTCGCGCCGCGTTTGCGATGGATAACGGCAACGTTCAGCGTGCTGTCGACATTCTCGATGCGGCCTCGCAGGCTTTTCCTGACAACGTAACGGTGCGCAAGGCCGTTGCCGGCGGCTATGCGCAGGTGGGCCGCTCCCGCGAGTCGCTCGCGCTCTATAAGACCGTGCCCATGCAGGATGCAACGGCCGGCGATTTTGGCGGCGCAATCGGCGCGGCCCTGGCCGCCGGCGACAAAAATCAGGCGGAGATCTGGCTGCGCCAGGCCCTGGCCCGCTTTCCACGCGATCCATCGGTGCTTGAACTCGCGGCGCGCTACGAACAGGCGCGTGGCGATAATCAGCGTGCAGCCGACTACTATAAGGCTGCTCTTGCGGCCATGCCCTCTGCTTCGCCGGCGCAGCGGCTGGCGCACGTTCTCGTCTATCCCGAACAAGACACCAGGGCACGCAAGGCGATGACTGCGGCCGACCTGCAGCATTTGCTCGATCCAAACTACGAGCCGTTCGCCAAGACAACAACGGTCTCACCGCTGCCGGCTTACGGCAAGGATCCCTACAACGGTTCGGCTCCCGTGGTCCTGACACCGAACCAGACGCCGGACGAGACCCAGCAGCAGACGCAGCCGGTCGCCCCGAATTCTTCTCTCAACAACGCGCCGCTTTCGTCCACTCCCTCGAAGGGATCGCCGTCAACCTCGAATCCGGCGGTCTGGAACGCCCCTCAACAGCAGCACGGTCCGGCTCAGCAGCTCTTCCAGCAGCAGAGCGCGACGCGGCTTCGGGGGCACGGCTACGCAGCTTCGAAGCCCGTCGGCGGCCTTCGTTTCGCGACTTTGCAGTTTCGTTCCACGCCAGCCATGCGGCGTCTCCCGATCCAATTTCGCGTGGCTCATGCGGGGTCGGTGACTTCGTCCGCGAACCTCGTTCGCGCTTCATCCGGAAAAACGATGCAGCCGGCCACTGTTGAAGCGCAGGTGCAAGGCTCGGGGCAGACGACGCAGCTCTCGGCAAATCCCCCGCACTCGGTTGCGTCGGATGCGTGGAAGGGGCTGATCTTCTCCCTCATGGCGGCGGGACGGAACGCCGATGCGCTGCAGGAACTGGCCCGCATTCCTGCTGACGTGCGCAGGCAGCTTGATCTCGATGTCGAGTTCGAGCAGGGGCTGGCGAGCTTGTACTTCTCGGCCGGGGATACGACCCGCGCGAATATTTATCTGAATCGCGTCGAAGAATTCTACGCGCTGCGCCGCGCGACGGCGCCGGCCGGCCTCGAACTACAACACGCGTGGCTGCTGTTCAACATAGGCAACGATGCTTCCCTTTACCCGGTGCTCACACGCCTTGACGCGCGCAGCGACCTGAGCGCCGCACAACACGACCAGCTTGAAAATCTCTGGGCCAACTGGGCCGTGCGCCGCGCTGCTGCGGCGATGGATGCCGGCAACATCGCGCGCGGGGTCGAAATTCTCGAGGCCGCTTCCGAGCAGTATCCGAATAACCTCACGGTGCGACGCGCCGTTGCCGGAGCCTATGCCCGCGTGGGGCGCGCGGCTGAAGCCGTGGCCATGTTCAAGACCATCCCGATGGAGAACGCGGTCGCCGGCGACTACGAAGGTGCGGTTGGAGCAGCTCTCGCCGCCACCGACATGGTGCAGGCCGAAGCATGGCTGCGCGAGGCGCTCGATAAGTTTCCCAACGACCCGGGGGTTCTGGCGCTCGCGGCGCGGTTCGAGCAAGCACGCGGCAATGTGCAGCGCGCAACCGACTACTGGCGCGCGGCGCTTGCGGTCTTGCCTCCAGGCGCCTCGACGCAAAAACTTGACGCGAAGATTCTTCCCCAGCAGGACATCCCCCAGCCGATGCCTGGCGATCTCAAGCGCATGCTCGATCCGCACAATGACGGTGCGGCGTCGACCAAGATTCCACCGCTGCCTTCGTATCGCGCCAGCCAACCGGTCGCTCCGTTCATTCCATCGGCGCGCGTCTCGGCTCCGCCGGTCAGTACGCCGCAAGGCAAGTGGCTGAATACGCCGTCGACCAATCCGCTGCCTCCGCCCCGGAGTTCGGTGCGCGCTCCAGCCGGCGCGCCCGCGAAGCAAACCGCACCGCCGATTTACACGCCACAGAGCGTCAACCAGGGACAGAGTGTGCCTGCGCCAGCGAACGTAGAGCAAGCGACCGATCACGCGAGTGCTCCTCACTCGATCATCAACATTCATCAAGAGGCCTATCCCGATCAAGCGGGCACGAAGCCGAATCAGCCGGAGACGAAGCCGAAGAGCCAGACGAAAGAGCCGGTCACCTATCAGGGCAAGATGAACCTGCCGCCGGCCGAGCAGAGTATCACTTCGACCGAGGCAGATCAGGCGCCTGCCGCCGTGCCTGCGTCCGCCCCCGCCTCCGCGCCGAACACTGCCGCCGCTCAAGTCAAGCTGCCGCCCGTGCCGCAGCGCATCACTTCTCAGCCCATGGGCAGCATGCCTGCGCAAGTGCAGGCGCTGATTGCCGATCAGACTGACAGCCAGCTTACACAGGGTTCGGCATCGGCGATTCATGCCATCCCCAACTCGAGCAGCAACGGATTGCCCGGGCTGAATGCGGGCGCAAACAATCCGGCCAGCGGGCACTACGACATCACGCAATACACACCTTCCGCGCAGGAAGCAGCGACAGGCGCGTACTCGGCCAAGCAACAGGGAACGCAGCAGACTGCGACTCCTGCCGCGCAGCAGCCGGCTCCCCCGCCGGTTCAGTCGAACACGCCTCCCGCGACCACCGTGCCGGAAACAACGACGACGACGCCTGCGCCGAGGAAGAAGCGGAAAGCGTCAACCAGCAATTCGCAGACTCTTGGCAATGCGCCGGTCCCGCAGCAGCAACCGCAGCAAACCGCGCCGGCTGATACGACGCAGCAGCCGAGTGAAGTTCCTGCGCCGCCGCCCACGCCAACTACCGATACGGGACTGACTGACGAGGAATTGCAGCAGCGCAATCTTCCTCCGTTGCGTGGACCGTGGGTCCGCATTCAGCGCCAGGCTCAGCCCGTTAATCCGCGCGATGAAGCGGAGATGCAGTTGCGGTCGATTGAAGCTGGATATAGTCCATGGCTCGGAGGCACCGGTCTGCTGAACTATCGCTCCGGGGCGCTCGGCTTCGATCATCTCTCCGCGCTTGAAGCGCCTTTTGAGGTTTCGATGCCTCTGGGCTACAACGCGCGGCTCACCATCGTGGCCAAGCCCGTGTTCCTCGATTCGGGACAGGCCGACGGCACGAGCGTGATTACTGTGCAGGAGTCGACCACTGCCGGCTCGACGCTGACGACGATTCCGCAGCCTATCGGCACGCTCACCACGACCGACACCAATCCGCCCGCGCAGCAAAACGCCGTGGGCATCGGCGGAGAAGCGCAGCTTGCCTTCCCGCATCTCGCCATTGCAGGCGGCTATACGCCGGCCGGTTTCCTGGTGGCAACGTTCACCGCGCGCGCCAACTGGAAGCCCGGTAACGGGCCATTCACGTTCAGTTTTTCGCGCGACCCGGTTAAAGATACGCAGCTCTCGTATTCAGGATTGCGCGACCCCAGCGGCAACACGCTCGGCACACTGGGCCAGATCTGGGGCGGCGTGGTGGCCAACCAGGGACAGGTGCAATACGCGCGCGGCGACGCCGAGTCAGGCTACTATCTCGGGGCCGGCGGCCAATATCTCAGCGGCTACACGGTCGAGAGCAACACGCGCGTTGATGGCTCCGGTGGCGCCTACTGGCGGCTCAAAACCATGCCGGAGTATGGCAATCTGAGCATTGGCATCAATTTTTTCGGCATGCACTACGCGCACAACGAAGACGCTTTCACGCACGGAATGGGTGGCTATTTCAGCCCGCAGGCTTACTTCCTTGCCAATGTGCCTTTCACCTGGGTGGGCCATTACAAGACGCGGTGGCACTATGACATTCTCGGCAGCCTCGGCGTGCAGGCATTCCAGGAAAACCTGACGCCGTTGTGGCCTCTTGCGGTCGACAAGTCGCTCGAGACTTCGCAGAGCAATGCCATGCTGCCGGCAAAAACCAGTGTCGGTCCCAACTACGATCTGCGCACCCACATGGCTTATCAGATTAGTCCGCACTGGTTCGCGGGCGGATTCTTCGGCGCCAATAACTCACGCAATTATGAGTCGGTTTCGGCGGGATTCTTTGTGCGTTACATGTTCCGCGCGCAGCCCTCGACCGCGACAACGCCGACCGGCATCTTCCCGACCGACGGCCTCCGGCCCTTCACGGTGCCCTAGCCACCTGCGGTGAGGCCAACCACCTGCGGTGGGGCCAACCACCTGCGGTGAGGCCAACCACCTGCGGTGGGGCCAACTGGCGCTTGCGCGCCTTGAGATTCGAGGAACCCATGCAGCAGGATCTGGACAAGACGATTGCGATTCTCACGCGAACGCCGTCTGCGCTTGACGCTCTTCTCCGCGGCCTGCCGGAGGAATGGACACACTCGAACGAAGGAGGGGATTCGTGGTCGCCCTTCGATGTCGTCGGGCACCTGATCTACGCCGAGCGTGTCGATTGGTTGCCGCGCGCGCGCTGGATTCTCGCCAACGGGACCGCGAAGCCCTTCGAGCCTTTCGATCGCCTCGGCCACGTGCAGGCGTGCAAAGGGAAATCAATGGATGAGTTGCTCGACGAATTTGCCCGGGCGCGCGCGGAGAGTCTTGCGGGCCTGCGCGCGTTGAATGTTGGGGCGAAGGAACTGGCGTTGAAGGGCCGCCATCCTGGGCTGGGAGAAGTCACACTTTCTGAGTTGCTGGCCACCTGGGCGGTCCACGACATGACCCACCTCCACCAGATCTCCCGGGTCGTGGCGCAGCAGTATCGCGAGGCGGTGGGTCCTTGGAGCCAGTATCTCGGAGTGCTTCATTGCAAAGGACATGGGGGCTAGAAAGCCAATTGCAGTCTTCCTGGGCGAAGATTAATTAAGAAAATTAAGAAATATGCTTGCAATAATTAATATTTTTGATTACAGTTCTCGTTGTCAGTAGAAAACGAGAGCAAATGAGCGACTCAAATTCATTTCAAGCTTCCGATTGGCAAGACCTGCTGCGCATCGCCAAGGGCGCGCCGCTGGTGATTGAGCGGGTTCGGATTCCGCAGCGGCAGATCACCGTCGAAGGCAGTTTTTCTCTCCCCGAACTGGCTTCCCTCAGCCTCGAAGACCAGATATTTATCATCGCGTTTCTCCGCTCGCACGGTTCGATCAAGGAGATGGAGCAGACCTTCGGCGTCAGCTACCCGACCATCAAGGCGCGGCTCAATCGCCTGTCCGGGCAGCTTCCCTATGCCGACAACAACCCCTCCCCCTCCCGCGCGGAGGTACTGGAGCGGCTCAAGGCCGGCGAGATCTCGGCCGACGAAGCCATCCGCGCACTGGAGACCCTCAAATGATTCCCAGCATCGCCGTCGTTCAAGTCCACAATCCGCATTGGCGCACCATCCGGCTCTGGCTGCCGCTGTTTCTTTTGTGGATCCCCGCCCTTCTTCTCGCGCCGCTTGGGCTGCTGGTGCTCCTGATCGTATGCCTGGTCGGCCGGGTGAACTTTTTTCGAGCGGTCGGAGTCTGCTGGGACCTCCTGTGCGGCTTGCCTGGCACCGATGTCCGGGTGAGCGCTGACGGCAACCGGATCCTGGTCCGAATTCTGTAGGAGTTGAATCATGACTTCAGACCGCCGCACGATTCTTCATCTCGTTGCCCTGGGCCGCATCACCCCGGCTGAAGCGGAACGGCTGCTTGTTCTCTGGGACCAGGGCCGCGAAACATTCTGGGCTGTTGGGGCCTGCATTGTGATCGCGCTGCTGATCCAGTTCAACGTACCGCACACCCTTGCCGCGCTGGCCCACCATGCACACGAGCTTTTGCCCGCCTCGCTGCACCACGCGTTGTCATTGATTTCAAAATTCTCTGGAGGATTGTCATGAACGAACATCGCCGAAAGATTCTCGAAATGCTTGCCGCCGGCAAGATTACCGCAGACGAGGCGGAGCGTTTGCTCGCTGCCCTTGAGCCAGACAACAGCGTTCCCGCCAGGGAATACACGGGCGTCGTCGCCGGCGCTCCCGTCACGGTCAAGACGCGCGCCAAGTTTCTCCGCGTGCTGGTTGAAGCCGACGAGTCGATGACCGGCATGAAGGGCCAGACCACCGTCAACGTGCGTGTGCCGATGCAATTGCTGCGCGCGGGCGTGCGTCTGGCAAGCCTGATTCCCGCCCAGGCTCACGATCAACTCGATCAGGCGCTGAGCAGCCACGGCGTTCCGTTGACCCTGTCGCAGATCAAGCCGGAGAATCTTGAAGAGCTCATCGACCACCTCGAAGACCTGACCGTCGATGTCGAAGGCAAAGAAGGCAACACCGTCAAAGTCCGTGTCTTCTGCGAATAGCCACCACCCGCGCCACCTGCGGTGGGGGCCAAACCATCCTTCGGGTGCCCCCGGTCCCACGCATTTGGGGACCGGGGATGGTAGTCTCATCTATCACCGCGAGGGGCGATGAGCTACTACGTAATCCGAAATAAATACTCAGTTCCGGGGTTTTTATTCTCGGCGCTCGCCTCGTGGATGATCGCGCTGCCGGTAATGGCAATCGTCACGCTGACTCTTGCGGCGATTCCTGGAGCGTCCCATTCTGATTTGCTCGCAGGGCTTCCTTGGCCAATCTCGGCGTTGCTGTTTGCCTGTTATGGGTATGCAATGATTGGGGCTTTTTGCATCTACATGACGATGTGGCTTTACTGGGCCGCAGTCGAGCGGTCTTCGATTGTCGTTCGTACTGGGTGGTTTTTGGCGCTTACCCTCGGCTTAATCTTGGGATCATTCATCTACGCGCTTGTGGTTTGGAAGAAAGACACGAGAAAAGTGGATGGGCCGCAACCCCTATCCTGATTTTTCAGAACCGTTTAAAGCGCGATCCTCGCCAAGGAAAGGGATGAAACGTTAAGGATGTGGCCGTGGCGAGTGGCTTCTGTCTTGATGGTCGGCGCAGTCACCTTGTACCTCTTTAGCGTTGCTGGGATAGTGACCATTAAAGTTTTTGGAATACGCGAGCTCATCATGCTCGCGCTAAACGCTGGAGCGTTTGTATATGAGTATGTGATTGACTCGCGTTGGAAGCGAGATTGGAAGTTGAGCGAGGGCTCAGAGGTCCCTCATGCCGGAGCGGTGAGTGACAGAGGGAGATTGTTCTATATCTTTGGAATGTGTCAAATGTACGCTGTAGAAGCAGGCCTCATCGCAGCGGTCTACTGGACACTCTTCAGTCTCGAATCCCTCTCTGCTCTGTTATTCGGTTGGGCTGTTGCTCATGGTCTATTGAAAAGCGCTCGGCAACTCACCCCGATTCCGGATACGGATCAAACTGACGCCAAGAAGATGGCAGAATTTGGACTTGAACCGCTGGCCACAGAAGCGGAGATGACTCGAACGGGCATCATCGCGATTGGAGCGGGCGTTCTTCTTACTCTGGTACTTTGCCTGCGACTTCTATACCTTTCACTTCACAAATAAGGTCAAACCGCCTCGAGTCCTGGCAGTCCAATCAAAGGTGCTTTATTGCACCTGCCTGCGTTGCGTCTTCTGCATCGGCACCACCTGCACCGTGACGTCGCGGACCTCGGAGAGAAAGCGATTCAACACCGACCCCCGCAGAAGAATATCCCAGCGCGAGCGCACCGTCTGCCCGAAGACCACGTGCGAAATGTTCTCCTGCTGCGCAAAGCGGATTAACGCGTCGGAGACATTGCGGTCGATTAGATTGACAACCTGGGCGCCCAGGTCGCGGGCCATGCGCTGATATTCTTCCAGGCGCTGATGCGCTTCCGGATCGCCGTGCCCCTTGTCGTCAGGCCGCGTGACATAAACGGCGTACCAGTTTGTCGCGAGACGGCCGGCAACGCGCGCGCCCACGCGAAGCAGGCGCTCGGTGCCGGGGCGCGTGCTGAGGCAGACCATGACTTTTTCGGGGATCGGCGCCTGCTCCAGCCCCTGGTTGCGCCGGTATTCTGAGGCGCGATTGCTTACCTGCTCCGCCGTTGTCCGCAGAGAAAGCTCGCGTAGCATGTTGAGATTGCCTTTACGGAAGAAGTTGGCGAGCGACTGCTCCACTTTTTCCGGCGCGTAGATCTTCCCCGCGCGCAGGCGTCCGCGCAACTCATCGACGGTAATATCGATGTTGACCACTTCATCGGCGCGCTTGAGAAAGCTGTCGGGTACCGTCTCGCGGATGGTTGTGTTGGCGGAGCGGTTGACGGCGTCGTTTAGCGTCTCAAGATGCTGGATGTTGACGGCGGTCATCACGTTGATGCCGGCGTCGAGCAGCTCCAGCACATCTTCATAGCGCTTGCGATTCTTGCTGCCGGGAACGTTGGTGTGGGCCAGCTCATCGACCACGACGGTGTTGGGATGGCGAGCAAGAATCGCGTCGACATCCATTTCTTTCAGAGTGACGCCGCGATAGGGAATCTCGCGCTGCGGGATGATCTCGAGGTCGCGAATACGGGCCTCGGTCTCCTTGCGGCCGTGCGTCTCCACCAGGCCGATGACAACGTCGACGCCCTGCTGATGCTTCATCAGGTGCGCGTCGTTGAGCATGTGGTAGGTCTTGCCCACGCCCGGCGCGGCGCCGATGTAGATGCGGAGTTTGGCCGGCTCTTTTTGCTGCTCCAGTTTGATCTCGGCCATCAGCCCACCTCGACTGGGTGGCGGATCACTTCGACAGAAGCGACCGGCAGCGTGAAGCGGAAGGTAGTGCCGTGGCCGAGCCGGCTCTCCACGGCGATCTGGCCGCCGAGCGATTCAACCAGGCGCCGCACCAGCGCAAGGCCGAGGCCCGAGCCGCTTTCAGAGTTGGGATTGAAGCGGTCGAAGATGGTGCTGAGCCGCTCCGCCTCAATGCCGCGGCCGGTGTCGCGCACGGTGAACTGCACGGTGTTCTTGAGCTCCTCGGCTTCCAGAAGAATCTCGCCGTCCGGCGGCGTGTAGCGGATCGCGTTGGCAATCAGGTTGTCGAGGATGGAGCGCAGTGCGCGGCGATCGGTCTGCACCACCGCCAGGTCGGCGTATGCCTTCACTTCGAGGCGAATCCGCTTTTGGCTGGCTTCGTCGCAATAGCGATCGCGCGCTTCCGTCAGGGCCTGCAGGGGACGGACGCGTTCCTGCTTGAGTTCGCGCTTGCCGGTGTCGAGTTCGGCCACTTCGATCAGATCAGCCATAATGTCATTGAGCTTCTCGGCTTCGTTGCTGGCGGCCGACACGAGCTCGGTTTGCAAAGGCCGCAACTCGCCGCCGAACTCCTGTGCCAGCGCATAGAGGCCGCGCCGCAACTGAAGCAGCGGGTCGCGCAGCTTGCGGCTGGCCACGGTGATGAACTGCGTCTTGAAGCGGTCGGTGTCCTGCAGGCTGGTGACATCTTCGAGAGTGGTCACGGTGCCGAGCAGGCGGCCTTCCGAGTCGCGCATGGGCGTGGTGCGCAGGCGATAGCTGCGTTCCTTGGTTCCAATGCGCATGGGAAGCAAGGAGGCCTCATCTTCGCTGGCGACCGCTTTTTGCATGGAGACCGCGTCGCGGATGGCGCTGAGAATCTTGTCGCCGCCGGGCGTGTTGGCCAGGGCCATGCGGTCTGCCGATGCTTCACCCAGCAATTCAGAGGCAGCCTGGTTCAATTTGAGGATGTGCCCCTTGCCGTCGGTGACGATGATGGGCTCGAAGATGGATTGGAGCACGGCGTCGGAAAGCTGAAACTCCATCTGCCGGCGGCCGGCTTCGGAGTCGCGCAGCTCGCGGAGCCGCACGGCGAGCCGATTCAGTTCGCCGGCAACCACGCCGAAGTCGTCGCGGCTGCTCCACTCGACGCGATGCTCGAGGTTGCCCTGGGCGATGCGTCGCGCGTCGCGGGCCAGCATGCTGATGGGCCTGAGCACAAAATAGACGGTGGCGATCGCAATCAGGACGGCCAGAAGGGCGAAAAGCCACGCCCATCCCAGGATTCCGGCGGCCTGAAGCGAGCGACGGGCGATGATCACCAGTCCGAGCGAGAGTCCGGCAAGCAGAGCACAACCGAGAATCAATCGCTGCGTGAGGTTGAGCATGCCTCTCTATTTTGAGGGATGCGGCGGCCTACGCGCAAAAGCGGGGCATTTTCAATGCCACAGGCGCCTTGGGGCGGTCATTCTTCGCAGGCTTGAGGGGTCCGCTTTCGCTCACGGAATCTGGCAGACTGCGACGGAGTTGTTGTGCCAGCGGCATGCCAGGGCGTTCCTTCCAGGCCACCGTGAAGGTCACCAGGATCGTATGCACGGCCTGTCCATTGTAACCAACGCGGGCCAGCACACTTTTTTCTTTCTCCACGACAAGAAATTCCTCTGTTTCCTCCAGGCTTTTGCACCATCCCTTGATGGAGATTGCCTTTCCGGCCGGGATGAGCCAGAGTGGTTCGCCTGGAAGTGGCTTGCGTTTGGGCTCGCCCGGAGGGTTCGGGTAATCGCAGATGTCAAGGCCATCGATGGCCACCGAGGCGGCTGCCTCGTGAGCAGACTGGTTGTGCAACCGGAGGGTGAACACCATGCCCTTCTTCAGTTCGACATAGACGAAGCCGCCTCGCTCCACCGGCTGAAGCGGTTTGCCCTCCACCAGAACCTCCACCGAGTATTTGCCTGGTTTGCCGTCTTTGCTGGCCAGGACCCGGGTTCCGTCCGGTAAGCCGGCCGGCTTCTTCTCGACCAGCTTCAGGAGGTTTGCCTGGTGATTGGTGACCGATTGGGGGATCTTCTCG
>CAWBSV010000043.1:0-168317 GCA_963791505.1 uncultured Acidobacteriaceae bacterium
CTATCGTGACCATGCGGTGTTCCTTCCTTTACCGGCCTGGGCGTGTGCGCGGCCCGCGATTGCGCCCTCAGTGCCCGTGCTCCTCGAGGTATTCTCGGCCTCAAGCGCGGCCATGCAGCCGGAACCGGCAGCGGTAATGGCCTGGCGATAACGGCGGTCCTGCACGTCGCCGCAGGCGTAGACGCCGGGGATCACGATGCCATTGTGCGTGGTGAGCACGTTGCCCTCGGTCTTGATGTATCCCTCGTCGTCGAGATCCATCTGGCCATGGAAGGCGCGTCGCATTGGGCAGGTGGCCGATGCCCAGAAAAAGTCCGCTGATCTTCAGCTCGTCCTCCACGCCGTTGGTCACGTCTTTGAGCCGCAGGCCGCGCACTTCCTTCTCTTCAACGCCAAGCACTTCTTCCACCACGGTGTTGGTGCGCAGAGCGATATTGGGATGGGCCATGGCGCGCTCCAGCATGATCTTCGAAGCGCGGAAGCTCTCGCGGCGATGCAGCAGCGTGACCTTGGTGGCGAAGCGGGTCAGAAACAGCGCCTCTTCCATGGCCGAGTCGCCGCCGCCCACGACAGCGATCTCCTTGCCGCGGAAGAAAAATCCGTCGCAGGTGGCGCAACTCGAGACGCCGTGGCCAATCAGGGCCTGCTCGCTGGGCAATCCCAGCCAGCGCGCGCTGGCGCCGGAGGCAATGATGAGCGTCCGCGTCGCAACTTCGCCGCTGGACGTATGCAGGCGGATCGGATGCCCGTCAAGCTTGACGCTGTTCAGGTGCGCCAGCTCGAAGGTCGCGCCGAAACGCGCCGCCTGCTTCTTCATGTTGTCGATCAGGTCCGGCCCCTGAATGCCCTCCGGCCAGCCCGGGAAAGTTTTCGACCAGGGTGGTAATCGACAACTGGCCGCCAGGCTCGTGGCCCTCAAGAACCAGCGGTTTCAGGCCCGCACGCCCCGCATAGATTGCCGCCGTAAGCCCGGCGCAGCCCGAGCCAAGAATGACTGTATCCCGAATGTCTGTCATAAAGGTTTCCAGTGTCGATTTTAGACGCTCATCCCCCCGGACCTGCTTGTTGTCTCCCGGCGTGAACCGCCGCCTCGGCTTCTATAGGATGAGGCTATGGCAAATTTGACTCTTGTCTACGGACTGCGCCTGCTTCCCGAGGGCGAGGTGACCGAGATTCAGGACGCGACACTGAAGCTCTCAAACGGGCACGAAGCCCACGTGACCATGCACATGATCGAAGGTTCGCGCGAAGAGATCGAGGCTCAATTGAAGCGAAGCCTGGATGCGTTTTTCAGTTTTTATCCGGAGATTTAGGCAGCGCGGCGCAGAAGTCTACGCCACCGCGCGCGATGGACGGGCGCTTACGCCCTTGGCCATCGTGTGCGGGGCATGCTCCACATTGCGCTTCACGCGCAGGTTATCGACGGCATAGTCGATGAAGCGCGGTTCAAAGTGAGGCGACTCACCCATGAAGCGGCAGGTCGCCACCACCTGATCGACGATGAACTTGGGCTGGTACGCGGCCAGGTCCATGCCTTTTTCTTCCATGATCTTGTAGACGATGTGGTCGAAGACAGTCTCGGGAAGGCTGAGTCCGAGCTTGGCCGCTTCCTGCACGAAGATCTGCTGATAGAGATCGACCGTTGGCGCTCCAACTTCAATCTTGTAGGGAAGCCGGCGCAGAAAGGCCGGGTCCATCAGGTCTTCGGGCTCCAGGTTGGTGGAGAAGATGATCAGCTCTTCAAAGGGAATGCAGAAGCTCTTGCCGGTGTGGAGCTTGAGAAAATCGACGCGGTTTTCCAGCGGGCACGATCCAGCGGTTCAGCAGGTCGGTGGGGCTGACGAGCTGGCGGCCGAAGTCGTCGATCATGAAGCAGCCGCCCAGGGCCTTCATGTGCAGGGGCGCCTCGTAGTAGTTGCCGGTGTCGTCGTAGCGCAGATCCAGCATGTCGAGCGTGAGTTCGCCGCCGGTGATGATGAAGGGACGCCGGCAAGGAACCCAGCGCGCATCCATCTCCTCGTGGCGGACAAACGACAGCTCGTCGGCTTCGCCCAGGTCGGTAGGGCCCATGAGGGTGTGCACGCTCGGGTCGTGAACGCGGATGATCTGTCCATCGACCGTTACGGCGTAGGGCACATAGATCACGTCCTGAAAAACGGCGGCAAACTTGCGGGCGACGGAGCTTTTGCCGTTTCCGGGAGGTCCGTAGAGCAGAATGGCGCGACCCGAATTGAGGGCGGGACCGGCTTGCTCGTAAATTTTGTCGGCAAAAACGAGTTCGCCGCCCATGGCCTTGCCAATGCGTTCCATGGTGATCAATTCGTTGGTCGGCTTCTGCAGGTTGACCTGGTCGGTAAACTCCTCCAGCGTGACCGGCGCGGGTCCGGCGTAGCGAAGCGCTCTGCAGCGCATCCTGCGCATACTTGCGGCCTTCTTCCGTGAAGGCGTAGCGCATGTCGATGGGGCTCTCGGAGTTGCGCGAACCAAGGGTGTGCAGCAACTGCCGCTCGGTGGCCATTTTCACGAGATCAAGAACAATGTGATAGGGAAGCTTGATGGCTTCGCCGAACTGGCGTACCGGTCTCAAGCCGTCCCGGTGTAAATGAGCTTGAGCATCAGGCCCATCAGCTCGGTCTCTTCGATCCCGGTGGCGGCAATGTCTTTGGGTTCGGTGGGAATGCGATGCAGGAAGTCGTCGAGGACCTGGCGATCGATGGCGCCCATGGCCACCAGGTTGTCGCCGACCCGGCCGCCCTGCTCGGCGGCGCGGGCAAGGGCTGCGGCGACGTCTTTTGCCGTGACTAGCTTGGCTCGAATCAGCAGATCGCCCAACCGTACTCGGGTTCCGATGGCGCCCTCCCGGGATATGCCTTAGAAAGCTGCGACGAATGTGGCTTCGATTGATAGTAGCGAAGGGTACCTCTTGTCGGCAAATGCAACCTTCAGTGCATCGTGTACCACTCATGGGGCCAAGTTTTCAAGTTGTGGGAAGGCGACCAACTTGGGAATGTGCCCAGCGGAGAACCCAGCAAAATTAAGTTGTTTCTAATAAACAACATCACGATGGGGCCGAGCTGCAGCAACTCCGATGGAGGCTTGCCGTGCGCATTCACTGGCTCATCTGGCTGGGCAAAATTGCCCTCGTTGCGGGCACCGGTGCTTCGCTCGTGGGAGGTGGGACTCCGGCGCTGGCCGGGGGGCCGAGATACGTCGCCGGAACCAGCTTTTTCAATCCAGGGGTGGTTGGCCAGCCGGTTCGCTGGGCAGGCGGTCAGGTGGATTACTTCGTCGATCAGGGGCCGCTGAACGGCTCCGTCGATAACCAGCAGGCAACGGCGATGGTGGACGCGGCGGCGGCTGCCTGGAATCGTGTCCCAACCGCGGGCGTTGCCTTGGCCGATGCCGGCGCGCTGAATGAGGACGTGAGCGGCTCAACCCTTGTGGTGGCGAACGGTTTGATTGCCGCGCCCCTGGATGTGACCGCCGGAGCAGGCGCTTACCCCGTCGGGGTGATCTTCGACGCGGATGGCTCGGTCATCGATTCCCTCTACGGAACCAACGCGAGCGCTCCCGAGAGCTGCGGGAGCAACGGCGTCTTTGCCTGGGTCGACGGCTTCAATCCCGATGCAACGATCACGCACGCTATCATTCTGGTGAATGGGCGTTGTGCGACGAACCCTGATCTTCTGGCCATGATGAGCTTCGAACTGGCGCGTGCCTTTGGTCAGGTGCTGGGGTTGGATTTCACTCAAGTGAACCCAGGTGCCGGGCCGGCAGATCTTCCCGGCTGGGCGGAAGGCTGGCCCCTGATGCAGCCCATCAGCGGGGGCTGCGGCGCGTCGGGAGGGTCGTGTCTCCCCGATCCTCTTGCCTTGCGCTTTGATGACATCGCCGCTTTGAATGGGATCTATCCAGTCACGGCGCAAAATGCGGCTTCGTTCCCCGGCAAACAGAGCACGGCCCCCAATACGGTCTCGATTCAGGGGACGATCAGCTTCCAATCCGGCTACGGCATGCAGGGGGTCAACGTAGTCGCGCGGCCCCTCGACGCGGCGGGCAACCCGCTGTATCAATACACGGTGTCGGCCGTGTCGGGCGAGTATTTTTCAGGGAATCACGGAAGCCCGGTGACCGGATTCATGGATGCGCAGGGAAATGCGCTGAGCGAGTGGGGATCGGAAGATCCAGCGCTCCAGGGCTACTTCGACTTGAGCGACATGCCGCTGCCACCGGGCATGACGACGGCGAACTATCAAGTGACCTTTGAGCCGATCAACCCGCTCTACATTCTGACCAACTCAGTGGGGCCCTACGGCTGGGGCCAGGTGACGCCCTCGGGGACCATGCCGATGATCGTGATTCCAGCCCTCACCGCAGGGAGCACGCAGACGGTTGCCGTCACCGCCGATGATTCAGCAGCCGGCGGCTATGAGGATGCGCTCGGAACCGCCGCCGAACCGCGCAGCCTTCCACTCAGCGGATTCTGGACGGGGCGCTTGAGCCAGGTGGGACAAACCGATTGGTTCAGCTTCCCGGTGCGCGGCAATCGCCTGTTCACGATCGTGACCCAGGCCCTGGATTCCACCGGAGCGCCGACCAATTCAAAAGCGATGCCCTCAATTGGGGTCTGGGACGCATTCGAGCCGGTCGAGTCGACGGCCATCGGGTCGATTCCCGGGATGAACGGCACGGCAACCGGCGAGACATGGCTGCGTGTTTCGGCCGCCGGCGATGACATTGTGCGAATGGGGATCGCCGACCGGCGCGGTGACGGGCGGCCGGACTATCTCTACACCGGCTGGGTTCTCTATGCGGACACGATTCTGCCGCAGCATCTGCCGGCGTCTGGCGGCCCGATTCGTGATTCACGGGATTGGATTCCGGCCCGGCGATACGGTTCTGGTCGGCGGAGTTTCGGCTGCAGGTAACAAGCCTTTCGGCGAGCGAGATCACGGCGATCGCGCCGCCCGGCGGCGCCCGGGCGTAACCGGCTCGGTGGATGTCGAGGTCGACGATCTGCCGGGCTTTTACGCGGCAACAATTGTCGCTGGCGGCCTGAGTTACAACGCGGGCACGGGCGATGCATTGACGCTTAACTCCGCCCCCATGAATTCGGTGCCGACCGGCGTGCCGCTTCCCTTCTCTGTCACGGCTCTGGGGCCCGATCTCGCGCCGGCTGAGCGGCGTTACGGTCATCTACACCATCACTTCGGGAACAGCCAAGCTCGGCTGCGGGGTTCCAGTCTGCGGCGTGACCACGACGGGCGATGGCCGCTCCACGATGACCGTAACAGCAGTCGATGGGACGTGGTCGATTGTTACGGCATCGCTCACCAACGGCTCAAGCGTCCAGGCACAGCTTGCGGGCGGGACTGCACCCACTCTTGCTTCGCTGACGCCGAGACTCTCCCTCGCCGCCGGGGCCACGGTGAACTGGACCGTGCAGGCATTGGTGCTCGGCAACGGACTGCCCGCGGCAGGGCAGTCCGTCACGTGGCAGACCGGCGCGTCGGGGTTGATGGCGGAGAACTCCGCTCCCATCCTCACCGGCGCGGACGGAATCGCGACGCAACAGATCGTTGCAGGCCCGCTCGCCGAGGGCCAGGTCGCATCCATCAATGCCTGCGTCAATGGGACCAGCCAGTGCGTGGCCTTTACCGCCATCGGCGCGCGCCCCGCGCTGGCTTCGCTCTCTGCCGTCTCCGGCACGAATCAATCCATCTCGGCCGCCGGCACGCCCTCGCAGGTGGTACTGCGCCTGCTCGACACGGACGGGAACCCGATGGCGGGCGGCACAGTCAATTATTTCCAGGCACTCTATGCCTGGGGTCCGCCCTGCGCCGTGCACGGGGTCTGCCCCCCGTCCCCACTCCTGGGCACGCAGGTTTCAACGGCGACCTCCGCACTGGATGGCACCGTCGCGTTTTCGCCGGCGACTCTTCCCGGGAGTTGCAACAACCCTGCAGGGCCTGGCCGCGTCCGGCGACACGAGCACCGTCGCGATCACGATTGAACAGCACCCGTAGCGCGTATCACCCTTCGCGCGTATCCATTGAGATTCCCCCTTGCGCGATTCTCCTCGCAGTCAATGGCCGGCGTACCGTCCGCCTCGCCGCGCGGCGCGTACTATGGCCTAGGCAGCAGAGCGACCGCCTGCCGGGAGGTAAGTGCGTCATGAAGTCTTTGCCGAAGTTCGAGCTGATTGCCGCCACGCGCAGCCACAAATCGATCCTTGCGGATCTGCTCCAGCTCTACATTGAGGAATTCAGCGCCTTCGTAACCGTTCCCGTCGGACTGGATGGGCGCTTCGTGTACAAAAATCTGCCCTCGTACTTGACCGAGCCGGCCGTCATCCTTTTCTCATCCGCGTCGGCACGGAATGGGCCGGCTTTGTCTTTGTCAACAAGGTTCCGAAGTCTCCGCCCCCAATCCTCTCGCGAGGAAAACTGCTGGGATATGGCCGAGTTCTTTGTCCTGGACAAGTACCGCCGGCGGGGCCTTGGTTCAAACGTCGCGCACGCGGTGTGGCGCGCGTTTCCGGGACGATGGGAAGTGCGCGTCATGGAGTGGCATAAGGCAGCGCATGTCTTCTGGAGCGAATCGATCGCCGGGTTTGCCGGCCGCAAAGTTGCCTCAACGCCGATCGAAGCGCACGGCCGCAAGTGGCGCGTCTTCGCGTTCGACTCGCCTGCCGCTCAGAGCGGACGGCCGCGGAAGAGATAAAACAATTCGATCAGCAGAATCGCCACCACGGTCGCTTCCAGAAAAAAGGCCCGCGACTGGTTGAACTGCTCGACCATGTAGTCATACAGATCTTCGGCGGTATTGAGCTTCTGCGCGACCAGATTTTTGTAGTCGGGGACGCCCACTTTGGCCGCTGCCAGCCTATAGAGCCGCGCGGCAAACATATCGCTCAAAAATTTGATCGCGTTATCGGCATGCTCGGTCAGCTCAGCCACATCGAGCAGGACAGTGTGCAGGCTGGTGGCCGACCGCGAAAGCCGCCAGCGCGCAAACAAGCCTCTTCCGTTCGGCCAGCAGGTCGTAGACGCTATCAAGAATGCCGGTCAGCAACTCGTCGTAGTGGCGGAACTCAAGAAGCTGCGAGTTGGCGTACTCGAGCAGTTGGATCGTGGTCTCCGCGCCCGCCGTGCTGTCATAGAGAAAGGCCGCGTTCCACCCGATGACGGCCAGGTCCCCCGCGTAATAGGAAATCTGCGAGTTGAGCACTTCGGTGCATTCCCCGGCTGAGAGCAGCATGCCATCGCCACGCACCACCTGGGCGATCTCGAGACCATGTTCGCGCGTGAGGTCAGCCGCGTTGGGAGAGCCCGCTGCCTCGCGCACATGAAAGATGAAGTAGTCTTCGCTCAGCCATTTTCCATACGGCTTGACCATCGCCTTCGAGAAGCGCTCGAGCTTCTGCCGGACGATCGGTTCCACCACGGAGGCGAAATCGAGATCCCACACCCAGCGGCTGGCCAGATGCACAAGGCTCGCCCAATCGCCTGAAAACGGAACCTGGAAGACAACGCTGACCACGCCGTAGTCGTAGTATTTGATCTCGCCTTCGAGGCGCTCGCCGCTCTCGAGCAGCAAAGCATCGAGCGGCTCAATCACGGGCGGCCGCTGATAGCGCACGTAGGCCGGCGCCAGGTGCTTCATGGTGGCCTGCTCCAGCGTCCGCGCGCTGACCGTCTGCTGCAACTGATCGAGACGGAGTTCCTCGCAGACGCAAAACTGAATCAGCACCAGCACGGAGCCGTTCAGTGAAGCCGGGGACGAAGTGGTCAAGGTGCCTGGCATCTATGGGCCCATGGTACTTGATCCCAACCGGCCTTCTGATGAACGCGGTCTCGACCTCCCGGCTGGGCCGGGCTGCCCTATGCTGGTACGATTACCACCTCGGCCTCAAGATGATGCGTACATCCCGCCTCCAATTCGCCCTGCTCCTGGTGGTGATTGCCGCCTCGATGACGTGCTACATCGCTTCTGTTGTCGCATCCCTTGAAAAAACATATGACCCCAAGATCCCGCGGACACCCATGCAATTCGGGTATAGGCTGGACGCCGTATCGGGCCTTGCGCCCGAGGCCGACGCGACCGGCATTCGATTTGGAGACACGATTCTCGCCATCAACGGCCGGCCGTTCACAGGCAACGAAGTCCTGATTGAGGAGCTTCGCAAATCCAGGTCCGGCGACGCATTCTCCGTCACCTACATACCCCGTCCGAAGCCGCCTGCCAGCGATCCAACATTCAGCTGTGCCGGCCACGCAGAGCTCACGCAAGATGGCCCACCCCGCACCGTGACAATCACTCTCCAGCCGGAGACACCCGTGCTGCCGAGCTTTTATCAACTACTCACCGGCCTCTATTTCCTCGTGATCCTCTGTCCGCTTATCTGCCTGCTGCTGGGCTATTGGGTGGTGGCCGCCAGGCCGCGCGACCTCAACGCGTGGTTCTTTCTGGGCATTATGGTGTACTTCCCCACCATTCTCGGCCAGACCGGCTTCTGGCCCGACCCGCTTTCTTCAATCATTGGTTTCTGGAATCTGGTCGTCTTCGGCGTGGGCCCGCTCAGTGTCATGCTGTTCGGGATTTACTTCCCCGAGCGCTCGGGCTTTGACAAGCGTTTTCCGTGGATCAAGATCACCGTCATCGTGGCGCTTGCGATCTTGACCGTTTTGGACATGATCTTTTCCTGGGGCTTCAGCCACGACTTCAACGCGGTACGCGGGCTGGCAGCCTTGCTCATGAAGTATTCCTCCGCGCAGATCGTCATGGGCATGTTGGCTTTCAGCATTTATTTCTTCGCCCTGGGGTACAAGCGCGCCAATGTCACCCAGCTTGACCAGCGGCGCAGGCTGCAAATCATCTACTGGGGTTCCACGGTCGGCAATGTCCCCATGCTCTGTGTGGTTCTCTATTCCATGTTCACCGGGCGCGATGTGGGCAGTGGCATTCCGCTGTGGCTCTCGCTTGGGGCGCTGACCATATTCACGCTTTTCCCCTTGTCGCTGGCCTACGCCGTGGTGGTGCATCGCGCCATGGAACTGCGCATTCTCATCCGCCAGGGTTCGCAGTACGCCCTGGCCCGCACCGGCATTTGGATCATTCGATTCCTCATCATCACCGGCGTAGCATCGTCGATCAGCACTTTGCTCTCGCACCATCCCTACCGGCTCGACGACGCGATCGTGGCGGCCTCCTTCATCCTGCTGCTTATCGTCTGGAGGTTTCGCGCAGCCAATCGCATTTCAAGTTTCATCGACCGCAAATTCTTTCGCGAAGCCTACTCGTCTGAACAGATCCTGGCCGAACTGGCCATGCAGGTGCAGACCTTCACCGATACCAGGCCGCTGATGGAAACCGTGGCGGGATGCATCTCCGGAGCCCTGCATGTGGATCGCATCGCGATTCTGCTCCGCTCAGGCGAGGTCTTCCGCCTGCAGTTGGCAACGGGCATCGGGCCCATAACCGATGCGAGTTCGGACGTGATTTTTCCCGCGGAGTCGGAGACCATCTCGGCCCTGGCGCGAGCCAAAGGGCCCTCCCCGAATTTGCGCGTCGATAATCCTGCTGAATGGGCTGTGGAGGCAACGCCCGCCGAACGCGATGCCCTGGCCAAACTCGGCGCCGAGATCCTCATCCCTCTTCCCGGCCGTTCGCGGCTGAGCGGGGTGCTCGCCCTGGGGCCCAAGCGCAGCGAAGAGCCGTACTCGCGCTCCGACCGCAGCCTGCTGCAATCCGTGGCGCTGCACACCGGCCTGGCCATTGAAAATAGCGAGCTGCTGCACTCGCTGGCCGCTGAAGCCGCAATCCGCGAACGCGTGAATCGTGAGATGGAGATTGCCCGCGAAGTGCAGGAGCGCATGTTTCCGCAGACTCTGCCTGCCGTGCAGGGCCTGGACTACGCAGGATATTGCCGACCTGCCCTCGGCGTGGGAGGCGATTACTACGATTTCTTTCCGCTGAAGGAGCGGGAACAAGGCGCGTTTCAACTGGGCATCGCGATCGGCGACGTTTCCGGCAAAGGAATCTCGGCGGCGCTCCTTATGTCGAGCTTGCGCGCCTCGCTGCGCGGCATGACGCGCAACTCAGCCGGCGATCTTGCCGCCGTGATGCGCGATGTGAATGAACTGGTCTTTGATTCCTCGGCCAGCAATCGTTACGCGACTTTCTTTTACGGGCAATTCGACCCGCGAACCCGTGTCATGAGTTATGTGAACGCGGGGCACAATGCGCCGATCCTGATTCGCCGCCCGCCAGTGGGGGCTGCACCCGGGTGGGAGGTTTTGCGCCTCGAGTTGGGCGGGCCGGTCGTCGGCCTGATTCGCGATGCGGCTTTCGAGCAGGCAAATCTGCCCATCCTTCCCGGCGACATTCTGCTCGCCTTTACCGATGGCATCAGCGAATCGATGCGTGCCGACGAGGAGGAGTGGGGCGAGGAACGCATGATCGACTTTCTCACCGCCCATGCGGAGTTGCCCGCTGCGGCGCTGCTCGAAGCCGTGCTCGACGAGGCGACGCGCTTTGCCGCCGGAGCCCCGCAATACGACGACATGACGCTGCTGGTCTTCAAATTCGGCGCGTAGTTGGGTCGGCTCGCCGTCCGCCCGCATGAATTTTTGATGATTGGATCCCCGTTTTGGTCCCCAATGCGGGACCCAGCGCGATGCTTTCCACACTCTTCGCGCATCCATTCTTATGAGAGTGAGGAGTGACCTTGGGTGACCTGAACAATACAGTCGGCACGCAGAAGCCAACGGCACGCCCCCGGGTAATCATCGTGGGAGCTGGTTTCGGCGGTCTCAACGCCGCACGCGGCCTGGCGCATCTCCCTGTCGATGTGACGCTTATCGACAAGAGCAATCACCACACATTCCAGCCGCTGCTTTATCAGGTGGCGCTCGCCGTGCTCACGGGAGCAGATATCGCGCAACCGATCCGCTCGATCCTGCGATCCCAGAAAAACGTTGAAGTTCTCATGGACCAGGTGATCGGCATCGATACAGGGGCGCGGCAAGTGTCGATGGCCTCTGGCGCGCAGATGAGCTATGACTACCTGGCTCTGGCGACGGGAGCGACACACACCTACTTTGGCCATGATGAGTGGGAACCCTTCGCGCCTGGATTGAAGACGATCGAAGATGCGACCGAGATCCGGCGCCGCGTGCTGCTGGCCTTTGAGCTGGCCGAGCGCCAGATGGTGGAGCAAGGCACGCATCCGCCCCTCAACTTTGTTGTGATTGGCGGCGGCCCTACGGGCGTCGAGTTGGCAGGTGCAATTGCCGATATCGCGCAGTTGTCGCTGGGGCGCGACTTCCGCCATATCGATCCATCGCAAGCGAGGGTGATTCTCGTCGAGGGCAGCGACCGGATTCTTGCAACCTATCCACCGGATCTCTCCGCCAAGGCAGTTGAAATGCTGACCAGGCTGGGCGTTGAAGTTCATACCAACCGGCGCGTCACCGGAGTGGGGCCAGGCTGGGTTGAAAACAACGGCGAGCGCATCGAGGCCGTGGTTACGCTGTGGGCAGCGGGCGTTCAGGCATCTCCGCTGGGCAAAATGCTAGGAGCTCCGCTCGACAAACGCGGCGCCGTTCTCGTGGATGACCGGCTCAATCCTCCCGGCCTTCCCGAGGTCTTCGTTCTCGGCGATCTCGCTCATTTCGAGCAGGACGGCCACCAGGTTCCAGGGGTAGCGCAGCCCGCCATACAGATGGGCAAACATGTCCCGAAGATGATCGCTGCGGATCTGAAGGGAGCGCGCCGCCCTTCGTTTCGTTACTTTGACAAGGGCGACATGGCAACCATCGGCCGCATGGACGCAGTCGCGAAAGTCGAATGGCCTTTCAAGGCGCACATGGCCGGATTTCTGGCCTGGATCACGTGGCTCACCGTGCATATCTTCTTTCTGATCGGATTTAGGAACCGACTGCGGGTGCTGGCAGCGTGGGCGTGGACCTATTTCACCTTCAGCCGCGGAGCGCGCCTCATCACCGGCAATTTGACTCTGCCAGGCTGGCCGGAAAGCGGGGAAGCTCCGAAGACGGCCAGCAGCGAGAAGCCGCAGGCGGTCGCGAAGTAGCGGAATGATCCAGGCAATGTCGCGATTTCGACGGGGCTCACTTCCACCAGGTAGAGCGGAGTTCTTCGCCTGCGACCACTTCTGTTGGAAGGCCCGGCGTCGGCGACCATAACGTGAGGCCCGGTTCGCTGAAGGTGCGATCGATTGGCTGCGACCAAGAATGCAGCGCAAGATCGAAGAGACCCCAGTGAATCGGCATGAGCAACCCCCGGCTTCCCATCGCGCGAAAGCTGCGAATTGCCCCCTCCGGGCCCATATGGATGTTGGCCCATAAAGGATCGGAGGCGCCGATCTCGAGCATGGTCAGATCGAACGGCCCGAACCTTTCGGCAATCTCCCCGAACCCATCCCACTCCCCTGAATCGGCGCCGTAATAAACGCGATGTTTGGGTCCAACCAACGCAAACGAAGCCCACAAGGTCTCGAAGCGGTTGAACAGGCTGCGCCCGGAGAAGTGCCGTGCGGGAAGAGCCGTCACCTGCAACGATCCCACAGATGCGCTTTCAGTCCAGTCCAGTTCCGTACAGCGGTCCTGCTTAAGCCCAAAACGCGCAAGAACCTTGCTGACGCCGAGCGGCGCGATCCAGCGCGCGTCGGGTTGGCAAGCGGCGAGCCTGCCGATTGATTCCGCGCCAAGGTGATCGTAGTGATCGTGCGAAATGAGGATGAGATCGACGGGCGGCAGATCTTCAAGCGCGATTGTCGGCGCAAAGAAGCGCTTCGGGCCGCTCCATTTTGTCGGAGAAGCGCGCTCGTCCCAGACGGGATCGATCAGAACGCGCACTCCCTCGATCTCGACCAGCGACGACGAATGCCCGAACCAGGTAACCCGCAGCCCCGACGCGGGGGCCGACCAGTAAACCATAGCGTCTGTCGTGAACGGGCCAAGCGGCCTTTGCGGCACACGCTTCGCTCCCCCGAAAAAGAACTCCGGGCCGATCTTGAACATCGTCGAGAATCCGCCGACCCCCGTTGGAACGGGATTCAGGAACTGCTTTCCCTTCTTCGCCGCCCGCGTGAGAGTCATGTCCATTGGATGGCCCGATCCCGCAGGCGATTCGACTTCTTGAGGACTTAAGAGTCGCCCGGGCGGCTTGAGCCGCGGGCCTCACACGCAGCATTCTCGGCCGGCAAAAGGAGTTCTCACGCAGACGCTAGGGGCAGTTCAGCTGCCGGAACAAGGCTTTTCCACTCCCCGTCAGTTAAACTTGATGGAGTCATGCTTGATTTGCAATTCGTCCGGGGCAACCTGGAACTGGTGGAAGAAAAGCTGCGCGCGCGCGGTGCCGATCCTGCCGCATTGCTCGGCGACTTTCGCACCCTCGATCAGGCTCGCCGCGAGGCTATTACGCAGGCCGAACAGGCCAAAGCCCGCCGTAACGAGCTGAGCCAGCAGGTTGGATCCCTCAAAAAATCAGGCCAGATCGAAGCTGCAGCCGCGGTGATGGAAGAGACGCGCACTCTAAAAGACAAGCTCGACGAGCTCGATCAAAAAGCGGCGCGCCTTGACGAAGAGCTACGCCTCTCTTTGGCGCGGATCCCCAATCTCACCCGCGATGAAGTGCCCATTGGCCGCTCGGAAGCCGACAATGTCACGGTAAAAACGTGGGGTGAGATTCCGGCGCTGAGCTTTACGCCCAAGCCGCACTGGGAGATTGGCGAGAGTCTCGGCATTCTCGATCTGGAACGCGCGGCCAAGCTGAGCGGCGCGCGGTTTGCGGTCTACATGGGCGCGGGGGCGCGGCTGGAGCGGGCGTTGATCAGCTTCATGCTCGACTTCCACACCACGAAGCACGGATACACCGAAGTGCTGCCGCCGTTCATGGTCAATTCGAAGTCGCTCTTCGGCACCGGACAACTGCCTAAGTTCGCCGATGATCTTTTCCGCTGCTCCGATGCCGATGCGGACGCCGTTGCACGAGGCGAGTTCAAAGACAACGATCACTGGCTGATCCCTACCGCGGAAGTGCCGGTCACCAATCTTTATCGCGATGAAATCCTCGAAGACGCGCGCCTCCCGATTTTGCTCACGGCCTACACACCCTGCTTCCGTGCCGAGGCCGGAGCAGCCGGCAAAGACACGCGCGGCATCATTCGCCAGCATCAATTCCAGAAGGTCGAACTGGTCAAGTTCACGCGCCCAGAGGATTCGGACGCGGCGCACGAGCGGCTCACCCGCGATGCCGAAGAAATTTTGGAAGCCCTGAAGCTGCCCTATCGCCGGGTTCTATTGTGCACGGGCGACACCGGTTTTTCATCGGCCAAGACGTTTGATCTCGAAGTCTGGTTGCCGGGACAGGGCCTCTACCGCGAGATCTCATCCTGCTCGAACTTCGACGCGTTTCAGGCGAGGCGGGCCAATATCCGCTACCGGCCGACAGCGCAGGGCGCCAAAGCCAAGCCGGAGTTTGTCCACACCATCAATGGGTCGGGCCTGGCAGTGGGACGTACCTGGCTCGCCGTTCTCGAAAATTATCAACAGGCCGACGGATCGGTCGTCGTCCCCGAGATACTCCGTCCCTACATGGGCGGCCTCAAAAGAATCACCGCAACACCGGCCTCTTAGGGCCTGCTCGCCTTACTCGGGTAAACTGGTAAAGGAATAAAGATGTCCACGCTCAACGCCACCGCAACCACCGCGCACACACCGCAGCCGCGACGCACCGCGCGGCAGGTCCTTCTCAGTTACTTTTACTGGACTTATTCGCGCGGAAGCTTTCACTACGATGTGATGGTGACCCTGATTCTGGCGTTCATCTTTATCACACCCTGGCTGTGGAACTACGGCGACAAGCCTTCAGGAACGCGTGGACTCCAGCACCCCATCCAGGTTGTGTCGGACGGCGGCCATGGACTCATCGTCACGGTGCTGGCCAGCGATATTTCCATCCCTGCCGGAGCATCCGACAAAGTGGTGAAGCAGGCGCTGCGCAAAGCCATCGAGCCGGTGATGGGGGACGCAATCTTTGTGGAGCGCTGGGAGACCGTGACCGATGCCAATGGCCAGACGGCCTGGAGAGTCTGGGCTCACCCTTAGTCGAATTCCTGCTTCTAACTTATTTTGACTTGTTCTTCCCTCGCCCGCGTGCGTCGAAGAAGAGAAGGGATTTCATGCACCTGGGAATCAAACTCGCGTTCGCCGCTCCGCTTGCCCTTGTGATTTTTTCAGGAGGCATTCCTGTCGCGCAGGCACAGGCCGGCCCGAACGCAGAGCAGGAAAAGCAAAGGGTTCTGGAAAAGATGAACGCGGCCGCGGCCAACTTCCGCTCGACGTCCGCTGACTTTGAGTTCGACACCATCGACACCGATCCGATTTACGACAAAGACGTGCAGACCGGCAAAGTCTATTACCAGCGCAACGGCAGCTCCTTCAAAATGGGCGCACACTTTACCGAGCACAACGGGAAACCCTCAGCGCGTGCCTATACCTTCGTCGACGGCAGTTTCAAGCTTTTTGAAGCCGGCACGGATTCGGTGACGACCTATGCCAAGGCAGGCAAATGGGAGAGCTACGCGATTCTGGGTTTCGGCGCGAGCGGCAAAGAGCTGGATTCCAAATGGACCATCGCATACCTGGGCTCCGAGATGCTTGCCGATGGAAAAACACCGGTCAAGACCGAGAAGCTGGAACTTGTCGCCAAAGACCCGGCGGTGCGGAAAAACATTCAGAAGGTCACCATCTGGGTCGATCCCGACCGAGCGGTCAGTCTGAAGCAGATCTTCACGATGAGCGCCACCAATACGCGGGTCTGTGTTTACTCGAACATTAAAATGAACCAGGCTCTCCCCGACGACGCATTCAAGTTCAAGACCGACAGCAAAACAACCTACCAAACCCAATAGTTGCTTCCGCGGTCTTGACTGCGCCTTGCCGACCCGTGTCTACTTGCACACACTTGGACTCCCACAGCAAAATCTTGTGAAAACCACCAGGCCACGGAGGTCGTTCATCGTGTCTACTCGACGCAGGATGAGTCTTTTGTGTTTCGCACTTGTCGCAATGGCTGCGGTTTCGACCCCATTCATGTTCGCGCAGACGACAGCCAGCCCGGCGCAGCCGGCCGTGAAATTGCAACCTTACACTACGCCCGATCAGAGCGCCTCGGCAGGTATTCCCGCAGGCTGGAAGGTGACCAAGGGCGGCCAGACGGTGATTGTCCTAAACGGGCCGCAGGGCGAGTCGATTGCCCTGGGAAATACTTTCGTGGCGAAGAATGCACCCTTCCAAGCCGGTCAAAAAGGCCCCAATGGCGCCGACCTCAGCATGCCTTTCGCGACCCCCTTGCAGCAGAAGTTGTCGATGATCTTCGAGTGGACTGCCGCAGCATCCGGCAACCCCTCGCCGCAATTGCAATTCAAGTCGGCAACGCCCATCCAGGTCCCGCCCGTACTGGGGCAGTGCGGGCGTTTCGTTGCCTCAATCACAGCAAAAACGGGGCCAACGGTCGAGGCGGGCGCGTTCTGTTCGTTGCCCATGGATTCAGCAGGCTTCTTCAAGAACGTGATGCTTCTGGCGCAGGCCCCTCCGGCCGTCGCCTCGCAGGAGGCAGCCCTGGTGCAGGCGGTCTTCGCCAGCTACAAAGTTCCCGCGTCGTGGATGCAGAAAAAGCTCGGGCCCTATACGCCAGTGACCATTGTGCCGTCGAAGACCGCAGGAGGGGGCGGAGGCATTGCGCTGCCTGACGATACCTCGTCTGAATGCTTTGATCTGGTGGTGTTGCGCGAAACGCCCAAGTCGCAGTTACCCAGGGCATGCGGCGGCACCAAGCCCGATTAGATTTTCGATCGAGTAAGCCCCGACGCGAATCGCCGCATCAACCCAGCCAGGCCGATGCCTCCCAGGGCAAAGACCATCGGGAAGCACTCGAGTGTGTAGCGGGCCTCGGGGGCTTCGATCGTCATGAGCAGTGCGCTACGCAGGATCATGTAGAGCACCATCCACGCGGCGAACCTTGGCCGGAAGAACAGCCCAATCGCCGCGAGCAGAAGATAGGCCGCATTGAGGCCTGCATAGCTCCAACTGAAGCGAGTTTCGTCGTAGTGGTGGTTGTAGACCCACCAATCGAGGTCGATCGGCAGGTTCTCGACGCGCGGCCGGAGCCACATGTCGGCCATCCGCCCCAGGGGAAGCCAAACATAGTACCGCAGCGGGTTGTCGTGAATCCGCTCAGCCGCTAACTGCGCGAGCTGGCTGTCAATCTGCGGCGAAAAGTCTTCGCCGTTGTCCTCGTATTCCTTCGCGATGGCCGCCGTTTCAGCGTATTGAGCGGGTGAGTCGAACGCGCGAGCGGGCAGCTTGCTCAGATTGAAGGGGCCATCGGGAACGTTCCAGTAAATGTCGTAGGTGGAGACAAAGTCGAGACACCAGGTCTTTACCCAGCGCTGCCAGCCGGCATGCACATCTTCGCCGGGATCGGTGGCATAACGAGGCGCGAGCGGCTGGACGACATGAAACACGCGGTAGTTGCGCACCGCCCAGGCCGCAAACGGAAGCATGGTGAGCAGGACACAAGCGGCCGCCATGCTGACAATGCGAGGCGCCAAGAGCACGCGCGCCTTCCCAAGAGAAAGCAGCAGCGCCGGGGCGAGGGCAACGCCGACCAGGGCGCCATCGGGACGAAGCAGAGCCGCAAATGTCACCGCAAACGTAAAAGCGAGCGCATTGCTCCAGCGCGGCTCGACAGCAAACTTCGCCACAGCCCACAGCGCCACCGCAATCGCGAAGAGGGTTGCCGTCTCGGTAAGCGGCGCAACCGCATAGGACGCGGTGAACGGACAAAGGGAGGCGAGCCACAAGGTGCAATGAGCGGCGCGCGGCGCAATCGCGGTGGGGGCCGTTCGCTGCACGAAGAAAGCCAGCAGCACGCAGCCCGCAAGCTCCATGGCGATCTGGAGAAAGATGACCGCGTTGTAATTGTCCACGCCGAACAGGCGAAAACAGAGCGCAAGAAAGAGCGGGTAGCCGGGTAGGCGAATCAAGGTTTCGTGGAGAACCCCGCTTCCGTCGGTAAGCGCAAACCGGCCGTGCTGCAAGACGTTTTTAGCGATGGTTCCATAGAGCAACGTGTCCCCTGAGATCTGGGGAAACGTCTTCATCATCCAAAGGCGCAGGACCGCGCCGCCGGTGAGCGCGAGCGTTGCGCTGGCCCAGCCGGGTCGGCTCGCCAGAAAACGCCCCCGATGTGTCGATTGACTCTGGTCTGCTGCTTCCATACGATTCGTTTTGTATAGCGTAGACGGTTTTGACGCTTATCGCTCAGCCGGTAAAGAAAGTCCTCAGATTGCTCTAGACTGTAGTTTGCATGCCTGATCGCCAGATATTCTTCGACCCACATCGCAAACGATGGAAGCGGCTGCGTCGCGTCCTCGATATTGCTGCGGTTGTGTTTACCCTGATTCTGGCCGGATTCATCTTCAACGTACTGCGCACGCAACAACTCCCCGATCTGTTGCTGCCGGTTCCCAAGCACAATTACAAAGCATTGCCTGACGTCCACGTCATCAAGTCGGCGCCGCCGGCACGCCGCAAAACCGCGCGCAAGCCGTCTGAGATTCCCTTCAACACGGGCGAGGGATTGCGGGCAGCCTATTACGTGCAGGACGACGCTGCAAGCTACTCTTCGCTGAAGGAGCATGTTCACCAGATCGATCTCCTGTTCCCGCAATGGCTGTTTGCGGTGGCGCCGCAGGGAACGCTGATGGCCATCAACAACGACACGCACCGCGCGTATCCGGTTGTGGATGGCAACACCGTGCACGATCCGGATGATGGCGACCGCGTGAAGCGGGTGATTCAGGATCACCGCGAAGATACTGAAATCTTTCCCCACCTGAATAACTACAACGCCGCTACCCAATCCTGGGACGACGGAATGGGCGAGGTCCTTAAGGACCCAGCGCGCAGGGCGGCATTGCGACAGCAGATTGGGCGTTTCTTTAAGGCTTATCCGGTCTATCGCGGATTGTCTCTTGATTTCGAGAGCCTGCCGGACAACGCGACCCCCGGGTACCTGGCCTTCATCAAGGAGCTTTACGGCGATCTGCATCCCCGCAAGCTGCAGCTCTATGTCAATACCGCGGTGGCTACGCCCGACGCGGACTTGAAGGCGATCGCAGCCAACTCCGACGGCATCATCCTGATGAACTACGACGAGCATCAGACCACCAGCGATCCCGGACCGATCGCAAGCCAGGACTGGTTCGTCGGCAATCTGCAGCGCGTGCTGAAGGTCATCCCGAAGGAAAAACTGATCTGCGCCATCGGCAGCTATGGCTACGACTGGACGATGGATATTCCGAATCCGAAGAACCGGAAGCACCCTAAGCCGAAGGTCCTCAACACCGAAGATCTGCACGTCTCAGAGGTGTGGCAGCGGGCGGCCGATGCGGATGCGGATCTTGATCTCGATTACGACAGCAAGAATCCGCACTTCCAGTACATCGACGAAGACTCGAACGAGCGGCACGTGGTCTGGTTTCTCGACGGCGTGACTGTGCTGAATGAGTTGCGCGCGGCCCGGGCGCTGGGCCTGCAAACCTTTGCTCTGTGGCGGCTGGGCGAAGAAGACGGTTCGCTGTGGAATGTGTGGGACAAGCCTTCGAACGCCGACTCGCCCCAATCGCTGACTGCGGTGCAGCCTGGACACGACGTTGACACCGAGGGCGAGGGCGACATCCTGCGCGTAACAGGGTTGCCGCAGCCGGGCAAGCGAACCGTCACGCTCGACACCGATGAGCCGAATCCGCAACGCAAGCTGATTATCGACGAGCACATGGATGTGTACCCGCGCAACTACACCATCCAGCAATATGGGTATCACCCCAACCAGGTGGCGCTCTCCTTCGACGATGGTCCAGATCCGAAGTGGACGCCGAAGATCCTCGACATTCTGAAGGCCAAGAACGCCAAGGGCACCTTCATGATGATTGGAGCGGAGGCCGCTGAAAACGTAGGCGTGATGAAACGCGTGCAGCGCGAGGGGCACGAGATCGGCAACCATACCTACACCCATCCCGACATCAGCGAAATCTCCGCGCGCCAGCTCGATCTTGAAGTAAGCCTCACCGAGCGGCTCTTTGCCAGCAAGCTTGGGGTGCAGCCGCTCTACTTCAGGCCCCCGTACGACATTGATGAAGAACCGGACACCGATGACCAGGCTGCTCCCGTGGTGAAGCTCCAGAGGGACGGCTACACGATTGTTGGCAACAAGGTCGATACCGATGACTGGAACGAGCATCCGCGCAAAACGCCGGCGCAGATCGAGCAATCGGTGCTGGCGCAGCTCGACATCATGAAGTCGAAGCCGCAGTTTCGCGGATCGATCATCCTTCTGCACGACGGCGGCGGCGATCGCTCGGTGACCGTAGCATCGTTACCGATCCTTATTGATGCCCTTCGCCAGCATGGATACACGATCGTTCCCGTCTCGGCGTTGATGGGCAAGACAACCGCCGATGTCATGCCGCCGCTGAGGCCCTTGCAGTATCTGCGCGCCATCCCTGACTCGCTGGCCTTTTCTTCCGTGGCCCTCATCGTTAAATCCATCGTGATGATCTTTTTTGTCGGCGACGTGCTGATGTCGGCGCGGCTGATCCTGATTGGGCTCCTCGCCATCATCGATCGTCTGCGCAAGCCGCATCGGCCGGCATCCCCCGGCTACAATCCGCGGGTCGCTGTGCTCATTCCCGCCTACAACGAGGAAACAGTGATCGTGCGGACAATCCGATCGGTGTTGAACTCGGACTATAAGAATCTGCACGTCATCGTGATCGATGATGGCTCCAGCGACAACACCGCAGAGGTGGCCCGCGAAGCGTACGCGACCGAGATTGCCGCCGGGCACGTGCAGGTCTTCTCCAAGGCAAACGGGGGCAAGGCGGCGGCGTTGAACTTTGCCCTCGATCGGCTTACCGAAGACATCTATGTCGGGATCGACGCGGACACGGTGATTGCGCCCGACGCCATCAGCAAGCTGGTTCCGCATTTTGAAGATCAGCGCATCGGCGCGATGGCCGGCAATGCGAAGGTCGGCAATCGCGTGAATCTCTGGACCCGCTGGCAGGCGCTGGAGTACATCACCAGCCAGAACTTTGAGCGGCGCGCACTCGATCTGTTTCATGTCGTGACGGTGGTGCCCGGCGCGATTGGCGCGTGGCGCACCGCTGCGGTGAAGGCGGCCGGCGGCTATCCCCTGAACACTGTCGCCGAAGATGCCGACCTGACCATGAACATTCTCGAACAGGGCCTGCGCGTCGATTACGAGGACCGCTCGCTCGCCTTTACCGAAGCGCCGATTGATGCAAAAGGGCTGATGCGGCAGCGATTCCGGTGGTCCTTTGGAACCCTGCAGGCGGTATGGAAACATCGCGCCGCCTTTATCCGCAACAAGGCGATGGGGCTGTTTGCGCTGCCGAATATTCTCATCTTTCAGATGTTTCTGCCGCTGGTCTCGCCGTTCATCGACGTGATGTTTCTGGCAGGCGTCGTCGATTACTTTGTCGACCGCTACTACCATCCTGAGGCCGCATCCGCGGCGAGCTTTCAAAAGTTGCTGGCCTACTTTGGCGCCTTTCTGCTCATCGACTTTGTGACGTCATCGATTGCCTTTTCGCTCGAGCGCAAGCACCCGGCCAACAAGGGCGACGGCTGGCTCTTGTTCCACATCTGGCTGCAGCGCTTCGCGTACCGGCAGGTCTTCTCGATTGTGCTGTTCAAGACCCTGAAGCGGGCCATCGACGGCAAGCCTTTTAACTGGGACAAAATTCAGCGAACCGCGAAGATGAGCAAAACCACCGACGCGTTGACGGAGATGCCGTAGGGTTTATCCAAAGTGATTCAAGGCTCCCCAATGGAACCGCAGCGCGTGTTTATGACGGCCGAGTGGATCAACCTGGTGATGATGAACTACGCCGTGGATCCGGGCCTGCTCAAGCCCCTTGTTCCGCGAGGGACAATTCTCGATGATTTCGACGGAAAGTACTACGTGAGCCTCATCGGGTTTGAGTTCAATCGCTCGCGGATCTATGGATTTCCGATCCCCTTCCATCAAAAATTTGAAGAGGTAAACTTGCGCTTCTACGTGCGGCGCAGCGAGAAGCGGGGCGTCGCGTTCATCAAGGAACTGGTGCCTAAACGTGCCGTTGCGGCGATTGCCCGATTCGCGTTCAACGAGAACTACACGTATGTGCCCATGGCGCACCGCATCGAACGTGGAGCGCGTGGAGATATTCAGACCGCGGCGTTCTCGTGGGGGGGCGCGTCAAAACGGTCATCGATGCAAATTCAGACGAAAGGGGAAGGCTTTCTTGCGCCCGAAGGCTCCCTGTGCCAATTCATTACGGAGCACTACTGGGGCTATGCGGCGCAGGCGGACGGCGGATGCCTCGAGTACGAAGTGCAGCATCCGCGTTGGAGAGTCTGGGCCGCGAAGGACGCGCAATTCCTGGGCGATGGGGCGTGGACCTATGATGCGAACTTTGCCGCGGTGCTTGGACGCGGACCGGACTCAGCTTTCATGGCAGAGGGTTCGCCCGTGACGGTTTCAAAAGGCACGCGAATCGGCTGAAGAACTGCGCAACACTGATGCGCGTTAGCGCGTCGTGCCCAGGCGCACTGCATACAGCGCATGATGAGCGAGGATGAACAGCGTGCGATGGTCTTCTCCGCCGATGAGAATATCGATCGGCCGCTCGGGCACATCGATCTCGCCAACCTGCCGGCCACTCGGGTTGTATACGAGGACCTGGCCATTGGCGACGTAAACATTCCCCGCTGAGTCGGCAGCTACGCTCTCGCCGCCGCGCTCCGCAAAGACCTTGAGGTCGCTGAGTGTACCGTCCGGATCGACGAGCGCATTGTAGGTCCGATCTTCAGACGCGCTGCTCACGTAGACCCGCTGCCCCGGCTGGGCCGCCACCAATCCCATCGCATCGAGATTGTCAGAGAAACGCCAGCCGCCGGAATCCGAAGGGCCCTGTTGAAACACGCGGCCTGCGGGCAGAAATGCGGAGCCGTCCGGAGAAACATACTCCTTCGCTTTGGGTGTCGATACATCCTTGGCGAACATCTCGTCCAGCGTCGTATAGGTCATGGTCGAGAAATCGAGCTGATTGGCGAACTCGCCGTTGTTCCAAAAATTGCCGGGAAGCAGAACGGTCGCCCCAGTGTGCGGCTTTGCATCCTGCAGCGCGAGAATCGTAAGTTGATCCGCGGGCGAGCCGGGCCGGAAAGAATACACCGTTCCCTGCGGGCTGTCGGATGAAACAACCATCAAAGCTCCGGACTTGTCGAAGGCCAGATTGACTGGATCGAGCGCATTATCCCGCTCGACGGTAAGCCCCTCGCGCGTCGACCAGCCAAAGATGCGCTGCTGGTGATGGTCGACGAAATAAAGCTTGCCCTTCGCGTCAACCGCTGCGCCTGAAATTGAGAAAAAACCATCCGCCAGCTTTTCAACGGGTGCACCGGGCTTTGGGTTCAGAGGCACGAGCGGATCCGCCGGAACATCGAGCACCGCAAACTCGCGCTCGCGCACTTCGAGGTGGTGGGTCATATCCTCTATCGCATTTTCATACGGGAATTTGCTGACGCGCAGAAACGTCCCGCAGCCGTTGTCATCACAGATGGCGTAACCGCTCTCGGCGTTAACATGCACGTTGCGGAAATGGATGTCGCCGGAGTTGTAGAGGCGCACCGCGGCGGGGAATGGCGCGCGCGACCGCGTAACGCGATAGCCGTGATAATTCGCGACGGTGATGTTGCGCGACGAATCGAATTCGAGCGACAGCGCTTCGGGGCTCTCGCCGGCTTCTTCCTCGGTTTGCGGCGCATTGATATCCCAGTTCTCGACGTGGTCGAATTTGATCTCGTTGCGCACATGATGCTCGGTCGATAGCTCGTAGACGTGCCCGGGCGTCTTGCGTGTCGGAGACAACAAAGCCAGCCTGCGCGAAGGTGTTCGGCGTCCAGATGTCGGCGAATGTGCCTCCGCCGCCGTGCGCGACCCAGAGGCTCGGATACTGGCCGTCCCAGCGTTTGTGCAGATCGGGGTCGGCGGTGTGGTCGTTGTTGTAGGGGTTCGTTCCGCTGCCGTGGCCGCCAAGAAAGCGCACATCATCAACGAGCGAATCGGCGCCCGCCTCCCAGAGCAGCGCAACGGCGCGGGGATTGATTCCACCGGTGAAGATGCCGATGCCGCTGACGATGTTCGATCCGCCCGGAGGCGCGAAGACGACCGCTTTGGGCGCACCAACACCCTGATAGCCTGCGGTGGAATCGAGCAGATCGATTTGCGTGAATGTGGGATGGAGGCCGACGAGCATCGTGTCTGGCTTGAGAGAGATCGTGTCGGTCACGCGATAGTGTCCGCTGGGAAAGTAAAGGACGCGATGCGTCTCAATGGCCTGCCGCAAAGCAGCCGTGTCGTCGGTTATGCCATCGCCTTTGAGCCCAAGAGACTGAACGTTGCCCCATTCGCTGGTTGGTGGAAGAGCGCGGATAGCGGTGGGAGCGGGGCAGGCATCGCGGTGAGGGCTTCTGCATCCTCGAGCATGCCCATCGCGCCCATCACGCCCTCGCCGGGAACGATCAGTCCAAAGTTGAAGTTCTTCACGCGATAAATCGGGCCCTTCGCCGCGATTCTGTCGCCGCTTTCTCGGAAGAGCGCGAAGGTCGGAACATTTTTCAAAATCGCATCTTCGAATCCGATCTCAGTGAGAGGGCTTTTTTCATTGCTGATGGTGATGGCCTGCGCCGCGATGTCTTCAAAGCGGCAATCTTTGACCCAGACCTGGTCGGAGTAATGAGGATCGATGTCGATGGCGATGGGCAGATTGCGGAAGCTGTCGCGAATCAGGGTCAGGCCGGCTTCATGTTCGCGGATGGCGGATTCGCGCTGGCCCTCAAATGTCGAGTCGATCAGCGTGTATTGCCAGGCAGGTGAGGTTTTGTCGGTGAGGATGCCGTAGCGGCCGCCGTAGAAGTGCAGATCCTCCGCTTCATTGCCAATTTCGGTCAGAGCGGCAAGGCCGGAGCCGATGTGAAAGTCCATGTGGCTGAGGAAGGCGTGCTGCGGCGCGTGAAAACGAATGGCGATCGCGGCCGGATTGCCGTCTCCAATTTCAAAGTCGATATTGCTCATCGCCGAATAAAAAGTGCTGGGCGTGGCGTCGGCGATCTGATCGTTGGGAGGAACGGTTCCAGGCGGCGGAAACGGCACACGCGCCCGGCATGCGCACTTTGTCGCTGGCGCCGGCGCCGGTGAACATGACCATGACGCCGACGCCCGTCTGGAATCCTGGGGTATTCTGCGCCAGAACGAAGACCGGTCGGGTGGCTCCATAGCCGATGACGCGAATTCCCGGCCAGACATAGACGGTGCGGGTGAGGCGATAGCGGCCGGAGGCCAGGAAAACGATGCCCTCATGGGCGCTACTCTCCGCTTTGTCCATTGCTGCCTGAATGACGGCACTGTCGTCTGTAAGGCCGTCGCCGGCAACTCCCGAGGACCGCGGCGCCAGATAAATCGCTTTGGCATCTTCCAGGCGGGTGTTGTAGACAGAATTGGTCCACGCCAAGGCCGGCGAAGTGGCGCAGAGAAACAGGGACCAGAGCAAGAGAGTTTTCATTCTCAGGCCTTTCGGATGGGCGTTCGGCAATAGCCAGCTTATTTGATCGGCGGGGTCCAGGCGATTAAAAGATACTTGCGTCTCTCTGCGCAGAGACCGTCAGCGGGATAGGAATTGATCTAGAATGAGGTTACGCCAGCGAACCATAGAGATGAACCCGACTCCATACGGGCTTTTTCTGAGTCCTTCGACACCTGAGAGGAAGGACGGCGTGTTTGCGATCAGCATCGTCAAGTGCACGTCCTGAACCGGTTCGACCCAATTTGAAAAGGGACAAGAGTGGCCGATAGAGAGAAACACGGGATGCGCGTGCTGATCGTCGATGACGAGCGGATTATTGCCGATACGCTCTCCATGATTCTTGCTAAAAAGGGGTTTGATGCGCGCGCCGTTTACAGCGGCGAAGAGGCCCTGGAGGCGGCGCCTCGGGTGATGCCCGACGTCCTCGTCAGCGATGTCGTCATGCGCGGAATGAGCGGAATCGATGCCGCAATCCAGATCTGCGCGACCATTCCCAATTGCAAGGTCATTCTGCTTTCAGGCCAGGGCGGCACTGCCGATCTACTTCGCCACGCCAAGTCGCACGGACATAAATTCGAAATCCTGACCAAGCCCATCCATCCGCAAGTTCTTATTGATCGATTGAGCAGCTTGAGCGGAGCGGCCTGACCGGAAATCGTCGGTCTTCGGCCAACCGCGAGGCCGGCTCCCCTCGCGGCATTTCTCCTGATTCCTCGGGGGAGTTTTCTCATCTAAACTGGTAACGCTATGAGACCACCGCAACGCTTACCACCCAGATTGACCCCGCTTCCCCGCAGACCGGCTTCGCCAACGAGCCCTTCGTCGACTTCAAGAACCCCTGAAAATGCCCGTGCAATGCAAGCCGCACTCGACCTGGTCGGCAGCCAGCTGGGGCGGGAGTACGACCTCGTCATCGGCGGACGGCACACGAAGACCGAAGGCAAGATCCGCTCGTTCAATCCGGCACGGCCCACGCAACTGGTCGGTTTGCACCAGAAGGCGGGAGCGGAACATGCCGAAGAGGCCATGACAGCGGCCCTTCAAGCCTTTGAGTCCTGGAGTCGCGTTGCGACCGATACCCGCGTTTCATTGCTTCTGAATGCGGCGGCGATCATTCGCTCGCGGCACTTCGAGTTCTGCGCGTGGCTGACGTACGAAGTCGGCAAGAACTGGGCCGAAGCCGATGCGGATGTGGGCGAGACCATCGATTTTCTGGAGTTTTACGCCCGCGAGGCGGTCCGCCTGGCAGGCGCGACAACGCCGATTCAGTATCCGGGCGAAAGGAATCAATTGCTGTACATCCCGCTGGGCGTGGGCGCGGTGATCCCGCCCTGGAACTTCCCCTTTGCCATCATGGCGGGGATGACGGCCGCGGCGATTGTGACCGGAAACACGGTCATTCTGAAACCGTCGAGCGACTCCCCGACCATTGCAGCCAAATTCATTGAGGTTCTTGAAGAGGCGGGCATGCCTCCGGGCGTGGTGAATTTCTGTCCTGGATCGGGCGCGGCCTTCGGCAACGCGATCGTTGAACATCCCAAGACGCGGTTCATCGCCTTTACGGGATCAAAAGCTGTTGGCCTCGAAATCCATGAGCGCGCGGCGAAGACGCAGCCAGGCCAGATCTGGATCAAGCGAACCATTCTGGAGATGGGCGGCAAGGACTCGATCCTGGTCTGCGCGGACGCGGATCTCGATGCGGCAGTCGAGGGCGTGGTCGCGTCGGCGTTTGGCTTCAGCGGGCAGAAATGCTCCGCCTGCTCCCGCGCCATTATTGAGGCTCCTCTCTATGACGTGTTCGTCGAGCGGGTGCGCGAGCGGACGGCGCAGTTGACGGTGGGAGATCCGGCGAAGAACAGCTATATGGGCCCCGTGATCAACAAAGCGGCGCTTGCGTCGATGCTCCAGTATGTTGAACGCGGCAAGGCTGAGGGCCGGCTGATCGCGGGCGGCAACGCGGTGCCGACCGACGAGGGTGGGTACTTCCTGGAGCCGACGGTCTTCGCGGACATTCCGCCGAACGGCGTGCTGGCGCAGGAAGAGATCTTTGGACCCATCCTGGCCCTGATCAAGGTGCAGGACTTCGAGGAAGGCCTGGCGGTTGCCAACAACACCGAGTATGGCCTGACCGGCGCGCTCTACACGTCGGACCGCAGCGCCCTCGATCGCGCGCGGCAAGACTTTCACGTCGGCAACCTCTACTTCAACCGCAAGTGCACCGGGGCAATGGTCGGTGCCCACCCGTTCGGCGGCTTCAATATGTCGGGAACGGATTCAAAGGCCGGCGGCCCGGACTACCTCTATCTGTTCACACAAGCCAAGAGCGTCGCCGAAAAACTCTAACCACCTGCGGTGGGGACAACTGGCGTTTGCGCGCCTTGAGGTTCGGATCAATATCGCGAAGAGGCCGGGGGGACGTGCGGTCATTAGCCCAGGACAAGCGAAGCGCAGTCCTGGGAACGCCCCCACCACGCACGAGCCCCGTAGGGGCGAAGGACTCCCCGCCACGAACCCCTCCGAGAGCCTGTTCCGGTCCCTACCCTCACTTCTTGTCAAGCCCCCCAGCTCAATCTTTTTTCGTAACCCTATCATTCTAAATAGAATAAAGTTTCCCCAATTTTGCATATTATTTCTTCGCAAAGCGGATAGTAGAACTTGTCAACTCAGAGAGTCCTCTCCGCAGCTCGATAGGGACGCTTCAACTCAGCCTCACCACTTCATAAGTCCTTTAATATCTAATTTCTGCAAATAAGTCTTTTAGTTTCTATATTTTGCGGCGCTAACCTCTCCGCAAGCCTATGAAACAAATGCACTTATTTCCAGAAATAGCTTTTTTTTTCGGGAAGAAGGAACAGAAAATGATCATCAGCCGGCCGGGAGGCCGGCGATCCAACAGACTACCCTACTTGTTCTGCTTCAGGCGACGGCGGGCGGGGCGGCTTGCTCTTCGATCTCGAGCTTGGTTCCGACCTCCGCGGCGGCCTGCGCCAGCACGCGGTGGTGGATAGTGAAGAGGGCGAGCTCCAGGCGATCGCTGACGCCCGTCTTGTCGTAGATGGAGCGCAGGTAGTTTTTGATGACCTGCTCGGTGGTCTTGAGGCGGCTGGCAATCTCGCGATTCTTGCATCCCTGCACAATCAAGGCGACGATGCGCATTTCCTTAGGGGTGAGGCGGTCGCGAACGCGCGTGCCAACCATATCCTCTTCGGGCGATTCGACCTGCATCAGTTGAGGCGGCATCCAGGTCTCGCCTGAGGCGACGCGCTGCACGCATTCAACTAAAGACGGGCCATTGACGTTGCGAAAAACCACGCCGCGAAAACCCTGCTGCAGATAGGTGCTGGCCGACTCGTTGTTTTCGGCGATTACGATTCCCTTCCCGCTGGTGGTATCGAGCAGCATGCGCAGGCGGTTGAAGTCAGGGCGCATGGAGGCCGCGAAGATCGCAATGGACCCCGGGAATGTCGAGATGGCATGGTGGAGGCGGTCGAGATCTGTGCACTGAGCGATGATGCGCATATCCTCATCCATCGCGAGCACCTTGGCGGTGCCTGCGCGAAAGATTGCCTGCGAATCGGCCAGGATAATCTTGTTCATGACTTAAGCCTCAGCTGCCTCGTCTTCAGAATTTTGGTTTCCCGATAAGATCGGGGACCAACCACTCCAATGCCCCACCGGAACACACGCTTTGCGCCTTCCAACATTATCGACAAAGAGGCACAGAAACCGCGAACTGTTTTCAATTGCAACACTCCAGAGACCCTGCAAGGGAAATCTGCCCGGGTACGGAATGTGAAATCCAGTTTTCAAGATATCGGACGTCGAGACCAGATTACAACGGAGTAACCCCTCCGATCACTAAAATCCTTTGGATCAGGGCCAAAACCCGGCAACCCCACCCGCGGGCCGAGGCCCTAAACTGGTTTTATGGCGAGACCTATCCTGCTGGCAGTCGACGACGATGTCAACGTCCTTGAATCCGTGGTGCAGGATCTACGCCGCGAATACGGCGCGAAGTTCCGCGTCATGCGGGCGGCGAGCGGCCAGGCTGCTCTCGATACCCTGAGCCAACTGCTGGCCCGTAAAGAATCAGTGGCACTCATCGTCAGCGACCAGCGCATGCCCGGAATGACGGGCGTTGAGTTCCTTGAGAAGGCACGTGCCTTCTATCCCGACGCACGGCGCGTTCTGCTCACCGCATATGCAGATACCGAAGCGGCCATTCATGCCATTAACTCGGCGCGCATTCACTATTACCTGAACAAGCCCTGGGATCCTCCTGAGGAGAAACTTTACCCGGCCTTAAGTGATCTTTTGGGAGATTGGCAGGCGGGCTATCAGCCGGCGTTCGAGGGAATGCGCGTGATTGGGCTCCGCTGGTCGCTCAAGGATCACAAGATCCGAAGCTTTCTCTCCCGGAACCAGGTGCCCTACCGCTGGCTCGACATTGCGGCGAACGACGACGCGCTGCAGTTGCTGCAGGAGCGGAATCTCGATCCCGCGAAGCTTCCGGTGGTAATTTTTGCGGATGGCACCGCCCTTGTCGATCCGGAGCCGGGCGACCTTGCGGCGCGGATCGGGTTGAGTGTTCAGGCAACGCTGGACTTCTACGACATCGTGGTAGTGGGTGCCGGGCCCGCGGGCCTTGCCGCGGCGGTCTACGGGGCCAGCGAAGGCCTGCAAACCCTGGTGATTGAGCCATTTGCACCCGGAGGCCAGGCCGGATCAAGTTCCAAAATAGAGAACTATCTGGGCTTCCCTTCGGGCGTGACAGGGGCCGACCTGGGGCGCCGGGCGCATATCCAGGCGAAGCGGTTTGGGGCTGAGTTTCTGACGCAACGCGCGACCGGCATGCGGATCGATGGGCAATACCGCGTGATTCAGCTTGCCGACGGGCGCGAAGTCTCCTGTCACGTAGCGTTGCTGGCGTTCGGCGTTCATTACCGGAAACTTGAGATTCCCGGGGGAGAAAGACTGAGCGGACGTGGTATTTACTACGGCGCCGCGCTGGTAGAAGCTGCAGCTTGCAAGGACGAAGAGGTGTTTGTGGTCGGCGGCGCCAACTCGGCCGGCCAGGCAGCTCTTCATTTTGCTCGGTTTGCCTGCAAGGTAACCATTCTGGTGCGAGGAGATGGGCTATCTAACTCGATGTCGAAATACTTGATCGATGAAATAGGTCGCACATCCAATATAGTGTTGGAGCCCCGGACCCAGGTCCTCGAGGCCTTTGGCGAAGAGAGAGTTGAGGCTTTGCTGTTGAAGGGTCCAAAGGGCGAGTACAAGGTACCGGCTTCGTCGCTGTTTGTGTTCATCGGGGCTACTCCGGGAACGAGTTGGCTGCCACCGAGCATTTTGCGGGATGAGAACGGATTCGTCCTTGCGGGTCCGGATTTGCGCAGTAAAGGAAAGCTGCCTGAAGGATGGACCGAAAAGAGGGAGCCGTTCCTGCTGGAGGCGAGCGTCCCGGGGTATTCGTAGCCGGAGATGTCCGGCACGGATCGGTAAAGAGGGTCGCTTCGGCGGTGGGCGAAGGTTCGATTGCTGTGCAGTTTGCGCATCAATATCTGGCCGGGTTCTGAGGGAATCGTGAAAGCGGATATGGACGAGGGTGAAAAGACGATGGAGATTGAGCCGGTAACCTTGCACGAGGTTGCCGAGGCGCTCTCTCACTCCCAGCCCTTCGCGGAAACCCCTTTTGAGACGTTGGAGCGGGCTTTTCCCAACGGAAAGACCTTCGAGCGAATCAAGCTGAAGGCCGGCACAACGCTCATGGAACCGGGGCAGACTTTCAGCTACTACTGGCTTCTGCTTGAAGGGGAGATGCGCGCCGAGCGCGTCGAGCAAGACGGAAGCCGAAGTGTGCTGGGCATCGCCTATGCCGGCGAGGGATTCGGCGAAGCAGCTTTGCTCAGCGGAAAAGGGATCTCGCCCTTTACGATTCTGGCGGCGAAGGATTGTGTTCTGCTGCGCTTCAGCGAGGAAGATTTCTGGACGTTTACGGCGTGCTGCCCTTCGGCGCGTAAGGTCATCCTGGGCAACATGGCGGTGCGCTTTCATTCCTACCAGGCAGAAGCGGTGCATCGCCAGAAGCTGGTTTCGCTGGGGACGCTTGCGGCTGGATTGATGCATGAACTGCACAATCCGGGATCGGCTGCCAAGCGGGCGGCATCACAACTGCGGCAGAACCTGCTTCGACTGCAGGAGCTGAGCCTCCGCTTCAGCGAGCATCAAAAGACGGTTCCCCAGGTGCAATGCATGCACAGCCTGCTTGAGCAGACACTGCGCTCGTGCCATGCTCCGGTAATGAGTTCATTGGAACAGGCCGATGCCGAAGAAGAGATGTCGGAGTGGCTTTCGTCGGTCGGCGTCCAGAACGCATACACAATTGGACCCGCGCTGGTGGGGGTTGGGCTGAACAAGCGGGAACTTGATTGCGCGCAGGAAGCATTCAATCCTGCTGATTTTTCCGATGCGCTGAACTGGCTTGAGGCACTGGTGTCAAGCGTGAGCCTGGTGTGCACCATTGAGGAAGTCGATCACGCGGGTCTCCGATCTGGTGATGGCGGTCAAGAAGTTCGCCTACGACGAGAAGTCTCCAGCGCGCAGCCTGGATGTGCACGACAGCTTGCAGAGCACACTCACCATTCTGGGGCACAAGCTGCGCCACAAAGAAGTCTCGGCGGAGAAGCACTTTGAAGCTGTACCTTCAGTGATTCAGGCGCGCGGTTCATCGCTGAGCCAGGTTTGGACCAATCTGATCGACAACGCTGTGGATGCTTCGCCGCAGGGAGGCCGCATCGAGATCGCCACCTGGAACGAGCCGGCGGAGAAGGCCGAGGACGCGGGCTGGCTTGCGGTTGGCATTACCGATCATGGCGCGGGCATTGAGCCTGAGGTTCTTCCCAGAATCTTCGAAGCCTTCTTCACCACCAAGCCGCTGGGATCTGGCACCGGATTGGGATTAGAGATCGTTCACCGCATCGTGACGCAGAAGTTTGGCGGGACCATTCACGTCGACTCAAAGCCAGGGGATACACGCTTTATTGTCCGTCTCCCGCTGGGCGCCGCGACACCCAAGACAGCCAAAGAAAACTAATCTGCGCATCGGGCCGGAAGTTAAAACCGGACCATGGTTCCGTGTTCGCCCACCGATGTGAAGACTGTTAGCAGGTGGGTGATGCCAAGGAGCTCCGTGACCCGTTTGCCGAGGTTGATCAGCTCAAGCGCGCAGCCCGCGTTCCTGGCAGAGACGTACAGGCGAACCAGCGAGCCGATTCCCATACTGTCCATGTAGGCAAGGTCGGAGAGGTCGAGAACGATCTTTTTTCGACCGGGGATGAGCTGGTTGACCTTGGTGTAAAAGAAGTCCGTCACTCCGAAGACAAGTTTCCCATGACAATGAACAACCGCCGATTCATTGGTGCGTTCGATATCGAGCGTGAGAAGACTTGCGGCTGGCGCGTCTGGCATCGGACCTACCTCGTGCGGAAAAATTCAGCAACTCGCCCGGGATTGGGAGGATTCTCTCACAGCACGGCATGGAATGAAATGGAAAATCGCTTGGGAATTGAGGGTTCGGGGCTGATTTTCCGCCCCTGAAGTGTGGCTGGAAGCAGAGTCCCCGCTCCTGGTGCGGACGAGGGTTGAGCGGTGTTGGCGGGTGAAGTTGGACTCAATCTTGCCGATGGAACAAGGTGGGGGCTCTCATGGCGGAACGCACAGAACTGATTGAAGCCGCCCTCGAGTCGTTTCCGCAAGGCATTGCGTTGCTGGACGAGGAGCGGAAGGTGGTGCTGTGGAATCGGGCTGCGGCCGAGATCACGGGATATTCCGCAAACGACTTGGTGGGTCGTTCTGCGCCGGACTCCTTTCGGCAACTTCTGAACTTCAACGATCGTGCGGGCGGCGCTGAGCAGGAATCGTGGTTCCGGCCGGCGCAGGGTCTTCTGGTCCAGATTGCGCAGCAAAACGCGGCTCCGCTCCCGGTGATGGCGCGCGCACTCCTGCTTCGCGATGGGAAGGGCCAGCAGACCGGGACCGCAGTTCTGTTCCATTCGATGGATGCGCTGAAAGCTTTGCCGCAAGGCGAGGGAGGCGAGGAAAAGGATGTAGCCGCAAGTCAGGACGAGCTTAAAGAGTGCCTCGAATCTTTGTTTGAAGACCTGAGTCGAGGCGGTCCAGCCTTTGGCGTCCTGTGGATCACAGTCGACCAGGCACATGAGTTGCGCAAAACACACGGATCGGGAGCGTGCGCTTCGATGATCGAAAAAGTAGGGCGGGCGCTTGGCCAGGGACTGCGGACGGGCGAGCATATGGGGCGCTGGGGCGAAGACGAATTTCTCGTCGTTTCGCGCGAGCAGACGCGGGAGACCCTCAAGGCCCATGCACGCACGATTGCCAGTCTTGCCAGAGTGATCGACTTTCGCTGGTGGGGGGATCGGATCACGGTCACTGTGAGCATCGGCGCTGCCACCGCGTCTTTGCCAGACTCATTGATCAGCCTGCTGGAGAGAGCCAAAGCGGCCATGCTGACGAGCTTCCACGCGGGTGGAAACCAGACAACCCAGGCGCCGGAGGTTCACGTATGTTCGCCATCCTAGGCATCTTGATTGTATTCGGCGCGGTGATCGGCGGCTTTCTGATGGAGAAGGGCCATATGGCGGTCCTTCTGCAGCCCGCAGAGCTTCTCATCATTGCAGGCGCAGCGACGGGCACGCTGCTGGTGGCCAATCCACTGCACATTATCAAAGGTGTTGCCGCGGGCCTTACAGGGGTGCTGAAGGGTTCGGCATTTGGCAAGGCGCGCTATTTGAGCACCCTGAAGATGATGTATCAATTCCTGAACAAGGTGAGGAAGGAAGGTTTGTTGAGTGTGGAGATGGATGTGGAGAAGCCCAAGGAGAGCTCCATCTTCAAGAATTACCCAGAATTCCTGAACGACCATCACGCCAGCGATTTTGTGTGCGACACATTGCGCACGGCAATCACAGGAGGCGTGGAGCCATTCGATATGGACCAGATGATGGAACTCGATATGGAGGTGCATCATCACGCGTCCATGCAACCGGTTGACGCTTTGACGACCGTCGCGGACGCTCTACCGGGGCTGGGTATTGTGGCTGCGGTGTTGGGCGTGGTGATCACGATGGGATCGCTTGGAGGACCTCCGGAGCAGATTGGCGAAAAGGTGGCAGCAGCGCTGGTGGGAACATTTCTCGGCATTCTCTTGTGCTACGGAGTGGCCGGCCCGCTTGCCTCGAACATGAGCGAAGACCGCGGACGAGCACAACGAGTATCTGCATGTGCTTGCGCGTGCTGATGCTGGCCTTTCTCAAGGGGTCCGCGCCGATGATCGCGATTGAGATGGCTCGGCGGGCGGTTCCGGCGCATGTACGGCCAAGTTTCGACGAGATGGAAAAGAACTGCAAGGGTGGCGGGGCTGAGGCCGCCGCGTAGAACAAGGACGCGAACGACATGGCAGCCAAAACGCAACCGATCATCGTGATCAAAAAGAAGGGTGGGCACGGCGGCCATCATGGAGGCGCCTGGAAAGTTGCCTATGCTGACTTTGTCACTGCGATGATGTCGCTTTTCATCGTTCTCTGGCTGATGGGTTCAAGCGAGAAAGTGAAGCGTGCTGTGGCGGGATACTTTAACGACCCGAAGGGAGTCGCCGCACAGCTAGGGACAACTTTGACGGGATCGGGCCAAGCGATTGCCCAGGCCAGTACCGACGAACTCCAGAAATTGAAAGACAAACTGGAGCAGGAGATCAAGGCGCGCAAAGATCTGGAGAAACTTTCCAAGCAGATTGAGATCACCATCACGCCAGAGGGACTGCGGATTGAGTTGATTGAAGGCAAGGACGGGACCTTCTATCGAGCTGGGCAGCGCGAAGCTGAGCCGAACGGACAGGAGTTGCTGGCATTGCTGGCCGCGGAATTGAAGACGCTGCCCAATTGCCTGCTGATTGAAGGCCACACCGATGCCACGCCCTACTCGAATGACAATGGATACAGCAATTGGGACTTGTCCGCGGACCGTGCCAACTCCGCGCGGCGCTTGCTGCAGGAGGACGGTGTCCGTGCAGAACCAGGTGACGCAGGTTCGCGGATACGCAGACCAGATGCTGCGCGTGAAAAACAACCCGACCGACCCGTCGAACCGGAGGGTCTCGATCCTGGTGAAAAACGATGCCGAAACCGTACCGGTCTTGGATGCTGACAAGGTGGTCAATGGAACAACTCCGCTGCCGGGATTCGGAAAAGCTACCGGCAGTGCGGCCGTCCAGTCGCCTGCGAGCGCGCCCGCGCCGGTCGAAGCCAAAGCGCAGCCAGTTGCAGCGAAGCCCGCGGCCGCCAAGCCAGATCCAACGCCGGCTGCAAAGCCCGGCATATTCGCCAGGCTAAAGAGCATGTTGCCTGGCAAGAAGAAGTAGCTGCTCGCGGAGTCGATCGGGCGCCTTTGAGAACCACGGGCGTTGATCGTGTAGTCTGGTCTGCGGATCAGCTAGTGTGGTTTACACAAAATTCGCAGCAAGAGTTCCTGGATGCAACCACAGATCCTTCGACTGACCACCCCCAAACTGAAAAACGTTTGGGGCCCCGTTCGCTCAGGATGACAGCAATGGTTTTGTCAGGCTTTCCGGGAGGATGCACTTTTATGGCAATCGTGGCCGGTGTTGATTTCGGCACTCTGAGCGTGCGGGTGACCCTTGTCGATAGCGTCAAAGGACCGATCGGAACGGGCGTCGCTTCGTATCCCCTGCATCGAAAGCGCGAGGATCCCGATTTCGCCACCCAATCCCATGCGGACCAGATGACCGCGCTTGTCGAGGCCACGCGCGCGGTGCTGGCGAGCACCGGGATTCCGGGCGAGTCGATTGACGCGATTGCCCTGGATACGACCGGATCGAGCGTGATCCCGGTTGGCGAAGGATTGGAGCCCCTGGACGACTACTACCTCTGGTGCGATCACAGAGCCCACAAAGAGGCCGAAGAGATTACCCGCAAGGCGCACGAAATGGGCTTTGAGGGCATTGCATGGTGCGGCGGCGTGTATTCGCACGAGTGGGGATTTGCCAAGCTCCTGCATTGGCTGCGCCACAATCCTGAAAAGCGGGCGCGTTTTGTGACGGCGCTCGAGCACTGCGACATGGTGGCCGCAACCTTGAGCGGGGTTGCCAGCGTGAAGGACCTGAAGCGGAGCGCTTGTGCGATGGGGCACAAGTGGATGTGGAACCCCAAGTGGGATGGATTGCCGCCGGAAGAATTTCTCGTAGCAGTCGATCCTTTGTTTGCGGGCGTTCGGAAGAAGATGGGCGGAGAGTTCCTCACCAGCGATCATCTGGCCGGCCATCTTTCGGAGAAATGGGCACAGGCTTTGGGCCTGAAGGCGGGGATTCCGATCCCCGTGGGCGCGTTTGACGCGCACTGGGACGCAGTGGGCTCGAACATTCGCGAGGGAGACGCAGTGAATGTGGTGGGCACTTCGACCTGCATCATTGCGATGGCGCGCGAGGCGGAATTGGTCCCGGGCGTGTGTGGGGTTGTTCCGGGAAGCGTGCACCCGGGATTTACCGGGATTGAAGCGGGGCTTTCAGCGACTGGGGATATCTTCGAAGCGATCGCACGGCGCGCGAACACTACCGTCGCGGCGCTCTCTGAAGGCCTTGACGCCTTCAAGGCCGGCCAGACTGGATTGTTGCGGTTGAGCTGGGATAATGGCGATCGAACCGTACTCGTCAATCCGGAACTGGGCGGAGTGACGCTGGGATGGAATCTTCTGCACACGGCACAGGATGAATTATTCGCTGCCATTGAGGGCACGGCTTTTCATACCCGGATCATTCTGGAGCGCATGGCGGAGCATGGTGTGCGCATCGATCGCGTAATCAACGCCGGCGGGATTCCGCAAAAGAGCGAAGTACTCAACAGGGTCTATGCGAACGTGCTGAACAAGCCGGTGCTGGTGCCGGCGGGGATTCCGACCAGTCTCGGCTCGGGGATCTTCGCGTTGCTGGCCGCGGGCGCGTACGAGACCATTGAAGAGGCGCAGGCCGCGGTCTGCTTGCCGCTGCGGGTCATCGATCCGGATCCGAAGGCGGCGGCACTGTACGAGAGACTCTACCGGCTGTATCGCGACGTCTATTTCGCGCTGGGAAGCCGGGACGCGGGTGCCGTGTCTTTAGGGCGAGTATTACCCGAGTTGAGAAACATCGCTGCTGAGGCGAGGAAAAACTGAATTGAGGTGGTTCGATCCCATGTCCCAGAATCGGGACATGGGGCACCCGTCATTGATGGATGACGAAACGACCCTTTACTGCTGTTGCTGCATCTGCTGCAGTTCCATGAAAGGGACGGAGAGCTCCGGGGGCTTCTGGGCTCGCTCAACCAGGACACTCCAATCGTCGGGAATGGGTAGTTTGCGGTCGAGCGCGGGCGGCAGCTCGCTGGCTTCAACATGCACGGCGACATAGAGCTCGCTCTCGGTACTGCCGCGAAAGATTCCGTGCGTGGGCGGAACGTCCGCGTAATCGCGCCCGACGGCAGTGCGAATGTGGCGCTGGTGGGTGACGAGGTTGTTGGTTGGGTCGAATCCGACCCAACCCAGGTGCGGCAGAAGAACATCTACCCAGGCGTGCGTGGCGTCGGGCGTGGACCGGTCGTGATCTTCGCGGCCCCGGTAAAGATATCCGGACACGTAACGCGCGGGGATGCGCACGTGGCGAAGCAAGGCGATCATGGTGTGGGCAAAGTCCTGGCAGACGCCTTTGCCGCTGACGATCGCGTCATCAATGGGCGAATCGACATGCGTAGAACGTGGCTCGTACTCGAAATAATCGTAGAGGCGCTGATTTAATTCCTGCACAAGCATAAGGGGATCGTCGCGACGGGTAACGCCCATTTGCTGGGCGAGATGCGTCAACGCGGGGGTTTCGACCGCGAATCTGCTGGGGAGCAGCATCTCCCAATAGTCGCCGGCCTCGATCATTTCGTCGAGCGCGCCCCAGGCATCCGGCGCAAGGAAAGCGGGCACGTCGGGAAGGTCCTGCTGTTCCACGACCGACTCGGCCACGATTACGAGCTGATTGTGCTCTCCGGGAATATCAAAGTGCTGAATGTTGTTGCCCAGATGGTCGCGATAGCTGAAGACGCGGCAACGCGGGCTAACCGAAAGCGAGAAAGTAAGGCAGTGCTGATGGGTGTCGGAGCGAGGGTGCATGCGCGTCTCCATGATGCTCTCGCTGATGGACTCAGAGTAGCGGAAGCGCGTGAGATGCCGGATGGAATAGAAGTTCATGCCTGCCTCGGTTGATGGCCCTACATGGCCAGCGCGGATTGAATCGAATACTGGACGTAATAGCGGTAAATGAGATCGTGGATGCGCATGCATTGCTCACGAATGGCATGCAGATAGGCCGCGGGATCGCCCGCGAGGATTTCACCAATCGTGGTGTAGCCGAGTTGCGCGTGCAGACGGCCGATGACCGAGATCAGTTCGTCGGAGGCGCTGCGGCCTCCCGTGCGCTGGATGGACTGGATGGCGTCCCGGATGCCATCAACGCAATAGAGGATGGCATGGGGAAAGTCACGATTGAAGAGGAGAAACTCAAGAATGCGATCAGCGGACAAGTCGGCCGTGTAGACCTGGCAATAGGCTTCGAAGGATGTGCAGCAGCGAAGCAACCCGACTAACTCGAGATAGTGATAGCCGGAATGGTCGGGTTCCTGCCCCTGGAAGAGCTCGGGCTGATGGACTTCAAGAAGGGTAGCGGTCGCATAGGCCCGCTCAAGATACCGGCCAAGACGGATGAACTGCCATCCCTGGCCGTGAATCATGGTGGTATCGCTGACGCCCTTGAACAAGTGAATTCCATCGACGACGGCCGCAAGCGAATCGTTGATGCTGGTGCGGAATTGCGTTTGCGCGTGCGGCGAGTGCATTTGATGAAAGAGGCGATTGAGGCGCTGCCACTGCTCGCTGGAGATTTCTTCGCGAACCTGGCGGGCGTTTTCGCGGGCCCCGTTCACGCAATAGGTAACGGATGCCGGAAGAACGCTGTCGAACACGAGAGTGCGGGCCATCGCTTCGAGGTCGCCGTTCCACTCAAGTTTCGAGGGCTTGCCGAGCGAGGCCATCATGCGCTCCCAGCGGATTTCAGCGCTCGCCGGGCCGGTGTCAAGCATCAGCGTCATGGTCACATCGAGCTGGCGCACGGTATTTTCAGCGCGCTCGAGGTAGCGGCTCATCCAGTAGAGACTGTCGGCAACGCGGGATAACATGGTGAGCATTCCCCAGAGGATGTTTGAGTTTCTATTCGAGGACCCAGGTGTCTTTGCTTCCGCCGCCCTGCGAGGAGTTCACCACGAGTGAGCCTTTTTCTAGAGCGACTCGCGTGAGCCCGCCGGGAACAATGTTGACGCTGTCTCCGAAGAGAACATAGGGCCGCAGATCGACGTGACGCGGCTCGAGATGATTACCGATGAGGCACGGGGCGCGCGAGAAATCCAGCGTAGGCTGAGCGATGTAATTGCGCGGGTTGGCATTAATCTGACGAGCGAATTCTTCGCGCTGGCGAGCCGTCGACTGCGTGCCGATAAGCATGCCGTAGCCGCCGCTTTCGCCTACAGCTTTAACAACCAACTTATCGAGATTGGCCAGCACATACTCGCGGTCCTTATCTTCGGTAAGTAGAAACGTCTCGACATTAGGCAGGATCGGATCTTCGTTGAGGTAGTACTTGATAATGCGCGGCACATACGCATAGATTGCCTTGTCGTCGGCCAGGCCGGTTCCGAATGCATTGGTGACCGTGACATTGCCGGCGCGGTAGGCATTGAACAGGCCGGCGCAGCCGAGCGATGAGTCGGAGCGGAAGATGAGCGGATCGCTGAAATCGTCGTCGACGCGGCGATAGATGACGTCGACGCGGCGAAGGCCGTCGGTCGTCCGCATGTAGACGATGTTGTCGTGGGTGACGAGGTCGCGGCCTTCCACGAGGTCGATGCCCATCTGGCGGGCAAGATAGGTGTGCTCGAAATACGCCGAGTTGAAAACGCCAGGGGTAAGAAGGACAATGTTCGGCTCGGGACGCCCTTCGGGGGCGAGAGACCGGAGAGTCGAAAGCAGAAGCTGCGGATAGTGTTCGATGGGCCGCACGCCGTAGCTATGGAAAAGCTGCGGGAACGTACGTTTCATGACGCGGCGGTTCGTCAGCATGTAACTGACGCCGGATGGAACGCGCAGGTTGTCTTCCAGAACGACATACTCGCCCGTCTTGATCCGGAGCAGGTCAGAGCCAACGACGGCAATGTAGACGTTGCGGGGCACCTGAAGGCCGCGCATCTGGCGCCGGTAGTGTTTGCAGCTATAAACCAGCTCGCGAGGGATGACGCGGTCCGAGAGAATTTTGGCGTCTGAGTAAACATCGCGCAGGAAAAGGTTGAGGGCGGTAATGCGCTGGGTGAGGCCGCGCTCGATCCGGTCCCACTCCTGCGCGGTCACCAGGCGGGGAAGCAGGTCATAGGGAAAGATGCGCTCGGTGCCTTCGTCCCGGCCGTAGACGGTAAAGGTGATTCCCTGAGTAAGAAACGAGAGATCGGCCGACTGCTTGCGGCGCTGCAACTCTTCCTGGGGGAGCTTTGCGAGGGTCTCGGCGAGGGAACGATAGTGAGGGCGCAGTTCGCCGCTCGGCAGGCGCATCTCGTCGAAGGCCTCGTCGAGCGTATAGTCCCCGAAAAGCGACTCCAATTCGACCGTGTGGCCAGAACTCATGGGCGCCTGCGGCCTTCCTCAGTCGAGATTCAGGGCTTCAGCGGCAGGAGGACCACTGGTGTCGCCGAGCCGTTCGGCGCGCATCCTGCCCTTTCTTGTGCGTCGGACCCTGTTCTTTAGCTTGTAACACAAGGGGTCTAAGGGCGCCATCAGGAATGGCGCTCAAGCTATGAGGACCGTCGGCCCGATTCGAGGGAATTCATGGAGGTTTTTCCCGGGCAGGAAGCAGCCACGGTGGAGTAATCTGTTGGTTCATGAGACTCTTCCCGCCTATGAAAATCTCTTTTCGCCCATGCGCAGGTTTGATTGCCCTTTTCGCTCTTGGTGCGGCTGGATTGCAGTCCCAGCAGACGCCCGTCGAGCCGCCTAAAGAAGACTTCGTCCGGTCGCATTACACGAAGTATGAGTTCCGCATTCCTATGCGCGATGGGAAGCGTCTTTTTACGTCGGTGTATGTTCCCAAGGACACGGCCGGCGGCCCGTATCCCTTCATGATGGACCGGACACCGTATAGCGTAGGGCCCTATGGGGAAGATCAATACCCCAAACACCTCGGCCCCTCAGAGGAGTTCGAAAAGAGCGGCTATATTTTCGTTTACCAGGACGTGCGCGGACGCTGGATGAGCGAAGGAACATTTGTTGAGATGCGGCCGCACATCGATGTCAAGAAAACGCCGCAGGATGTGGACGACGCGAGCGATACGTCGGACACGATCGATTTTCTGCTGAAGCACGTCCCCAACAACAACGGCAAAGTCGGGATCTGGGGCATTTCGTATCCAGGCTTCTACACTTCCGCTTCGATCATCGATTCGCATCCGGCGCTGGTGGCGGCGAGCCCCCAGGCGCCGATGACCGATCTGTTCATGGGCGACGACGGCTACCATGGCGGAGCCTTCATGCTGGCGGCAAACTTCGGTTTTTATGCGCCATTCTTCTTTCCCCAGGACAAGCCGCAGACACCGAAGCCAACTGTTCCTTTCGAGTATGGAACGCCGGATCACTATCGATTCTTCCTCGATGCGGGTAACGTCGCGAACCTGGACAAGCTTTATTTGAAGGGATCGAATTGGCTTTTCAACGACCAGGCGAAGCACGATACGTACGACGCCTACTGGGAAGAGCGCGATCTCTCGCGACACATGAAGAACGTGAAGTGCGCTGTGCTGGTGGTGGGCGGGTGGTATGACGCGGAGGATCTGTCGGGGCCTTATCGCACCTTCAACGCGATCAACAAATTCAATCCCGAGACGACAACGACGCTGGTAGAGGGCCCCTGGGTGCATGGCGGCTGGGCGCGGGGCGATGGAAGCCACTTGGGCGATGTGCAGTTCAACGCGAAAACGAGCGAATACTTCCGCGCCAACATCCAGTTCCCTTTCTTTGAGCATTATCTGAAGGGCAAGGGCGCTGCGCAGCCGAAGGCGGAGGTCTTTGAGACAGGGACCAACGTGTGGCGCAGCTTTGATACATGGCCGCCGAAGGCCGCGACCCCCAGGACGCTCTATTTTCAAGCGGGCGGAAAGCTCAGCTTTGAGGCGCCGACCGATGCGGCAGGCGTGGATTCGTATGTGAGCGATCCGAATCACCCGGTACCGTTCGTGGGATATACCACGGATACAGTGCCGCAGCGTTACATGGTCGACGACCAACGATTCGCGAGCTATCGGTCCGATGTTCTCGTCTATCAGACAGAGCCTCTCCAGGAGGACGTGACGATTGCCGGCCCAATCTCACCAAAGCTGAAGATTGCTTCTTCGGGCACGGATTCGGACTTCGTAGTGAAAATCATCGACGTGTATCCCGAAGACTCGCCCAATCCGGATGATTCTCTCATGGGCAACAAGCGCATACTCGATGCACCGCCGCTGCAAATGGGTGGGTATCAACAGTTGCTGCGCGGGGAACCTTTCCGTGCCAAATTTCGCAGCAGTTGGTCGAAGCCCGAAGCGTTGACGCCGGGCAAGGAAACGGACCTGAACTTCGAAATGCCTGCTCTGTTCCATACATTTCGCCGCGGGCATCGGATCATGATTCAGTTACAGAGTTCCTGGTTTCCACTCACGGATCGCAACCCGCAAACTTTTACCGATATTCCCAATGCCAAGCCCGAAGACTTCAAGAAGGCGACCGAACAGGTCTTTCGACAGAAGGACGCCGCCAGTGGCGTTGAAGTGCTTGTAATGCCCTCGATGTAAACGTGCGCTGCTTGCCCTCTGTTGGCGCGCATAGGAGACACTTCCCAATGATGCCGAGATCAGTCAGGAACGGAAGAGCTTTGCTTCTTTTGGCGATTGCAATCTTGCCGTTTTCGGCGGGATGCGGAGATTTCTGGCAGGCGCCGACAGGTTCAACCGTCAGCACCGTTACGCTCACGTCGTCGACTTCTACGCCGACCGTGGGCGCAAGTGTGACCTTGACGGCGACGGTATCGCCCACCACAGCAACCGGCACGGTGACTTTCTACAACGGTAGCTCTTCGCTCGGCACGGGGACACTGTCGTCAGGAACGGCCACGCTGAACACAACGTTCAGCACCGCTGGTACTTACTCGATCACGGCTTCTTACGGCGGAGACACCAACGATGCCGCGAGCACTTCCCCTGCGGTTTCGCTCAGTGTGGCAGCGGCACTTACAGCCACAACAACTACCCTCACTGCGAGCCCCGCTGCGCCCACCACGGCCAGCACCGTTACCTTGACAGCCACGGTCGTTTCCTCTTCCGCGACCGGCACAGTTACTTTCTATCAAGGGTCCACAGTGCTTGGAACCGGCACATTAAGTGCCGGCACCGCGACCACGACAACGACGTTTTCTACAGCCGGGACGTATTCGCTGACCGCTGCCTATGGTGGTAACTCAACCTATGCGGCGAGTACATCGAGCCCGGTCAGCTACACAGTCACTCAATGAGGCCAAGAATGAAACTTCGTACGATTCGCACCGCCGTCTTGCTGCCCGCAGCGTTGCTGGTTGCAACACTGCCGATTCTTCACGCCGAAGAAGGCATGTGGACCTTTGATAACCCTCCTTTGAAGTTGCTCAAGGCTAAGTACGGCTTTGTGCCCACCCAGGCATGGCTCGATCATCTGCGGCTCTCGAGCGTAAGGCTCAACGATGGTGGATCGGGTTCATTCGTCAGCGCGGACGGGCTTCTGCTGACCAATCATCACGTCGCGCGCGGCCAGTTACAGAAGAACTCGACGGCGGATCATGACTATTTGGCGACTGGCTTCTTCGCGACGACCCCGGAGCAGGAGATGAAGTCCCCCGATCTTGAAGTGAATGTGCTTGTCGCCATGCAGGATGTTACCGAGCGCGTGCGCGGGGCGGCCAAGGGGATTGCCGACGACGCCAAGGCACTGAAGGCGCGGGAAGCCGAGATCGCGGCCATCGAGAAAGAGAGCAAGGACAAGACGGGACTTCGGTCGGATGTTGTCTCGTTTTATACGGGAGGCGAGTACTGGCTCTATCAGTACAAGGCTTACACTGATGTTCGGCTGGTCTTTGCTCCGGAGCAGCAGGCAGCCTTCTATGGCGGCGACCCGGATAACTTCACCTATCCGCGGTATGACCTGGATATGGCGATCTTCCGCGTCTACGACAATGGCAAGCCGCTGCACACCGATAACTTTCTCAAGTGGAGTGCCAAGGGTGCGGCTCCGGGAGAGTTAATCTTCATTTCAGGACATCCGGGCTCGACAGAGCGGGACGATACCGTGTCCGAATTGCTGCTGCAGCGGGATGTTGTCGGCCCAGCCGTGACCGAGTACCTTGAACGGCGCATCGCCACCGCTCAGGCCTTTGCCGCACAGGGGCCCGAACAGGCTCGGTTGGTCGGAAGCCTCATCTTCGGACTGCAAAACAGTTTGAAAGTTTATATTGGTCGCCGCGACGCTTTGGCCGATCCGGCCATCATCGCCAAGAAGGAGGCGGAAGAGAAGGATTTTCGCGCCAAGGTGGCCGCAAATCCCGAATGGCAGAAGCAGTATGGAGACGCATGGGACACGATCGCCAAGATCACCGATCAGGAGAGGCCGGAGATCAAGGGGCAGCTTTTCCGCCGCACCGACAGCCAGCTTTTCTCGTACGCGCTGAGCATCGTCCAATATGTGGCAGAGATCAAGAAGCCGGATGGCGAGCGATTGGCGCAATATCATGATGCGGGCCTCGACTCCTTCAAATTCCGCATGAACTCGCCGGCGCCCGTGGACATTCCGACGGAAAAGCTCTACATGAAGGGGGCGCTCGATCTTGCCGTGGAGAAACTCGGCAAGGATGATGCTTACGTTCAGGCCATCCTGCAGGGCGGCGCCGTTGAATCCACAGTCAATTCGCTGATCGACGGAACCAAGCTGGGTGATCCGGCATTCCGGAAATCGCTGATGGAAGGGGGCGAGGCCGCAGTTGCAGCCTCAACCGATCCGATGATTGTGGCCGCGCGACGCGTTGATCCGCTCGTCCGCGAGACCAACCGTCGTCTCCGCGATACCTTTGGGAGCGTGCTCACGAAGGAAGGCGAGAAGCTGGGCACCGCACGATTCCTGGTGTATGGAAAAGATGCGTATCCCGATGCCACCTTCACGCTGCGGCTCAGCTATGGCACGGTGACCGGCTTTCCCTACAACGGAACCGTTGCGCCGCCTTTCACCACGTTTTACGGCTTGTACGATCGCGCCTATAGCTTCAGCGACAAGCCGCCTTTCAACCTCACGCCGAAGGAAGCCGCTGCGCGCGACAAACTCGATCTAGCCACCCCGTTGGACTTCGTCTCCACTGGAGACATCATCGGCGGCAACTCGGGTTCGCCGGTCGTCAACCGGGATGGCGAACTGGTGGGGCTCATCTTCGACGGCAATATCGAATCGCTGGCGGGAGACTTTGTGTACGACGGAGCAAAGAATCGCGCGGTTGCGGTTCATTCTGCTGGGATGATCGAGGGCTTGCGCAAGATCTACGGAGCCGACGCGCTTGCTGACGAGCTTCAGGGCAAGAAATAAGCGGGTCGCACTTTGAGCGCGGGGAGTGATGCACTCCCCGCGCTTTTTGCGTCTATGGCTTCGGGGCCGCAGTTTGCGGCGCATGCGGTTCACCCTGGCCCGTCGCCGGCGTAACTCCACCATCGGTCGCGTCGTCGCCGCTCAGGATGCGCACTTCAGCGCGGAACAAATGGTAGTTCGTGAACTGGACATCGTTCACCCGCATCTGCATCGGCCCGTAACTTACCCTGGTACTGCCTTGAAACGTCGCTTCCCTGTGCAGCATGTGAACCACTGAGATTGCCACGCTCTTCACCGGGCACACATAAAGTTTCCCGCCAATCTCCACTCTGCCGTACTCCACCAGCATATTTGCCTCCGATCCCGGATCGCTGGGCTTCAGATCAGCAACCATCGTCAGGCGCACAATCGCTCCATCGTCCGGATTGACGGCAATCTCCCCGTGATAACCCGGGACGATCTGCAGATCGCGATCGATGCCCGCGAAGCTTACCGTGTAATGCGAAGCCGGCTGGCCGACCTTATAGCGCAGCACAGCCACAGGCCCGTTCGCTCCCTGCTCCCAATGGCCCCATGTCACCTCGCCATGCGAAGCATCGGCAAGCACAGTCGCCAGAATCGGACCAAACTCGCCCTGCGTGCTGAGCTCCCGCGCCGGTAGCTTCAGTTTCTTTCCGTCCGGGCCCGTATCAATCAATTCATGGCCATCGCGGTACAGCACGGTCACGGTTGAATTGCCCACCTGCCGGATGGGCACATACTGAGCCGGAATCGCTTGCCCGTCTTTTGTGTACGACGGAAGATCTGCAAAGCTCGTTGTCTTCTCTGTCGCAAAAAAATTCGGCAGCTTAGGAAGCGTTTTGCTGACGTATTCCATTGCCTCCAAACGAATGGACTCCGGAGAAACACTCGTTCCCGTGGGGGCCACAAGCAAGTCCGACGATGGCAAGTCAGAGAAAGCCGATGCGTCGGCAATAGCCAGAAGCTCCTGCTGCGCCTGGATGCCCGGCAGCTCAGCCTTGAGACGAGTCAGTCGCACGTCGCTCAGCCGCTCGGTTAGCTCCATCTCGGCGAGCCGCTGCGCCGCCTCCGCATCCGTCTTGGCATGCATTGCTGCCACAGCCCGCTCAAGTTGCTCCACGGTTACGCGCTTCTCTGCAGACGACTGACTTGAACAAGCGCCAAGCAGAGCCACTACGGCCAACCAACTGCATGAATGCGATCGAATCATCGCCTTAGTCCTCTGATCTACTTCCCAACAAGCGGAGTGAGCGGAGATTTCAAATTTGCTTTCCGCGGCGTGCAATCTTGGGAGGGCACGTTGACTCTCGAACGACGAGCTCCGGAAGAATTGGAACCGCATCAGGAAACGATGCCTGGCCGCGCATCCGCTTCAACAGGATTCGCGCAGCCACGCTCCCCATGTGCTGCAGCGGCTGCCGAATCGTGGTCAGGCTTGGGTTGTGGTAAGCCGCACCCTGAATATCATCGAACCCCACCACGGAAACATCCTCCGGTACGCGAATCCCGTGATCCATAAGAGCGCGGATAGCCCCGAAAGCCGCAAGGTCGTTATAGCAAATGAGAGCGGTAAAGTCGCGCGAACGGGAGACCAGCTTATTGGCCGGCCCGAATCCCATCACCGGTGAGGACTCCCGCGTTTCGATGCGCACCATTAAATCCTCTGAGATATCCAGCTTCAATTCCCGCGCGACAGCCAGATGGCACTCCCAACGTTCGTCCGCATCCGAGCTATGGCTGCCCCCGCGCATAAGGGCGATCTTGCGGTGCCCTAATTGGTAAAGATGACGCAAAGCCAGTTCAGCAGCACGCTTCTGATCAAGAACGACATTGGTCACTCCGTCGAGTTTGCGATGGCCGGCCACAGCGACGACGGGGAGGGTCAGGCTGTGTTCAAGCACCGTGTCGATGAGAATGAATCCTTCAACGGAGCGATCCAGGAGGAGTCGCGGATATTCCTCGATCAAGTCCGCCTTGCGCCGATGGCTTGCCGTCAGATAGAAGTAGCCTTCCTCAAGGAGCAGTTCTTCAATTCCAGAGAGCACCTGGGTTGCGTAATGGTCGTTCAGATCAGGAACCAATACACCAACGGTAAAGGTCTGCCGCTTGCGCAACGAGCGCGCATAGAAGCTTGGACGATATTTGAATCGGGTCGCGGCCTCAGTGACCCGGTCGCGAGTTTCCTGAGGGATCGACCGGACTCCCGGAGCGTTATTCAGAACCAGGGAAATTGTGGCGGGAGACAGGTTGAGATACTCTCCGAGCACGCGCAGGCTGATTGGCTGACCCGGCTGCGGCTCAGCTCCCGGTTTGACTCGATTGGGCATGCACATAAGTTTTAACATTCCCTGACGAGCCGTGCGCCGGGATTCCAGAGCTCTCGCTCGGTCCCGGAAACGCAGCGATGGCCTCTCTCGGCCGGGGGCCCTTGTCAACTGATCCATTCGCCTGATCGGCAGGCACTGATATTTGAACCCGGTAAATCCGAGCGAGGTGAGGATGTTTGGCCGTACAATCTGAGGAGCCCTTCTCCACGCGGAGGGATGGGTGAGCGGTTGATACCGGCGGTCTTGAAAACCGTTGTGCCTGAAAGGGTACCGGGGGTTCGAATCCCTCTCCCTCCGCCATAAAGTCTCTATAATCAACCACTTACATTGCAGATTCGAACTTTCTCGACGTTCTCGGGCGAATTCGCAGATCTTCGCCGCCGAAAGCGACCGGAGAACATTCTCCGCCTAGGCTGATGTATGGGAAACAGACAGTTTCTCTGTCTGTGATTTCGGCAGTTCCTTTTCACTTCAACTAAGTGGGGCATTCGGAAGCTTATAGATCAATAGTTGCCCCTAATTTCCGGAAGCGTCCGCAGGATCGCCTAACAACTCATCTGCAACTCATACGCAGCTCATTGATCGCAGTGTCGCACCGCTGCATACTCTTTCATGTCGAGAAGGAGCTTGATATGAAAAGAATGGCCCTCGCGCTTGCTGTCATAACTCTGCCGATGCCTTATCTAGCGTTTGCTTCGCCGTCGCAAGGCACTATCACTGTGGCACCGGCTCAGCCTGTTCCAGGCAATCCAGTTACGATTTCCTGGACGCTGAGAAATGCGAAGAGCACCTCGATTACCGGGACGATTGTTTACTATCTCAACGCGATTCCGCTGACAGGCCTGAACGCGAGCGGCCCAACAACGCTGCAGGCGGGAAAGCACACAAGTGGCACGTTTAGTTTCTTACCTATACCGGGATGGAATCAGATCAGCGTCACGCTGATTGATGCGAGTGCATTGCCTCATGGAACGACCAAGCCACCGATCCTGCAGGAGACAGCTCCGGGGCAGTTGCCGAAGGGACCGACTCATCCGGCGGCGGGTGTGCCCGTGGTGCCTTCGAGCGCGATCTTTCCCGCATCGGTTTCAACTTCGTTTTCCGTTACGAATGCCGCCCCTGCGCAATTGAGGGATGGCCTTACGGCCGCCGTCCGGAAACAGCTTTTGCATGACTATGCGCCACTGCTTCTCTACTCGTATGACCATGGCAGCGACGAGCAGTATGCTCCTATCGATGTGGTCCAGTATGTTCAGGCCTCAAGCCTGCATTCAGAGATGTCGGGCGTCCCAAGTCTCGAGAACAGCAAATTGCAGAGTGTTTCCGAGGTTCTGGATATTCTGGATCCGAATAACCAGCCCACGTCGCCGGCGGGAACGATTGCTTCCGCCGCTGTGGCAAAACTTTACCTGGAACCGTCCGGCGCCGCACAAAAAGGGGACCCGTGGAAGACGATTCCGCAGGGTGTGAATTCCCAGGGGACAAATGTTGGACTGTACGGTCGCGCAATTCTTCTCAATCTCAATGACACGCAGGATGGTCTCGAAAACGATCCGTCCCTACCCTGGGACATTCTGCTCGCTCGTTACAATTGCGGGGGTTCGCAGCCTTGCGCGGCGCAGGTGATCAAGCTCGAAGTATTGGCAGTTCTTTGGATATAGCCATGACTCAGCGAACTTCCCCGCTCTGGCCGATCATGAAGGCGACTGGTGCGCGGTGCAGATTTATGTGGATGCCGGCTGGTGGGACTCTCCGCGGCCGGACCGAGCCATTCTGTTTGTGGTTCATTACATGCACGGTGCTCAAGTCGGCTTCAACATGGCCCTGGCGGACGCAGAGCCAGTCACCACGGCCGTCCCCGCGCGTCCCAAGAATGACAAGGGAGCAACGTATACCGCCGAGGAATTCCACGGGCCGCACTATGGAGACTCAATCGAGTTCTACGGCTCCGTCGCGCCGGCATTTCCACAAAATCAGCAGACTCAGCTCTTCTTCGCGCAGAACAATACTCTCCAACTGGCCACCGCTGGACCGTTTGCCGCTTCGCCTCTTGGTGGACTGCACAGCGAGCCGGTTCACCCCGTAATCAACGTTTCGTTTCAACATCCGGTCGTCTATGTGGAATGGGGTGGGCACGAGTTTTGGCCGACTCCGGCGTGGTCCTTTTACGGCGCAAGCAAGCACAATGGGCTGGGGCAGTACTCGTATTTTGGCAGCGCGCCGGTGGATGTTTCGCTGGGCACAACGCCAACAACGCAGAACGACGTCGCTCTTGTGACCGAGTTCGACGGGTACTGGGGCGCGCCTCAACCACTCAACAAGCCGCCGGAGGGTCCGCCGCTTCATTGCCAGTGGTTCTGGGATCCGAGCACAACCAGTGTGCAACTGCTGGCCTCTGTCCAGAATTCGCAGTGGACGGATCCGAACGCCGTTCAGAGCGGAGAGTTATTGGATGGCAAGTGCGGGGGCAAACGACAGTTCTGAACTCATCGCGGAGCCGCGTACTGCGCCTACATCGCCCCAAACTCCCGAATGAGGGGAGGCGAGATCCTACTGCATGAGGGATTACTGTCTCGAAATTCGAAGTCCCTTTCACTTCAAAAAGGGACGGGAGAAAAAAGACACGCCAGGTTCGAATGCCTCTCCGCCCGCCATAGAGTCTTTATAATAAATAGCTTAGATAGATAATTCGAACTCATCGACGTTCTCGGACGAGTTCGCGGACATCCCCGGCTGAGAGTGACCGGAGAACTTTCTCCGACTTAGCAACGACGTCGGAAAGCGGATAGTTTCTCCGTTCGGGAATCCGCTAGTTCCTTTTCCAAATTCGAAAAGGGTGTTGCCGAAGTCTAATTTCCGGTTGAGTATATCCCTGCGCCACTTCCCTGGTTGGCGCATCGATCGGGAGGTCTGTGGCAGATCGAGACCAACATCATCCGAACATTGAGGAAATCGATGTTCTGTGGATCACGGCCGGGTTGGGATGCGACGGCGACACCATCGCCATGACCGCGGCTACGCAGCCAAGCATCGAGGACATTGTTCTGGGGGGAATGCCCTGGATACCCAAAGTGAATTTTCACAACCCGTTCCTTTCAATCGAGAACGGTGACGAATTCCTGCGGCGCTTCCATCTGGCCGCGCAAGGTGGTGTGGATCCCTTCATCCTCGTGGTGGAGGGCTCAATACCGAATGAAAACAACAAAGAAGCGGGGTACTGGGCATCGCTGGGTACTGATGCGGCGACGGGGCAGCCCATCCCAACCTGCGAATGGATCGACCGACTGGCGCCGCACGCCTGGGCGGTGATTGCGGTGGGGACCTGTGCCACGTACGGCGGGATTCATGCTATGGAAGGCAATCCAACCGGGTGTATGGGGTTGCCTGAATATCTCGGGTGGCAATGGAAATCGAAGGCCGAGATTCCGGTGGTCTGCGTGCCGGGCTGTCCGATCCAGCCCGATAACTTCATGGAAACGCTGCTCTACCTGCTATACATGGCCACCGGTCGCGCGCCCAGGATTCCTCTCGACGATGCTCTGCGGCCAACATGGCTGTTCGGAAGCACAGTGCACGAGGGGTGCGACCGCGGCGGCTATTACGAACAGGCCCAGTTTGCTGAGGAGTACGGTTCGCCACTTTGCATCGTAAAACTCGGATGCTGGGGTCCAGTCGTGCAGTGCAATGTGGGCAAGCGAGGTTGGATGGGCGGCATTGGCGGTTGCCCCAATGTTGGCGGAATCTGCATTGGCTGCACGATGCCTGGATTCCCCGATAAATTCATGCCGTTTATGAGCCAGCCGCCCGGGTCGCTCCTTTCTTCGGCTGCTGTGCAAACCTATGGACGGGCCATCCACGCTCTGCGCCGGTTTACGCAAGCTTCGCTTAATAAAGTGCCGAGTTGGCGTTCTCGGCAAGCTATCCCCGGGAAGGCGGGCTGACATCTAAGGAATAGGCAGACAGGGCAAGTTTTTCCGCAAAATGGGGTAACGATGGCACTGCTTGCACAAGCCGAACCAGAAAACCGCCCGCCGCAGCGCGAGCCGGAATGGGGAGACGCCGCCGTTCTGCCTGAACTGGGCCAGGCCGAAGCGCTTCTGCTGGAACTGGCCAGCGTCTTCAGCGGAGCGGTGAGCGGTTTGAAGAAGGATGGGGGCGTTTCGGCGCCCGATCACGGGGATGACGCTTCGAATCTCGAAGCGAGATACCGCGCACTCCTCGAACAAATTCCGGCGGTCGTGTTCATGGCTTATCTCGACCGGGGTGTGAGTGAAGCGTATGTCAGTCCCGAGATTGAGGCGGCAATCGGCTACTCGCGCGAGGAGTGGCTGGAAGATCCGGTCCGCTGGTATGAGCATCTTCATCCAGATGACAAACAGCGCTGGAGCCTTGAAGCAGCAGGCATGTTTCTTTCGGGCAAACCGCTGCGTTCCTCCTACCGGGTGGTTGCACGCGACGGGCATGCCGTCTGGTTCCACTGCGACGCTCGGATGGTGCGCAAACCCGATGGGCAGCCATGGTTTATCCACGGCGTGGCCTTCGACATCTCTGATCTGAAAGGCACGGAGCGGGCGCTCAAGCAGGAGAGGAATGTCGTTTCGGCGATTCTCGATACCGTCGGGGCCTTGGTGACGGTCCTCGACCCCCAGGGCCGCATCGTTCGATTCAATCGCGCGTGCGAACTCACCACCGGTTATGCGCTCGAAGAGGTGCTGGGAAAGCACATCTGGGACTACTTCTTCGAAGCCGAGGAAGCAGAGCGGGCCCGGGCAGTCTTTACGCAATTGAGCGCCGATCTTCTGCCCCAGGACTTTCACAGTCACTGGGTCACGCGGCACAAAACGTACCGGCTCATCGCGTGGTCCTGCTCGATGCTGCCCGGCAACGATGGAACGCCGAACTACATCATTGCCACCGGCATCGACATCACAGAGCGGGAACAACTGGAGAGGGCGCTATTGAACATCAGCGCGCGGGAACAACGGCGCATCGGCCAGGATCTGCACGATGGGCTGGGTCAGCACCTGACCGGCATTGCCTTCATGGCAAAAGTGCACGAAGAAAAGCTGATGAAAAAAGAAATGGCTGACGCCGCGGATGCCGCAAAAATCGTAAAACTGGTGAATGAGGCGATCCATAAAACGCGTGAGTTGGCGCGGGGCCTGCTGCCTGTTATGTCAGATGTACAGGGTTTGATGTCTGCGTTGCTGCTCTGGGCCGCAGAAGTCGAGGATCTTTTCGGAATCTCATGCCGGTTTGAATGCGAAACGGCTGTGCTGATTCACGACGACGCCGCGGCGACGCATCTTTACCGCATTGCGCAGGAGTCCGTGAACAACGCAATCAAGCATGGACGTGCGCGCAACATTCTGATCCGCCTCGCGGCCGAAAACGGATGGGGCACGTTGCTCATCAACGACGACGGCGCCGGCATTGCTGAAGATCGCGGCTCGAGCCATGGTATGGGTTTGCACATCATGAGCTATCGGGCAGGGATGATCGGCGGAAAGCTCGACGTAAAGCCGACTCCCCCGCGTGGAACGTCTGTCATCTGTATGTTTCCTATTGTCTCTGCTTGAGCAAGGGGATAAACGAAATGGCGACCAATTTCGTTCTGGACAAGCCCGTGCCGTCCGTAAAAAAGACCGTCCTCGTTGTCGATGACCATCCACTGCTGCGCCAGGGACTCGCGCTCCTCATCAACCAGCAGCATGATATGCAGGTTTGTGCCGAAGCTGAAGAGGCGCATGCCGCGATGCAGGCCATCACTCAGCTAAGCCCTGACATCGTGATCCTCGACATCTCCCTCAGCGGCCCCGACGGTCTGGACCTGCTCAAGAACATTCGCTCCTCCGATCCGGATCTGCCGGTGCTGGTTCTCTCCATGCACGACGAGGCTATTTACGCAGAGCGAGCTCTGCGAGCCCGCGCCAACGGCTACATCATGAAACAGGAGGCCACTGAAAAGGTGCTCGGTGCAGTGCGCCGCATTCTGAACGGCGAGATTTATCTGAGCGAGCGAATGTCGAACAAGATGCTCCAGCAGTATATTGGCGGCGGCCCGTCGATGATCCAATCGCGCATCGCCTCTCTCTCCGATCGCGAATTGGAGGTCTTTCTGCAAATTGGCGAAGGCCGCGCCACCCGGGAGATCGCCGAGGAACTGCATCTCAGCGTGAAGACCGTTGAAACCTACCAGGCCCATATCAAAGAGAAGCTCGCCTTGCGCACCGGCCGCGAGTTAATCCGCCACGCGATTCAATGGAAGATCAACGAACGGACGGACTGAGAATTACTCCACCTGCCTCGCGAAATTTATTGCGTTCTCCATGGGATCAGGTTTTCCCCTATCCACCTGAAGCGGAATGCATGAAGAGAGAATCGGGTCTGTCCCTCTTGCGGCGCTTTTGAGCCTTCTGCTTCGATAGATAAGGCCTGCTCAAGGCGGCTTACTGCCCAGGTCGGAACGCAGGCATGCCGGATTCAAGCGCGATTTGAAAAAAGATCACGTTCGAATTCCGGCAAACGCGCAATGGAGTTCCCTGCAAAAACTACTCTCCATGAGCGTCTATATCTGACATCCGCTCCGCGCGACGATACGTGCTGTTGAAAGACAAGACCAGCCAGCATAAAAGAAGGAGATTCAATTCATGACCCCACAAGCAGCTCCTTATGGTCGAGTCACTCAAAAAAAATCCCCTGTGGCTGAGCTCCACATTCTTTGGATCACGGCCGGCCTGGGTTGCGACGGAGACTCGGTCTCCATCACAGCCGCCACCCAGCCGAGTATTGAAGATGTGTTGCTGGGAGCAATTCCCGGCCTGCCTAAAGTCCACCTGCACAATCCTGTGCTGGCGTACGAAAATGGCGATGACTTCCTGAAATTCTGGTACGAGGCTGAGGCCGGAAGACTCGACCCGTTTGTCCTGGTCGTAGAAGGCTCCATCCCCAACGAGAAAATCAAGAAGGAAGGCTACTGGGCGGCTCTGGGAACCGACCCGCATACCGGCCAGCCCATCACCACCTGCGAGTGGATAGACCGCCTCACTCCGAGGGCGCTCGCCGTCATCGCCTGCGGCACCTGCGCCACGTACGGCGGCATTCATGCGATGGAAGGGAACCCCACAGGCTGCATGGGATTGGCCGACTACCTCGGATGGAATTGGAAGTCCAAGGCCGGGCTGCCGATCGTGAATGTTCCCGGATGTCCGGTACAGCCGGATAACTTCATGGAGACGGTCCTCTATCTGCTCTACCAGGTCGCAGGCCTCGCGCCCATGATTCCCCTGGATGAGCAACTGCGCCCCACCTGGCTCTTCGGCCAGACGGTCCACGACGGCTGCGACCGCGCCGGCTATTACGAGCAGGGCGACTTTGCTGAAAAGTACGGTTCGCCGAAGTGCATCGTCAAGCTTGGTTGCTGGGGGCCGGTGGTGAATTGCAATGTCCCCAAACGCGGATGGATGGCTGGCATCGGCGGCTGCCCGAACGTTGGCGGAATCTGCATCGGCTGCACCATGCCTGGTTTCCCTGACAAGTTCATGCCTTTCATGGACGAGCCCCCAGGCGCCAAGCTCTCGAGCACCGCTGTCGGTATGTACGGCAAGGCCATGCGGTCATTGCGTGCCATGACCAACGCGACGGTGAACAAGGAGCCCAAGTGGCGTCATTCCCGCCCCGAACTCACCACCGGCTACCATTCCACTTCCTACTAACAGAATCAAAAAGGAGAAAATGCGATGGGGACGATTACCGTCACGCGTAAAGAGGAAGCAGCCGAGAAGAGCCAGCTCGTAGAGATGAATTGGGATCCGATCACCAGGATCGTCGGCAGCCTCGGCATCTTCACCAAAATCGACTTCGGCAAGCGCAAAGTTGTGGAATGCCACAGCACGTCCTCAATTTTTCGCGGATACAGCATCTTCATGAAGGGCAAAGACCCGCGCGACGCGCACTTCATCACCAGTCGAATTTGCGGCATATGCGGCGACAACCACGCCACCTGCGCCACCTACGCACAAAACATGGCCTTTGGCATTCGCCCGCCGGCAATGGCGGAGTGGATCGTGAACCTGGGTGAAGCGGCCGAGTACATGTTCGATCACAACATTTTCCAGGACAACCTGGTGGGCGTCGACTTCTGCGAAAAGATGGTGAAGGAAACCAATCCGGGCGTGTGGGAGAAGGCCGAGAAGAGCGCCGCGCCACACGCTGATTTGCACGGTTTCAAAACCATTGGCGACATCATGAAGGCGCTCAATCCATTTACGGGCGCCTTCTACGTCGAGGCCCTGCAAGTGAGCCGTATGACGCGCGAGATGTTTTGTCTGATGGAGGGTCGCCACGTTCATCCATCAACGCTTTATCCAGGCGGTGTAGGCACGGTCCCGACGGTGCAGCTCTTCACCGACTACATCGTGCGTTTGATGAAGTATGTGGAGTTCATGAAGAAGGTCGTGCCCCTCCACGACGATCTCTTCAACTTCATCTACGAAGCCATGCCCGGCTACGAAGAAGTCGGGCGGCGGCGAATTCTGCTGGGATGCTGGGGATCGTTCAACAACCCGGATGTGTGCGATTACACCTACGCCAAGATGGGCGACTGGGGCCGCGCAATGTATGTCACCCCAGGCGTGGTTGTGGATGGAAAGCTGGTAACCAACGACTTGGTTGACATCAATCTCAACATCCGCATCTTGCTGGGTAGCTCCTACTATGACGACTGGCAGAATTCCCAAACATTCGTCAGCAAAGATCCGCTGGGAAATCCCGTCGATCAGCGCCATCCGTGGAATCAAAGCACTTTTCCCAAACCACAGAAGCGCGACTTCAAAGAAAAGTACACGTGGGTGATGTCTCCTCGCTGGTACGACAAACGCACCGGCGACTACCTCGCACTCGATACGGGGGGCGGCCCCATCGCCCGATTCTGGGCCACCGCGCTCGCCGGCATCGTCGACATCGGCTACATCAAATCCACCGGGCATAGCGTCAAGATCTACCTGCCCAAGACGACCTCTCTCCCAGACGTCGAATTCGAGTGGCATATTCCCAAATGGAGCAATGCTATCGAGCGCGATCGAGCACGCACCTACTTCCAGGCATATGCTGCCGCGGCAGCGCTTTATTTTGCCGAGCAGGCTCTGGCCGAGCTGCATGCTGGGCGCACCAGAACGTGGACTGATTTCAAAGTGCCTGAGGAGGCTATCGGCTGCGGCTTCCACGAGGCGGTACGCGGTGTGCTATCGCATCACGTGGTGATTCGTGATCAAAAGATCGCCAACTATCACCCCTATCCGCCCACTCCATGGAACGCCAATCCGCGCGATTCGTATGGCACCCCCGGACCATACGAGGACGCAGTGCAGAACACGCCAATCTTCGAGGAGAATGGTCCGGACAAATTCAAGGGGATCGACATTATGCGCGCGGTGCGCAGCTTCGATCCATGCCTGCCCTGCGGCGTACACATGTACCTGGGCAACGGGAAGGTACTGGAGACGCACCACTCTCCAACCTTCGGCGCACAAATTTATTAGACGGCTCAGTCTGTGCATTCCAAGGAGGCGTGTGGAGAACAGCGGCTCGTTTCACGATCAGGTAAGAGAACTGGGAAAGCTGATCGCACAATTTGACCAGATGTCGGACGGCCCGCAAAAGGCGGCGTGCAAGGAACTGGTGCAACTCCTAATGGATGTGCACGGCGCCGGCCTGGAAAGAATGATGGAGATTGTCTTTGAAAGCGGGCAATCGGGGCCCGCGCTTATTGAGAAGCTAGGGCAGGACTCCGTTGTTGGCGGCCTGCTCCTGCTTTATTCCTTGCATCCCGACGAACTTGAAACCCGGGTGCAAAAGGCGATCGATCGGGTGGCTCCGCGTCTGCGCAAGCTCTCCTGCAGCGCGGAGCTGGTGAGTATCGACAATGGCGTTGCGCAGGTGCGCGTGAACAAGGTGGGTCATAGCTGTGGCTCTTCTGCGAAAGATATAAAAGCGATGGTGGAAGAAGGGGTCTATGAGCTCGCCCCGGATGTAGTCTCGCTTGAGATTCTCGGGCTTGAAGAAGCGCCGCACTCAGGCTTCGTCGCGTTGCAGAGCTTGCTGGGGCGCGAATTCGCAGTCGCAGCGCATGGTGGGCGTTCAATGCAGAGTAGTACCGCCTTGCGGACGGAGAGTGCCGAGTGACCCCGTCATTCTCATCCATGCAGAAGATGAAAAACCCCGAGGCGGGGAATGAACCCACCGCGCTTGAAAAGACGATGCCCGCCTTCGGACAGGCCTTTGGCGCTCTGCGGCAATTGACTCGCGCGCGCAGCGCGGCATCGCGTGCTATGGAGCGTTGCGAGCTATGCAGTGCCGGCCTCACCCAGCAGCATCCACACCTGGTCGAAGTAGCCTCAAGACAAATCCTGTGCACCTGCGACGCCTGCGCGATGCTCTTCGATGGAATGGAGAAGTCCCGGTACAAGCGCGTGCCGCGTTCCGCACAGTATCTTGCCAATTTTGAAATGACCGACGGCCAGTGGGAGAGCCTGATGATTCCTATCAATATGGCTTTCTTCTTCCGTTCCAGCCTGCAGGACAAAATGATCGCTCTCTATCCCAGCCCCGCGGGCGCAGTTGAGTCCCTCTTGCCGCTCGATGCCTGGTTTGAGATCGCCGAGCGCAACCCAGTGCTGCAACAGCTCAAGCCCGACATTGAGGCATTGCTGGTAAATCGTGTAGGCCATGCACACGGGTTGGGGCAAGCCCAGTATTACATCGCGCCCATTGACGCGTGCTACAAGCTTGTCGGGCTGATTCGAAGCAACTGGAAAGGGCTCTCGGGCGGCGCTGAAGTCTGGACAGAAGTCGGCCGCTTCTTCGCCGAGTTGCGTACCCATTCCGAAACGATCGGTGGAGGCGCGAATGCCTGAGCTGAGCTTTCAAATCGAATCGGCAAGTGTTGTCCCTTTTGCGGCCCTCCCCATGCTTGCATTTCAACTACGCATCAACAATGCAACACCAGGCGAAATCATTCACACTGTCGCGTTACGCTGCCAGATTCAGATTGAAACTACGCGCCGGCGCTACGCAGCGGTGGAGCAAGAACGAATGCTGGATCTCTTCGGTCAGCCCGACCGCTGGAGCCAAACTCTGCGCAGCCTGCTGTGGACCCATGTGAATCTGGTGGTGCCAAACTTTACCGGCGCAACCAAGGTTGTCGATATGCAGGTGCCCTGCACCTTCGACTTCAATGTTGCCGCCACCAAATACTTTGAAGGCCTAAGCGATGGAGAGATTCCGCTGCTGATGCTCTTCAGCGGAACCGTCTTCTACGCGCCCGAAGACAGCCCCTTGCAGGTGGCGCCGATCTCATGGGAGCAAGAGGCGCGATTCAAGCTTCCACTGAAACTGTGGCGAGAAATGATGGATACCTACTATCCCAATAGCGTTTGGATCAACCTGCACCGCGACAGCTTTGAGCGCCTCTTTCGCTACAAGGTGCAGCACGGCATTCCCACATGGGAGCAAGCGCTTGAGCATGCCCTTGCGGGCGAGGTTGAGGTGAACTCGTGAATCTCAATCACGTAGAAAGGATTGCCGAAGCAGTCCTCTATGAGGGATACATGCTCTATCCCTACCGGCCCTCCTCCGTCAAAAATCAACAGCGTTGGAACTTCGGAGTCCTGTACCCGCAAGAGTATAGCGAGCAGCAGAAGGGCATCGAGCCCTGCGAGATGCAAACCGAATGCCTGGTAAAGACAAATTCGGTCACACGACTAACCGTGAAAGTTCGATTCCTGCAAATTGTGCAGCGCCAGACTGGAAGGCTCCGCGCGGCAGTTCCGCAAGCGCAAGCACGTGAGAGCGCGCAAACGGAGATTGAGCTGGTTGATGATTTGGAAGTGGACGGGCGCATTTACCAACCCTGGCAGGAAGCAGTGGAACAGGAGATCAGCTTCGCCTCTCTCGACCTCGCATCTCCATTTTCAAGGGATTTCCCATTTACCTTCCCTGAGGGCGAGAGCTACGAGCAGTTGCGCGATGAGAGCGGGGAATTAGCAGGCGTGCTCGTTCGAACGCGGCAGGCTTTGAGCGGCACGGTCCAGATCCGCGGGGCACGGTGCCGCGATCAAGTCGTGAAGGTAACCGTGAGAGTGCGTAACCGCACCATCTTAGGACCATCAGAGAGCGGTGGCCGCGAAGCCGTCTTGCTTCGTTCACTGGTTTCAACCCACACCATTCTTGGCGCAGAAAACGGCGAGTTCCTTTCCTTGCTTGAACCTCCGCCGGGCTACGCCGACCTCGCCGGGCAATGCGTAAACCTTGGCACGTATCCTGTGCTGGCAGACGGTCCTGACACAATGCTCTCATCGCCAATCATTCTCTACGACCATCCGCAGATTGCGCCGGAGAGCGCTGGGAACCTCTTCGACTCAACTGAAATCGATGAGATTCTTTCCCTGCGCATTCTCACGCTTACCGACGATGAGAAGCGCGAGATGCGCCAATCGGACGAGCGCACGCGCAGGATTTTGGAACGCACCGAGTGTATGCCCGAAGAGCAATTCATGAAACTGCATGGCGTATTGCGCGGACTGGCCCCGGTGAAGGAGCCGACGCCATGAACGAGTGGGAATGGAATCTCCTCGAAGACAAGGCCGCCATTGAGGCGATCGAGATCGACGGAGTAATCGTGCGAATCGGCGATCGCGTCCACTTGCGCCCCAAGGAAGGCGGCGACATTCTCGACATCGCGCTGCGCGGCCAGGTGGCGACGATCGAAAGTCTTGAAGAGGACTATGAAGGCGTTCGGCACGTTTGCGTCGTCCTTGACGACGATCCGGGCCGCGACCTGGGAATGATGCGACAACCAGGACACCGATTTTTCTTTACACCGTCAGAGGTGGAACCCATCGCGAACAACGCGAGGATACAGGCGGGAGACACCGCGAATTCGCGAGCAGTGAAGCCCAGGATCCTGGTGGCGGGTATAGGAAACATATTTATGGGCGACGATGGCTTTGGAGTGGAGGTTGTGCGGCGGTTGCTCAGCCTTAAGATGCCCGCCGAGGCTCGCGTGGTTGACTTCGGAATTCGCGGGCTCGACCTGGTTTACGCGCTTCAGGACGGGTATGAAACCACCATCCTGATTGATGCGTTCCCACACGGACAGCCGGCTGGAACGGTGTCGATCGTTGAACCAGATCCAAAAGAGATCGCCGAAGGTCCGTCCGTGCTCATCGAAGCGCACAGCATGCATCCGATGAACGTGCTGCGCACGGCCTACGCGATGAATGGGTCGCTGAAGCGCGTCCTGCTGGTGGGTTGCGAACCGGCCCACCTTGGTGGAGAAGAAGGGTTCATGGGGTTGAGTAAGCCGGTTGAAGCCGCAGTGAACGAAGCGGCAAGTGCGACAGAGGCGCTCATTGCGCGCCTTCTGAACGGAGAGCAAAGTTGAGCGCAGTCGATAATCGACAAGGAGAACCGGAATGGCGACAAATTTAGTCGAAACTACCGAGAATGGATTGGGAAGCGACAAAGACACGCTCTACATGTTGGGCGGCATTGCCATGATCGTTTTTGGCGCGGGATTGGTTCTGTCCAATCCCCTTGTCCGCCGCTATATGTCGCAGCTTGGCATGGGGGATTTTGCTCAGACTTTGATTCCAGATGTTGAGCGCTACTTCAAGCTTCGAGGCATGTAAGAGTTGCCGCACCTAACCAGACGCCCATCCATCCACCCAGAGTAGGTTGGAGGGGAGCAGGCATGATCGCGACTGAAAACACAAAACCAACCACGCTTCTACGCTACGTGGTGGATGCGCGGGCAAGCCGATTCACGGTGCAGGCGTTTGCGACCGGAGTCCTGTCGGTGATGGGCCACAACCCAAGGATCGGCATCCGCAGCTTCATGGGCCAGGTAGACTTCAGCGCCGAAGCCTCGAAGGCCGCCAACTTCCGCCTGGCGTTGCAGGCCAATTCGCTGGGCGTGCTCGATGACATCAGCGACAAGGATCGCCGGGAAATCGAGCAGAACATGAATGACCAGATACTCGAATCGAGCAAGTATCCCGATATCGTTTATCTGGCACCGGATGTCTCGGTCACTCGGCTTGAGTCTGCGCTATTCTCAGCCATCATGAACGGCGCGCTTAGCTTTCATGGCGTAACTCACAACCAGTCGGTTCCTGCGCGAATCGCAGTATTTGATGAGATGTTGCGCGCCTCCGGTGAATTCAGTCTGAAACAGTCCGATTACGGCATCAAGCCTGTTTCGTTTGCGGGCGGTGCACTCAAAATCAAAGACGAATTGAAATTCTCTTTCGAAATGGTCGCACGCAAGCAGGAATAACCACGGGCCGTCCATGCGGCCAACACTCCCCTTTTGGAAAGATGACACCAAGTGTGCTTGGCCATACCCGGTAAAGCCGCAGCGGGTAAGCGGCCACCTGGGTGTTGGGGCTCGTGGATCTCTCTCCCCCGTCGGCGTCTCTTACATGGATCTTATTCTCATATAGCGGCGCACATCAGGTCCCAGCGCAATGGCCATGCTCCCAATTGCAAGCGCACCGACCGCAATCAACAACCATCTGAGGTTTCTCATTCGAACTCCTTGGGCGAACTCTCATTGGATGTTCAATTCTTTGCTTCGAGTTGCTACAGGAAGCAAATTCAAGAACATTAATCCGTGGCGGGTCCCGGCCCTCTCCCCGTGAGTCAATTGGGACGCATAGCGGGGATGGACTGTGTTGAACTCGCGGCCTTTGTCCCGTCGGACTTTGGGGCCGCCACCAGGATGGGAAGAATCGTTGATACGGCCATGACGCCGGCAATCACATGAAGGCCGCCCGTATAGGATCCGCTGCTCTGTCGCAAATGAGCGATCAGAAGTGGGCCAAACGCGCTTGCTGATCCCCATGCTGTCAGCATAAGTCCGTAAATGGGACCAACGTTATTCGAACCGAAATAGTCAGCGGTAAACGCCGGCATGGTGCCGAACCCGCCCCCGTAACACATCAGGACAATGAATGCTACAGCCATGAGAATCGTCGCCGAAGAAATGCCGGGCAGTACCCAGAAGAGCCCGACCTGAAGCAGGAACATTGTCACGAAAGTCCAGCGCCTGGTGATCGCATCGGAGATTGAGGCCCAGACAATCCTCCCCACAGCGTTGCCGATGCTGGCAATGCCGACCATTCCCGCCGCCACGACAGCGCCGACCTTCGCGATCTCCTGAAACATAGGCGATTCCTGCGAAATGACCGAGATGCCTGCCGAGGTATTCAGAAATAACAACACCCATAGCGCCCACCACTGCCACGTCTTGAGGGCGCCCCCGAGTGTGTAATCTTTGGTCGCGCGCTGTTTGGTCTCGGCAGCAGTCGGGACCCAGCCCGCCGGCTTCCAACCTTCTGGGGGATTTTGCATGAAAAAGCCGGTTGCCATGGTCAGCACGAGATAGACGATGCCCAGCCATGCGAATGTTCGCAAAACGCCGACATTTTGAATCAGGCGCGTAGCAACTGGAGCAAATACCAAAGCCCCGGCGCCAAAGCCGCCAACGGCGATTCCTGTAATAAGGCCCCTGCGGTCGGGGAACCACTTCACCAGCACTGCAATGGGAACGATATAGGCGAAGCCCACCCCGACTCCCCCAATAACTCCATAGCTCAGATAGAGCCACCATAGCTTGTTCGCTGAGAAACTGGCGAGAAAGACGCCAAGGCCGTAGAGAAATCCCCCCGTGAGCGCGACAACACGGGGCCCCTTCTTATTCAGCCAAAGGCCGCCGAAGAAGCAGGCGATTCCCAGGACAAAAATTGAAACTGTGAAGGTAAACGTTACTTCCTCAATCGACCAGTGAAACTGCTTTGCAAGCGGAATTCGAAAAACACTCCAAGCGTAGACGGCTCCCAGGGCCATTTGCATCAGAAAGCCCGCAGCGCGATGCCCCAACGATTTGTGTTCGGCATAGACTCTCCTCTACCGCGATTCTGCGACTTGTTTGAGCCTTTTATCCGCAGCTGCCTCGCAGCTTGATCTGATTGCCAAGGCTCTCTAGAAACTTGTTCAAAAGCGCCATGCTCCGCCGCAACTCCTTGTGGCTGAATTGGGACAGAAGCGAGAAAAGCCCGGGCGGCTCAATAATCGGCTTCTCATAACATCCCAATGTCTCGCTAACCGCTATGGCCACGCCCTGCAGCACATCTGGGTTGATCGCTCCAAGGATTTTGCCGAGGATAATCGCGTTGCGGATGGCGCGAATCGCTTCGTCAGACTTGGCGGCGTCCACAGCCGTCTCAATCAGCTTGTCGCTTGCTCCCAGTGCTCCGCGCAACAGCTCAAATACTCCATGCTCATGCAGCTTTCCGAGTAGTTCGTAGGAATCGAGCAAAGCCTCGGCGTGTTCGAGCGGGGCCTGCTTCAAGGCGCTTGCGCAATTCCTCGCGTGGATCGCGGGGTGGTAGTTCAAGAGGGATCGGTCGAGCCATCTACTTTCTCCTTCTGCCTCCGGTCATGGCTTCGCGAGTCTGGATCTGAACCAGGTGATCGCCCGGTTGACGATAGTCTTTGCGCTTCCACTTACGCTCAACTTCGACGCCGGTCTGAGGTGTCGGATGTCCGTGACGGGAGTTGGTTCGCGGCAGCGGATCGTCGCCAATTTCCCCCAACACCGGAGCTGCACGGAAGTTTCCTTGTATGCAGGGGTGTGGGTGACTTTGTCGGTATGGCTGCTGGTGAGACGGTTAACCGCCTCTTCCGTAGAGTTCATGGGCATATACAGCTCTTTCCCATGCACCCTCGTTGTGACTGACGGCCTGTGCGCGCACTTTGCCGTAGCGCGATGTCAATTGCACCCAGCTGCCGGTCTGGATTCCGCGCTCTCCCGCAAGTTCCGGCGACACTTCAACGAAGGTGCACGGCGTCTTCTCGCGAATGCCCTCGGTTCGATACGTCATGTTGCCTTCATGGAAATGTTCCAGAAGACGGCCGTTGTTCAGGTGCAGGTCGTACTCGGCGTCCGGTTGATCGGCTGGGCTCCGTCCAGGGAACGGGATAGAATGTCGCCTTGCCGTCAGGGAAATTGAAGTTCTTCGTGTAAAGCAGAGGCTGATCGCTGCCATCCGCAGCCACGGGCCACTGCAGCGACTTGTAGCCTTCCAGGCGCTCGTACGTGACGCCGGCCATCAAAGGAGTAAGTGAGGCAATCTCTTCATAAATCTGGGAGGGGTGCTCGTACTTCCATCCGGCGCCCAGCCGATTCGCGATGTCCTGGATGATGATCCAGTCCGGACGGCTATCTCCGAGTGGCTCAAGAACCTGATAGAGACGCTGGATGCGCCGTTCGGTGCTGGTGAAGGTCCCTTCCTTCTCCAGGCTCGGACTGGCCGGCAAAATCACATCCGCAAATTGGCAAGTCTCGCTGAAGAAGATCTCCTGCATGACAAAGAAGTCGAGCTTCGACAGCGCATCCCCCACATAGTTGGCGTTCGAATCGACCAGGCTCATCTCTTCGCCGAAGACGTACATTGACTTGAGCTTGCCCTCGTGGATGGCATCGATCATCATGTGGTTGTCGAGTCCCGGCTTCGGCGGCAATTGAACATTCCACGCCTTCTCGAACTTTGCCGCGAATCTCCGGATCATCAACCTTCTGGTAGCCAGGGAAGAAGTTCGGCATCGCGCCGTGATCGCTGGCGCCCTGCACGTTGTTGTGCCCGCGCAGCGGGTATGCGCCAGTTCCGGGCTTCATGTAATTGCCCGTCGCAAGCAGCAGGTTGGAGATAGCGGTCGAAGTATCTGAGCCCATGGTGTGCTGCGTTACACCCATCGCCCAGAGAACGCAGACACCTTTTGCTTCCGCGATCATATGAGCGACCTTTGTGAGTGTTTCGATCGGAAGGCCGCAGCTTTGACTAGCCATTTCAAGCGTGAACAGATCCAGGCTCTTTTTGTACTCGGCTGCACGATTGACCCACTGATCGATAAACGTCTGATCAGCGAGTCCGTTGTCGAGGATGAACTTGGTCACCGCGGATAGCCAAATGAGATCCGTGCCAGGGCGCGGACGGAAGAATAAATCCGCACGCTCCGCCATCTCGTTCTCGCGAAGGTCGGCGACGATCAGCTTCTGCCCGTGCATTTTGTGGGCTCGCTTGACGCGCGTCGCGATCACCGGATGGCTTTCGGCGGTGTTGCTGCCGACGATCAGCACCAGTCCTGCACTCTCGATATCCGAGATCGAACCGGAGTCGCCGCCGTAGCCAACGGTTCGGAATAGTCCCGTGGTTGCCGGCGCCTGGCAATAGCGGGAGCAGTTATCCATGTTATTGGTGCCGATCACCGCGCGAGCGAGCTTTTGCATCAGATAGCTCTCTTCATTCGTGCACTTCGAAGAAGAGATGAAGGCCAGCGAATCGGGACCGGTAGCTGCCTTGATCTCGGTAAATCTGCGCGCCACCAGAGTAAGTGCCTCGTCCCACGAAGCCTCGCGGAAAACGTCGCGCTCGCGGATGAGGGGCTTCGTAAGTCGATCCTGACTGTTAATGTGCCCCCAGCTGAACTTGCCTTTAATGCACGTCGAGACGCCATTCGCCGGGCCCTCGGCCGGCTCAACCTTCAGAATATGTCGGCCCTTCGTCCAGATATCAAAGCTGCAGCCGACTCCGCAGTACGTACAGACTGTTTTGGTTCGCTTAATGCGCGACTCGCGCATGTGCGATTCCACTTCAGAAACCTGCATGATGGAGCCATAGCCCATCTCCGGCTCAATGCCTTTGACCACATCGATCATGCCGTCGAGTGCTGACTTGGGCAGGTCGGTCATGAAGCCAGCTTCGCCAAGCATCGATGTTTCCATCAGCGCATTGCAGGGACATACGGTCACGCAATGCCCGCATGAGACACAGCTCGATTCGCCGATCGGAGCTCCGCCATCCCACAAGACACGGGGGTGCTCATCCTCCCACCGGATACTCAGCGTCTCATTGACCTCAAGAGTCTGGCAAGCCTGAACACAGCGTCCGCAGAGAATGCATTGGTCGGGATCGTAGCGATAGAAGGGATTCGACATATCCACTTCGTAGGGCTTCGGTTTGTAGGGGATTTCCTGATGCTCGACCGCAAGCAGTTTAGTGGTGTTATGGAACGTGCAATTGCCGTTGTTGTTATCGCAGACTGTGCAGTAAAGAAGATGATTCCCGAGGATGCGGTCAAATGCCTCGCGCTGCGCCGCATCCGCTCGCGGCGAGCTCGTCACTACATTCATCCCCTCGGCGGCTTGGGTTCCGCAGGCGCGCACCAGCTTGCCGTCGACTTCGACCATACAGGTGTCGCAGGATTGAATCGGTCCAAGCTGGGGGTGATAGCAAACATGCGGCACTTCGATTCCACTGCGGTTGATCAGGTCAATGAGCCATTCTCCGGGCTGAATTGCCTGCGGCCTGCCGTTAATGGTTGCTGTCATTTGCTCCCACCCTCCGTCAATGATTGTGGATGGTATTCCACGCGCCAAACATTCATCAAGCTGTTTGCCGACACTCGCGTCTATTAATTTCAGATGGCCGCCTGCAGCCTGAATGGCCCGCCCCGATCGTTTTTCAAGGTCTGCCGTTTTCTCACGCCGCGCCGACTGGCAGCCGCCGCGCTGTTTGGGAAGATGCATTATCGGGACCATTCGGTGCAGAGACGACCGTTCTTGATTTTGTAATGGTTGCCGGGTCGGTCTGCCTCGACGCTCGACCTGTGGCTGTGATGTTGCGCATTTCTTGTCCTCTGAGATGAAAACCGGATTGATCCGAATTAGGTTACGATGGGGGATCTCTCAAAGGACTACGAGACGAGCCGGGAGGAGAACGTTAACCGTCATGATAGAACGCCCTTCGATCGTCCCTTTGCATGCTGCAGATGGCGCCATGTCGCAGACAGCTATTGATAAAGTCTCCGGGCAACTATCGCATGAGGTCGAGGATAGCCTTGCAATTGAAGAACCTCTCGAAATTCAACTCGCCTATGGGCCAGCCAGTGCCCGCCAAATTCGTTCCGTCTCTGTAACCATGCGCACTCCCGGCAACGACTTCGATCTCGCCGCCGGCTTTCTCATGACTGAGGGAGTAATCCAGGACACAAACGATATCGAAAGAATTGCCTTTGCAGGCGATCCCTTGAATCTGGACGACAAGCCCCTTCAGGTCATGGATACACTTAAAGTCGGTTCCAAACAGAACACTGTTCGTGTGGACCTGACGGCGAACGTGGAAGTGAGTGTTGGGAGTTTGCAGCGTAACTTCTACACCACCTCGAGCTGCGGAATCTGTGGCAAAGCATCTCTCCTGGCTCTACGCACAGTCTGCCCGCCGCGCACTGCGAACCATTTCACAATGGATGCGCAGGTTCTCTATCGCCTTCCCGAACGCCTGCGAGAGTCGCAGGGGGTGTTCGATCGGACCGGCGGGTTGCATGGTGCTGGACTCTTCGACAGCGAGGGTAGCCTCTTAGTGCTTCGCGAAGACGTCGGTCGCCACAACGCGGTGGACAAGCTTATCGGCAGCGAGTTCCTTGCCGACCGGACGCCTTTGCGGAATCGCTTGCTTGTACTTTCCGGACGAGCCAGCTTCGAGTTGCTGCAAAAGGCCTTGATGGGGGGACTCCCCATGGTCGCGGCTGTTGGGGCTCCATCCAGCCTTGCCGTTCAAGTTGCGAAGGAATTCGATATAACCCTTATCGGGTTCCTGCGAGAGGACCGTTTCAACATCTATCATGGCCGTGAGCGCATCGCAGGATATACATCGATTTCAATGGGAACTGGAAGATGAAGCTGCGAATCACAGCGAAACCCTACGGCTTAGAGTAACGCGCTCGACGAGGGCACTCGAAAATCCGAAGTTCTCAAAACGGGTAGTGCCGCGGGCCCATCTGCACCGTGATCCATCGCAGGATCGTGAATTCGTCGATCGAAGCCTTGCCTCCGAATCGGCCGTAGCCTGAGGCTTTCACACCACCGAATGGCATTTGCGGCTCATCCTGCACGGTAGGCCCGTTAATATGACAGATTCCGCTCTGAACACGCCGTGCCAGATGAAGAGCGCGTGGAATGTTCCGGCTGAAGATCGCTGCGGATAATCCATATTCCGTATCATTGGCAGCCGCCAGCGCTTCCTCATCTCCGTTGACGCGAATTACTGTTACGATCGGGCCGAAAGATTCCTCCGCATAAACCCGCATCGTGTCGGTGACCCGATCGAGAACGGTTGCCGGGATCAGCGTGCCTTCGCGCTTTCCGCCTGCACTTAAACAAGCTCCTTTCGCTAGCGCATCTTCAATAAGCTCCATAACGTGATCCGCTGAACGCACATCGACCATCGAACCCAACACCGTTGGGCCGAGCGATGGATCGCGCAATAACAGCCCCGCGGCCTTCGTCGAGAGGGCGCGAACAAACTCATCCGCAACCTTCTCATCTACCACGATGCGCTCCGTCGACATGCAGATCTGCCCCTGATTCATAAATGCGCCGAATGCTGCTGCGCTGACCGCTTCCCCAATATCTGCATCGTCAAGCACGATCAGGGGGGCCTTGCCGCCCAACTCAAGCAGAGCCGGCTTCAGGTGTCGCGCGGCCCGTTCGGCAACAATCCGCCCAACTCGCGTCGAGCCCGTGAAGTTGATGTGCCGGACCGCGGGATGATCGATAAGCGCACCCACAATCGCGGGCCCATCTGCGGGGGCATTCGTGATCACGTTGACCACCCCATCCGGTATTCCTGCTTCCTGAAGAACAGTTCCAATCAGGCGGTGAACGCCAGGGCAGGCCTCCGACGCTTTGAACACGACGGCGTTTCCGCAGGCGAGTGGCATCGCAACAGCGCGCACGCCAAGAATGACAGGAGCATTCCATGGCGCAATGCCGGCACACACGCCAATTGGCTGCCGAATCGCCATGGCAAGCGCGTTGGGCATGTCGCTTGGAATTACCTCGCCTGAAATCTGACTGGTCATGGATGCGGCTTCGCGCAAAATGGAGGCGCCAAATGCCACGTTGAAACCGCCCCAGCCCTCCGTCGCGCCCGTCTCCGCGATCATCAACTGGGTGAACTCTTTGATGTGCCCCATCAGTACATCCGCGGCGCGGAGCAGAAGTTCGCGGCGCCGTGACGGCCCCGTCGCTGCCCATGCAGGAAAGGCTTTGTCGCCCGCCTCGGCCGCCTCGTCGACATCCGCCGTTGTAGCCGCCGCAGCCTTGGTGACCGCAACGCCTTTGACTGGATCGATCCGCTCAAATGTGCGGCCGTCTTTTGCATCTGTTGATTTGCCGTCGATGAGAAGCGCAACCTCGTTCATCTTTCATCGCCTTTCTGCTTTGACCGTGAAGCTTCGCTGTGCTTTACCGAAATCAACGCGTCCAACGCAATGGCCCCGACTCCCCGTGGATAGACCACAAGCGGATTGATCTCAACCTCGGCAAGTTCGGGAGTGGCTCGCAACAGGCTGCCGACCTTCGCCACTACTTCCGCCATGGCGGCCACATCGAGAGCCGGCGAGCCCCGAAAGCCATCCAGGATTACGCCACAGCGAAGTTTTCTTAGCTCTTCCTCGATCTGCTCTTGCGGCAGATCCGCTGGGAGAAGCCTGACATCGCCCATCGCCTCCGCCAACACTCCGCCTGCGCCAACCAGTAGGACCGGGCCCCAGTCGGCATCGCTTCTTCCCCCCACGATCAGTTCCAGTCCTCTCTCAACCATCCGTTCTACCAGCACGCCGTCAAGAACAATGTCCGGTCTCGCATTCCGAACGTTGTTTTGAAGGGCCACCCATTCCCTGAGTAATTGCTCCTCACTCTGGATGCCAAGGACTACCCCACCCGCGTCACTCTTATGCGACAGCTCGGCTGCTTGCGCTTTAAGCACAATTGGAAAGCCGATCTCCGCCGCAATTTGCATCGCCTCTTCTCTGGTGAAGGCGAGCCTTCCCATTGGAGTCGCGATTCCCAACTGGGCCAGGATAGCCTTGCTCTCCCACTCTGGCAGAACACCCTCAGGACGGGCCGCAATTATCCGATGTTCCGGTAGAGCAACCTCGCGGCCCATCTTTCGGGATGCGAAGGACGTGACGAGCGCCAAAGCGCGGATGGCCCGCTCTGGAGAAGGGAAACAGGACACGCCCAATTCGCGCAGATCCCTCAGCTCCGGAAAATCGAACGGAGCTCCTTCATCGAGTGCTGCAAACACCAAAGGCTTTCGCGACGCAAGAGATCGAACCGCATCAACAATGTGCGGAAGCTTGAGTTTCGTTGTCTTCGGATCGGTCAGAATGATCGCCAGCAACACGCTGCCAAAGCGATCTTCCTGCAGAATCGGCGGCAATGTTCGCCGATAAAGATCGGGATCGACCAGCCCTTGTGCCGTCAGATCCAGCGGATTCGAAGGCGGGATAAAAGCAGGCAAAGCTTCTTTCAATGCTGCTTGCGCTCGCGAAGAGAGCCCGGGTAACTCAAGTCCCACGCGATCACACAGGTCGATTGCAAGTGCCTTGAAGGCCCCAGACTCGGTAAAGATGGCCGCGCCGCCGCTTGGCAATTCCCTGCACCGCACCAGGATCTGCGCGACGTCCACAAGCTCTTCCATCGTGTCTGCATGGATCACGCCGGCATGCGTCACCAGGGTGTGCATCACATCGTAATCGCCAGCAATAGCGCCAGTATGCGTGGCAGCGGAAGCGCGCGCTGTTGATGAACGCCCAGGGTGAAGCAGAACCAAGAATTGTCCGGCCTCCAAAACTCGGCGCACTAACTTGAGAAACCGCCGCGGCTGACGGAACTGTTCGACGACAAGCGCAAAAATGAGTGTGGATTTGTCACCTATAAGGTGCTCAATGAAATCCTCCACACCGGTCGAAACTTCGTTTCCCGTGGAAATGCTATACGTCAGCGGAATGTCGTGATGCCGCATGTTCACCGCGATCACCGCTGCCAATGCACCGCTCTGTGAAATGATCGCAACACCAGCCGTTTCCGTTCGAGCCTGAGGCGGAGTAACTACGAAAGTCAATGGAATGCCATCTACATAATTGACCATCCCCAGGCAGTTGGGACCTTCAACAACAATTCCGTGTTCTCGAGGAATGCTTCCTAACTCGCGTTGCGCGTTTCGGCCCTCTTCTCCGGCTTCAGCAAACCCCGCAGAAAAAACAATTGCGCTCCCCACGCCTCTCAGGGCGCACGCTCGCACAGATTCAACAACCGCCGATCCCGGAATGGCTAGAACGGCGCAATCAATTCCTGCAGGCAGCTCTTCGATCGAGCCCAGGCAAGTGCGGCCGTGGATGACCGGCCGTTTGGGATTCACCAGGCACAACTCTCCCGAGTATCCTGCGTCTTCCAAATTGGTGAGGACACAGTCGCCCAATGAGCCTGGCTTCGCCGAAGCGCCAACCAACGCAATGGACCGAGGTCGCAGGAGCCGATCAAGATTCGCGCGAGTCGTCGTTGCCGTTTCAAGGTCGCTCAAGTTCACCCTCGCACAACTTACCGCTTATAGCTTTCAAGGCCTGGCTTGATGCTCTTTTCATCCAGGAACTGCTTGAGTCCCTTTTCCCGTCCATGTTCTGGATCGCGCAACTGCGCCTGGTCAAGTTTCGCGTAAAGATAATCCTCGCTCTGCTCCCATGTCAGTTCGCGGCAGCGCTTGAATCCGTGCTTCGCCGCGCGCAACACAACTGGGTTCTTCGCTGCCAGTTTCAGCGCGAGCGCGATCGTTTCTTCGCGAAGTTGTTCAAGCGGGACAGCCCGATTCACTAGCCCCATCTCCGCCGCCTGCGCACCCGTGAAGGTCTCGCCGGTCATGATGTATTCGAGGGCCTTACGTTGGCCCACTGTGTCTGCGAGAGCTTTGCTTACCAGGTTCCCCGGCGGGATGCCCCAGTTGATTTCGGAAAGTCCGAACACAGCCGTCTCCGACGCAATAGCCAGGTCGCAGGCCACAAGCGGCGAGAATCCGCCCCCAAAGCACCAGCCATTCACCATTGCAATGGTGGGCTTTGCGTACATCCGCAACAGCTTCCATTGCCATGTCGACGCATCTCGTCGAATCTTCTCCTGCACGATCTCCGGGGCCTGATCAATTTCCCGGAAATACTCCTTCAGATCCATGCCTGCGGTCCACGACTCGCCCGCACCCGTCAACACCAGCACCTTCACGTCTTCGTCGAGTTCAAGCGTCTCAAGCACATCGCGCATCTCGCGATTCAACGTCGGACTCATCGCATTTCGTTTCTCCGGGCGGTTGAGTATTACCCAGCCAATTCCCTCTTCCACCTCGACCCGCACCGTAGTCCAACGTCCCTTATAACTCGCCATCAATGCTCCTTTCGCAGTACCGCAGCCTTGTTCGCCCTCGCTAATCCCCGTCGAGCGGAAATCCAACGTAGTTCTCCGCCAGGGATGTCGCAGCCGCCTTCGAATTCACCACATACTCCATCTCTGCAAGTTGCCTCTTATAGTCAAACGGCCGCTCATTCTCAAACCTGTGCAGCAGCGAGGTCATCCAGCATGAAAAGCGCTGCGCTCTCCATATTCTTTTGAGACACACCGCCGTGTAGTTCTGCAATCGCCGTAAATCTCCCGTGCGATAGTGCGCGTCCAGCGCCGCGGCAAGAAAAAACACATCGGCCAAGGCAAGGTTCATCCCTTTCGCCCCTGTCGGAGGCACGATATGTGCTGAGTCCCCGGCCAGAAACAAACGGCCATGCTGAAGTGGCTCAACCACGAAGCTTCGCATCCCGGTAACACTCTTTTGGAGAATCCGTCCCTCCGTTGGCCGCCATCCATCCGCACAGTTCAATCGCGTCTGAAGCTCCGCCCAGATCCTGTCATCGCTCCACTCTCGAATATCTTCGTCCGGCTTGCACTGGAGATAGAGCCGCGTAATCATTGGCGACCGCATGCTATAGAGCGCGAACCCTCGCGAATGATGCATGTAGACGAGCTCTTCCTGCGAAGGCGCCGCCTCGGCCAGGATTCCAAGCCACGCAAACGGATAGCTGCGCTCGTAAATACTCAAAACGCCTTCCGGGACTGAATCCCGGCAGACGCCGTGAAACCCGTCACACCCAGCAATGTAGTCGCAGACAATTTCATCTCTTTGCCCGTCGCGACCGACAAGGATTCTCGGCCTGATCGAATCGATTCCTTCAAGAGACACTTCTCCACACTCGAATCGCAGATCGCCGCCATCAGTAAGTCTGCGGGCGATCAAGTCTTTTACAACTTCCTGCTGGCCGTACACCATCACATGCTTGCCGGTAAGCTCATTGAACGGAATCCTGTGGCGAACGCCATTCAGCCCCAGTTCGATGCCCTCATGGCGCATCCCTTCACGCTCCAGGCGCGCGCTCACTCCGGCGTCATGAAGCATCTGGACGCTCGTGTGTTCCAGAACTCCGGCCCGCACTCGCTCCTCGCAATAACCCCGCGAGCGTGCTTCAAGAACAATCGAGTCGATTCCCCGAAGATGGAGCAGGTGCGAGAGCATCAGCCCGGCTGGGCCTGCCCCTACAATTCCGACCTGCGTTTCAAACCGCGCCATGGGCCATCCTTACTTCGCGTGTAACCCTTCGTCGAGGATCTCTTTGGCCGCATGGAATGCAGCATTTGCCGCAGGAACACCGCAATAGATAGCGCATTGCAGAAGAACTTCTCGAATTTCTTCCGCCTTTACCCCGTTATTAGCGGCAGCGCGCAAGTGCAGGCGCAGCTCTTCGCTTCGATTGAGCGCCACCATCAGCCCAATCGTGAGCAGGCTGCGCGTATGCTTAGGCAGCCCTGGTCGCGACCAGATCTCTCCCCACGCATACCGGGTTATCAGATCTTGAAACTCAGAATCCAGTTCGGTCTTCCCGGCTTCCGCAAGATCGACATGCGCGTCTCCGAGAACGCTCCTTCGTACCTGCATCCCTGTCTCGAGTCGTTCTCGTTCATCCATCCGCAACCTCCGTTGTCATCAAACGCATTCAGTCCCTGCCGGATGCATCTTCATCTCCTATAACTCGCGCAATGAATCGTTGTGCAGAGCCAAGGTAGTTTTGCGGGTCGAGCAACCTGTCGATATCTGCGTCGTTCAGGTAATTCATAACCTCGAATTTTTCCCTTAATACATCGGAGAGCGGTCGCCTCTCCATCACAGCTCGGTCGACGGCTACGCGCAGAACCTCGTGCGCCTCACTCCGACCAATCTTCTCCGCCAGCGCGCTGCTCACGGCTTCTGCCTGCGTCACTCCATACATCGCCGCGAGATTCGCTTGCATTCGATCAACGTTGACTTCCATTCCCTCGATAACTTCAGTCGCATAACTGATCGAAGCCGATGTCAGGCGAAACGCCTCGGGAATTAGATCCCATTCCGCCTGCCATTGCCCAAGCCCACGCTCGTGTTCTTGCTGCATAGCATGGAGCATCGTTGCAGAAAGCCCTGGCATCTTCGCATGGATCGCAATGAGTGCCGCGCAACCAACAGGATTATGCTTATGCGGCATGGTCGACGAGCCGCCACGACCCTCGGCGCCGCCCTCCGACACTTCCCCCACCTCCGACTGCATCAATAAAGCAATATCTCGTCCGAGCTTCGCGAGCGTGCCGGTCAGCAACGCCAGCAATTGAACCAACGCCGCCAGGCCGTCGCGCTGCGTGTGCCATGGCAATTCCGGTTCAGCAAGTTCCAGCAATTGTGCCAATCTCGCTGAAACCGCAGCGCCCGACGATCCAAGCGAAGCCAGCGTGCCGACAGCCCCGCCAAACTGCAGCACCAGCACTCGAGTTTCCTCTTGACGAATCCGCTGCCGGTCACGACGTAGAGCAGAAAGAACTCCCGCCAGTTTCAGCCCGAAGGTTACCGGCGGCCCTGCCTGCAGCCACGTTCGCCCCAACATCAAAGTGTTCCGATACCTTCTCACTTGCTTCCCCAGTGCCGCGTCCAGGTGGGATAGCACTTCGTCCAACAAGCGGAGAGCTTCCCTCATCTGCAATACGAGCGCCGAATCGAGAACATCCTGGCTCGTAGCACCAAGATGGATTGGCCGAGCTGCACGTTCGCTCTGCGACTTCACCGCCGCAGTTAGCTGCCGCACAAACGGAATAGCGATGTTCCCCGCATCCCGCGCCTCTCTGACAAGGGCTGCGCGATCAATAAAATCCGCATCCAGCAACTTCTTAGCGCTACCGCCGAACCCGGCTCCGCCAGACCATTCGCCTCCAGTGCGGAACTCAACGCCCACTCGAACCGCGTCATCGCGCGGAGTTGCGCCTGCGCCGAGAATATATCGGCCATCTCCGGCGTTGAGAAGAGAAACGAAGTCAGCCTTTCACTGCTCATCCGTGTATACCTCGCTCTCTACCACGCGAAAAATACCGTCTCGCCGGTTCCCTGCAGAACCACGTCCCACCAATACAATCCTTCGTGTTTCTCATCCACACGAGCAATGAGTGTGACACGCCGGTCCGCTGGAACCCGTAAAAGCACTGCGTCGCTCTCGCTCACTTCATCTCCCAGGTACACTCGCGAGATCAGTTGGCGCAGCAGCCCGCGCGCAAACACCTGCACCGCGAGATGCGGATCTGAGGAAATCGCCGCAACAGGCCGCGCGATCGCCACAGCGAATTCTCCCTTTTCATCCGTCCCCACCCGTCTGAATCCTTCCGGAATGCCGCTTTTCACTCCATTCCCATCGAGTTGCCCCCGAGGGCCTGAGCTGCAGAACTCGAGCATTGCGTCCGGAACCGGCGATCCATCCCGATCCAAAACCCGGCCTCGTATCTCGATCATTCCCGCTGAAACAAAATCCGGAACAGGATTTCGAATCACAAGATATTCAAGACCAATTCGGAAATATGGCCCGACCGTCTGAGAACTTGCGGGGATTCGCACCAGGTCGTCACTCATCGATGACCCTCTTCAAACGGCGTGTCTTCGGGTCCCCGCAGCACAACATTCCATTTGTAGGCCAGCATGTAGTTGGACTCAGAACGATCCATATCCAGCTTTGCAATCAATCGCGCTCTCGCCGCCGCGTCAGGGATGCTGTTGAAGATCGGGTCCAATGGCTGCAACGGATCCCCCGGAAAGTACATCTGCGTCACGAGCCGCGACAAAATCCCCGAACCGAAAAGGGAAAAATGGATGTGACTCGGCCGCCATGCGTTGTGATGATTTCCCCACGGGTACGGCCCAGGCTTGATCGTCTTGAACCAGTAGTATCCATCTTCATCGGTCAGTGTTCGACCTGCGCCTGTGAAGTTCGGGTCGAGCGGAGCATCGTAAGTATCCACCTTGTGTCGATACCGGCCCGCTGCATTCGCCTGCCACACTTCAACGAGAGCCCCACGCACCGGCTTTCCGTCTTCGTCCAGGATTCGGCCATGCACCAGGATCCGCTCCCCAATCGGTTCGCTCTCGTGATGCACGGTCAAATCGTTGTCGTGGTCGCCAATCAGCCCCCGCCCAAACACTGGCCCGTTTCGTTCCATCTGAGTCTTGGGAAGCAAAACCAGCGGCAAGCGCGGCGAACGCGCAATAGTCGACACGTAAGGAGGGAAATGATATTCGGGCTGCGTGCCTTGCTCTGGCAATTCCACCATCGACAAATCGAGCATACGTCTCCTCACACGCTTTCCAGCGCAATCGCGATTCCTTGCCCGACTCCAATGCACATTGTCGCCAGCGCAAGTTTGCCGCCGTTGCGGGCGAGTTGATGTGCAGCCGTCATCACCAGCCGCGCGCCGCTCATTCCCAGCGGATGGCCCAGCGCAATCGCTCCGCCGGTTGCATTCACCTGCTCCGCGTCGTCGGGCAACCCGAACTGCCGAATGCATGCCAGTGACTGGCTCGCGAACGCCTCGTTCAACTGAATCCAATCGAAATCTGAAATCTTCCTCCCAATGCGCGCAAGCAACTTCTGCGTGGCCGGCACCGGCCCGATGCCCATCACCCTCGGCGCCACACCGGCAGTCGCCATTCCCACGATGCGCGCGCGGGCCTGCAGTCCGTGTCGATGGACCGCCTCTTCCGAAGCCACAATCATAGCCGCGGCTCCGTCGTTGATGCCCGAGGCGTTCCCTGCCGTTACCGTTCCGCCCGCAAACAGCGGCTTCAGAGCAGCCAGCTTCTCAAGTGTTGTATCCGGTCGCGGATGCTCATCCTGCGTCACTAGCGTCGCGCCCTTTTTCCCAGGCACCTCCACCGACACGATCTCTTCTGCAAGGAATCCGCTCTCAACAGCCCGAACCGTGCGCATCTGGCTTCGCCACGCGAAGGCGTCCTGCGCTGCCCGATCTACCTGGCACTCTCGCGCAACATTCTCACCGGTCTCCGGCATCGAATCGGTCCCGTGCATCTCGCTCATCTTCGGATTCACAAATCGCCACCCGATCGTCGTGTCAAATATCTCCGGCGAACGTTGGAATGCCGATTCGGCTTTCCCCATCACAAAAGGCGCGCGCGACATTGACTCCACTCCACCAGCGATCACTAGCTCAGCTTCTCCACAGGCGATCGCGCGTGCCGCCGTTCCCACCGCGTCCATCCCAGATCCGCAAAGCCGGTTCATGGTCGTTCCCGGAATGCTCTCAGGAAAACCAGCCAGGAGCACGGCCATCCGTGCAACATTCCGGTTATCTTCACCTGCCTGGTTCGCGCATCCCAAGATCACGTCGTCCAACGCGCCCCAATCAACCCCGTTGTTGCGCTTCAACAACTCCCGGATGGGAACCGCAGCCAGATCGTCCGCCCGCACCTGCGCCAGTGCACCGCCATAGCGGCCAATCGGCGTCCGCACCGCATCGCACAGGAAAACTGCCCTCACGCCTCGTCCCCCTGCACGCCATGGGCAGCAGCAGTTCGTGCCTTTAAATCGCGAAGGACCTCGAGCGCTGTCGCATCTGGATCTGCGGTCACCGCGCATCCTTCTGCGAATCGAATCTGCCAACCGGTACTGTCCGCGACTGTCTTTCGATCGACGCCGGGATGAATACTCGCAACTTCCAACTCGCGCGAAACGGGGTCAGGCCGCAGGATGCAAAGATCCGTGATTACCGCGACAGGGCCCTTCCCTGCCAAACCCAACTTCTCCCGAGCGTCGCCACCCGTTCCGAATCCAACCGACGTTACAAAGTCGACCTTGCTCACAAGCGTCCTCTTGGATTGCTTCACGACAATCAAGACTTCCCTGGCTGAAGAGCTGATCTCAGGCGCCCCGCCCGCTCCCGGCAGTCGCACTTTCGGTTTCTCATACGAACCGACAACGGTTGTGTTGATATTCGCAAATCGATCCAATTGGGCCGCGCCAAGAAATCCAACGTCAACGCGCCCGCCTTGTAACCAGTAGCGAAATATCTCTGGGGTCGATACCACTGTGTCCGCCGTCTCCGCCAGGTTTCCGTCGCCAATGGAAAGTGGCAACACCGGAGGCTTTGCTCCGATCGGGCCTGACTCGTAGATCAGCACTGCATCCGGCGCATGCGTTAACCGCGCAAGATTCGCCGCGGTCGACGGCAACCCGATCCCCACAAAGCACACCGCACCGTTCCACAGCATGCGTGCTGCCGCCACGGTCATCATCTCATCAGCTGTGTAAGAAAGACTCACCGAAGAATCGCCTGCTCCTTTGCCTCGCTCTGCAGCTTCAGGTACTCCGCGAAGTCCTGTGTGTCCAGAATGTTTCGCTTAACCCATTGGACAAACAACTCTCGATCGCGTGAGATTTTGTCCCACGCACGATAAAAAACGTTGTCGCGCTCATAGTAACCATGCGCATACGAAGGAGTGGCTCCACGCGGAACTTCGCACACGGCGGTTACCACCCAACCAGGCAGCACACATGCGTTCGGAGGCGCATCCAGTGAGTGCACCCTCTCTTCTACAGTCACAATTGCGCGCTTGGCAGCCAGTACCGCCTCCTTTTGCACGCCAAGGATCCCCCACAAAAGCACGTTGCCCTTTGAATCCGCCTTCTGCGCATGGATCACTGCAACGTCCGTCCGAACCGCCGGCGTGGCCGCGAGCACTTCTCCAGTGAAGGGGCAGGTGACGCTGCGGATTTGGTCGTTGACGCGCGAGAAGTCCGATCCCGCGTATCCGCGGAGCATCGCAAATGGCAGATTTGCGGCACCGGCCACATACGCATTCGCCAAGTCACTATGGCTCCGCTCCTCAATTGCCAGCGGTCGAGGCCAGCCATTCTCAACCGCGTCGCGAAAGCGGTGGAGAGACCCTACGCCCGGATTGCCGCCCCACGAAAATGTCAGCTTCTTTGCGCACCCTGCCCCGATCAACTGGTCATAGACAAGGTCAGGAGTCATGCGAACCAGAGACAGGTCTCGCCTGCCCTGGCGAATAATCTCATGCCCGGCGGCAAATGGAATGAGATGGGTGAACCCTTCCAAGGCGACGCTGTCGCCATCGTGCACATGCGCGGCAATCGCCTCGGCCAATGTGACCCAATCCGCCATTCGCCTTCCTCTCCCTGACCGCAGTATTATTACTTGCAAGTGCAGCTTTGTACAAGATGTGCGATAATCGCCCATTGCTGTGCGTCATTCCCTGGAGAGAGTCCACTGACGTGCTCCGCCAAATCCGCTTCTGCCGTCACCCACACATCCCCGGCGGATGACTTCGCAGCGCAACAAGGAAATCCCGACTTCGTCCTTTCTCTCGCCCGCGGGCTTCGTGTCATCGAAAGCTTCGAGGGGTATTACGACGGCCGAAGCATCAGTGAGATCTCCCAATCGACAGGACTCTCCCGCGCCTCAATCCGGCGCCTCCTGCTTACCCTCGAATTACTCGGATACGTGGAACGCAGCCGCCAGGTCTACAAGCTCAAAACCCAGGTCCTGCGCCTTGGCTTCTCCTATCTCTCGTCTTCATCGGCCATCGAGGCTGCGGGCCCGGTGTTGGAGCACATCACAGAACAATTGCACGAGTCGTGTTCCATGAGCATGCTCGACAGCGGCCAAATCGTATACGTCGCCCGTTCAGCAGCCAGTCGCGTCCTCGCTGCCGGACTCTCCGTCGGCAGCCGCCTTCCCGCATATTGCACATCGATGGGGCGCGTCCTGCTCGCCGCCCTTCCCGAGAAAGAACTCGCCGCATATCTGCGCGATCTCAAACCGCGGGCCTACACATCCAAAACTCTCACGCGCATTCCGCAAATCAAGAAAGCAATTCTAGAGGTGCGCGCCAACGGTTATGCGATCGTGGACGAGGAACTCGAAGCCGGCCTTCGATCGATCGCTGTGCCTGTTTCCAATCGTGAGAATCGAGTCATAGCGGCGATTAACGTAGGCACCCATGTCTCGCGTATCGACCGAGATGCACTCTTGAAGCGCTGCCTCCCCGCTCTGCAGCAAGGCGCGCGCAGCCTCCACAACATACTCATCTGAATCGGAACGATCGGAATCACAAAAGGAGTCGGGCAATGTCAGCTCTCATTCGCGCAGATCACGTCGGCAGCCTTCTTCGTCCAGCGGAGCTTCTGAATGCACGCGCATCGCAATCGGCTCCGTCAGAAATCGAGGAGATCGAGAACCGGCATGTTCTCCAGGTTCTTAATCGCCAAAAGGCAATCGGTCTCGACATCTACACGGACGGCGAATTGCGGCGCACCAACTTCATGAGCGACTTCACAGACGCCGTGGAAGGCTTTGACTTCGGTGGCGCCGTGTCGCGTAACTGGAAAGGGAGCGATGACGAAGCACCAACCGCCGCCGCAAAGGTCAGCAGCATCAATGGAATCGTTACTGGCCCGTTGCAGCAGCGCCAACCTCTCACCGGTCGCGAGCTTCCTTTCCTCAAACAACACGCACCGGGGCCAATCAAAATCACTCTTCCCAGCGCCACACAATTCCCCGCGATCTCATTCCAGTACGGCATCACAGATACGGTTTATCGTGATCCATTCGCGATGCTCGACGCCATCACTTCCATCATGGTTGAGGACATTCGCACGCTGGCCACAGGCGGCATCTCGTATCTGCAGATCGATGCGCCGCGATACAGTTACTACCTCGATCCCAAATGGACCACGTGGATGGAGAAGGAATTACGCGTTGACCCGGCCCAGATGCTCTCCGCCTCGCTCAAGGCCGACAACGCATGCTTTGCCGCCGGCCGGCAAGCAGACATCACTCTCGCCATCCACCTCTGTCGTGGTAACAATCGAAGCCACTGGTACGCGGAAGGCGGATACGACGCCATCGCCGAACGTCTCTTCCATGAGCTTGCCGTTGACCGCTTCCTGCTCGAATACGACGACGAACGCTCCGGCACATTTGAACCGCTGCGACTAGTGCCAAAAGGCAAAGTTGTTGTCCTCGGGCTGGTCAGCACAAAGCGGCCTGAGCTCGAGCGTAAGGACGATCTCCTTCGGCGAATCGACGAGGCATCCCGTTTCCTTCCGCTCGATCAACTCGCACTAAGCCCTCAATGCGGATTTGCTTCCACCATGGAGGGCAATCTGTTGACCGAGGAAGAACAGTGGGCCAAGTTGCAACTTGTCGTTGAAACTGCCCGCGAGGTCTGGGGTTGAACCTTGCTTCAGAAGGGATAACTCATGGTTGATCCAACAATACCTCCGGAACTCGAATTCACCCTGGAGCTGCGCGTCCACATCGGACCCACGCTCGAGCTTGGGACAGGTTCCTGTGGTACCAAGCGCACGGTTCCTATCACTGGCGGCACCGTCCACGGACCACAGATATCCGGTCGAGTTCTGCCCGGAGGGGCAGACTGGCAGTGCGTCGAGCGCGACGGACTGACACTCGTTGACGCGCGTTACGTGATTGAAACGGGAGACGGCATCCTCATCGAGGTCCGAAACCGGGGCATTCGTCATGGCTCGAAAGAGGTCTTAGCTCGCATCGCAGCGGGCGAGCCCGTCCCCAGTCACGAGTACTACTTTCGAACAGCTCCGTGCTTCTACCCTCCCACGGGACGATATGAGTGGCTCAGGAGATCGATCTTCGTCGGGATTGCCGAGCGGAATCCTAACCTGGTCATCGTGCGAGTTTGGAAGTTGACTTAGTCTGCGCTATCTCCGATCTATGTCAACTTATTAATCGCCCGAGAAATCGGTACCGGCACTATCTCCCCGAACGGCTCGCGAATTCAGTCGTACTGGGGAGAGCTACGGCCGGCCGCGACCTGAGGGCGTGGGCAACTGCGCCGATGACTTCGTCTAACTCCGCACCAACTAATTGCAGCCGTGGAGGGCGAACGCGCGACGAGCCGATGCCCAGCTCTTCCTGGACCTGCTTGATGAGCTGAATGAATTTGGGCACGGTGTCCATCCGCAGAAGCGGCAGAAACCAGCGATACAACTCAAACGCTTTCTCACTTTGCCCGGCAACAGCGAGGTTGAAAAGGTTTACGGATTCGCGCGGGAACGCGTTAACCAGCCCTGCAACCCATCCCACTGCTCCGGCCTCGATTCCTTCAACGATGGCATCGTCAACGCCGACAAAGATCGCCAGACGATCACCGATGAGTGAGCGGATGGCAGTGACGCGACGAACGTCGGCCGAAGACTCTTTGACGGCAGCGAGATTGGGAAACTCGGCAGCCAACTCGGCAATCTGCTCAGGCGTGAAATCTGTCCCATAAGCAATGGGATTGTTATAAAGCATTGCCGGCAACGGCGTGGCACGCAGGATTGCGGCGACGTGCGCTTTGTTTTCGCGCCAATCGCCTCGGTAGACATACGGGGGCAAAATCATGAGCCCCTGCGCGCCATCTTCGAAAACAGCGCGAGCAAGGTTCACGGCCTCTGCGGTCGAAAGCGCAGAGATCGCGGCGACAACCGGGACGGCGGAGACCGCAGCGACCAGGGTGCGCACCACCGCAATCTTTTCCTCGAAGCTGAGTGCCGCTGCCTCGCCGAGCGAGCCTAGGCAAACGATCCCGGTACAGCCATTGTCGACGAGCCATTGGGCGTGGCGCGCAACAAAGGTGTGGTCAATTTTCAGATCAGTATCGAAGGCCGTGGTCATGGCCGGCATTACGCCCTTCCATTGCATAAGTGCTCCTCGTGTGGCTGTATCCAATCAGAGTCTGCAAAGCGTGCGGGAAGATAGGGCTCGGGAGCAAGCGGCGGCTCGGCTCCGGTAAAGGCCGCGGCGAGCAAGGCTGCGGTGCCAAGAGCGGTAGTGATGCCGAGCCCCTCGTGACCGGTTGCGAGCCACACCGTGGGGTCAGAAATTGAAGGCCCGATCAGCGGCAATTTGTCGGGTGTAGCGGCACGAAAGCCCGTCCAGGTGCGGATAGCTTGCAGCCTCCCGAGGGCAGGCATGTACGCGAATGCGCGTTGGAGCATCGCGGTCAGCATGTACTGATCGACGGCCGAGGCTTCGTTGCCATATTGGCGGGATGAGCCAATCAGGATCTGTCCAGTGCGGCGCGGTTGCACGTTGAACGCGGTTGAGTCCGTCGTGACGGCGTGAGCACTTTTCAAATAGCCCAGCTCGACAAGTTGGTGACGCACAAATCCAGGATAGCGGTCGGTGATGACAAGATGGCCCTTGCGCTTCTTCACTGGAATTCCAGGAGTGATTGCGGGAGCAGTTGCGCCCAGTGCATTGACCAGGTACGTCCCGCGAAGATGGGCGCCGTCTTCTAAAATTGCTTCGCCCTCGGCCAATCTAAAGACGGAACTTCCGAGAAAAAGGACCGCTCCGTGGGCCTCCGCAAACCGCGCTAGATACAGAGCAACTGTCGGTGGATAGACGACTGCATCCTGGGGCACGAAGAGCGCGCCTGCGAGGCCGGAGCGAAGGTTGGGTTCGAGCCTGGCGAGTTCTTGCCCGCTCAACAATTGGGACGGCACGCCACGCGCCTCGTAATAGAGAAGCTTGCGTTCTGCTTCGGCCATCTCTTCCTCGTCGTTTGCGATCCAGAGAGTGCCCGTTGTTTCGTATTCGGCGGAGGAGGGCAGTTCGGTCGCAAGGGAACGCCACAAGTCCTGGGAATAATGTGTCAGAGCGAACTGTGCCTCGGAGTCATCCATGACCACGATGTGTCCCATGCCTGCAGCCGTTGCGCCACTACCGAAGATCTCGCCTTCGACCAGCGCCACGCGCAACCCGGCCCGAGCACTTGCGGCAGCGCAAGCCGCGCCGACAATTCCACCCCCGGCGATGACGACATCAAAGTCGGTGCGCGTGATTTCGCTCGTCATCGCGTCATTCTCATTGCCCGATGCCCCCGCGAAATGGATCGGCGTTCTCGAAGATCAGCGTTGACTCCCCCGTCACAAATGCAGCGCCAGTAATGCTGGGGAGAATCGCTCCCTCTTCAATGCTGACCCGGCCCTCAAAAACAGTCCCGAGGATCCCCTCCTGCCGCCAGACGTCGCCGGCCTTCAGCTTTCCGTCCTCAACCAGGCAGGCCATCTTGGCACTTGTCCCTGTGCCGCAGGGCGAGCGGTCGTACGCCTTGCCGGGACACAAGACAAAGTTGCGGCTGTGATTCGCCGGATCGACAGGCAGACCATACAGTTCGATGTGGTCGATTTCAGCGCCACTGGCCCCCGTAATTGAGTGAGCGGCCAACCGCTGTCGAATCGCCCAGGTGAATGCAGTCAGGCTTTCAACATTTTCAAGCTCGAGCTCAACCGCGATCGAATGATGTTTGACCAGAAAAAACCAGTTCCCTCCCCAGGCAACGTCTCCGGCGACCAAACCGTATCCAGGGACTTCAAGCCGAACATCTGCTCGGTGGCGATACGCAGGGACATTTTCAATGGTTGCGGAATTTGCTGAATGCAGACTGACCTTGACCACGCCAACCGGTGTCTGGATGCGATGCGATCCTGGCGCGATGCGGCCCAGGTGCGCGAGAGTCGCAGCCACGCCAATCGCGCCGTGTCCGCACATGCCCAAATATCCTGCATTGTTGAAAAAGATAACCGCGGCCGCGCAGTCCTCTGTATCCGGCGAGAGAATCCACGCGCCAACAAGCACATCAGACCCGCGTGGTTCGCAGAGAATTGCGCGACGCAGGTCATCGTAATCCCTGCGCAGCCTGCCAAAACGCTCCGAAAGCGTTCCCATTCCGAGATCAGGACAGCCGGAGAGGACGCAGCGTGTCGGTTCGCCGGCAGTGTGCGAGTCGATGACTGAGATCTTGTTCGGAAGGTAGGGGGATGCGGTCATTCTCAGCCGAGAGTATACCTAAAATGGATACAAAGCCCGGGAGAAACTCGATGGCGAGGCGCGAGCAGCAACCCAGTGTCGAAACGATCACGGCAACTTTGAATGGGCGCGCGATCGTAGCTCCTGCGGGGACAACCGTTGCGGCCGCAGTCATGACGCAGCATGCGCATTGCCGCATCGCAGTCTGCGGCGAGCCGCGCGGCCCATTGTGCGGCATGGGCATTTGCATGGAATGCTGCGCGACCGTTGATGGCGTGGAGCACGTGAGAACCTGCCAGACGCTGCTCAGAGACGGCATGGAGATCGTGACAGAATGAGCGCCTATGAAGTCATCGTCGTGGGTGCGGGGCCGGCGGGAATGTCAGCAGCCTCGGCGGCTGCCGAAGCTGGATGCCGTGTGTGCCTCCTGGACGATAACCAATCGACGGGTGGCCAAATATGGCGTCGGGCGCTCGAGGAGAACGGGGACTCGTTGAGTCACGGTAAGGAATTTCAGCGATGCGTCAAGCGACTTCGCCATGCGCAGGTGGAGATTCGAAACGGCACCCGCGTCGTTGCGCAGACTCGATCCGGATCGCTGCGGGTAGAACGCGAAAACTCCTGGAGTGACTTGCACTATGAACGCCTGATTCTGGCCACAGGCGCTCGAGAAGTCTTTCTTCCCTTTCCGGGATGGACGCTCCCCGGGGTGATGGGTGCGGGCGGGCTGCAGGCTTTGGTGAAAGGCGGGCTTCCCATCGCCGGCAAGCGCGTGGTGCTGTCGGGAAGCGGCCCGCTCTTGCTGGCCGTGGCTGCTGAGCTTGCGCGGCGAGGCGCGCACATTGAAGGAGTCTTTGAGCAGGCATCGCTCGGCTCGCTCCTTCGATTGACCGGCGGATTGATTGGGCATCCCCAAAAACTCCTTGAAGGATTCCGCTATCGGAATTCGATTCGGCAAGCGCCGTATCGCGCTGGATCGTGGATTACGGAAGCGCATGGGGCCGAAGCTCGGGGGAATAATCGGCTGGCGAGCGTCACTGCTTCCTGCGGGGGGAGGCTTCGCGAGATCGAATGTGATTTTCTGGGGTGCGGATTCCACCTCACTCCGAACCTCGAGTTGCCGCGCCTGCTCGGCTGTCAGGTCGAGCGAGGCTCGGTGTCCGTTGACTCCGAGATGCGGACATCCCTCGACGGCATTTTCTGTGCAGGCGAATTAACCGGTATTGGCGGCTTGGAAAAAGCTTTGCTCGAGGGAGAGATTGCCGGCAGGTCGGCAGCAGGAAAGCCAACCGCTCACCTTCATCGCCGACGCGAGCGCCTTGTTCTCTTTGGACGATATTTGGACACTGCCTTTCGCGTCCGACCAGAGATCGCCACACTGTCCCGAGACGAGACAGTCATCTGCAGGTGCGAGGACGTGAATCGCTCGGCGTTGGCCGCGGCGCGCAATTGGCGCGAGGCAAAGCTCCATACACGGTGCGGCATGGGACCATGCCAGGGAAGGGTCTGCGGGCCTGTGACCGCTTTTCTGTTTGGCTGGGAGCAGGAGAGATTTCGACCCCCTTCGATGCCTGCATCACTGGCAACTCTGGCCGGGCCGTGTGAGAATGAAACCCAGATCGATTCATTCGACCGGTCAAAAATGGACCAGGAGTAAGATGCCAGGCTTTGATTCTCAGAATCAGAGCGGCTCACAACAAGAGGATGCTGTACCTGTCCCAATCCGCCAGATTTGCGTTGACTTTGCGCCTGTCTGTTCTTACAGTAAGGCATCCGCAACATCGCGATGCAACCGTCGCATTCCTCTAAAAGCCACATGAGTTAATTCCGTTGAAAAGGGGTTTGACTATGCAGGGCAAGATGATGAGGCCGGAGTGTCTTCGATTCACAATCCTTTCACAATTAAATGCGCCGAAGACCTGGATGGTGTGCGTTTTCGCGATGCTTCTCACGCTCTCTTTCTTGCCGGCCGCGCATGGCCAGGCTGCGGGAAGTTTCTCCGGAAATGTGCTCGATAAATCGGGTTCCGGCATTGTTGGAGCCACCGTAACAGCGACTACGCAAGAAACCGGCCAGACCCGCACATCCAAGACGGACAACACAGGCCACTACCTGATCCCATTGCTCCCGGTTGCGACCTATACTGTGCGCGTCGATGCCCAAGGATTTCGAAGCGCCGAATCGAAGGATCTTCATCTGCAAGTGCAAGAGGCTCGCGAATTGGACTTTTCCCTCGAGCCTGCCGCCGTGTCAACCACAGTGACCGTCACCGGGGACGCGGTCGCGGTGGAAACGACCAACCCCTCTCTCGGCCAGGTCATCACCGCGCAGCAGGTCTCGCAATTACCTTTGAACGGCCGCGATTTCGTCCAGCTCGCAACCCTGACTGCGGGCGCTACGGCGGAGACAAACCCCAACAGCTTTTTCACCGCCGGCAGTGACAGCGAAGTTGCCGCGCGCGGATCGTACTCTCTCTCAGTAGGCGGTTCTCGGCCAAACTCAACGGATTGGCTGCTCGATGGCGTCGACAACAATGAGCTCACCGCGGGCGGCATCGGCATCTTCTCCTCCATCGATGACATTGCGGAGTTCAAGGTCCTCACCTACACCTACTCCGCCGAATTCGGCACCCGCGCCGGCCCCACCGTCCTTGTCACCACCAAGTCAGGTACGAACAGCCTTCATGGCTCGCTCTTCGAGTTCGTCCGCAACACTGACCTCGATGCGAGGAGCTACTTTGCCAACTCCGTGGAGAAGTTCAACCTGAACCAGTTTGGCGGCTCCGTCGGTGGGCCCATTATCAAGAACAAGACCTTCTTCTTCGTCGACGCCGAACAAAAATATCAGCGCCACGGCATTCCCTTTACCGGACTGGTGCCTTCGCTGGCCATGCGCAGCGGCGACTTCACCAACAACCCGTTCGGGACTCCAGTGCTGGATTCCAATGGCAATGTCGTGACGCTTCCGATCGCCAATCCTTACATGCAGGGCGCGAACGCCGATCCGACGATGAACAGCGCGCAGAGTCCCGATGTCTATTTCCAGTGCGATCCCTCGTCAGGGGCTCCTGAACCTGCAGATCCTGGCACAGGACTCCAGCCCCGGGGAGTCAACTGCGCCAAGATCCCCTCCAATCTGATCGACACAATCGGCCAGAAGATGTTGAACATCTATCCCACGCCGAACGCCAACGCAGGCAATCCCAACGCGAGCTATAACTATGTAAACGTGCCCGTCCGCACTCTGGACGAAACCAAGTTCGATATCCGCCTCGACCACACGCTCTCCAGCATCGACAATCTCTTTGGCCGATTCAGCTACGACCAGGCATTCTCGTATGTTCCCGGTGGCGCGTCGGGAACAGGCGTTGCAGGGCTCGCCGAAGCCAACGCCTTTGGGAGCAATGAGAACTTGATCAACCACGCACGCAACATCGGCCTCGGCTGGAACCACTTGTTTTCGGCCAAGGCGATCAATCTGGCCACACTCGGCTACGACCGCATCTTTGACTACATCGCCTCGCTGGGCAACTACACCTGCGAATCGGCCATCCTCGGCATTCCCAACGCCGATCTTGGCTGCTCCGCCGGTGGTACCCCCAACTCAAGTGCCCCCTACAGTGAAGGCCTGGTTTCAACCCAATTTACAAGCGGCTATTGGGCCCTCGGCGATCGCGGCTACTCTCCGTTCCAGGGTGGAACCAACATCTACTCCTTCAAAGACGATCTTGACCTGATCTTCGGCAAGCATGAGATTCACACCGGCATCGATCTCCGGGCCAATCAGATGAACGTCGGCACAGCAGCCTTTGGATCGGGCTTCTGGCTTGTGGGCACTCTGGGCAATTGGACCGCGCAAGGTACTGCCCCCGGAAATCCCGAGGCCGACATGCTGATGGGACTTGTCGGAGGAGCCATCCACGACCAAACGTACGACGGCGCCACCACCGGCCGCCGCTGGAAGATTTACCGGCCCTTCGTCGAGGATGACTGGCGCATCACCCCATCGCTCACCCTTAACCTGGGCCTGGCCTGGGATCTGACCACGCCCATCGTCGAGGAGCACGACCGCATGGCGGACTACATTCCCTCTCCGAGCGGCGGAACGCTGCTGATCGCCGGCAAGAATGGTGTGAGCCGATCAGCGGGCATCAAAATGTTCTGGGGCGGATACGAACCCCGCGTCGGCGCCACCTGGAAGATCGCGGGCAGCGACAAGACCGTGCTCCGCCTGGGCTTTGGCATCTATCACGATTCCTCCTGGAACCAGGGCGCGCAGGGTCTGTGGCAGAATCCGCCCAACCTCGGCGAGTCCGATCAATTCATCGGCAACTTTAGCTGCATTACCGCCGCTTCGTACTGCAACTCCACGCTTGGAGGCGGGGCTTATGGTGTTGCTACGACCACCGGAGGCTTTCCCAACCTAACCAGTCCGCAAGATATAACCAGCTTCACGGGCACATATGCCTACCAGCCGACCAACTTCCAGCCCGGCAGAGTTCATCAATACAACGCCAACATCGAGCGCCAACTGCCCGGCAATGTCCTGCTCACCGCAGGGTACGCCGGTTCAACCGGCGGCCATGTGCTGGTCATCGGCAACGCCCTTAACGTCAGCAGCCCTTCCGCGTGCGGCACGGGTTCCTATACCATCGGCTGCCTGCCCGGCGGCGCGCCCTACTCGTATACCAACACCTTTAACTTTTACAACAACGACCAGAACTTCAATACCGTCTTGCTCTATGGCGATGTGGGCAAGACTCACTACAACTCCATGCAGATCAAGGCTGAGACCAAAACGCCCAAGTACGGCCTCTACGGGCTGGTTGCCTACACTTACTCGCGCACCTACGACAACGGACTGTCAGACGGCCTGGGCTCAGAGTTGAGCGCACCCTATTTCCCGCTGCCCAACTGGCAGAACCTCGACTGGTCCCTGTCCCAGATCAACCTCGATCAGAGCTTCACCGGCAGCGTCATCTATGACCTCCCGTTCGGCCGCGGAAAGCAATTCGCCAGCAGCATGAATCCAGCCGCCAACGCCATTCTTGGCGGCTGGCAGGTCACGCTGATCCAAAGAATCTCTACCGGATTCCCGGTTCCACTCATCGACAGCAACAACCAGTCAGGCACAACCTTCAATTCAGGTGGCGACTCCTACAACTTCAACCGCCCAAACCAACTCTCCGGTTGCGACCCCCATGGTGGCAGTCACGCCAACCATCAGTTCCTCAACATGGCCTGCTTCGCCGCTCCGCCCGCAGGTGAACTCGGCAACGCCTCTCGTGTTCCCGTCTCGGGACCTGATTTCGTGAACTCCGACTTCTCGGCCATCAAGGATTTTGTGCTGCCTCGCGAGGGCATGGGCCTGAACTTCCGCGCCGAGTTCTTCAACCTCTTCAATCATCCGCAGTACGGAGCGCCGGTCGCTGATATTAACGCCCCTGGATTCGGCGCGGTCAACTCAACCGTCAACAACCCACGCCTCGTTCAGTTGGCGCTCAAGCTGACCTTCTAGCTAGCTCGCCGTAAACGTGTAGCGCCGGTCTCCTGACCGGCTGTGCTGAGGGCCTCCGGGCCCTCAGCCTTTTTGGGGCTTGCCGGAAAGTCAGGCCCGACAGGAAATCAAATCCCCGCCAGCGCCAGAGTCAGCACCGTGATGTCGTCTTCCTGCCCAAAAGCCCGCGCCGTCTCCGCAATGTGCTTCGCGCTCATTTGCGTCAGGCCAGGCAGCCGCTCGAATCCATAAAGCTCTCCCGTCGGCGAAGTCGCTTCCGGAACACCGTCGGAAAGCAAAACCAGCCGCTCTCCCGGCGCGAGCCTTCCGCGCACAATGGAATAGCATTGATCGGGAACCAGCCCCAGCGGCAGCGCAGGGGGCGCTTCCAGTTCGCGCCCGGATTGATAAGGCGCAATGTGGCCGGCATTCGCCAGTGTGAATTCGCCGGAGAGGGCCATCCGCACGCAGCACGCCGTGGTGAATCCGAGCTGCCCCTGCGCGATGAGTGCATTATTCAGTCCGGCAAGAATCTCATCGGGAGCATGCGATGTCTCGCGCCGCAGTGCCCCCAGAATCATCGCCACGCGCATAGCCGCCGTCAGTCCCTTCCCCGACACATCCCCGACAATCGCCGTTAATGCCCCGTCAGCACCTGCCAGCACCAGGAAGAAATCCCCGCCCACCTCACTCGCGGGGAGATAAACTGACTCGACCTGAAAACCCGGCGTCGATTGCGATGCGCTTTGCAATAGCAACTGCTGCACGGTGCTGGCCGCCTGCAGTTCGGCAGCAAAAGCAGCGCGCTCCCGTGCGGCCTCAACCATCTCGGCGCACAGAATTGAGTTCTCCATCGCTGCAGCCGTCTGCAACGCAATCGTATTCAGAAGCTTCAAATTCGCCGATGAATACGAAGCTTCCTCAATGCTGGTGGCCAACGTGATGACGCCGACTGTGCGTTGGCCGCTGCGCAACGGTGCGCAGAGAAGCGCGCTGAGGCCCTTCTCAGCCCCGAGAGCGCGCGCGTCAGAGGCGCAGTCGTTCACGATCTCACCGATGCCTCGTTCAAGAACGGACATGGTGAATCGCGAATCAGGGCCGAGCCCGCCGGCGACTTGATCGGTCGACGACCCAAACGATGCAGCCTGGTAAAGTAGACCGTCCTCTTTGCCGACCACTAGAACACTGCCGTGGGTCGCAGGGATCAGCCGCTGCGCCTGTTCGAGAGCCGATGCTCCCACTGCAGAGGAATTCAGGAGGGCGGCAAGTTGCTCAGAAAGCTGTTCGATGAGATTCACTTCGCGGTAGAGATGAAGCACCTCGGCCCCGAGCGCGCGACTTTCGGTCTCGCGCGATGCAAGTTGCGTGAGAAGCAGTGCGAGCGCACTGGCTGGTGCAACAGGTCCGGAGACGAAGCCTAGGATGGATCCTTCAAATTGAACAGGAACGCTCGCATGATTTGAAGAAAAGTCTTCTGAAAAATTGCCGGCGAGAAGCTTTCCTGAAGGATCGGCAATTGAAATTCCCGGCCCCAGCGCCTCTCGCAGAGCCGTGATCGCGGGAAGATTTCCAGACCGCTGGCTCAGAACGGATTTCAGCGTGAGAGGGGCCATCGCCTCATGCTCCGCTGGTCGAAAGACCAAGCACAGAGCGGGCCTTGGCAACGAGCGCATCCGGATCAAATGGCTTGGTCATGTAAAGATCGGCGCCGACCTCCTGCCCCCGTTGACGATCGAACTCCTGTCCCTTGGCGGTAAGCAGAATGATGTGGATGTGAGCCAGACCCAGCTCGTTCTTGACCGCGTTGCACACATCAAAGCCATTTTTTCGCGGCATCATCACATCGAGAAAGACGAGGTTCGGTTCTTCGCGTTGAATGGTTTCAAGCGCCTCTTCGCCATTGCTGGCGGTGAGCAGTTCGACCCCATCGTCTTCAAGGTCCTCCAGAGTCTGCTGGATCAGCATGCGCAGATGGGGCTCATCGTCGACAATCAGAATCTTCATAGGCGTCGTCATTGGTAGATGAGAAAAAGAACGTTCTCCATGCCTTTCTCGAAGCGCAGGGCGCGCACGGATTCCTCACTGGAAAGCAGCGAGTTCAAAATGATGATGTCAGGCTTGGACGAGACGGCGCGCGAGACAAGATCAGAGCCGCTCGATTCAACCACCTGGTAGCCGCGCGTTTCAAGCACATCGGTGAGCGTTCTGATGGTCGACTCGTCCTCATCAACGACCATTACTTTCTTCTTCGACTTGCCTTGGTCGAGCAGCGCATCGACCTCGCGGAAGAGCGATGCCGTATCAATGGGCTTGGTGAGATAACGATCGACGCCAAGACGAAACCCACGCTCCTTGTCCTCAAGAATCGAGAGGATGATGATCGGAATGTCCATCGTGGCGGGGTCGTTCTTCAACACAGCGGCCACGTCAAATCCGTTCATCTCCGGCATCATCACGTCAAGAATGACAAGGCCCGGTGTCTCTTCGCGGATCAGTGTCAGAGCCTTGCGCCCATCTTCAGCAAGACGCACTGAATAGCCGGCCTCGGTAAGCTCCTGCTGCAACAGCGAGCGAATGTTCGAATCGTCGTCGACAACAAGTACAGACTTGTCCCGCGGCTGATGCGTCGCAACCCGGTCCCGTAGCTGACGCACCAACGACTCAATATCGACCGAGTGCCGCGGTGGCAGCAGCTCAAGCTGCGCGGACTTCTCAAGGATCGGCAAGGTGAACGAGAAGGTGCTTCCCTGCCCTGGCCTGCTCTCCACCCAGATGCGCCCGCCGTGGTACTCCACAATCTCCTTGCAGATGGGCAGACCCAGGCCTGTGCCCTTTGGCTTATCGGTCAGCGTGTCGCCAACCTGCTTGAATTTCTCGAAGACCTTAGGCTGGTCGTCGGGAGCGATGCCGATGCCGGAGTCGATCACGCTGACCACGAGTTCGTTTTCACGCTGGTGGATAGCACACGTGATCGACCCAGCATCGGTGAACTTAACAGCGTTCGAAATCAAATTGATGACAACCTGAATCAGGCGGTCCTGGTCTCCGGTGATCGTTGGCAGATCAGAGTCAACGTCGCGGAGCAAGGTCAGCTTTTTTGCCTCAAAAAGCGACGCAGTGGCCGCGACCGCGCGGTCGATGACCTCTCGCATAGAGACGCTCGACATGTTCCATGTAAATTTCCCGGCTTCGATCTTTGCCAGATCGAGAACATCGTCAATGAGCTTGGTCAGGCGCTCGCCTTCGCTGACCACGACCCCAAGATTCTCGAGCACCTGCTCCTTGGTTTGCTGCACTCTGCGATCTTCGTCCGAGATGAGCGGGAACAAGCGCTCTTCAAGCCGCCGGCGAATGATCTTCGCGAATCCCAGCACCGAGGTGAGCGGGGTGCGCAGTTCGTGGCTTACCGTGGAGAGAAATGAACTCTTGGCAGCATCGGCTTGCTCGGCCGACGCGCGCGCGAGGCGCGCCTCCTCAAAGAGCCTTGCGTTATGGAAGGCCACCCCAACCGCAGAGGCGATCGTCGACAGCAGGCGCTGATCCGCTTCAGTAAATCGCCCCTCCTGATCGATCGACTGCACGCTGATCACGCCAATCACCTGGCCTCCCGAAGGGATGGGAACACCCAGATAAGACGCGCTCATGCGGCCCACCTGCTCGATCCCCAGCTTGGCGCGATTGCCCTCCATATCTTCATTGATCAACAGCGGCTCGCCGGAGCGAATGATTCGTGAGGTGAGGCCGACACCAAAGGGCCTCGGCTTGGCTTCTTCGCCATACGTATAGGGGAACTGAAGCATCATCGAGGTTCGATCCAGCAGCGACACGTAGACGATAGGAGCCTTGAAGAGTTCGCGAACCTGATCGCCAACCAGTTGAATGAGCCGATCTTTATCGAGCTGCGTTGAGAGCGCCTGCGTGATGTGGTTAATCGTGACCAGTTCAGCGGCACGCTCGCTTACCTCGTGCTCCTGTTGATTGATCACCTGGTAGGCATTCGCGTTGTCGAGGGCGATGGTGGTGTATGCAGCCAGGTTTTCAAGCAGGCTCAGGTGCTGTTCGGTGTATGCGTTCTTCTTGAAGCTCTGAATGCTGAGAATCCCCAGGACCCGCTCCTGGGCAATAAGCGGCAGATAGATCATGGAAGCAGGCGGAAGCGCAGGGGTTCCGTCCGCGAGCACATTGCCGCGATGCGTGTAATTGGCGATGTATTTCGAGGACTCCGTGGCCACATCGTTAATCAGGATCGGCGCACGATGATCGATGCACCACACCGCAAATTGATTCTTGTCTTCAGTGCTTCGCGAATAAGGCGCATAACGCTGGCCCTTTTCGATGGCAAGGGTGTACTCGATGAGGTGCTTCTCCGGCCGATAAAGGCCGACGCCGAAAATGCTCGCGTCGACAATCTGGTTCACGCGCTCATAAAGCTTGAAGAGAATCGTATTCAGATCGAGAGACGCAGTGATCTCCCTGCCGATTTCGCTGAGCAGTTCGATCGAGTCTTTCTGCGCGGAAATCTCAGCAGCCTGCGCACGAATTTCCTGGGTGCGCTCGTTGACCGTTGCTTCGAGAGCTTTGGCTTGCGCTTCGAGCGCGCGTGTTCTGCGCCGAGCCTTCTTGCGCTCGGAGATAGTGATGTACTTCCACGCGAGATAGGTGAACAGCAGGAAGAGCAGCGCATACAGGATGTACGCGAGAGTGCTGCGGTACCAGGGCGGAGTGAGGGTGAAGACATAGACGCCCTCCGGCCCAATGATCCCGCCTTCCTGGCGCGCGTGGACGCGAAAACGATAATGCCCAGGGCCGAGACCGCTGTAGTTTGCTTCCCGCTGCTTCCCCCATGCAGACCAATCTTTGTCGGCACCTTCAAGGATGTATTGATAGTCAATGCGCAGTGCTTCTCCAATAACCGGCGCGGCAAACTGGAAGCGAATCGCATGGCTATCTGGAGGCAGGCGCAATTCGGCCATGCCAGGAGACATGGTGCCCCCGAAGACAACTGTATTGCCGGCGTTGACCTGGCGAATCAGGGTGGCCACCGGTTCAGAGGTCCCTGAATGCATCCGCGGGTCGAAGCGAAGAAGCGATTCACCAATTGTCCAGATTGAGCCCTCGCTGTCTATGAACCTTGGGTAGACATCGGCGTGCGTGAGGGTCCGATAGGTATCTTCGTCGATGCGCCAGGAGCCGTCGGCATGCTTGATCACGCGGCCCAGCCGTCGTCCATCGGGCGCTGTGGTGAGGGCCCAGATCGATCTGTCGTCCAATTGATAGAGCGCCGGCGTGGCCTCGGGAAGATCAAGTGGCATCGTCAGTCGATTGTCGACAACAAAACGGTGCGCAGCCTCATCCCATCGAAGCAAATCCTTCTTGCGACGATTCGTGGCGTAAGCCGTGCCGTCAACGACAGAGACGGCAGTGCTCCCGGAAGAAAGACCCTCGGCCTTGCCCAGGACCTCGACCTTTGAATCGCGCATACCTGTATCGGCGACTTGGATGCGCAGAATTCGCCCCGGCGATCCTCCAACCCAGACATTCCCTTTTCCGTCTTCGGCTAGGTAGTGGGAAACGAACACCGTCTTGGGAACTCGCCCCTCATCGATCCATTGATGTCCGTCCCATCGCATTGAACCAACACCATCACCGTGCCCGATGAAAACACGGCTCGGCGTCTTGCGTGATTGGCGAACCACGTATGCCTGTTCAGTCGGCGCGAACGTCCCTGGCATGGCGGGGACGAGCTTATCCCCTTCGACACGCATGACTCCGTCGCTGGTAGCAACGAGAAGTTGATCAGGCGTTTTTCCCGATGGGTCTTTGAAAATTTGAAGTGAAAAGCCCTGCGTCGATCCGCCAATGGGCTGCATCGAAGTGCGATTCGTGCGCGGGTCCGTGACCAGGCGAAGAACCGGCGCGGTGCCTCCGCCTTGACTCATGTAAATGGAGCCATTGAAGCGAACAACGCCCGAAACCGCAGTGTGCGTGAAAATCGTGATCGGGGATGCGATTTCAACCCGCGTGAATCCCTCGCTCGACCCGATCCACAACGCGCCGTCCCGCGCCTGGTACGCACTCAACGTGCCCGAGTCAAGCAGGCCTTCTTTTTCGTCAATAATGCGACGCAGTCTTCCATCATGCTCAAGAATGACGGCGCCGCCGGTCAGTGTTGTGAGGCAAATGCCTCCGTCCTTCATCAGAATGGACGTATAGAGTTTGTGTTCCCTGAGGTATTGATCGGTGGCCGTGGGAAACGGAGTTACCTTCTGCCCATCGTAGAGAGAGAGCAGGCCCTCGCGCTCTGAGACCAGCATGCGGCTTTCATCGTACGGATGAAGGAAGAGCTTATTGGAGTTCTTGTAGGCATCGCCGCCGGGAACGCTACGAAGCTCATTGCCCACGATCTCCTGAAGCCCGATGCCGTTTTGCGAAGTGTAGATGTGACCGCGCACAGCGGAGAGCGCCTGGAAGCGCGTGCCTGCAGTAGGACTCCACACCTGCATGGTCGTGCCGTCCCAGCGGAAGAGCTTTTCATAAGTACGGAAGAACACGCCCTGCTGCGTGACCAGGACCTGCCAGACATCGGTGAAGTCGCGGTCCTTTGCCGGCACCTTGTCGACCAATGAGACGAAATGCAGATTTCCTGTGGAATCGGACTCAAGATAGCCGAACGCCTCGTTGGCGCCAACCCAGATTCTTCCCGAGCGATCAATCGCGAGGGAGCGGGTAATGTCTGTTGCTGTCGGGATCTTTCGCCAGGTCACGCCGTCGTACTCGTAGACATCGCCTCCGGACACGCCGAAATACATGATCCCCCGCTCATCTTCGGCAAACGTCCAAACCTGATCGAGGGAGTTGTATTCCTTGGCGGAGTGCGTTTGCAGAATCGGGGCGCCAACTTCACCCGGCTGCGAGGGCAAAGAAGGCTTAATCGACGCTGGATTCGACTGCGCCAGGCAAATTGCGGCACTGGCCACAAAGACCGTCAAGGAAAGGCGCGCAAAGACGAGAGAGCGTGGGGCCAAGTGGGGCGTCCAGTACGAAGAGTCAGTTGAAATGAGGGGAGCCAGGGACACGGAAATACTACCACATGGTGATTTGATTAGACATAAGGCTGCGCTGGGGCCCATTCGGCTCCGCCAATGAAGGCCCGCGGGCGCGCCGGAGCGGCAATGAAATACGCCAGCTCCCGGTAATCGTCGAACTCGTGAATCAGAAAATCTGCCTGCTTGCCCGTCTCGAGAGAGCCTGTTTGACGGCCGAGTCCAAGGCTCCACGCCGCATTCATCGTGGACGCGGTAAGAGCCTCGGCCGGAGACAGGCCCATCTGCAGGCAGGCCAAAGACAGAATGAAAGGCATGGAAGAGATCGGCGAGGAGCCGGGATTGAAGTCTGTTGCCAGAACGATGGCAAGCCCCGCCTCGATCAGGTCACGCGCAGGCGGATAGTGGGTCCGGCTCAGCGCGAAGACCGAGCCGGGAAGCAAGACGGGCTGTGTCCCCGCGGCATGGAGCTGCGCAATGGTTTCCGTAGTTACCGTTTCAAGATGGTCGGCCGTGGCAGCTGCCAGTTCAGCCGCAAGAGCAGCCCCTGTGCCGGGACGGAATTGCTCCGCATGAACGCGCAGGCCGAGGCCGTGTTGCTTCGCAGCGTTCAGAACGGTGCGGCACTCTTCGACGGTAAAAGCATGGTCATCGCAGAAGGCGTCGCAATAAAGCGCGAGTTTTTGCGCTGCGACTTCGGGGATAAGTTCCTCCGCAACCCAGCGGACGTACTCCGTGCGACGGTCCGCGAACTCGGGCGGAACGGTGTGCGCCGCAAGCAGCGTCGGAATCAAGCGGGCCGGGCCTTCGGCGGCGAGGCGCTTCATCACCCGCAGCATGCGCAACTCTGTGTCGTGATTCAGGCCGTAGCCCGACTTGGATTCAACGGTTGTAGTGCCGGTCCGCAGCATCCACTCAAAATGGCGTCGAGACTCAAGGAACAATTCATCTTCGCTGGCGGCGCGTGTGAGGGCGACGGTCCGCAGAATGCCCCCTCCGGCAGCGGCGATTTGCTGATAGGTCGCACCCGCCACGCGCTGCTCGAACTCCGCCGCACGATTCCCGGCAAAGACAAGGTGAGTGTGCGCATCGACGAAGCCCGGGGTAACGCAACGGCGCTGGGCATCGACCACTCGTTGGGGCAGCCCTTTTGCTTTGATGTCGTTGTAGGAGCCTACCGCTTCAATGCGTCCATCCTCGGCGATAAGGAGAGCCGCGTCGCTAATGATCGCGAGGTCGCGAAGCTCTGCGCCGACGCGCGGACGAGCCGGACCGGCGAGGGTGATGAGTTGGCCGATGTTAAGGATCGCTGTAGTCATAAAGAGGTCAACGGTCAATAAAGCCGCCGCCGAATGAAAACCAATGCTAAGAGAGAAGCAATGCCGACGCCCTTTCCGACTAACACGATTTTGGGGGAGCTTCGCGACTCAAGCGTCGCGATCTTTCCGCTCAATCCGTAAGCAAATCTTTCCATGAATGACGTAGGCCACAAGCAGCCCCATAAAGCGAACGCAAGCAGGATGGCGCATCCGCCGATCGCAATCTTCGCTTGAAACGGATCGGATATGTGCTGCGCCGGGCGGTTCAAAATCTGATCCCACCCGCTAAACATCGCAAACCCGAAGGCAAATGTCGCAACGGTCGGGACGACCCTCATCTCCAATCGGTTCGGGTCTGGACGCCACTTCGCATCTACGCGCGCCATCATTAGGTTCTGGAATGATTCAGGAAATAGCAAGATCAGGGCGTTCAGGAACTCCACGGCGGTCGTAATCAACGCGAACACCTTGCACACTCCATTGAACGAGCGCTGCCAATGGCTATTTCCCTGCCATCGGAATATGGATACCCTTCTCGCGCGCGGTTTGCTGCGCCAGTTCATACCCCGCGTCCGCATGCCGCACAACGCCGAGCCCCGGATCGTTGTTGAGCACACGGCCGATTCGGCGCGCCGCGCTTCTCCGACCCATCGGCCACCGTCACCTGCCCCGCATGCAGCGAATAGCCCATCCCCACGCCCCCACCATGATGAAAGCTCACCCACGTTGCGCCCGACGCCGTGTTGAGCAGCGCGTTGAGAATCGGCCAGTCCGCCACAGCATCCGATCCATCGAGCATCTTCTCCGTCTCGCGATAAGGGCTGGCCACTGAGCCCGTATCCAGATGATCGCGCCCAATCGCGACCGGCGCCGAAATCTTGCCCTTTGCGCACCAGGTCATTGATAGCCTCGCCCATTTGAGCGCGCTCTCCATAGCCAAGCCAGCAGATGCGCGCCGGCAATCCCTGGAAAGCAAACCGTCCGCGCGCCAGCCGCATCCAGCGATTCAAAATCTCATTGTCGGGAAACAGTTCAAGCGCCAACTCGTCGGTGACGTCGATATCCTTTGGATCGCCCGACAGCGCAATCCAGCGGAACGGCCCCTGCCCCGTGCAGAAAAGCGGGCGAATGTATTCCGGCACAAATCCAGGAATCAGGAACGCATCCGCGCACCCGGCATCGAAAGCAAAACGGCGAATATTATTCCCATAATCAAACGCAACCGCGCCCGCCTGCTGCAGAGCAAGCATCGCATTGACGTGGACAACCATGCTCGCCGTCGAGCGCCGCACATATTCTTCAGGATCGCGCTCGCGCAGTTCCGCGGCCTGGGCCAACGTGAGCCCCTGCGGGACATAGCCATTCAGCGGATCGTGCGCGCTGGTCTGATCCGTCACCACATCCACCGCCACGCCGCGCCGCACAATCTCCGGCAGCACATCCGCGCAGTTGCCAACCAGTCCCACAGAAAGCGCGCGGCCTTCGCGCCGCGCCGCCTCGCACAAGCGCCAGAGCCTCATCAAGGTTCTCAGTCAGCGTGTCGCAATAGCGCGTGCCCACGCGGCGCTCAATGCGCGTCCGGTCCACATCGATGGCCAGCACAACCCCGCCATTCAGCGTGACAGAAAGCGGCTGCGCCCCACCCATTCCGCCCACGCCGCCGGTGACCACAAGCTTGCCCTTAAGCGACCCGCCGAAATGCCGGTCGGCCAGCGCGGCAAAAGTCTGAAACGTGCCTTGCAAAATGCCCTGCGTCCCGATATAAATCCAACTGCCCGCGGTCATCTGCCCGTACATCATCAGGCCCTTGCGATCGAGCTCGTTAAAGTGCTCCCAGGTGGCCCACTTGCCCACCAGGTTCGAGTTGGCGATGATCACCCGCGGCGCCATGTCGTGCGTCGGAAACACAGCAACCGGCTTGCCGGACTGAACCAGCAACGTCTCTTCGCCGCCAAGATTCTCAAGTTCGCGCACAATGGCGTGGTAGCTCTCCCAGTTGCGCGCGGCGCGGCCAATGCCCCCGTAAACAACCAGATCGCTGGGCCGCTCAGCCACTTCAGGATCAAGATTGTTCATCAGGCAGCGGAGGGCCGCCTCCTGCTGCCAGCCCTTGCAGCGTAACTGGGTTCCACGCGGCGATCGAATCACGGACGCTTCTGCAATGGCCATAATGCTTCCTTCCGAAAACGGCTGCTGCTCTTGACGATAGCGCCAGACGGCGATGGTTGGCCAGCGGGTTGGCCGGCCAGTGTAATCCCTTTGCGTGATTTGTCGCTCAGGACAAGAAAATCCGCATCGTACAAGAGATGAGACTTGCTGCTTTTTGCACAATTGCCCTGCTTTGCGCTTCCGGCTGCACGCAAAACAACCCCAGCCCGGAGAGAATTCGCGAAGAAACCGCGAAGGCGACCTCAGAGACGGTCCGCGACGCAAAAGCGGTGGCCAAAGGCGTGGCAGACGGCCTGAAGCAGAACCACGGGCCGGTCGACATCAACCACGCAACAGCCGATCAACTGCAAAGCCTTCCCGGAATCGACTCGGAAGACGCGCAACGCATCATCGCGAATCGCCCTTATCACCAGGCGAGCGATTTGCAGAAGCGTCATCTGCTGTCGAAGGCAAAATATGACCAGATCTCGGGGAACATCGTAGCGCAATAGAGAAAACTGCGGTTGCGTTCCCGAACAGCCGATCGTTTATCCTTCTCGCGTGCCAAACACAATCGTTGAGTGCGTACCCAACTTCTCTGAAGGCCGCGACAAAGCCAAGGTCGACGCCATCGTCGAGGCCATGAAAATCCCCGGCGTGTATCTGCTCGACCGCGAGATGGACGCCGACCACAACCGCTGCGTCATTACACTGGTGGGCGATCGTGAGGCCATTCAGGAAGCTGCGATTCTCGGCGCCGGCGAGGCCGCTGAGCTGATCGACCTCACCCAGCATCAGGGCGCGCATCCACGCATGGGCGCCACCGATGTCATCCCCTTCATCCCTATCGAAGGCGTGACGCTCGCCGACTGCGTCGCCATGGCGCGGCATGTGGGCGCGGAGATCTCCCGGCGCTATCAAATCCCTGTTTATCTCTACGAGGCGGCCGCGGCCACGCCCGAACGCCAGAATCTCGAAAACATTCGCCGCGGTCAGTTCGAAGGGATTCGCGATGAGATCGCCGTCAATCCCGCGCGCAAGCCCGACTTCGGCGATCCCCGCATTCATCCCACCGCGGGGGCAACGGTTGTGGGCGCCCGCAAGGCGCTGATAGCCTACAACGTCTTCCTCAACACGGCTGAGGTGGACATCGCGAAGAGGGTCGCCAAAGCTGTGCGCTTTTCATCAGGCGGCCTGCGTTTTGTAAAAGGCGCCGGATTTCTGGTGCGCGGCATGGCCCAGGTCTCCATGAACCTGACCGACTTTGAGCAGACCCCGATTCACCGCGTCTTTGAATTCGTAAAACGCGAAGCCGCACGATACGGCGTTGCCCCCGTCTCAAGTGAGATCGTCGGACTCATTCCCAAACAAGCTCTGGAACAGGCAGCGGAGTGGTTTCTCCGAGTGGAGAACTTCGATTCTTCGCTGATTCTTGAGAATCGTCTGTCCGCGGTCATGACAGGAAAGATGTCGATCGGCGGCCTGCGCGCCGGCGTGGAGCCCTTTGTTGAACAGTTAGCCGCGCCGACTGCGACACCGGGCGGCGGAAGCGCCGCCGCCGCCGCAGGCGCCATGGCCGCTGCACTCGCCGCAATGGTCGCGTCCATGTCGCGGGGCAAAAAAGCCTACCTGGCCTATGAAAACCAATTGAGCGAAGCCATTGGCAAGCTCGCCACCCTCCGCGAAGAGCTGACTGCCGGAATCGACGCCGATGCCGCGTCCTATAACTCGGTCATGAAAGCCTACAAAGCGGCCAAAGAAGTTGCAGACGGCGGCCCCGCAATCAATGCGGCCCTGCGTGAGGCGACTCTTGTGCCGCTTGGCGTGGCAGAACGCGCGGTCAGGGTAGCGGAGATTGCCAACGAATTGAAGCCAATCACCAACCCCAATATGAAATCCGACCTAGTCACGGCAATCGCCTTGGCGAAAGCCGCCCTGGAAGGGGCCCTGTCTAATGTCGCGATTAATCTTGACTCGATTCAAGCGACTTTGCCTGAAGATCAGTCCTTCGTCGCGACAACCCGCGAGCGAGCAGCCACTCTGAAAATCGGCGCTTGAAACCCTGACCAATTCCCGAAGACCGGGTCTCGAACCCATTCAAGCGGAGGGAGCGAGAGGCTTCAGCCTCCCGAAAAATCCCCAATGATTCACCGTGGCTTCAGCCACGGATCCGCGTCTTGTCTCCCCTCGCCTGTAAAATTCTTGGCAATGAACGAACCAGCGCGGACCGGCCCTATCGGATCAATTGCAGTTGTTGAAGCACTTCGCAGATCGGCCCTGCGAAATCGACTCAAGGTTCCGTTGAGCGTCGCCACCAGCCTCATGCTGTCCCTGACGGCCTGCGGCGGTGGTGGCGGCGGGACCAGTCCAACGCCAGTTCCGACCCCCACCGGGCCTTCCATCCTGTCCGTCACAGTGACGCCCAATCCTGCCGCTGCAACGATAGGGACGACCCTGCAATTCACCGCAACCGTCACCGGAACCCAAGGTTTCAGCAATGGGGTCACATGGGCCATTGCCGCGCCAGCGAACAGTTCGGCAAGCCCTGGCACGATCACAGCCAGCGGCCTCTACACCACGCCGTACCCCGCTCCGGCAACCGTCACAGTGACCGCCACCAGCACTGAGGACGCAACTAAGTCCGGCAGTGTCACCGTCACGCTTTCAGCGCCTCCCGCCTCCAACGGACCTGCTCTCACTGTCGATGCCGGCAATCCCACTCATCCCATCAGCCCGTTGATCTACGGCATGAATGGCTACCTCCTCGACTCTGGAACCGCCAAAGCCGCCAACCTCACTATTGATCGCTGGGGCGGCGACTCCACCTCCCGCTACAACTACCAGCTCGATGTCACCAGCTCCGCCGCCGACTGGTACTTCGAAAACCAGACCGGCACCGGCGGCGATGGCGCACCGGCCGTCAGCGGAGAAACTGCGTTCAACGCCCTGGTCGAAAACAACAATTCGATGGGCATCACCACAATCGGAACCGTGCCCGTCCTCGGCTGGGTAGCCAAGGATGCGACCTCATGCAGCTTTCCCATATCAACCTATCCAAGTCAGTATGCGGTCGATTCGTCGCGCGGCTGTGGAGACGGCGAAACGCCCGTCCAGACCAACATCACCGGCAATGATCCAACCCTCACCAGCATGATCGTCAGCCCTTCCTGGGCCGGTAACTGGGTAACTGCTCTAGTGAGCAAATTCGGCCCTGCGAACAAGGGCGGCGTTGCCATCTACGAGCTCGACAACGAACCGAGCTGGTGGGATGCGGTGCATCGCGACGTGCATCCAATCCCCTTTACCTACGATGAGGTCACCAACGACGGCATTGCCACCGCGCAGGCAATCAAAGCCGCCGATCCAACCGCGCAAGTCAGCGGGCCGGTCATGGACTACTGGTGGGACTACTTCTACTCGAAAAAAGATGTCGAATCGGGGTGGGGCTCAGGTGGGCCGTGCTACGAACCATGGAGCAATCCTCTGGACCGCAATGCGCACAATGGCACACCGCTCATTGAGTATTACCTGCAGCAATTCAAGGCGAAGGAAGCAGCGAACAGTGTCCGCCTGCTTGACTATCTTGATCTGCACACATACTTCGCCGGCACTTACAACGGCAATTCGGTCGCATTTACCTCCGCTGGAGATACCGGAGCGCAACAAGTGCGGCTCAATTCCACGCGCGCCCTCTGGGACCCGACTTATACCGAACCAAACTTCCCGCAACCAAACTACACCGCCGACGCCAACTACACCGCCTCCTGTTCCACACCCTTGCAAGCCCCGCAACTGATCCCGATGATGCAGAGCTGGATCGCAAACGACTATCCCGGCACAAAAACAGCGATTTCGGAGTACAACTGGGGCGGACTCGAAGCCATCAACGGAGCGCTTGCTCAAGCCGACATTCTCGGCATCTTCGGCAGTTACGGTCTGGACATGGCCACTCTCTGGCCGACCACCAACCCCGCACAGCAGGTTCCCGGCACTATGGCCTTCGCGATCTATCGCAACTACGACGGATCGAGATCGACCTTCGGGGACATGTCCCTGGCTTCGTCCAGTTCTAATCAAGGCATCCTTTCCGTCTACGCCGCACAGCGGACTGCGGACAACAGCCTGACAGTCGTTGTTATCAACAAGACCTACGGTGACCTGACCTCCACGCTCTCCCTCGAAAACTTCACGGCAGCCGGTTCCGCAAAGAGCTACCTCTACAGCAACGCCAGTCTCAACGCAATTGTTGCGCAGCCAAGTGTCCCCGTGACTCCACCGGCAGCGGGAGGAGCAACGAGCACACTAACAACCACCTTCCCAGCGCAATCGATCACTCTTCTCGTCATCCAATAAATGAGATTCGCGTGCAGCCCTGCACTTTATACTGGGGTGTTTGCAATCGACAAATGAAGCGGCGTTCTTAAGGTGCGCAGGGGAGCGGCAATTGGCACAGGCTGAGATCGGCATCATCGGCGGCAGTGGGCTTTACTCCATGCCGGGATTCACCAACGTGCGCGAGGAGCGCCTGGAGACGCCCTTCGGCAATCCATCGGACCCATTCGTGCTCGGCGAACTGGAGGGGCGCAAGGTTGCGTTTTTGGCGCGCCATGGGCGCGGTCATCGCATTCTTCCCTCCGAGCTCAACTTTCGCGCCAACATTTACGCATTCAAGATGCTCGGCGTCGAGCGCATTCTCTCCGTCTCGGCTGTGGGATCGTTGAAGGAAGAGCATAAGCCCACCGACTTTGTGATTCCCGACCAGTTCATCGACCGCACATTTCTCCGCGTCGCGACGTTTTTCGGGGAAGGCATCGTCGGACACGTCGCCTTCGGCTGATCCCGTGTGCGCAACCGTCGCCAAGGCAGCCGAGAAAGGCTGCGCTGCAGCCGGCGTGACCGGAAAGCTCGGCGGCACCTATGTCTGCATGGAAGGCCCGCAGTTCTCGACAAAAGCCGAGTCCAATCTCTACCGCAGCTGGGGCGCCGACGTAATCGGCATGACCAATTTGCAGGAGGCAAAGCTGGCCCGCGAAGCGGAGATTTGCTACGCGACAGTCGCCATGGTGACCGACTACGATTGCTGGCGCGATGGACACGACTCGGTGACGATCGAGGAGATTGTCGCGGTGCTGCACCAGAACGCGGAAAACGCCGCAAAGGTCGTCAAGGCCGCGGTCAGCTCCCTTCCAGCGGAGCGGACCTGCGCCTGCGCGTCGGCAGCCAAATACGCAGTCCTCACGCAGCCGGATGCGATTCCCGCTGCAACCAGCGACAAGGTCGCGCCTGCTCTTTGGAAAATATCTCGGCTGGTAAGAAACGTATCAAATCAAATTCAGAAAATAGGATAAGCGATGGCAATCACGGTAGTGGGCAGTGTTGCGTACGATTCGATTGAAACCCCGGCGGGCCGCAAAGAGAGGTGCCTGGGCGGAGCTGCTACTCATTTCGCGCTGGCTGCCAGCTTTTTTACTGACGTTCGCGTCATCGCCGTCGTGGGCGAGGACTTCGGCCCGGAGCAAGAAGCTGTGTTTGCGGCGCGAAAGATCGACATTCGCGGCATCGAACGCGCCCCCGGCAAAAGCTTCTTCTGGGAAGGCTCGTATCTTGAAAATTTGAACGAAGCCAGGACGCATGCGACCGAGCTGAACGTCTTCGCGGCATTCGAGCCCAAAATCCCCGATGTCTATCGCGATTCGGACTTCCTGTTTCTGGCCAATATTGATCCCGTGCTGCAGAAGCGAGTGCGCGAGGCCATGCCGGACGTCAAGCTCGTGGCCGGAGACACGATGAATTACTGGATCAAGGATCATCGTCCTGCGCTGCTCCAGATGTTGAAAGGTCTTGACGTGCTCGTCATCAACGACACTGAAGTCCGCATGCTGGCCGGCAACAACAATTTGTTGCAGGCTTCCCGCATTGTTCAGGGATTTGGTCCGCATACGCTGATCGTGAAGCACGGTGAGTATGGCGCGACCGCCTTCTTCAACGACAAGAGCTTTGCCCCCAATGGCCCAAACGACCAGGGCGATCCAACTCCATTTCGCGCGCCCGCACTGCCCCTCGAAGAAGTTGTCGATCCCACTGGAGCCGGCGACAGCTTTGCCGGCGGCTTCTTTGGCTATCTGGCCTCGCAGGGCGAAATGACACCAGCCGTGTTCAAGCGCGCCATGTTCTATGGCAGCGTGATGGGTTCATTTGCCTGCGAGCGCTTCGGAACTGAACGCCTTCAAGAAGCGACGCGCAAGGAGATTGACGAGCGCTTTGCGCTCTTTCGCGAGCTCACTCATCTTGACTGATCGGCCCAATTCGCAAAGCCTCGTCACGCGCCGGGAAATGCCGGCAGTTCTGGGCGCTTGCGGGTTGGCTTCGATCGCGGCGGGGTGGTGGAGCTGGACAAACGGCGCGATGTTGAACTACGGGGATGCTGTAGCCCATCTCCATATTGCACGTCGCGTTCTTGACTCGCGCTTCCCTGGCTTCACCCAACTCGGCTCCGTGTGGCTCCCACTGCCGCACATCTTGCTCTTCCCGTTTGTCCAGGTTTATAGCTGGTGGGCCAATGGATTGGCCGCCGTCCTTCCTTCCTCCCTCGCCTACCTCGCAGCATGCGTGGGTTTCTATTGTCTTGCGCGGCGCTGGATGCAACCGGCAGCCGCGGCCTTGGCCCTCGCGTTCCTCGCCGCCAATCCGAACCTGCTCTACTTGCAGACAACAGCGATGACGGAGCCGCTGTTTCTCTGCGAGATGATTTGGATCGCTGTTTTTATCGTCGAGTTCCGTTCCAGTCTCGAGACAGAAGAGCGCCTCAACGTAAAGGCTCTGAGTTTACTGGCTGCGACGCTCATCGCAGCCATCTTCACGCGCTATGACGGCTGGATCATGGCCCTGCTCGTATGGACCGGCGTAGGGGTCCTGCTCGCGCGCCGAGGCCTCTTGCGAAATCGCGCATTCTGGATTGCAAGCTCGCTGGTCATCGCTGCCCCAATCGCCTGGTTCGTCTATAACGCACTTGGATTTGGCGACTGGCTCTTCTTCATGCGCGGCCCCTACTCCGCTGCGGCCATCGAAGCGCGCACTTCGGTGCCCGGCTTTCCACCCCATCCCGGCTGGCATAACCCATGGGTCGCCCTGCTGTTCTTCCTGAAAGCAGCAGAGAAAGACGCAGCAGCAGGACGTTTCGGCAACCTCACATTGGTGCTCGCCGTGTTCGGCACGGTGTGGGCGTGGGTGACCGAACGCCGTCGAGCGGTGATCTGGGCCATGACGCTTCTCTGGCTGCCGGTTCCCTTCTACGCCTATTCCGTCGCCTACGGATCAGTGCCCATCTTCCTGCCGGTCTGGTGGCCCTATTCGTATTACAACTTGCGCTATGGTCTCGAGCTTCTGCCCGCGATGGCACTCGGACTGGGGTTTATCGCTCAGCTCGTCTTCTCCGCCGTGCGCGACTTCAAGCCAGCGCCGGCGAATCGGCGCTGGACCACTGGCGTAGCTCTTCTCCTGTTTCTGATCGTCACGCTCAATGCCGCACAAATGATCCGCGAGAAGCCGCTCGTTTATGAGGAGGGAGTCAAAAACGTCGAGGCCCGCCGACCCTACGAGCTCGAGATTCCACCCGTTCTGCGCAGCCTGCTCACCCAACGCCCAGGCAGTCCGGTTTTCACGCTCAGCCTCGATCCGGAAATCATCGCGCTGACCGGCATCCCCTTGCGCCAGACCATCAATGAAGGCGATCGAGAATTCTTTCGAGACGCCCTCGCTGATCCGGCCGCCCATGCTCCCATCATCCTCGCCTTTGATGGAGATGCGATCGATCAAGCTGTCCACGCTCATCCCGAAGGACTCACAGTGGTGCGCCGATTTCAAACCCCCTATGAGCCGGGCGCGACGATTTACGTCTCCGGTACTCCTGACGCCACGCACCCGGGCAACTCGGCTGGCGCGGTGATAGCATCAGCCAAGGAAATCGAATGAACGCGACCCTGGCACAGCTTGTACAACCGTTGACTCCCGATTGGGTAGAGCAAACAGCGCTCGTCAATGGCGCCGTCGGGCGCCTGCTTGTGGCGTGCCTGCTTGGTGGAGTGATCGGGATCGAGCGCGAATACAACCGCCAGCCTGCCGGAGTGCGCACCAACATGCTCATCTGCATGGGTAGCGCTCTCTTCACGCTGCTTTCACCCATCCTCGCCGGAGATGGCGGCAACAACAAAGGACAGGTCGCCTCGAACATCGTCCAGGGAATTGGATTCCTCGGCGCCGGACTCATCATCCACAATCGAAGCCGCATCAGCGGGCTGGCCAGCGCGGCGAGCGTGTGGGTGGTCGCGTCCATCGGAATGGCCTGCGGCGGAGGCTTTTACTTTACGGCGGTTGTCGCTGCGGTTGTCGTTGTTGTGGCCCTGCAGATCGTCGGGCTGCTGGAGCGGAAAGCAAATCTCAAGATCTACCCGCTGATTTACGAGGCGCGAGGTCAGGACAAGTCGGAAATGCTCCAGTCCATTCTTGATGCGATGGACAAAGCAGGCGAGCGCTTGACCGACATGGATGAAGACGTCATCGGTGCGTTGCAGCGCGTGAGTTTTCCCCTGACAACAACTCATCGAAAGCATGAACTGCTCCATCGCCAACTCCTGGCCGAACCCGCTATCGACAAGCTGCTTACCTTCCGAGATCCGGAGGAAGATTGATTCCCTTCACCAAGGCGCATGCCTGCGGCAACGACTTCCTGATCGTCACCGAAGACGCTGCCAAAGGCCGCGATTGGGCTGAACTCACCCGCCGCCTGTGCGCGCGCAACACGGGCATCGGCGCGGACGGTATCGAGTTTTTTGCTTGGACCGGCGCAAGTTCGGGACGCATCCGCCTCCACAATGCCGACGGATCGGTTGCGGAGATCAGCGGCAACGGCACACGGTGCGTGGCTGCCTGGATGGCCGAGTCGTTGAAATCGCAAGCGGGCGACCTGCTTGAAATAGCCACAGACGCAGGCTTGCGGACTTGCCGGATTGAAGCGATCAGCGCGGATGAAGAGTTCCAAGTTCAAGTCACCACTGGCATGGCCGTGCCTGCATTCGCTGAACGCACCGTGACAATCCCGGGAGGCGTCCAAGTCGGCGGCGTCGCCGTTTCGGTCGGCAACCCGCACTTCGTCATCCTCGTCAACAATTCCGAGTTCACCGTCGACGGACAGCGCTGGCAATCGATTGGCCAACAGATTTGCATGCATCCGGACTTTCCCCACCAGACCAATGTCGAATTCGTGCGCATTCTCAACGAAGAAGAAATTGAGATTCGCATCTTCGAACGGGGCGTCGGTCCCACAACGTCATCGGGAACAGGTACCTCAGCCTGCGCCACCGCCGCAATCGCTGTGCATGGATGCAAATCTCCGCTCACCGTCATCGCGCCAGGCGGCGCACAAAATGTGAATTGGGCTGGCCCCGGAACGGAGTTGTCCCTGACTGGACCCGCTTCGTTGATCGCGCGCGGAGAGGCGTGGAATCTATGAAAGCGTTGCTCAAGCCGCATGCCGTCGCTGCAGGCGCAACCATCAGCGTGATCGCCCCCGCCTCTTTTGCGCAACAGACCCGCATCGATGCCGGCCTCGAAAGCCTTCGCGGCCATGGCTTCACGCCAACCTTCGGCGAGCACGCGCAGGAGCGCGGCCCGCTTTTCTTCGCAGGCACAAGAGAGCAGCGGCTTGCGGACCTGCACAGTGCCTTCGCCGCCGATTCGACGATGCTCATGGCAATTCGCGGCGGCTACGGATCGAACTATCTTCTCGACGAACTCGATCTGGAATTAATTCGCACTCACCCCAAGCCGTTCTTCGCGTATAGCGACATGACCGCTTTGCAGCTTCATCTTTTGGATCAGCTCGGACTCCCGGCGTTTCACGGCCCCATGCTCGCGGCAGATTTTTATCTCGCCGATGGCGTCCACATGCCCAGCTTTCAAGCCGCGCTTGCGGGTGCCCCCTATAGCGTCGGCCCCGACGAAGGCCTGCGCCTGCTCAAGGCTGGCACTCAAAGCAAAGTGCGCGGAACCCTCTACGGCGGCTGCCTCAGCATTCTGGTTGCGATGCTGGGAACAAAGTGGGAGCCCGCTACAGAGGGCAAGCTCTTGTTTCTCGAAGACACCGGCGCGAAGCCCTACCAGATCGACAGGATGCTCTGGCAGCTTCGTCATGCCGGAAAATTCGACGGCGTGCGCGGAATCGTTTTCGGCGAGATGCTCGATTGCAAATCGCCGGGAGTGCCCGATGACCTGCTCGAAAAGACCATCCTCAGCGCTCTGGAAGGCTTCGAGGGCCCGATCGCGATCGGGCTCCGCAGCGGCCACGTGTCCCGGCAAAATGTCACACTTACATTTGGAGTTGAGGCCGAGTTGCACACAGAGACTGAGTTGAAGCTATCGATTCTCGAACCCGCGGTGATCCGCCGATGAAGCCGAAGCATATTCACTTGAGCGGCATCTGCGGAACCGCGATGGCCTCGCTGGCTGGATTGCTTCAACTGCAAGGCCATCGCATCACCGGCTCCGACAAGGCCGCCTATCCGCCCATGAGCGACTTGCTTCAATCGCTCGGCATTCCCGTGTTCGAGCCCTACGCTGGGGCCAATCTCTATCCAATTCCCGACCTCGTCGTCATTGGCAATGCCCTCTCGCGCGGAAACCCTGAGATCGAACGCATCCTCGACGAACGCATTCCTTTTACGTCGATGGCTGCCCTCTTGCATGAAGAATTTCTCATCGGGCGCGAATCGCTTGTCGTGGCGGGCACGCACGGCAAAACCACCACCACCAGCATGCTGGCATGGATCTACCAGTGCGCATCCCATGAGAATCCTGCGCTCGAGCCCTCGTTCCTCATCGGCGGTGTCGCCGAGAATTTCGCCACCAGCTTTCAATTGCGTCCCACCAAAACCTTCATCGTCGAAGGCGACGAGTACGACACCGCCTTCTTCGACAAGGGTCCCAAGTTTCTGCACTACTTCCCAGACGCATTGATCCTCACCCACGTTGAATTCGATCATGCCGACATCTACGCCGATCTTGCAGCAGTGAAAACCGCATTCAAGCGCCTCGTCAACCTCATCCCCAAGCGCGGAATCGTGATCGCATACGACGCGAGTGAAAACGTGACGGAGTGCCTGCAGCCCGCACTCTGTCGCGTGGAGCGCTACGGATTCTCGACCTCTGCCGATTGGAGCATCCGCAATTTTCGCCACGAAGAAGGACTGAGCCGCTGGGATATCTGGCATCGCGGCATGTTCTGGGCCGCACTCGAGATGCGTCTTGCCGGCGAGCACAACGCGCTCAATGCCACGGCCGCCGCAGCATTGGCTTCGAGCCAGGGCATCCCAACCGTCGCCATTCAGACTGCCCTCTCGACGTTCAAAAGCGTCAAGCGGCGTCTTGAAGTCCGCGCGGAGATTGACGGCATAACAATCATCGACGACTTCGCCCACCACCCCACCGCCATTCGCGAAACCCTGCGCGCCTTGCGCTCCGTCCATCCCCAGGCACGCCTTTGGGCCATCCTCGAACCACGCTCCAACACCTTGCGCCGCAAGGTTCTCGAGGCCGACTTGATCGACAGTCTGCAGCTTGCCGATCGCGTTGTCCTGGCGGGCGTCTATCAGCAGCAACGCATCGCGGATGCCGAGCGCCTTCATCCCGAAGAGGTAGTCGACGCTCTGAACGCACGCGGGGCGAAGGCTGAACTGCATCCCGACGTAGAAGCCATCATCGACGCCGTTGTTCCTGAATTGAAGAACGGCGATGTCGTTGCCATCCTCTCCAATGGCGGGTTTGACGGCATCTACGAAAAGCTCCCGGCCCGCTTGAGGGAGCGAGGCTCTGCTGCGCGTTAGCATAGAAGTAATTGATCCAGACCTGAAAAGAGCTTCATGATCGCCTCGCTCGTTCTCCTCGCCACTCTCATCGTTACGGGCATTCCGACGGCGATCATCTGCATTCCCTGGACTCTCATCACTGGCAATGTGCAGCTTCTCTACGACGCAACCCAGTGGATGGTCCGCATCGGTTATCGATTTGCCGGTATCCGCGTGATCGTCAGCGGCCAGGATCAGGTTCCACCCAACACTGCCTGCATCTTCATGGCCAACCATCTCTCCAACCTCGATCCGCCCGCACTGCTTCCCCGCATCCCGGGCAGAACGTCTGCATTTCTCAAGCGATCGCTGATGAAGATTCCCGTGGTTGGCTATGGATTCAAACTCGGCGAGTTCATCCCAGTCGATCGCCGAGGCAGCGTGACCGGCGCACAGGAGAGCGTCGCGGCCGCGCGCCGCGTCCTCAAGAAAGGCATCCACATCACGACATTCGTCGAAGGCACCCGCTCACTCGATGGCCGAATGCTCCCCTTTAAAAAGGGCCCGTTCTACCTCGCGATGGAAACCGGCGCGCCGTGTATACCCGTCTCCATCCATGGCACTGAAGCCATGATGCGCAAAGGTAGCGTGCGTATTTACCCGGGCACGGCCTATATCATCTTCCATCCCCCGTTGTACCCCAGGGACTTCGCTTCGCGCGATGACTTGATGAAAGCTGTGAGAAGCGCCATTGCATCCGGCCTGCCGGAGTGGATGCGCACCTGATCGGCGTTCTCGAACGCAACGCTACGGCTGGATGATTGCGTTGTAACCATCGCTCAGCAGTCTTTGCCGCCATTTTTCAGCGTCTTCGCGGGTAGCAAATGGACCGATGCGCACGTGGATAAGATTATCCCCGGCGTCGCGATGAGCTGTCGCCACATAACCGCGTTTGCGAAGAGCCGATGCCAGAACATCCGCATCCTGCTGCTGCGCGACGGCAGCAACCTGCACCGTCAGCAAAGCCTGGGGTCCGAGCGCTGGCGTGACTCTCCCCGTATTAGTTTGCGGAACATCGTTTGTCATCGCCGCTTGAGCAACTGCCGGACGGACCGCCTGCTTTGACTCGATCGGTTCTGCCGCGGCAGGCGCGCTTGTCGCCAAGGCTTGCTGGTGATCCTCACTTGCCGCGACACTCGTGCTCGCCACGGCAGGTTCAGAGGAAGTCGCAGCCGACCCACCGGGCTGTGCGCTTGCTGAAGGTTTCGGTCGCGAAGCATCCGACGGAATCAGCGGCCCGGTCGCGGACTGCGCCGTTATCGCAGGCTCGCCTGCCCCGCGCTTCCCCATCGAGTAGCCAAGGCCAAAGAAGACACCGCAGAGCAGGATGAGCCCCAGCGAGATGGCCGCCAGTGCAAAAACGCCCAATGTGAACTCGGCATCTTTGCGGGGCTCTTCCTCGTTCAGTGCCCTGTCGTCAATCGTCTCCCGCATGCGCAGTCCTCATTCATCCACAATCTTAAATGAGGGTAAGTTCGTGAAGCGGCCCTAAGGCTTATCGAGGTGGGCCGCAAACTTGTTGAGCATCGTCATGAACTCGATCGGCAGCGGGAATACGATGGTCGTATTCTTCTCGACTCCAATGTCCGACAAGGTCTGCAGGTACCGCAACTGCAGAGTCATCGGCTGTGTGGCCATCAGAGCGGCCGCATCCACCAGCTTCTGGGCCGCGTTGAATTCGCCCTCGGCATGAATAATCTTCGAGCGCTTTTCGCGTTCCGCTTCCGCCTGCTTGGCCATCGCACGCAGCATCTGCTCCGGCAGATCGACCTGCTTCACCTCGACCGAAACAACCTTCACGCCGAATGGCTCTGTCCGCTGATCGATGATGGTCTGAATCTTGAGGTTCAGCTTGTCGCGATGGCTGAGGAGTTCGTCCAGTTCCACCTCGCCCAGCACCGACCGCAACGTCGTCTGCGCAAATTGCGAGGTCTGGTACACGTAATTGGCAACCTTGATGGCCGCAGCATTGGGGTCAATCACGTAGAGCGTGACCACCGCGTTCACCTTCAGGGTCACGTTGTCGCGGGTAATCACGTCCTGGGGCGGCACTTCGAGAACATCCTGCCGCAGCGAAATGCGAACGATCTGATCAAATGGCCGAAACACAAGAATGATTCCGGGACCCTTGGGAACCGGCAGCGCGCGGCCCAGCCTGAAGACGACGCCGCGCTCATACTCGCGCAGAATCTTGATGGAGTTGATGAGATAAAGCAGAACAATTGCGATGAAAACAAGCACGGCAGCGGTCATTGAACGTACCTCACTCAGCAGCGATTGTACTCCTGCCAACTTTATTCTCGTTGTTCGCTGAGCCAACCGGCTCTACGCGCAGCAACATGTCATCGTGACCGACCACGCGCAGCGTCGTCCCGGCGGAAACCGGCTCGCGCGCAATCGCGCGCCAGATCTCCCCCTCGACGAGAACATGCCCCTCCGGCGCCAGTGCTTCCATGGCGGTCGCTGGCGCCCCATCCAGAGCCGAAATGCCGAGTCGCGATTTCATGTGTCGAGCTCGAACCGCCAGCCGCACCAGAAAAACTGTGATCAATCCGAATCCCAGGCTCACCGCGAAGGCCACCGCCGGGCTGATCGCCATCTCCGGAATCGGCGCCGCGATCAAGGTCAGCGTTCCAAGTGCCAGGCAAATGATCCCCGCACTCGCCAGGACCCCGTGCCCGCCGAACTTGGCCTCCAGCAACAGCAGGGCCATCGCGCCAAGCAGCAACAAAACAGCAGTAAATCGGATCGGCAGAAGATTCAGCCCGAAGATCGCCAGCAGAACCATGAGCGTGCCCAGTGCGCCGGGAACAATCGTGCCCGGCGTATTGAACTTGAGATAAATCAGCAGCGCTCCGCAGACACCGAGCAGCAGAGCGATGTTCGGGTCAACCAGCCAGCCAAGCAGTTGATCCCGCAGTGTCGCCTTGAGTCCCACAATTTTCGCTCCGGCCAGGTGTAGCGTCAGCTTTGACCCGTCCATGCGCGTGATCGTGCGCCCATCGAGCAAAGCCAGCAGTTGCGCATCATTCGGCGCAATCAGATCAATCAAATGCTGATCAAGCGCCTCATCCGCGGTATAGGACTTCGACGAGTGAACCGCATCCTCCGCCGCCTGTGCGTTGCGATTGCGCTTGGTTGTGTAGGAGCGCAGAAATGCCTCCGTGTCGTTCTCAATTTTCTGCGTCATGGTTGCATCCGGCTGTCCGCCAAATTCGAGCACCGGGTGCGCCGCGCCCGCATTCGTGCCCGGGGACATGGCCGCAACGTCGGCCGCCTCAAGCAAAAAAAAGCCTGCCGAACCAGCCCGCGCCCCCGACGGTCCTACATACACAATCACCGGCACCCGCGAGCTCAAAATCGCGCCAACCATGGTGCGCGTCGAATCAAGCAGCCCGCCTGGAGTGTTGAGCTCAATCAGCAGAGCCTGCGCTCCGTCCGAGTTTGCCTGCGCCACCGCGCGGTCCAATTCCCCCGCACTCACCGGCTGAATGGTATCGGAGAGAACCAGCTTGTCAACCAGCGGCTGCTGAGCCGAGGCTTGACTCCCTCCCGCAAGGAAAAGAGCCGTTGCTGCGAATGAACCAAGCAGAAGCGACCCGCGGCGTCCGCGTTGAACCATTGCGTGCTCCTTCCTTGCCCTACTTATTCTGTCCCGTTTTTGCCTCGAGTTGCCCATGCAATGCCAGGGCGGCTTTGTTTTGGGGATCAATCTTGAGTGCCGAGTCAATGTCGTAGGTCGCCTCCGGCAAATGGCCCGCGCTTAGATCTAACCGGCCAAGCACCAGGTAAGCATTCACTGAGGGCATCAGTTGCAACGAAGTGACAGCCTCTTTGCGAGCTCCATTCGCGTCCCCCGACAGTTCCCTCACCTCAGCAAGGCCCGCATGCGCATCGGGCAATTTAGGATCAAAAGCCACCGCGGACTGGAAAAGCCGGTCAGCCTCCAGCAACAATCCCACATCAAGATAACCCCTCGCCTGCAGAGAAAGCTTCTGCGCGCGCAACGCCGGCGTCAAAGCCGATAGCCGCGTCGCATCCATCTGGTCAACCACCACCGCGGCCTGGCGAAAGGCAGCCGCATCAAAGCTCCGCGCGATGCGCTCAAGCGGATCAGCCTTCGGTTCTCCCGGCGCGCTCGATACCTGCTGAAGAACAGGCCCCTTCCACGCCGCCTCTAGCGACTCCGCTTCACTATCGTTGGCATGCAGGCGCAGGCATTGCGCCAATTCCGCCAAAGCTTCCGTCGCATTTCCATGCCGTTTGAGGCTGACCGCGAGGTTGAAGTGATAGTCCGCGGTATTTGGATCGGCAGCAACAGCCTGGCGAAACAGCGCCGTACCATCGTGGCCCCGCCGGCTTGCCGACACTCCTTGGTTGTTCACAACCTCGGCCAGGGGCAGCACCTTCGCAACGCTCGCGAATGCAGCTTCAGCGTCGGGGTAGTCGCCGGAAAATACCAAAGACAGCCCGCGGTAGAACCCCGCTTCAAGCGCATCCGCATCGTTCCTGCCCACCTTGGCAAATGCGTTCGCAGCGGCTTCAAACTGTTGGCTGTTGTAGTCCTCGCGGCCCAACGCCATCCACGCAGGTCCAAAGTCGGGGCTCAGCAAGACTGCATGATTGAGGTGCCGCAGACGCTCCGCCTGATCCGGTTCTGTAATGCCGCGAATGTACTGCTCAAACGCGTCGACTCGAATTCCCTTCCCCGCGGCGACAAAGGTCTCCTCTGCCACGCTGAAGCTTGGATCAATTTGCCGCGTCAGTTTCCAGGCCAGCGAGTCGAAAACCGCGACCAGGTCCCGCATCTCGCCACGCGCATTCACCATGGGACTCATGCGCAGATGAGGCACATCCACAACCTGCGCTTCGGCGATGATTCCCGATCCGTCGGTCACGTAGCTCCCCACAATGATCGAATCGGCATCCAGCGTCTGAGCCAACTTCAGTGAACTCGCCCTGGAAGGCTGAAACCCTTGCGGCAAGCCAAGGTGATCGAGCGCATAGAGCCGATCTGTGCGACTCATCGGCGAGAATCCCGCCGAGCTAAAGCGGCTGCTCAACAACACGGCCGCCCCTTCGCGAATCCAGTCCAGACTCGGCTGGCCGGTACGGTTATCAAAGGGAAGCACCAGCAGAATGCGGCCCCGGTCCGCCGCTGTGCGCTCTTCAGCGGTTCTATCAGAACCGCCATTTGCCGGCATCTGCGCCGTGGCTGCCGAATCCAGCAAGAAAGCGAGCATCAGCCCAAGGCACACTAGCCGGCCAACGCATGAACATTGCCGCAATCGAACTAAAGAAAAAATGTGCACAACAGCCTGATTATAGGCGCTTGGTATTCCCTTGTTCGCGGCGCTCATTCACCAAGGTCACTGCGCCGCCGATCAACGCCAGCGTCAAATTGCCGGTTAAAGCGGATCAAGCCGATCCATTGCCCCTGATCTTCCTTCTCCCACACCAGCGTCCCACCGAGCTGCTGGGCAATTGCGCCCGGAGACAAATCATGATGAAGGCCAAAGAACTTTTCGTCGAGTTCCGCGCTCTTCGCTCCAAGGCTCAGCAGTGGTCTTGCCGGCTCGTCTTTCGTCGAAAAAACGAGTGCCGTTGAATACTTTTCCGGCTCCGCCGCTGCCCGCGCGATCTGCTGCGCGGAAAAATCCTCAAGCCGATACACATCGTAGGGCGTTTTGAGGTAGCCAAGCTCAGGACGCGTCAGCTCATCGCTCACCGGCCATGCCGTCAGCACTGTACTCCCCGGAAATGTCTTGTTGAGCTGCGCAATTCCCGCCAGATGCAGTCGAATCACGTGAGCATAGGCAAGGTTATCCTCGGGCGCAAATCCATAAGGGGGATTGACGAAAAGTGCAACCACAAAAGCTGCCCCCGAGAGAACCGCGAGCGTCTGCCAAAACGGTACCCGGCGATAGATCGTCGTAACCGCGAGCAACAGAACCAACGGATACATCGGCAGCAGATAACGCGTCAGAAGGGCACCACCCAGCACGCTGTAGACGATCGCGTTCACAACCAGCAAAAGAAAGATGCGCCGCACAACCCGCGCGCTGATGTTAGCTCGCTCGCGACCGCCGGCGTCGGTCCGGGGCGGCATCAGAACACGCGCCGAAAGCGCAATCAGAACCGGCACAAACAGATTCATGTGCGCAGTCAGGTGAAGCACGCGATGAGCAAGTGCGGCCAAGACTCGCAACGGGGAAAGATTTGCCTGTGCGTTATAGCGGAGATACTCCGGATTCCCGAACAAGAAACCCGTCTTTGCGGAGTGGAACGCGAACCAGGCGCACAAAGGCAACACGCAACTCGTCAGACCCAACGACTCGCGGAAGAGCTTCGAGCGCGCCGGCGGCTGCGCGCGGAAAGCGTCGAACAAGGACGCGCCTGCCAGCGCCAGCGGAATGACGATTGCCGTTTCCTTGCACAGAGCAGCCCCGGCAAACCACAGCGCAGCAGCCCACGGCTTGCGTCCGCCCTCCGGCCCCCTTTCCTCGGGCAGAGCATAGACCAGGCCCCACAACGTGCAGGCGGCCGCAAAAATGTCCGCATGCGCCAGCGAGCTCTGCGCGAACCAGATGGGATAGATGCCCGTCAGCACCACAGTCCAAAACGCGACCGCACCCACCCCGACCAGCCGCATCGCGAGCCGCCAGACCGCAAGCAATCCCAGCGCCGCAATCACAAGCACCGCTTCGCGCGTCACCTCGGGATAGAATCCTGAGAATTTCCACCACAGAGCCAGGTAAATACTTGGCAACGGCGGGTGCGCGTTTGTCACCGTGGTGATGGGAATCATCGAGCCGGTGCGAAAAAAATCCCACGCCGCCGGAATATAGTAGCCCGCCTCATCCCAGTAGTAGGGCAGGCGCAGCAGTGAAAAGTGGCTTCCATACAGCGCAGCAAAGATGACCGGAAAGATCATCCACAACGGCAACGGAGCGTCAACACGAGGTTGCAGCAGTCTTTTCAAGTGCAGAGTCACTCCAATGCACAATCATTTAGAAACGCAGGCTCAAGCCATATCCTTCGCCCGTCGAACCGCGCACCGTCAGTTCACCGGCCCCTGCGGGAAGCCATGGCCATGCGGCTCCAGGTTCAGCACCCCGAAAGCCTGTTCGTACTGTGCAAGGTTCTGGCCCAGCACATTCCAAAGCGCCTTGGCCTGTTGCGGACTCAGGAAAATGCCTTGATGATTGTGGATGGTGACCTGCTCGGGGCTCTCGCTCGAAGCCAGGCCAAAGACGAGCTGAAAATCCCACACACTTACCCGCACCTGGACACTGTTTGCATACGATTCGCGATAGTCCGGCGCCTGGGCAAGGTTCAATTGAGGCTGCTTTTCGGTTGGACTCATAGTCCCACCAGATTACTCTGGCCAAGCGAGGATTGCCGAGTTCGACCACCCTGATCCCATGAGACGATCTCTGGCCGAGCTTCAATGTCCCTAAAAATAATCGAACTTTCATCCTGAGCGAAACGGGACCCAAGCGTAGTTCAGCTTGGGGGCTCACAGTACTCAGACGCCCGCCGACTTTCCGTTCCCCCCTCGCAACTATTTCCTCAAGGAGGGTGTCCTTACCGTTGCCGGCCAAGAGACAATGGCTGGCGCGGGAAAATTTACCCGCAAACCATACAACGGATATCACCGGAGGAAGATACTCATGAAGCTCAGCAAGCCCGTCCTTCTTGCCTTTGCCATGGTGGCCTTTTTGGCCATCGGCGCTCTGCCGTCCCACGCCCAGGAGCACCCAGCCTACCTGCACGCACTCAGCGATCTGCGCCTAATGCGGGGCTACCTTGATCGCCTCACGCCCAGTGAGCGGGTCGATGATGAGTCGGCGCACGCCATCGAAGAAATCGACGCCGCCATCCGCGAAATCAAAGAGGCTTCAATCGACGACCACAAAGACATTCACGATCACTTGCCGATTGACGCGCACATCACGCCAGCCAATCGCTTCCGCAAAGCACGCGAAGCCGGCAACGCCGCCTGGCACGACCTCGATCGCGAAGAGGATAACGGCTATGCGCGCGGCCTGAAGCATCGCGCGATGGATCACGTCGAGAAGGCCAACCATATCGTCGACCACATCCTCCACCGCTTCGACCACATGTAGTCGAAACCGCCCAACCAGAAAATGCCCGGAGCACATCGTCTCCGGGCATTTCCATTTCAACGCAGCCGGCGTTGTTGAATCGATTGGAATCCGGGTGCCCCAGGCCGGGGTCCCTACGGACGGGTCTTCGTCCGCGGGGTGGAGGTGCCTCGCATTTCGGCACCTTGGATACCTCGACGCCGGGGGCCCCTTCATCGAATCGGGATGTGTAACCTATAAAATGACTTATACCCCAAAGGTAACCGCCCCGGCTGTGTCTTTTTAGGGATTTACCCCTCCGGTCCCCGAAGGTACGATCAGCCCAGTTTCCAAACCAAACGAGGGGGACTCTCTTATGTTGACGATGGAATACGCGCCCACGCGGCACGGTTGGGCCGTCCTCAATCGGACGGACGACCAGGAAGCAACAGCGCCGATTGCTCAGATCGCGCGGCGAAAGGGAGAGCTTTACTTAGTCCCCCTTCGCGCTTTGAGTCCCGACGAACTCCGCTCCATCTCAACATTTATGCACCGCGTTGATCGCGGCGAACTGGACGGCCCATGCGCTGCGTAACGGCGCGCGCGGCAATCACCCTGGCTCCGGCTTGATGCGCGTCCACTCGAATCTCAACCCTAAGGCCGCGCCCGATCTGCGAAAGAGTCCCCGGGCATTTCAGATGGTGGAGAATCCCGCAGTTTTGAAAGGGCACGGATTCATCCGTGCCACACTCCCCGCAATACACAGCGGCTTTAGCCGCTGAGGGACAGTATTCATCTCTGTCAGCACGATGAAATGCCCGGAGCGCGCTGTCTCCGGGCATTCCCGTTTCTATTTCAAAATCTGGTGCGGAAGAGGGGACTTGAACCCCTAAGCCTCGCGGCGCTAGCTCCTAAGGCTAGTGTGTTTGCCATTTCACCACTTCCGCATCGGTCCCGACCCCGCGGCGCGATCGGCTCCCTCAAGTCTAGAGGCAAATCAACACCGGTTGCAATGACCCCTCGGCGCGAGGTATACGCAAAGGTCCGCTCCTCCTGTCCGCTCCTCGATCCACCGCGGGGTCGGCGCATAAACTGGAAAAGGACCGCCTGCGGGGGGCCGGATTCCATCGCTCTCTGCCCCGCGTCTTACCTTATTTGAGAGCCGCAAGCCGCCCCGTTGCATCTTGTTCATTATGAATCCAGTCGACCAAGCCCGGCAAAACGCCTTTCAGGAGACGCTGAGGAGCGCCGGCCGGACCATGGTCTTCACTGAAGTGCTGCGGCTGGCCATGGACAGCTTCCGTGCCAGCAAAATGCGCTTCGCGCTCACCGCCCTGGGCATGGTCATCGGCACCGCATCCGTGATCCTGGTCATCACCATCGGGCTCACCGGAAAGCAATACATCCTGCAGGAACTCCAGAAGATCGAAACCAACTCCGTCGAGCTCGAGTACTCCGGCGGCGGCGCAACCGCAGCCGAGCGCGTGCTCTATAACGACTCCCTCACACGCGATGATGAAAAAGCTGTCCTGAGTGAGGTGCCGGGCGTCCTCTATTCCTCACCGGTTCTTGAAATGCACGACCGCATCAGCTTTGGCGGAGGCGTCGTCAAAGACACCCTGGTCCTCGGTGTCAGCCCGCAATATCAGCAGATCCGCAATCTCCTCATGCCCGTCGGACGCTTCTTCGACGACACCGACGACTCCTCCCACACCTTATGCGCGGTCGTCACTGAAGCCTTTGCCCGCGAGCGATTCGGTTCCGACGACGCAGCCGTCGGCCAGTCGTTCGAAATCAGCGGCCTGCCCTTCACCATCATCGGCGTGTTTAAAGAAAGCTTCGACGACATGGGCAATTCAGAGATCGCCGACCAGACCATCCTGATTCCCTTCTCGGTCGCCCGCTATTTCTCCGGCTCTGAAGCTGTGCGGCAAATCTACTTCTCGATGCACAGCATGAATGACGTGACCGATGCGGCCAAAGAAATCCAGCGGGTCGTTCAAGCCCGGCACCGCCCTGACTCCGTCTACAAGACCCAGACCCTCACGCAGTACCTGACCATTGCCGCAAGAATCGCCGATGCGCTCACCGCTGTCCTGTTTTTAGTCGCCACCGTCACCCTCGCGGTTGGCGGCGTGGGCATCATGAACATCATGCTCGCCAATGTGCGCGCCCGCGTCCGCGAGATCGGCATTCGCAAAGCGCTCGGTGCAACCTCGCGCGAGATCAAACTGCAATTCCTCACTGAGGCTGTGATCATCTCGCTCGCCGGCGGCATCGTGGGGTCAATTGTTGGGCTCACGCCGCCCCTTGCGATCCGTTTCTTCACCGACTACCATCTTCCGATCTGGCCCGGATCGATTGTCATCGCATTGACCTCCGCGATCGCAGTCGGCGTCATCTTCGGTACAGTTCCGGCAACGCGCGCAGCCCAACTCGACCCTGTTGAGGCTCTGAAATATGAGTGAACCTGAGATCTTGCCGCCCGAAGCCGACAAGCCTGACCAACCCGCCACCGGCCCGAGCCTCACTTTGATCTACACCCTGATTGCTCTCGCTCTGGCCGCCGCCATCGGATTCGCGCTCCTGATCGTCCGCCCGTTTTACCTGCGGCGCTAATTTCGTCTCTAAAGTCCATAACAAAAAAAAGCCGTCATCCTGAGCGAACGGGACCCCAATCGTAGTTCAGTTTGGGGGTGGTGAGTCGAAAGATCTGCGTTTGCCTTTCGTGCATTCTTCGACGAACTTCAGATAACGAACGCTAGGCCCCAGCCTCGCTCCGCTCCACAATCAGCACCGGAATGCCATCCACGATCGGATACGCCCGCCCGCACTGCGCACAGCAAACGAATTCTTCAAGGACGCTTAGATCGCCCCGACACGCTGGGCAAGCCAGTTGGCTCAGCATTGAGACGTCGAAGGCAATTGGGCGGCGTTGCTTCGGAGACATTTACTGGATGGTCGCTTCGGGATCAGTATTATCGGGCAGCGGCTTGCGTTTTGAGTGGTCCGTGAACTCCTGCTCAATCCGCGCATTGGTGCCCGCCTTGGCAAACTCCGCGGCTACGCGGATGCCGTTGAAAATGGCGTTCTCGTTCGAAGACCCATGCCCGATGATGCAAACCCCGCGCACACCAAGCAGAATCGCCCCGCCATACTCCGTGTAATCCAGCCGCCGGCGAAAATCATTAAAGGCGCGCCGCGAAAGCAACGCCCCCACCTGCGCCGTCACCGTCTTGGTCAGCGACTCGCGCAGCACATCGCGCACAAACCGGCCAATTCCCTCGCTGGTCTTAAGCGCCACATTCCCGACAAAGCCGTCGCAGACAATCACGTCCGCGTTGCCGTTGAAGATGTCGCGGCCTTCCACGTTGCCGATAAATTTAATGGGAAGCGCCTTGAGCAGCGGGAAACTCTCCCGCGTCAGATCGTTGCCTTTCGTTTCTTCTTCCCCGATGGAGAGCAGTCCAACCCGCGGCTCGCGAATCTTGAACACGCTGCGCGCGTACATCTCGCCCATCACGGCAAATTGCTCAAGATTGTGCGCTTTGCAATCCACATTGGCGCCCACATCGAGGAGCACACAGGGGTTTCCCTTCGACGTCGGCATGGGCGTCGCCAGCGCCGGCCGGTCCACTCCAGGCAGCGCGCCGAGCACCATCTTGGCGGTCGCCATGGCTGCCCCGGTATTGCCCGCCGTCACAAACCCGGCCGCCTTGCCTTCGCGCACCAGCTTCAGCCCCACACGCATGGAGCTGTCTTTCTTGCTCCGCACCGCATGCGCGGCCTTCTCCTCCATGCCGATACGTTCCGAGGCATGGTGGATCACGATGGGTAAATCCTCGTTTTCGAGGTGCTCGTCCAGCAGGTCGCGGAGCTCCGGCTCAGGCCCCACCAGGTGCACGCGCACCGGCAGCGTCCGGCAGGCAAGAATCGCCCCCCGAATCTCGGGTTCAGGAGCTTTATCGGAACCGACTGCGTCCAGGGCGATGTCGATGAGCATTAGAACCTGCCTTGAGTGCTCAGGCTACTTAGCGGCTTCTTTGGTTTCCAGAACCTGGCGGCCCTTGTACACGCCGCACTTGGGGCAAGCTTGGTGCGGAAGCTTTTTCTCGTGACAGTTCGGGCACTCAGATACGCCAGTAGCAGTCAGGAAATCGTGCGCGCGGCGATTGGCAGTGCGGCGCGTTGAATGGCGCCGTTTCGGATTAGGCATGGTGCAATTCCTTTCGTGTCCGCGCCCCGGCTGAGCTCAGCTCAACCGTGTCAGCCACAGCCGGCCGTTTCTGGGCTGTGTCAGGCGGAACACCCTTAATTCCCCTTCGGGGCTATGGGGTTGATATTTCAGGACTTGATCCGGCCGCGGAGCCCAGCCAAAGCCTCCCAGCGGGGGTCGCTCGGACCCTCCTCGCAGGTGCAGGCATGGCTGTTGCGATTCTCACCGCAGCGCGGGCAAAGCCCTTTGCAATCTGGCTTGCACAGGGTTCTGACCGGCAGGGACAAGAGCACCTGCTCCCGCAGAACGTCTTCAAGAAACAGACTGTCCTTTTGATAATAACCGATTTCGGTCTCCGGCGCAGTAATCGACCGTTCCGGCGCCTCCGAGTCAGCCCCCGCAGGCCTGAATATTAGATCAAACTCGGCCGCCAGCGGAATTTCAACCGGCTCGACACACCGCGCGCATGGCACCTCAAACTTCCCGGCAAACTGACCCCTCAGCCGGATGTCCGCCACAATCTCCTTCGGCCCGCGGTGCTCGTGAAGCACCTCCGCCCGCCCCGCCGTCGCCAGGGTGCCCACCTGCGTCGCTTCCTCGCCCAGATCGACCGCCCCCGGTGCCAACTCCAAATCGAAATCGATCGGTTCCCGCTCGAGTTCACTTACCTTGAATTCCATAGTCTGAGCCTAAGGCTGCGCGCATCCGCCGTCAATCAGCACTTGATTCCGATGACGCTAAGGCTCAAGTCCTGCCACATCGCGCCGATGAAAAGGGAGAACCGCTCCGAGAAAGGCTCCTGCATGAAATGGCTCCGCGACCTTCCTGTCTCCCGCAAGCTCACCTTTGCCTTCAGCATCGTCTGCAGCCTCTGCATCGTCTTGGGAATCTACACCTTCTTCACGTTTCGTTCGATCGCTGTAAAAAACACCGACGTCAGCGATACGCAACTGCCCTCCGTCGTGCAGCTGGCTTACATCCGCGACGGCATCCAGCAAACGCGCCGCTGGGATCTCGCTCTGCTTGTTTGCCAGACGCCGGAGTGTTCCAGCAGGGACAGAGCGAATATCCAGCAGGCAATCGCCCAATACCAAACCGCGGTTAAGACCTACGAGCCAATGGTCGCATCAGCCGAAGAGCGCCGGCTCTTTCAGAGACTCACCACGTCCTTCGCGCAGTACATCGATGTGAGCACCCGATCGGAGTCTTTGATTGAGGCCGGGAAAACCGGCGATGCGTTGAATCTGCTTTCTGCCGAATCAAACTTCACGCTCATCAACGACTCCGAAACAGCCGCGAAAGCAGCCTTTGACTTCAACGTGAAGGAGGCTACAGACGGCGCTCACGCCGCAACGGAATCCAGCAGCCGCGCCATGATCATCTCCTCGGTCGCTACCCTGGTCATCATCCTTCTAAGCGCATTGACCGGCGCGCTCCTCACCCATGAGATCGCGCCGCGCATCCGCTACGCAACTTCCCTCCTCGAACAGCTTGCCGAGAAAGACATGACCGTGCACGCGATGGTCACCGGACACGATGAGATCGGCCGCCTCGGCGACGCGCTCAACCAATGTGCCGAATCCATGCGCTCTGTCATTCAATCGGTCGCTCAAGGCGCCGAAACTCTCTCCGCCGCCACCACCGAGATCAGTGCCCGCGCCGTTCAGACCGCAGGCAACGCACGTACCCAGTCCAGCAAGACCAATCAGATCGCCGCGGCAGCCCAGGAGATGACAGCGACCATCGGCGAGATCAGCCACAACGCTGAGAACGCGGCCAACGCCAGCCGCGAGTCTGCTGAAACCGCAACCCAGGGTGGCCAGGTCATGCAGGCAGCCACCGTGACCATGGAAAAAATCGCAGCCGCCACCAATTCCGTCTCCGACAAGATGTCCTCCCTGGCGCTCCGCTCCGAGGAAATCGGCAAGGTGGTCAACGTCATCCAGGAGATCAGCGAACAAACCAATCTGCTGGCGCTCAACGCTGCCATTGAAGCCGCGCGAGCCGGAGAACACGGTCGTGGATTCGCCGTGGTAGCCGGCGAGGTTCGCCGCCTCGCGGAACGCACCAAGGGCGCAACCGAAGAGATTGCCGGAACCATCCGCAGCATTCAGGAAGAAACCCACGCAACCCTCGATGTCATGCAGGAAAGCCGCACCGCTGTCGAAAAGGGAATGAGCGAGACAGCGCATGCACGCAATAGCCTCGAAGCCATCATCGAGTCGTCCAAACGCGTCGAACATCAGATCCATCTGATTGCGACCGCGGCGACCGAGCAAACCTCTGCATCCGGTGAGATTTCAGAATCGGCTGGCCAAATCTCCCAGCTCTCCACCGAGAATACGCAGGGCGCCGAAGAGGCCGTCGAAGCTCTCAAAAACCTTGCTTCCCTCGCGGGCGAACTCGACGGCATGATCCGCCAATTCCGCCTGGAAGACGAGAAACCCAGCGCCAGATCTCTGGGTAGAAGTCATCCTGCAAACACAACCGCGCTCCGACCCGTGCATTCCTAACGCCGGCCGCTTGAACCGTCCCCGTCAACTCTCCAATGGCCGGGTGCCCCAGGTGCCTCGCCTTGGGGCACCTGGGATATCACGAACCTCAAGGCGCGCAAGCGCCAGTTGGCCCCACCGCAGGTGGCGCGCTATGGTAGCCTCCGGGTGAGGACTTAGCACCGGTCCTCGCCCCGGGGAGACACTTCGATGAGCGCCGTCAAATACGACCTGGTCGTCATCGGTTCAGGCCCCTCCGGCCAGCGCGCCGCTGTCGCCGCTTCCAAAATGAAAAAGCGGGTTGCCGTGGTCGAGGCCCGCTCCGTGGTCGGCGGCGTCTGCATCAACACCGGCACCATCCCCTCCAAGACCATGCGCGAGGCGGTCCTTCATCTCTCCGGCTATAACTACCGCTCCGTCTACGGCATGAACTACCGGGTCAAGGAAAGAATCTCCATGGCCGACCTCGCCTTCCGCGTCCAGGCCGTCATCAAGACTGAAGTCGACGTGACCGAAGCGCAGCTCTCCCGCAACGGCATCGACATCGTCCACGGCATCGCCCATTTTGTTGACCCGCACCAGATCCGCGTCGAGGGCCCGCATGGCGACACCACCCTTGAAGCCGATCGCATCATCATCGCCGTGGGCACCCGCCCCGCCGCCTCCCCCAAAGTTCCCATCAACGGCAAAACCATCATCAACAGCGATCAGATGCTCGATCTTCCCGAACTGCCCCGCTCCCTGGTCGTCGTCGGCGGCGGCGTCATCGGCGTCGAATACACCTGCATGTTCGCCGTCCTCGGCGTCCGCGTCACGCTGATCGAGAAACGCGACCGGCTGCTCGAGTTCGCCGACCAGGAGATCATCGAGGCGCTCAGCTACCATCTGCGCGACAGCCGCGTGACCATGCGTCTCGGCGAAGAAGTGGAAAGCGTTGAAGAGCTGCCCGACGGCACCGTCGTCGCCAACCTGATAAGCAAGAAGAAAGTCTCCGGCGATGCGCTGCTCTATGCCGTTGGCCGTCAGGGAGCCGTCGACGACCTCAATCTTGCCGCCGCCGGCCTTGAAGCCGACAACCGCGGCCGCATTCCGGTCGATGAGCACTTCCAGACCAAGGTGGACTCGATTTTTGCCGTCGGCGACGTGGTCGGATTCCCCTCGCTCGCCTCAGTCTCGATGGAGCAGGGCCGCATCGCCGCCGCGCGCGCCTTCAACGACAAGGCGACATCGTCCAACCCCAGCTTCTATCCCTACGGCATCTACACCATTCCCGAGATCAGCTTCATCGGCAAAACCGAAGAGCAGCTCACCGACGAAGACGTCCCCTACGAAGTCGGTATGGCCTACTATCGCGAGACGGCCCGCGGCCAGATTCGCGGCGACACCACAGGCAGACTCAAGCTGGTCTTCCATCGCGACACCCGCAAAGTCCTCGGCGTGCACATTATCGGCGAGGGCGCCAGCGAGCTGGTGCACATCGGCCAGGCGGTCATGATTCTGGGCGGCACGGTCGACTACTTCATCGACACCGTGTTCAACTACCCCACCCTCGCCGAGTGCTACAAAGCCGCAGCCTTCAACGGCATCGGCCGCCTGAACCGCTACCAGTCCAACTAGCGCAGGTTTTCGACTGCGAGTCGAATCTGGGTGCCCCATCCATCCACGGTCTCATCGTGGATGGGTGGGATACCACGAACGCATAGGGCGCGCAAGCGCCAGCAGGCCCCACCGCAGGTGGTCACTCCGAACGCAGCGCCTGCGCCGCGTTCACCCGTGCCGCGCGCGCCGCGGGCATGGCCGACGCCACGACCGCGGCCGCCAGAATCACCATCGCCGATGCAAGCAGGGTCACCGCCCCCGGCAACTGCACATCGGAAACATACTTGCCGATAAGCCGCGCGCAAACCCCGCCAATCAACGCCCCGGAGACAACTCCGATTGTCGCGATGATCACACCATCCAAGATCACGTTGGCCAGGATGCTCCTCCGCGGCGCGCCCAGGGCCATGCGAATGCCGAACTCGCGCGTACGCCCGCTCACTGAAAATGCGAGAACGCCGGCCACGCCTACAATGGAAATCAGCAGCGCAAGCGTGGCAAAGCCTCCGAACACAATCGCATTCAATTTATCCGGGGTGAGCACTTCCGTCCGAATGTCTTCAAGAGTCGAGGCGCGCTCAACGGGCTGGTTCGAAGCCATGTCGTGGATGGTATGCGTGATCGAAGGGACCATGCTATACGGATCATTTGTCGTACGGACAAACAGCCGCCCGCTCCATCCCTCCTGGTCAGAAGGCTGATAGACCGTCATCACCGGCGAAGGAATGATGTTCTCATCGTCCACGTCGGGGACAACCGCGATAATCCGACGCGGCTCCATGCTGATGCCGATAAACTTCACCACCCCATCGGTCCAGTAGAGATGGTGATTCACCGCATCGCGCCCGGGAAAAAGCAGGTCGGCGACGCTCTTGCTGATGATCACGACGCGCTCGGATCCATCCTTGTCGCTGTCCCGAAAATCGCGCCCCTCGAGAAGCGGAATGCCCAACGTATCGAAGAATCCGGGAGACACGCTCCGGAAAGAGGCGCGCGGGTCATCCTGGCCGTTCTCGCGCCGCGCGCCGTCCGCCTCAAATGAAAACTTGATGCTCGATTCGAGGCCGTCGCGCCAGGGAACACTGAACGACGATGCAACGTGTTCCACTCCCGGCAATTCGGCGATGCGCCGCTTCATCTCCCGGTAAGACTCCCGCACCTGGTCCGGCGTCCTGCCGAAATACATGATCGGCAAATTCACGGCAAGCACATGTGTCGTATCGAACGGAGGACGCGCCTTCTCCAGCATGTAAAGCGTGTTCATCAAAGCACCCGCACCCGCCAGAAGCAGGAACGATGCGGTAATCTGCGTGATCGCAAAGACCCGCAGCCGCCGCGTGCTGCCCCGCGTCACGCGGACGCCGGCACTCGTCAACCCAAATCCCTTCGACGAATCAAGCGAGGGCAGCCGCGGCACAAACGCCAGGAAGACGGCTGCGATCAGCGCCAGCGCCACGCCGATCCACACCATGCTGAAATCCAGCTTGAGATCGAGCGCGCGGACTGAAAATCGCGATGCGTACCGCGCCAGCACTGAAACCATGGGCACGGCAATCGCCACCCCCGCCAGCGCCCCGCTCCCGCACAGGACCAGTCCCTCGGCCAGCAGCGAACGACGCAAAGTTGCGCGGCTTGCGCCCAATGCAGAACGCACCGCCATCTCCGTCTCGCGCCGCACCGCGCGCGCCAGAATCAGATTCGCGACGTTCGAGCATGCGATCACAAACAGCAGCAATGACGCGGCAAAGAGAACCCACAAGATAGTCCTGGCCCGTGCATTGATTTGGTCATGCATGCGCGTGATGTCGATCCGGTAGTGATCCTGCGCTTTGTAAACCTCCGGGTGCGCAGCGATCATCGCCGCATAGTCGGTGGCAGTTCGGCGCGCGCCGCCTCCAGGCTTGCGCCCGGCGCAAGCCGCGCAAATACCTCCGTCATGCGATGCTCGCGCCCCTGCACCATGGTTGCGGAAAGGTGATGAGGGCTGGTGACAATATTGGAGATCAACTCCGTGTCCACCGGATACGGGATCGAAGGCTCGAGCACGCCGACGATGACCGCATTGCGCGTCGTCTTTTCGCTTCCCAGCCGAATCGACTTCCCCAGCACGCTGGGATCGGAATGCAACTGAGTCCGCCAGAATCGATTCGTCAACACCGCAGCCCCGGCAGCGGCAGGGCCATCGTCGCTTTTGTTCAGCAGCCTTCCCAGCACGGGCCGCAGCCCCATCACGTCGAAATAATTGCCATCCACGACACCGGCGCTGATCTCGCGCGGCTCGCCCAGGCCTTCCAGCGTGAAATCAATCTGAGAAAATGTTCCCAAACTCCTTGATGGTCTTCAGGCCATTGTCGAGATCCTTGATCTCCGGCACTGAAAACGTCGCGTTCGGCGACTCCGATCCCCGGCGCGCTCTGGCGCACATACAGCAGGTGCTCTTCATCGCGATTCACCAGCGGCCGCAGCAGGACGCCCCGCACGATGCTGAAGATCGCCGCATTCGCGCCAATCCCAAGCGCCAGCGTCAGCGTCACCGTGAACCACAACGTCTTGGCGCGCGACAAAGAGCGAACCGCAACCCGCAGATCCCGCCAAAGGCTCTCGACGATCTCGATCGGTGTTCTGGCGCCACAGGCTCTCACGCACGCGTTCCGTGCTGCCAAGCTTGATGCGCGCCTGCCGGCGGGCTTCTTCGGGCGACATCCCGCGCCCGATGTTGTCGGCAACTTCCTCCGCGAGAAAGCCTTCGATCTCCTGCTTCAGCTCCTCGTCCGACTGTCTCCGCTTGAAATATCTGCCGCCAGCTCATTGCGCGCCTCCTTCAAGTCCCTTGTCCCCCATAACCAGACCAATCGCGCGGGCCATCTGCTTCCAGCGGTTCGTTTCGTGAATGAGTTGCTTCTTCCCCGCCGCCGTCAACTTGTAAAACTTGGCCTTGCGATTGTTCTCGCTCGCGCCCCAGAACGAGGACACCCATCCGCGATCCTCCAACCGGTGCAGCGCAGGATAGAGCGAACCTTGTTCAACCTCGAGCACGTCTTCTGAGGTTCTCTCAATCACTTTCGCGATCGTATGCCCGTGCGCGTCGCCCATGACCAGCGTTCGCAGGATCATCATGTCCAGCGTGCCCTTCAACATTTCACTATCCGTCTGGCTCTGCCGCGCCATCGTTCTTCCTCCACTCGGACATCTAGGTAAAAGCAGAGTACTCCACTCGGACCTCTATGGGAAAGGAAATTTTAGCCGGCGCAATGCGCCATTCGACGCAGCCCACGGCCCTGCGCTATTCTTGACCCGGATTCGGTTCTGCGAGCCGCCTGAAGCGCCAAACCGCCGCCTGAAGCGCACAACCGAAGGAGTGCTCATGACAAACGCCATTGGCGTGGTAATGACTGAACACATCGTTACCGGCCGACTGCAGGACCTGCGGCTCACCGGCAAGCCCCTTCGCTACCCCGCTGACACCGATGAAGTCGACGCCCTCACCGCCATTCCCAGCGGCGAACTGATCGATCTGCTCGCTACCCAAATCGCCGCCGTCGCCACAGAGGAAGGCGGGCCCCTTGACGCGATCGGCGTCGCCGTTCCCGGCATTGTCCGGCGCGGCGTGGTTGAAGACTCGCCCAATCTGCACCAGATCAAAGGAATGCGTCTTGGCGAGGAGTTGTCCCGTGCCTTGTCCGGACACGACATCACCGCTCCCGTCCACATCGCCAACGATGCAGACGCCATCGCCGCCGGAGTTGCAGCCACGCGCGGCCAGCTCAACAAGCTCACCCGCGTGTGGACACTGGGCAACGGCATCGGCTATGGCCGCTGGCCTTATGTCGATGGCATCTGGGAAGGCGGCCATGTCGTCGTGAGCCTCGATCCCAAAGAGAAGTTTTGCGGTTGCGGCGGCGTCGGCCATCTCGAAGGCATCATGGGCTATCGCGCCATGCGCCTGCGCTTCCTCGACCTTGAACCGGAAGAGGTCTTTGCCCATGCCAAGCAGGGCGACCAGCGCTGCCGTGAGTTCGTCGACTCTGGCATCGCGCCCTGGCCGCGGCAACCGCCTCATTCATCCATCTTGCCGGTCCAGGACGCTTCTACTTCACTGGCCACAACGCTCATTTTCTCGAACTGGATATCTTGCGCGGCCATCTTGAACAATGGTCAAAATGAGCACCCTGCAGGGCTTTTCGTTAGAAGTCCTTCCCCCCGACGACGAAACCGCCCTGCTCGGGGCCGGCGTCTCCGCAGTCCGCGCCCTCGCCAGCTAACGAACGGCTGCTGAAGAAACCAACGATTTGAAAGGGCACGTGTTCACTCGTGCAAAGTATCTTCAGTCAGAACCGGCGTTTTGAAAGGGCACGTGTTTACTCGTGCCATCATGACCGTCAAATGTCTCGCGGCTTTAGCGGCCGAGGGATGGGTTTTGATTTTTGTCACCAATGCAAAACGGGGAGCGCTCTTCGGCTCCCCGTTTTGCATTTATCGATTGAATCGAAGAACGAAGCCTACAACCCAGTCCGCAAATAAGTCCCCGAAAGCCGATCGTGCCAGCTCAGCCGCTGCTCGTCAAAAATAGACCAGGCCACACCCAGCCCCACCGGCAAAACCGATACCAGCATTCCCAGCAGCCGATGGTAGCGCTGCTCCCGCGTTGGCACTTGATCGTCGAATGTGCACAGTGCCAGGCCCGCGTACCGCATACCCGGCGTCGCGCTCGCCAGCGTGAAGAACAGCGTCAGGTACGTCGCGCCAAGCAGCACCAGCGCGATGGTCGAGCCAATCTCCATCGCCCGCATCGACGGAAAAACATGCAGAATGGACGACGCAACCCAAGCCGCCCCAACATACGCGCCCGCGACAATCGAAAAATCAACAACCGCCGCCATCATGCGAAGGTTGAGCGGCGCCGCTTCAATCCCCGGCATGGCCGAAACGGGCGCGTCAAAAATATGAGCAGCCGCGGCCTCCGAGGGAACCTCTTCGTCCAACTCGATGCCCGACCACTCGGGCCCAACCCATGTTGACGCCTGCTCGAAGGTTGTCGCAGCAGCAGGCTCGGTGGAGATTGTCCCTGGGTCAACCTCAAATATGCTGAGCTGGCTTCCCGCATCGGCAACATCGAGACTGGAGCCTTCAATGCGCCGCGGACGCATCTTGCGCGCGGCGATGATCTCGCGCGGAAAGTGAATGAGGTTTCCGTGGATCGGCAGCTCAACCTCGACCACATCGGCGCCCCCGGCTGCGGAGATGTGCCGCCCTTCGAGCTCCCACCACTCCTGAGCCGTCATGGTCGCCGTGCTGGGCTGCTGCGGTTGGTTGAAGACTGGAGCTTCGGCGCGCACCGGCAGATCCGCATCCCAGCGTATGCCAAGTTCCCTGCTGTCCCGATTTGCGCTGTCCTGATTTTTGCTGTCCCGATTTTCTTGGACCGGCGCAGTCAAAGGAGTCGCATCTTGTAGGGTCGAAGGTGCAGCCGCTTGGGGGGTCCACTCCGGAAACACCTCTTCAGAAACTTCAGAGAGCCACGCCATCTCTTCTTTCGCCGCCTTGGCCTCGATCCCTGCCAGCAACGACTCCGCGGCAACATGCGCCTCTTGGGCGGCCCGTGCGGCAGAACCTGCTACACGCACCGCTTCGCGAGCTTCCTCCGCAAGCATCTGGCTGTAACTCGGAACCTTGGCAAACCGCGCCGCAACACGCGCTGCCGCAGCGGCACGCTGGCTGCCGGCCTGGTGCACTTCCGGCTGAGCAGCCTCAAGCGCAGACATGCCCTTGCGGCTCTTGTGCGCAGCCAGGCGGCGATTCACTTCCTGCTTCCACGACGGCGCTATTTCAGCTTGCACTGCAGATGTGTTCAACGCTCCCATATCCCTTCTTATGCGGCGCCGTGCTGACTGTCGTACTGCGCCTTGTTTGCGGTCCTGATGCCTCTACGCAATTGAGACACCCTTGCGTTGTTCAAGAAGAGAGCTTCGCGGGCTTGCGCCCATGCTGTCTTGATCGCGTCTGACGGACCACGAAGCGTTTGCTGCCGGAGTCACTCGGTACGCGTCCATCCAAAGTACCTGCTTTTGCTATCCTGAGCCTTGGTACCGATGCGCCCTTGTAATCTTGTGTTTATCACGCTGATAACCCTCTGTCACCCGCAACTTCGGGCGCAGACGTTTACTAATGGGTTACCCATCCCAAAATTTGATTCACATGCTGATCAAGCCGCTTCGACGGTCGCGTCGTTCGCGCAATCTCCCCAGCCGCAGATCCAGAATGCTCCGCTTCCCGATGACCCAGGCCAGGAAGCAATCCCCATTGCACAGCCCGAACCGATCCCACCGTCGGGCCTGCCCGTTCGATGGGAATCAAGAAGGCAGGAGTGGGTCGGCGACGTGGTGACTCTCACCGGCGATGTGGTCGTTCATTATCGGGACTATGTGGTCCGCGCGGACAAGGTCGTCTACCATCGCTCCACTTCAGAACTCGAGGCTGAAGGTCATCTGCAGGTCGCAGGCGGACCCAATGATGTGCTGATCAATGCCTCGCATGGCGAGATGCGCCTCAACATGCACACTGCCCGCTTTTACGATGTGAATGGTTCGCAAGGCGTGCGCAGCGCGGGCCACACCATTGTTTACTCCACAGCCAATCCCTTTCTCTTCTCCGGGCGCGTCCTGCTCCAGACCGGCGAAGGCACCTACCGCATCATTGACGGATCCATGACCAACTGCCGCTTACCCCATCCCGATTGGCGTTTGCTCTCCAGGCAGATTGAGTTGCGGAACGGCATCGCTTCCACCCACAACTCGGTCTTTGAGTTTCTCAATATTCCTCTCTTCTACCTGCCGTGGCTGCGTCATCCCACAGATGAATCCGGCCGCGAGAGCGGCTTCATGATTCCAGTTTTGAGCAACTCGTCCATCAAAGGATTCGTGATCGGCGAACAGTTCTACTGGGTCATCAACCGCAGTATTGACATGGTTGTCGGCGCAGAGTACTACTCCAAGCGCGGCTGGGCCCCCAACGGCGATTTTCGTTACAAAGGCGCTGGGCAAGATCATCTGGTCGTTCGTTGGAATGCACTCCTCGACCGCGGCGTCGAACAGGAGATTGGCGCCACCCTGCCGACGCCGACATTCCATAAGGACGACCTCATTCCCGGCCCAACCGGTGAAGAGCTCGTCAATCAGGGTGGGGTCGATGTGGTTGCCCTGGGAAGAAAAGATCTGTCTGCGGAGACGCGGATCGCAGGCAATGTGGAGTACCTTTCCAGCTATGTTTACCGGCTGGTCTTCAACGATAACTACACCCAGGCGGTAAGCTCTGAAGTGGCCAGCACTCTGTCGCTCACCAATGCGCATAAGGGCTTTGTGCCCTCGGTTTCCCTTGAGCGATTTCAGACCTTCGCAAGCTCAACCAATGGCGACGAAGCGCGCATCATCCATCTGCCCAACCTTCGCTACGACGTACTCGATCGCCCCCTGGGCTCGACCCCCCTCCACTGGAGTCTCGGCTCTTCTCTGGATTACCTGAGTCGCTCCGAGCCCGCGTTTCATGCCCGCAATGTCGGCCGCTTCGATCTCTATCCGCACCTCTCACTTCCCCTGTCTTGGGATGGATGGAGCGTCGTGCCCGAGATTGCCATTCGCGACACCACCTACACCAGTAGCCAGGTTCCCGATCTGACGGGCGCGCGCGGCGGAACCCCGACAATTAGCCACGATGCGCTCAGCAGGAAAGATTTCGAAGCCTTCGTTGACATCCGTCCGCCGGCGGTTGAGCGGGACTTCGATCTTCCCTGGAATCGCGTCCTCCGCCATGTCATCGAGCCGGAGATCACCTATCGCTATGTGGGCGGCATTGAGGGGCAGGCTCGCAACGTGCTTCTCGTCGACACCACCGACATCGCCACCAATACCAACGAAGCCGGGCTTTCAGTCACGCAGCGGTTTTACCTGCGGCCCTCCAATACGCAGCCCTGCTCCGCCGAGCAACTCCTTGCAAACAACAAGTGCCTCGACAAGCCCCGCGAGTGGGCAAGCTGGCAGATTGCTGAGAAAATCTTCTTCAATCCGACCTTTGGCGGTGCGCTCATTCCAGATCGCCGCAATGTCTTTGACTCCGCATTGGACCTGACAGGCGTCGCATTTCTTACCGGGGAGAGGAATCTTTCCCCCTTCATTTCGCGCATGCGCTTTGAAATGATCGACAACCTCCGCATCGAGTGGGACATGGACTTCGATCCCAAGAACGGACGAATCGACTCTGACAACCTGTTCGCGGGGTACAGCTTCGGCCGCACCACGCTCGGCATCGGACACGCCATGCTCAACGCCGTCGACGAAAACGGTCCATTGGCTTCAACCATCCAGAGCCAGCAGATTCAGCCGTTCGTTTCTGTCGGCAAGCAAAGTGGCGGCGGATTCAACCTGGCGGCCAATGCGGGCTATGACTTCGTCCAGAACTCCCTGCAATACGGTGGAGTCCAAGCCGTCTACAACTGGAATTGTTGCGGGTTGACTTTCGGCTACCGTCGCTTCCTGCTCGGTTCCGTTCGCGATGAAACCCAATATCTCTACAGCTTCACCCTGGCCAACTTCGGATCCGTCGGCGACATCCGTCGCTCCAACTCCGTCTTCCGCGACCCGACCCTCCCCCCGGCCTATTGACGCCTGGTCCGCGACCCCCACCTGCCCCCAGCCCATTGACGACCACTCAAAGGCTGATCCCGGAGGGACAAAGGTCACTAGCCCAGGGCAAGCGAAGCGCAGTCCTGGGAAACGCCCAACCACGCGCCAGCCCCGTAGGGGCGGAGTTCCTGTCAAGACCCCGTCCGAAAAATAGTTTGCAACCCCCTCATTCCAAACGAAAGAAACTTGCTCCACATTTGCATACTATTTCTCGCGATTGCGTAGCATATCCTTTGCTCACACGCACAGCATCGCTGACTTGCTGGCTCGCTAACACGCGCAGCCTGGCTGACTTGCTAGTTCAAGAACCCACAAGAATTCGGCTTCGCGCAGATCCCGCGCCAACCTGCGAACTTCCAACGTGCGAAATAAACCGACCCACAGAGCCGGCCGCACTGTTCACTGTGCACCGTCCACTGCGCACTGTGCACTGCACACTGAAAAAGCGTCCTTAAAAACGCCTGTTTTCCTGTGAACCCCTCCTAAGCCCCATCTCAGCATGAGTTTCCAAGGGGGGTGTTCACAGTTTCACAGCCACTTTCAACATCGGCGTTGGCTTTTCCGTTCGAAATGCGTCCCTTATTAGGAAGACTTGGGATACTTCACTCGCCCGGTTCGAACAACTCCGCTGGAGTATCCTTTTTGTAGAGGATTTTCACTTGTATCGCTTCCGATTGATGGCAGGCCTTCTAGCTGTTTTTATGGCCGCCGGCTGCAAAGCCCAGACTGCGCCCCCGCAACCCAATGCTGCTGAAGCCCTTCTCGACCGCCACATCGAGGTGATGGTTCGTACTCAATACAACGTCCCACAGGACTACACCGTCACGCTCGGCCCCCGCAGGCCAAGCGAGATCCCAGGCTATAACACCTTGCCGATCACCCTGGCACGTGGGACCAAAACAACCAATGTGGACTTTCTGCTTTCAACCGACGGGAAGACCCTTGCGCGGCTCGAGACCTACGACCTTGCCAAAGACCCGGTGTTCAACATCGATGTCGCCGGACGCCCTATTCGCGGTAACCCCGCGGCCAAGGTCACCGTGGTGAACTTCGACGACCTGGAGTGCCCGTATTGCAGCCGGATGCATCAGACAATGTTTCCTTCGACCATTGACCGCTACAAGGATAAGGTCCGCTTCATTTACAAAGACAACCCCCTGACCGAAATGCATCCCTGGGCAACGCACGCTGCCGTCGATGCAAATTGCCTCGCAGACCAGAGCAGCAACGTCTACTGGACCTATGTGGATTATCTCCACGCGCACGGAGACGAAATTACCGGACCCGACCGCGATCTGCCGAAAAGCTTTGCGGCGCTCGACCGTATTGCGAAGCAGGAAGCCACCGTCGCCAGGCTGGATGAGCCAAAGCTGCTGGCCTGCCTCGCGAAACAGGACGACAGTGCCGTCAAGGCCTCTCTCGCGGAAGCAGCATCCATGCGCATCGAGTCAGCCCCTGCCGTGTTTGTCGATGGGGAGAGGATTGACGGCTGGGTGCCGCAGGAAGTGCTTTGGGGAGTCATCGACCGGGCGCTTCGTGCAGCCGGTGTTGATCCACCACCGCCCGCGCCGGCCCCCACCGCACACTCTGCCGGAACTGGGAAGTAGCGCGCTGGTGGCTATCGCCGATCAGGTTCGTGGATTTATTGTTGATGGCTGGGGCCGATGCAGGCTCCCCGGGAGATAGAAGGTTGCAAGTGGAATCGTTCGTTACGGCCCGCACGCGGTGCGCCAGCTTTGTAGTCGTCGGTGGCATGCTCCTGGTCCCGGTGCTGGTTCCGCTCACCGCCTGCAAGCACGATCCGGCGCCGGGCGTTGTGGCCACCGTGAACGGCAAAGAGATTTTGCGCTCCGACCTCGATCGCAAATATCAGATCTACAGAATGAACCTCGGGAACTCTCCGCAGGAGCCCTCGGCGGATCAAGCCGACCTGCTGCGGCTGGAAACGCTGCGCCAGATCATTGACGACGAGATTTTGCAGCAACGCGCAGCGAAGCTCAACGTGGTGGCCTCGGATGAGGACGTGAACGCTCGCCTCACCGAGATGAAGGCTCCGTTCACACAGGAAGAATGGGACAAGCAGCTCAAAGATCGAAACGAGACGCTGGACGACCTGAAGAAAGACATACGGCACGATCTCACCCAGAGCAAGCTGTTGAACAAGGAGATCGAGTCCAGGATCAACATTACCGACTCTGAGATCAGCGCGTTCTATGCGGCGCATAAATCGGAGTTCAATTTGATTGAGCCCCAGTATCGGGTCGCCTGGATCGTAGCAACAGGCGCGGCGACTCAACAGGCAGGCAATCTGCAAAATAACAAGGCATCAAGCGACGCCGATGCCAAGAAAAAGATGCAAGCCCTGCACGCCAAGCTCGAAAATGGCGAGGACTTTGGCGCCGTCGCCATGCAGTACTCCGAAGACCCCAATACTGCCTCCAATGGCGGGGACCGGGGATTTGTTCTTGAGTCGGCGCTGCGCAGCGATCCAGAAGCCTACGACGCCATTACCAAGCTGAAGCCGGGGCAATATACCGACGTCCTTCCGGTGCTTGACGGATCAAGCCCAGGGCATCGCGTAATCGGCTACGCTATTTATCGGCTGATCGGCCGTGAACCGGCTGGGCAACGAGAACTGAACGACGCGAAGGTTCAGGGAACCATCCGGCAAGGACTCCGCAACAGCCACGCCCAGACGCTCAAGTCAGCCTACATCGAAATGCTCCGCGACGATGCCAAAGTCCACAACTATCTCGCCGACCAGATTCTGAAGTAGGGCGCTCACTCGAAGGAATTTCATAAGCCGCTTTGTAACAGGGCACGACTTCAATCGTGCCGCAGACGCAGCCAAAAGCGGCGGGCTTCAGCCCCGGAGGGAGGTTCCTTCCCACTGAATGGGCGGTCCTCAAACACTCGGCGAAATCACGGAGACCAAATGAAACGGCCCCCGCCCAAGGCGGAGGCCGTTGATCGTTCGTCAAGCGGAGATAACTACTTCAGGTTGCCGCTCGAATCCATCGTGATGCCGCCGGGACCGGCGTTCTTCTTCTCTTCGTTCGCCTTGCGCGTCCCCATTGCTTTGGTTCGCCACTGCTCGGCCTGAGCCACGTCTTCCTTGCGCGCGGCATCATTGCCCCAATCGACATCTGCCTTGCGGCGATACATGAGGTTCAGATAAGCCATTGCATCGTCGTAGTTGGGACGGTTGGCCACTGCCTGGTCGAGGTAATGCAGTCCTTCTTCCACGAGCGGCGCATTCTCTGCCTTCAACGGATCCATGACCTTCTTGGGGGCCTTGGCATTGCCTTCCCCATCGTCGGTAATTCCAGCCGGCACAAGCGCCTTCAACGTATTCTCGTGCGCCTCGGTCCAGTCGATAACGCCGACTGTATAGGCAGCTTCAGGATCCTTGGGGTCGACAGCGAGCACCTTCTTCTGCCAGGCCTTTGCGTCATCCAGTTTCTTGATGCTGAAGTAGATGCCGGCAACCTGCTTCAGGCTGTTGACATCCGTCGGGATCCTTGGCGAGAACCTCTTCGAAGATGCTGATAGCCTGCTGTGCGGTCTTCATGTTCTCGGGAGTATCAAGGCCCGGAACCACATTTTGCGCCAGCGCCGTTGCGAGGTAAGTCTTGGCCATGGGCAGGCTCGGGTCGAGTTGCGTGGCCTTCTGGAAGTGACCGATCGCCTCTTCATAACGGGCGCTCTTGTACGCTTCCACTCCCTTATTCAACTGGTCGCGAGCTGCCAGGCGATTGCAACCACTCATGGAGATGACCATGCCTGCCAGGACAACCGCTAGCCCCGTGGTACGTGCGGTTCCATTCATCTTCTTATCCTTCTCCTTCAGCCGCGACTTTCGATCGCGTAGCTGGTATTTCCTGCAACTGGCCGCGGGCGGGAGGAACCGAAACCAGGGTGAAGATCCGAATCTGCAAACTGCCGGCCCAAATGCCCCAAGGTGACCGTTCTGGGATCGGGCTCCGTCGAAACTTCCCGGCCCCTGCTACAGCTTAATTCGACGGCTCACGGTCTCGACGTGATCAAGCACACGCAATCAAGCACACTTGACCACCCGAGAGAGGCGTCTTACTGACCGGCCATAATCTTAGGCGTCATCAAGCCGATGTGATCCACGTTCGCGGCCCGGCCAATGTCGATCACTTCAGCGATGTAGGCGAAGTTGACATCGTCGTCACCCTTCACGAACATGACCCGCTCCGCGCGATTGGCGTAGATCTCGGTCAGGCGCGCCTGCAGGTCAGCCTTGGCGACATCGGTTTCATTGATCTTGTAGGTGGGCGCCGCGCCGGGACGATAAAGAACCTGCACAACGATCGTGCGGTCGGTCGGTGGCGGCTGCTTGGTGCGGATCCTTGGGCGGCTGCGGCACCAGCGCATCCAGGCCCTTCGGCGTTACCGGCACAATGACCATGAAGATGATCAGAAGCACCAGCAGAACATCGATCATCGGGGTCACATTGATGTCGGACGAGTAGCCTCCCCCGCCCCCAGTTGTCATACCCATGGCTTCAAACTCCTCGATATGCTCAAAGTTGTTGTTGAAACGCTGCGCAACCAGAACGGCTATTCCCCGCCGGCCTGACCGCCTTCACGCTTCTGCGTTAACAGGCCAACATCGTCCACGCCTGCTGTGCGCACGGCGTCGATCGCGTCTTCCACGGCCCTGAACTGCGCGCGAGCATCTGCGCGAACAAAGATCGTTTTGCCCGGCTTGTCGGCCAGCTTATCCCGAACCAGGGCGCCGAGCTCGCTGGTCGCGACCTTGTTTTGCCCCAGGAACACGCCGCCATCGCGCGTGATTGCCACCACAATGGCATCTTCCTTGTCGGCGTCCGGCATGGCGGTCGGATTGTCCACCTTGGCCATATCGACGGCCACCTTATTCTGCAGCATCGGGGTAATGACCATGAAAATGATGAGCAGCACCAGCATCACGTCCACCATTGGGCGTGACGTTGATGTTGGAACTGACATTCCTGCCTTCGTTACGAACTGCGATTCCCATTGTTTGGGCTCCGTCTTGTGAGTTTGTAGCCGGAATCAATTTCCGGAAGTGCTATCGAGTACCGCTCTCGTGGAAGATTGAAAGTGGCGGGCGAGTGGAGTCGATTGCACTCCACTCGCGCGCCACCAAGATCTCGCTCTCGCCAGCGGGCGCTTCGCTTAGCGCTTGTGGCTCTGCTTGATGAAGTAGTCGACCAGTTCGCTCGACGAGTTATCCATCTCCACGTCGAACGCTTCGACACGGCCGGTGAAGTAGTTGAACGCCATAACGGCCGGGATGGCAACAAGCAGTCCGAATGCCGTGGTCACCAGCGCTTCTGAAATACCGCCGGCTACCGCGCCGATGCCCGAGGTCTTCTGCGTGGCGATCTGCTGGAAGGCGTTCAGAATTCCGATGACGGTGCCGAGCAGGCCGACGAACGGAGCGGTCGAGCCGATGGTGGCCAGAACCGCAAGGCCTCTCTTCAGCTTGGCGTGAACAATAGCTTCGGCGCGCTCCAATGCGCGGCCCGAGCTCTCGATGGTCTCTTCGGTCGGCTGACCGGCGGAAGCGCGGAACTCCTGCAGGCCGGCAGTCACAACCTCGGCCAGGTGCGACTTCTTGTTGCGGTCGGCGATCTTGATCGCTTCTTCCAGCTTGCTGTCCTTCAGCGCGCCGGCAACCTTGGGCGCGAACTCGCGCGACTGCTTGCGGGCTGCCGAGAAGTAGAGGTAACGGTCGATCATCACGGCCAGCGACCAGATCGACTCGATGAAGAGAATGATGGCGATGGTCCGTGCCGGCCATCCCATGTGTTCCCACAGCCCCATGGGGCTGAAGCTGACTGCCTGTTCTTCCTGGAAGAAGGCAAGGCTGCTGACCGTGTGCGAAGCGAAATGTGCGAGCTGAGCGAGAATCACTGAATCGTTCCTCCTAAGGAGTTTCTTCTGAATTGCCTTCCGCCGAAGCGGGCGGTTGCTGGGGAATGCGGCTCGGTCCGATTCGCATTCAGGTCAAAAGGAAATGCCCTTCCCGAATACACGGAAAGGGCCGGAAAATCATTATCCGCCGAGTGTGAAGACCACGTTGACTGTCGTTTCAACTTCAACGGGCTCGTTATTGAGCAGGTAAGGCCGGTAGCGCCACGAGCTCACTGCATCCATCGCGGACTGCTGCAGCATGGCAGGGCCGCTGATGACGCGAAGGTTTTCAATGGTGCCGGTCTTCGAAATCGTCGCCTGCAGCACCACCGTGCCCGATACGCGAGCAGCCTTGGCAATCGGCGGATACAGCGGAACCGTCTTCTGCAGCAACATGCCCTGGGCCACGCCGCCGGAGATATTGACCTTCTTGGGGGCCTCGGCCTTCACCTTGGGCGCGCTGCCGCTGCCAAAGACGCTGCCGATGACGCCACCACCGCCGCCGCCAAGACCTTCCATGCCGGCCACGCCAAAGCCCGAGCTCGGCGGCGCTTCTTTCTCGGCAACGATCTTGATGTCATGCGGAATCTTGGTGGGAGCCGTGAGCTGGTTGTTCATCATCTCCGACTGCACATGCACCACATGAACCTCGGGTGGCGGAGGGGGCGGAGGGGGCGGCGGAGGAGGAGGCGGTGCGGTCAGGACCGTCACCATCATGTTGTGGGGCAACGCTTCAGGGTAGATCAGAGGAATCAGAATCAGGAGCAGACAGAATGGACCCATTGGTGATCAACGTCACCATCATCCAATACTTGCTCTTGCTCGCCTTATTGATCCTGCCTGCGGATTCAAACGTGGAATCTTCAAACATGGCCAGCCTCGCGTCAGGAGTCGTTACATCTATTTAGACACCGCGGGATTATCAAATGTTCCCGCAGACCAAAACGGTATCACAGAAGTGTTCTCCCCTTGTACCAGAACATTGCCAATGCTGCCAAACGTGCTGCAAATTCGGTGCAACTCCCGAATTGCTACTCTACACCTTCGAGCGCTTTGCCGCCGGCAGGACAACCGTCTTGCCGCTTCCCGCGCGCCATTGCTGCCACGCAACCAGCATCGGCGCTGCCACCGCGATCGACGAGTAAGTGCCGATCAGAATGCCCACCACCAACGCAAACGAAAATCCGCGGAGCACCTCTCCGCCGAAAATGTAAAGCGAGAGAACGGTAAGGAATGTGAGCCCCGAAGTCAAGACCGTTCGACTCAAAGTCTGATTGATGCTGCGATTCACAACGTCAGACAGCGACTCCCGCCGGCTGAGCCGCAGATTCTCGCGGATTCTGTCGAACACGACGATGGTGTCGTTCATCGAGTAGCCGACAAGCGTCAGGATGGCCGCAATCACGGTCAGACTGATCTCCTGATTCGTCAGCGCGAAGGCGCCCACGGTGATCAGGGTGTCATGGAAGACGGCAACAACGGCCGCCACACCGTAGATAAGTTGAAAGCGGAACCACAGATAGACCAGCATGCCCAGCAGCGAATACAGCGTCGCCAGAAGGGCTTGCTTTTCCAACTGATGGCCAACAGTAGGGCCTACCACGTCTACCTTGACCCCGGACGCATCGAATGGATTGTTGTAGTGGTCATGCAGCGCGGTAACGATCTGCAGACGCCCGGCATCGAGCGCCGTTTCGTCGTGCTGCTCCGGCAGGCTGATCAGGACCTCGTTGGCCGTGCCCTCCGTGTTATAGCTTTGAATCTTTGCGTCCTTGATCCCCGAAGCATCCATGGCCGCGCGGATGGCGCTGATGTCCGGAGCGTTCTTGAATTGAACCTGGACCTCGGTACCGCCGCGAAAATCGACGCCCAAAGGCACCGGGCTGCCGATCCTGGCCCAATGCATGCCCATGGAGATCAAACCAGCCACGCTGAAGATCAATGAAAAACCAAGGAAATACCACTTCTTCCCCAGCCAGTCCACATTTACGCCGCGAAACAATTCCACGTGTTCTCTTCCCTTCGTCGAGGCCCGGGCCAAAATGGCCCAGGCAATCCTTGTGCGCCTATGCCCCTTCGGGATCGGCTTTCAGCTAAATCGAAACCAGTTCTCCGCTCTTGAGCCGGCCGATATGCCAGTCAAAGATCACACGAGAAACAAAGACGGCGGTGAACAGGTTGGCCAGCAAACCGAAGGTCAGCGTCACGGCAAATCCCTTCACCGGCCCGCTGCCGACAATAAACAGAATGGCCGCTGAAACAATGGTCGTGACGTGGGTGTCGATGATCGTCACCCAGGCATGCGCAAAGCCCTGATCCACAGCGGCCGAGGGCGCTTTCCCCGCCCGCACTTCTTCGCGGATTCGTTCGAAAATCAGTACGTTGGAATCCACGCCCATACCAATGGTCAGAATTACGCCGGCTATACCCGGCAGCGTCAGCGTGGCACCTGAGAATCCCATAAAGCCAAGCAGGATCACCAGGTTCAGGAACAGTGCCAGGTCGGCGTTGATGCCCGATCCGCGATAGTAGATGAGCATGAAGGCCATGACCACCAGCACACCGACAACGGCTGAAGTCACACCCTGGCGCACCGAATCGGCGCCCAATGAAGCGCCCACCGTGCGGTCTTCCAGATAGTCGAGCGACGCCGGCAGCGCACCTGTCCGCAGCATCTTCGAAAGGATCGAGACTTCATCGGCTGAAAACGTCCCGCGAATCTCGCCCGAGTCGCGAATCGCCCCTTCGATGTTCGCCACTTCCTTCACCCGACCGCCCATCACCACCGCCATGCTGGAGTTGATGTTCTTGCTGGTGTAGTCGTAGAACTTGTCGCCGGCTTCATTGGTCAGCGTGAAGTGCACCGTACGCTGGCCGGTATTCTGATCGGTTCCACCGTCGGCTGAGCGGAAATCGCTGCCCGAGACAACCGCGATGCGCCGGAGCACATACACTGCGTCCGCATCCGACCCCGTGGCCATGGTTCCCGACCCGTGCACCATCTCCTCGTCGGGCGGAATCGCGCCATTGTTTGCCCCCAGGGCTTCCTGCTCATCCTTGTAAGGGCCGCCCACCACCGCGTGAATCTCCAGCCGCGCCGTCGACTGAATCAAGCTCTTCACCCGATCCAGATCGGAAACGCCCGGCAACTCAACCAGAATCTGGTTCTTGCCCAGCCCGTACTCTTCGATCACCGGCTCGCTCACACCCAGCGAGTCGACGCGATCGCGAATGGTTTCAATCGCCTGCTGCACCGTCTTGGCTTCAAGAGCCGTCTCGATCGTCGGCTTCATGGTCAGCGTCCAGGTGTTGTCCGTCCCGCCAGTCAGGTCGTACTCGGTCGAGTACTTCGAATCCAGATGTTGACCGGACCGTGGTGGCGCTTGCCGGCGCTGTCCCTTCGACGCGGATCACTTCCGGCTTGGCCGGATCGGGCTTGTACACCTGCGTGAACGAGAGATTCGCCGCCTTCAGATCCTGCTCGATGCGGCCCACCGTGTTGTCTGTCTCAGTGTTCACGGCCTCGGCAACCCGCACCTGCAAGATCAGATGAACGCCGCCCTGCAGGTCGAGTCCCAGATGAATGCGCTTGGTCAGATCTGAAAGCAATGCCTGGCCGCTGAAACCCGTCGGAGTCCCGATGATTCCATAAACAAAAACCACCAGCACCGCAATGATCAGGACAATCTTTTGGTTGAGATTCTTCTTCATTTTTCCGTTTCTCTGCTAAGAAAAGTAAAAGTTCAAAGTCCCTGGCTTACGAGGCCGAATCGCTATCCTGCGTCGTCACGGATGCGATCGCACTCTTCGCCACTTCCAGCTTGATGTTGTCCGGAGCAACGCGAATGATCATCGTTTCATCCTTGATGGAGAGGATAATTCCGCGTATTCCGCCAGCAGTGGTCACCCGGTCACCGGGTTTGATGGTGCTCAGCATCTCTTGCCATTGCTTTTGACGCTTCTGCTGAGGGCGAATCATCACCAGGTACAAAACTGGGATCAACAACAAAGGCAGAAGCATGGGCAGACTGCCCGCTGCTCCTCCGGCGGGAGGCCCCGCCAACAATGCCAAACTCTCCACGCCACTCATCCTTTTTCCGCGCCAGGCCGCAAGTGCTCTGCTTTGCCAGGGCACAGGCAGACCGGCTTCAAACCGGCTGCCCCAAATTTTCTCCGGGAACGATGCGGGCCGCTCGACAATCCCGGCCCAGGCATGGCTCAAACTCCGAGACCTCGTTACGGCCACAATCAATAAGGATATATTAGTTTGCGCCGGCCCGTCGCTGCTGTTGACGAGCCGGCAAAATTGCCCGAGATCTGGTTTCCGCCTGCTTCCTATCAAATTGCACCCCAAGGAGACGTGGACTCTGCACGTTTCCAATGCAGAACGAGGCATTGTCTCAAGCTCGACCAACAGTTCCAAAGGATGCTAGGAACGATAAGAAACGTGTGGACTGGGGCATGTCAAGGAGAGCGGCGGCCGGTTCGCGTGCCACGATCCGATCATTCGCCCTCCTAAGGCACTCTATTTTGCCTTTGCTTCTGCGGATGCCTCCGCATCGTCGCCCGCGTCTTCAACCAGAACAGCTGACCCCGGCGCGAGATCGAAATCCGCCGCGGCTTGTCCGCTGGGATGGAACGTGACTTTCAACGGCTCTCGTTGCCATTCCGGAGCGCCGCAGACGCTCTGCGTGGGATGGTCGTCGACCAAGGGAGCGAGCTTCTTCGCGATAACGGGCTTGTGCGCGGCTACCTGGGCGACAACGCCGTAAAGACTCTTGCCGCTGGCCGTGACCCCGCAATAGGCGCCGTAATCCCGGAACCAGACCACGCGGCTGACGCCGGGATCGTAGTCCGGCAATTTCAAGGCGATCACGTGCCCCGAGACCCGGTCCACCAGCAACCAGGGCCCGCGCTGCCACACCCAATGCTTGTCGCCCAGATCCTGCTTTTCGCCTGGAAGCGCGTCGTTGAGGCGGATCACACGGCGCACGACAAAGCTGCGATCCGTCACGTCATGGGCCTCGCCCGTGGTCCACTCCTTGAGCAGGCCATCCACCATCAACGCCCGGATGCGCAGGGAGTCCTCTCCGTCTGACGCACCCGCAGGGTCACCCGCGCGTGAATAGGGAACCTTGCGCGCCGCGCCCAGACCAACGATGTGCACCTTGCGCGGCGATGCCCATGCCCCGCGAGACCCTGAAAAGAGGATTGAAGTCAAAATTAGAATGCGGGCCCAAAGCCGCAAGACTGCACGCATGGCGCTGCTCCTTCGTCGAGGTACACTTCGAGGCCGCAGACTTTGGGAAAAAGAGCCGAAAGGCTCAAGGGAATCGGATCTGTGCAATTGAGTCGGTCGCTAAAAGGTGTTCGCCCCTTTGCTTCGCGGCCCGAATTTACTTCTGCGCGGCCTCCACGGCCCGCGCTACGCGAAAGGCTGTTCCTTCCTTCAAGTGCGCCGCGAGCACCTGCATCCCCACCGGCAAACCTGCTGAAGTCGTTCCGCACGGCACTGTCACCCCGCAAATGCCCGCCAGGCTCGCGGTTACGGTATAGATGTCCGCCAGATACATGGCCAGCGGATCATTTGCTTTTTCGCCCAGTTTGAAAGGCGGGACGGGCGATGTGGGCGTAACAATCGCATCGACCTCCGCGAAGGCGCGCAAAAACTCTTCGGTCAGCAGGCGCCGCACCTGCAGCGCCTTCAGATAGTAGGCATCGTAGTATCCGGCGCTGAGTGCATAGGTGCCGAGCATGATGCGACGCTTCACTTCGGCGCCAAATCCCTCATCTCGGGAGTGACTGTACATCGCCGAGAGCGTGTCGGACGCCGGCGAGCGGTAGCCGTAACGGACGCCGTCAAACCGGGCAAGATTCGCGCTTGCCTCCGCCGTGGCGACGAGATAATAGGTCGGAATCGCATATTTAGTGCTAGGTAGCGAAATGGGTCTGACCTGAGCCCCGGCCTGTTTCAGCGATTCAATCCCACGCTGAATGGCCGCATCGACTTCGGGATCTAGACCTTCCCCAAAGTATTCCTGCGGGACGCCGACGCGCATACCCTCCACGGGCATGTCACTCTCTGCAGCATAATCCGGGACAGGCGCGGGCGAACTGGTCGCGTCCATCGGATCTTGGCCGGCAATCACTCCAAGCATCGTCGCCGCGTCACGAACACTGCCTGCAAAGGGACCAACACGATCGAGTGACGACGCAAAGGCGATCAGGCCATAGCGCGAGACACGGCCCCAGGTCGGCAGCACCCCAACCACTCCGCAAAAGCTTGCCGGCTGACGAATTGAACCGCCTGTATCGCTGCCCAACGTGGCCACCGCCATGTTGGAGGCGACTGCCGCCGCGGAGCCACCACTCGAACCACCGGGGACACGCTCGGTATCCCATGGATTGCGCACTGGACCATACGCCGAGTTTTCGTTCGACGATCCCATCGCGAACTCGTCGCAGTTCAACTTGCCTAGCAGGACCGCGCCGGCTGCATCGAGCTTGGCAACAACTGTTGCATCGTAGGGGGGCTGATAGTCCTTGAGGATCTTCGAACCAGCGGTTGCCGGAGCGCCGCGCATCACCAGTACATCTTTGATCCCAACCGGAACGCCCGCAAGGGCGGGCAAAGGCTCCCCTTTTGATGCGAGCAAATCCACATGCTCTGCCTGTTGAAGCGCACGGTCCCTGGTCTGGCTCAAGTAGACATTCAGGGTCGGATTCAACTTCTCAATTCGCGCGTAATACGAAGAGACGAGTTCGGAAGCTTTTGTCTCGCCGGTTTCGATCTCCGCACGCAACTCGGCCAGCGACTTCGGCTTCTCCACGAACGTCTGCGAAGTTGTTGTTTCGGTCAGCAATGAATCCTTCCCGTTTGCTTCTTTGCGCTCTAAAAAACCAACGTGACTGCGGCCAAAAAGGCAGCGAGTCACCGTTCAATCACCTTGGGCACTTTAAAAAACACACCATTTGATTCAGGCGCTTGCTTCAGGACTGTTTCTCGATCGAGCGACGGCCGCCGAACGTCTGGCCTCAGTTCACTGGAACCAGCCTCGATCAGTTCTGTGACCTGGGCAAGGGGAGCAACTCCGGTGGTATCGACTTCACCCAGTTCCACCACATAATCGAGGATAGCGTTGAGATCGCGCAGCATCGCCGCACTTTCATCCTGAGTCAGCTCAAGATGGGCCAATTCAGCAACTCGATCCACATCTTCCTTTGTGACTTTGGCGCTCATTTTCTCGTCGTCCAAGTGGTGCTGGCTGAGACTCAAGTATAGCCGGTGTAGGATTCAAATTCTGAATCGGATTCGGTCGTTCAGCATGGCTGCTTTAAACTGCCGCCTCACTCCACCGTGAGCGTGACAGTGACTGCGTGCTGCACGCAGTTGGATGTTGCCGTGACGGGGATGGAATACGTGCCTGGTGGCGTCGAACCGCCATTCCGCGAAACCGAACTCGTCCCGCCGATTGAGGATGTGCAACTCGTGATTGCACCTGCGAGCATGAGCAGAAGTGCCGCCAGCGTTATGATCCTGCGCCCCTTTCGCCAGCCGAAGGGCAAAAGGATCAGGCTGCACAATAGCGGAATCATCATCCCCGTCCCTTTTCTGTTCACGAGTGCCGTCGTCGAACCCGTTGTGATCTGAACCGCAACGGTTCCCGAGTTCCCTGAAGCAATGACAGGACCCGCCGGGCTAAAGATGCATGCGGCGTCCTGCGGAAGTGAGCCGCAGGTCAATGTGAAATTCCCTTGCGAACCGCCCAGGGGTGCCAGAATTACCGTAAAGTTTGCCGTTTGACCGCCTGCAACAGTCAGGGAAGACGCGGCAGACAAGGCCAGCGTGAAATCGAAACCGGTCCCTGAAAGAGCCGCCGTCGCGACGGTCGTTCCTCCGGAACTGACGGTGAGGTCCCCCGTCTCGCCGAGGGCAGATGCGGGCGCGAAGACCACTCCGACGGTGCAGCTCGCGCCGGGCGCCAGCGTTGATCCGCACATATTGTTGGTGAGCGCGAATCCCGCTGTAACAGCGAGGGAAAGGCCCGTCGTGCTCTGCGCGATCCCGGGATTGCTCACCGTGACGGTGGAGATCGCACTGGTTTCCCCAACGCCGACTGTACCGAAGCTGATCGATAAGGGTGACACCGCGATCCCCGCCGCATTGGCGCCGATGCCATCGAGGGGCACCACAACAACATTCGCGGCCGACGCCGAAGTTGCAGTGAGGGTGCCAGTGGTCGCGCCTGTGACCGCAGGCGAGAAGATGAGTTGCACCGTACAGCTCGATCCGGGCGCGAGGGTTCCGGCACAGGTTGACTGCGCAACACTGAAACCGGAGGTCACCGCAAACTGAGGTGCAGAGATACTGTAGGAACTCGTATTGCTCAGGGTGACTGCCTGCGCGGCGCTGGGACTGCCCACCGCGACGGCGCCGAAATTCAGTTGGGACGGCGAGGCACTGAGCCCGGAGATGACCTCACCGAACCCGCTCAGACTCACACTGGCAGGCACCACTCCCTGAGTCGACGAAGTCACATTCAGCGCGGCCGCACTTTGACCCGTGGTTGCCGGCGTGTAGGTGACAGCAACCGTGCAGCTTGCCCCCGCCGCCAGAGCGGCGCCGCAATTTGTGACCCCGGTCGAGAAACTTGCCGCGGATGAACCGCTGATCTGAAAGCCGATGTTCGCCAGTGCAGAGCCGCCTGAATTGAGAACCGAGATGGTTTGCGCGGCACTGGCGGTACCGGCCTGCTGGCTCGGGAAGGTGAGTCTCGACGGGCTCACGGTCAGGGCCGGAGCCGCCGATGCAACACCGCTGAGCGCAACGACCTGCTCTCGGAGAGCATCGGTCACAGAGAGGGTGCCGGTCTGTGCGCCGGCCTGGGTGGGCGCAAAGAACACACTGAGGTCGCAGTTCGCATGCGCTATCAGCGACGCGCCGCAACTATTCGTGAGCTGAAACGGCCCAGAAACCGATGCTGAGAGTCCAGTAAGCGGCAGATCTCCCGTGTTGGTCAGCGTGATCGTTTGCGCCGCGGAGAGCTGACCCGCAACGGTCGTTGGAAACGTGATCGCTGCCGGAGCTAACAGGTCGGTTGGTGCCGCAGCGCCAATTCCGCTGAGCACAACTGACTGTGTTCCGGATCCGTCTGTGATTGTAAGCGTGCCGGCAACCTGGCCGGTTGCGGTTGGAGCAAAGGCTACGGTGAGCTGGCAGGCCGCATTGGCGGAGAACATCACTGTCCCGCAAGCGCTCGAGGTCATCACAAACGGAGGCGTAATGGTGAGACTGTAGATTGGGACGGTGCTCGAGCTGCTATTTGTGACTTCGATCTGGAGAGAAGGTGAGATCGTTCCCACCTCTACTTGTCCAAAACTGATAGTCGCCGGACTCAAGCTCACAACGCTCGCCGCCGTTCCGTTTCCCCCAAGCTCAACGGCGAATTGGCCCCCATCCACGTTGGCGAATATCTCAATCTGTCCCGTTTGGCTGCCGGTAACGATTGGCGCAAACACAACCTGAATCTGGCAACTCGAACCGGGAGCGATCGAGCCCGACTGACAGTTGTCCGTTTCGCTAAAATCACCCTCAATCACGATGGACGTTGCCAGGAATGGAAGTTCACCGGTATTGGTCAGAGTGACCGCCAAGGGGCTGCTGGCGGTTCCCACCGCCTGGCTGCCAAAGGTCAATGTGGGAGGGCTGACCGCAACAGTTGTCAGGCCAACGCCTGCCGTCCACAGGGGCGTCTGCCAAATACCCCGACCGTAGGTCGCGGCGATGAGCGTCTGTGCTGAAGCCGATGCCTGAAGTGCCACGACTGGCGCCGGCGGAAGACCCGTTCCAAATAGCGACCAACAACTTGAAGAGACCGATGGACAGGTTGAGACCTGGGTCGTCATAAAAACGCCGACATCGGTTGCCAGATAGACGGTCTGGGAATTCTGCGGGTCAACAACAACGCCATTCGCTGGCGCGAGGGGCAGGTTGGAGGAAAGCGTAGCCCAATGGCTCCCCCCATCCGTCGTCCTGTAAATCGTCTTGATTGCCTCCGACTGGTCTGCGGTTCCTGCGATGGCCACGTAAGCCGTGTTCCCCGTTGGATCACTAGGATCAATGAAAATGTCGGAGATATCGAATCCGTAAAAGTTCAAGGTATGGCCATCATTGGTCACCGGACGCAATGTGAGATCCGTCCAGACCGCCGTCGCGTTGCCGTTGTTGAGGACTCCCTTGAACACGTGCCCCGCAGCGTTTGCACCTCCATCAGCCCACCCGTACATGCCGACGTAGACCACTTCGCCACCGCCCGCCATCGGCATCGCGGCGATGGAGCGAATCAATCCGTCGCCGTTGCATCCCGCGCTGGTTGCTCCGCTGTCAAGAATCGGACTGATCGCGTTTGCATTCGTCCAGCCTGTGCCGGCCGCAGGCCCGCGCCAAACACGGCAAGTTCCAATGAGTAGTTGCGAGGGGTCGGCTGGATCGACCAGGAATTGTGCAGGCACGGTCATAGTGAGCCCGTCGTTGCCAACGTCCGCCTGGCTCACGACGGGAGTGGCTCCAAAGTCCGCCGCCGTGCAATCCACCGCAGATGCCCCCACGGGTTCTGTGCATCGATAGATTGAGACACCGGCCCCCGGGTTGACATACCAGTTCAGTGGGTTCGATGAATCGATTGCTACTGGACCTCCATCTCCCCCGAGAATCTGCGGCCAGTCACCCGACGCTTCTGCCGCGCTCTTCGCGCCCGCTGTTCCGTTCACGCCCAGCCCGGCCATCATCGTGTCCGGCACTGCAGAATCCGTAGCAAAACTGTCGACCTCGGCGATGGAACCGAGCGCACCATTCAAGTTTTGAAAATGACTCGAGTCACTCGCGCTGCAAACTTGCCCCGTTTCACCGACAGAATCAAGCGACCGCCATAGTCCGCTGTCATTCCCAATCAGGATTTCCTGCGGATTGCCCACAGCCCATGCCACCGCATGCTGATAAGGCGCGACTCCTCCGCTCATGCAGGTGGTTGCGTTCGTGGTGTTCCGCCAGACGCAGCCGGCAGCCAGGCTGCATCGCCAAAGGTCTGTCGAGCCCGCTAAAAGGAGCGTGTCCTGCCCCTGTCCAGAACCCCCGGGCGCCGCAGCAAGGGCAAGCGAGTAGTCCCCGTTTTCGATTGTCTTTGCACCTTCGACGGTGTTGCTCTCGAGAGCTTGCGTGCTCCATTGCCGCGCGAACGTAATCGAGGTGTTGGAGCACACCCCGCCGTTGAGCGTACACGCATCCTGCCACAATCCCTGATCCTGGTCATTCACATCGACCGTCCACGCGAATGTGTCGCCGGTCTGCGGATTGACGGCGAGCGTCCCTCGGAAGATAGGGCAGGCTATCGAGCCGATCTCGCCAGGGATCGATGGGCAGAAGGCGGTCGTCAATCCAGCGCCTGGCTGGATAGGCATCCGCGTCCAAGTCATTCCGTCGGCCGATTGGTAATAGCCGTGAAAGCGCACCGCGGCGATAAAGAGCTGGCGCACGGGGTTCCACACCACCGAGGTCGACGCATTGCCATCGGGGTTGACAAGAATACCGCCTGGCCCTTGAATCACTTCCCCCGGACCATCCGTCAGAGTCGCCAGGTTCCACGTCACCCCGGCGTCGAGGGAGTAGTAGATCCCTTCGTAACTCCACGCAGGCCAGTTAGCATTCACGAGGGTCCCTTCACGCGCCTGCGAAACCGCGGCAACCACAATTTGAGGATTCGCGGTGCTCCAGGCAAAGCCGGCAAACCCCTCCCCCGCAAAGGAAAAACGGGAACTTGCATCTTCCTGAATCAGAGTCCAGGTGGCACCGCCATCGGCCGATCGCAGAATTCCGACCCCGTAATAGGAGTCGAGCGCGTCATTCGGGTCGCCCGTGCCGGCTAGAACCACTCCTGTTCCACCCGGCTGCATGGTCAAGGCTCCAATACTGATGGAGGCGTCCCGCACCCCCTCAAGCACGCCGAGAGAGTCCGTCAGTGGCGTAAACACCACACTTGATGCATTCTGCGTGGCCCCGTTCTGTGCAACCCAAACCCCGCCGCCCGTCGTCCCCACATAGATGTGGTTGCCCGTTGCATCCGCCGGATCCAGCGCAATCGACGAGATCCTGCCTGAAACCAGACCGAAGTTGGGCGTCACCACCGCAACCGGGCCCAACGGCTGCCAGGTTCCAGGTTGGGCTAATCCTGCTGCAACGGCCTGCATGCGCGGACGAAGGGTGCTTCTTTGAAGACGCTGACCCAGCCTTGGAGTCCGATCGGGAAGGATGCTTCTCTCGGCCAGGAATCGACGAGCAGCCACAACGCGCGGGGGTTCGTTTACCCCTTTGCCGGCTTTGTCTCCCACCCGGCTTTGACCAAAGACAGAAACCACAGCCGCAACCAGCCAAATGGCTGCCAACAAGATTCGGACACACCCAGCTACGCGCCCATCCTGGTCCCACCAGTGGGAACGCGGCTTAAGCCCGCCCAACCAGACAAGATCGCCTGCGATCCGCATCCCCGTACACGTCCGGAATCCGATTCCGTCCTCTCCTCTCCGATCATCCGAGGGAGATATGGGCCGAATCTATTCAAAAGCATCGAACTGAATACGCAGTTTCCGGGAATGGGATTTCATCGAGGATTGTATCGAGACGGGCATGGAGGAAATGCGACGGTCATCACACCTTGAGGTGTAGGTCGCACGAAGGTATCCAGTGCTAGAAGAGCGGCGACCGCGCGTTCTTCTCGTTCTGCTCGATGTACCGCCTCGCGTCAAATTTCTTTGCCGTTGAAGCGGCGGTCATGGTCCGCACCAGCCCAAAAATCGGCCGCTCAAACCAGGGGCGATCGTGGCGGCCCACAATGGCCCAGGCGATTCCCGCATAGCCGTTCGGGTCGCGTCCATCCAGTTCGTAGCGATCATTGAGAACAACAGCCCAATCAAATGCCGTGGCCGGATCAGGCGCCCATTCGAGAATCTTCTTTCCCCAATACATGCGCATGTAATTGTGCATCCAACCGGTCTGCGCCATCTCGCGCTGTGCCGCATTCCATAGCTCGTCACCGGTCTCAGCGCGCTCCAACTGGTCGAATGTGTAGCGTCCTGGACGTGGGTCACCCGCATGCTCGAGAAGAGTCTTGCGCGCCCATGGCGCTGCGCACTCCCAGTTATCGTAGTTCGGCTCATGGAGCACGAAGAGGACAGCCAGTTCACGCCAGCCAACCAATTCATCCAGAAATTTCTCGGCAGTCTGCTGCGAAGCTTTTCCCTCGTTCGCCGCCTTGCGAACTCCCAGCGCAATGGTGAGCGGGCCGATGTTGCCGAAGTGCAGATACGGCGAGAGCCTGCTGGTGCCGCGCACCTCAGGATGATTGCGCGTTTCGTCATAGTCTTTGAGTTCCGTGCCGGCAAACTCCTTCAGTCGCTTGAGCGCCGCATGCGTCCCGCCTGTGAATGAGTCGACGGGCCCGATACTTCGATCCAGCTTCGTAAATCCCTGCGTGATGTCCGCGTCGAGCGGCCAATTCTCTAGCTGTTTCGGCTTCTTCCATGCACGATGAGGCTTGATCTTCTCATTCGTAACAAGATATTTGGGCAGCTCGCGTTGAAGATGCGGTCGAAAATGATGCAGCAGAACAAACGTCCGATCGAAGACGCGCGATGGCACAACCACATCCGCATCTACTGTCCAGTAGGGGATGCGAAGCCGGGCCGCAAGCACTCTGCGCCATCGCTCGGGCTCGCGGCACCGATTCTCATCCCCCACGAGCAGCGCTGCGCCCACCTCGCTGAGAAACCCTTCGAGGGTGGCCGGGGTTCTGCGCACTACAAACCCCACGCCACGCTCGGCCGCGTCCTCTTCCACGTCCCGTAGCCCCTGCTGCAGGAAGTGATAGTGCCGCAGATTGGCATGAGGATAATTCGGAATAACCTGAAAATACACGACAACCGGCAGGTCAAGCAGATTCGCCGCTTCGATCGCGACTTCGAGCGCAGGATTGTCCTCAATACGCATAGCGCGCTGCATCCAATAGACCACGCAGCGTGCATCGCGTTGCAGATCGCCCTGGCGCCGTATGCTCACGCGGGGCTGTTCCGCCAATCGCTGTAACGATGCCGGAATGTCGAATTTGGTCACGAGTTCATCCGCCTTCTCTGGCCAGAATCGGCTTCTCGACCCGGCTCGTCTCGCACTAAACTACCCGCATGGCGCTGAAGCACACAACCTCTTATCTTGAGGACTCGCTCTCGATTTTTCACTACTACAAAAAGCTTGCTGAGGGCGCGATGGCGCAGATCAGCGACGACCAACTCTTCGCGACCCTCGATCCGGAATCGAATTCGATCGCCATCGTTGTCAAACATATGGTGGGCAACATGCGCTCCCGCTTCATCGATTTCCTGACGACCGATGGCGAAAAGGCAACCCGGAACAGAGACGCCGAATTCATCGATCCAGTTCCGACTCGCCAGGCCTTAACCGATGAATGGGAAGCCGGCTGGAAGTGCCTGTTCGCGGCCCTTGAGTCGCTCACTGAAGAAGACCTCAAGCGCACCATCACCATTCGCAGCGAGCCCCATTCCGTGCTCCAGGCGATCAACCGCCAGGTGGCTCACTACGCCTATCATGTGGGCCAGATCGTGATGCTGGCCAAGCACCTTGGACACAAAGACTGGCAATCGCTCAGTGTCCCCCGCAACCACTCGGCGGAGTTCAATCGCAAAGTTGCCGCAGGTGAGGCAAGCCAGCGATAAATGGCCTGCAAAAGAGAAGGGCTGCTCCGTAGCAGCCCCTCGCCTTCAAAAAATGGCGAATCTCTACCAGGCGCCCCAGGCACGGGTTATGTAGTCAGCCAGCGTCATCCCGATCAGCACAATAAATGTGAAGATGCCGCAGCCGACGGTCAGCTTAGTGAGCTTGGTGCTGTACTTCACACCCATAAAGAAGAGCACAACGAGCGTTGCCTTGACCACGCCAATGGCCAGCGCGACGATCGGGTTGAACACTCCCATCTCGACAAACGACGCTCCCACAGTGAGCGCGGTGAAAACCAGGAGAACACCGAAGATGACCATATAGACAATGGGCGGCGTCACGTGGTGCTCGTGCTCGCTATGCTGTGCCGCGGGTTGATGGGTGATTTCGCTCATTTTGAGTGTCCCCTAATTAGCGTGCCTGCTGATGAGATAGAGAAGTGGAAACAGGAAGATCCAGATGATGTCGACAAAGTGCCAGTACAGGCCAAAGTTTTCAACGAAAGTCACGTGGCCGCCGGTGTAAGCGCCGGCTCGCGCTCTGAAGATCATGTATCCCAAAATCGCAATGCCGATGATCATGTGCAGCGCGTGCATGCCGGTCATGGCGAAGTAGAGAAAGAAGTAAATCTCCGTGTGCCGCGCCATGTCCAGCGGCAGAGGCTTATCGCCCGCAGCCTTGGCCGCTTCGTCTGTCTCCGGATGGAGGAACGAGTTGAGGCTGTAGTGGAAGCCCGGCACGTGATGCTTTTCAATCTTCTCTGAGTACTCGATCGTCTTGATACCCAAAAAGACGAGGCCGAGCAGGAAGGTGAGCACGAGGCACAACACAAGCCCGCTCTTTCGCCGAGTCTCAGAGCACCAGACGCCCATGGCCATGGTGAAGCTGGAACTGATCAGCACCGCTGTATTCGCCGTGCCCCACCAAACGTTCAATTGGTGCGACGCCGCGACAAACGCAGGATAGTACCAGTTGCGGTAAATCAGGTAGGCCGTGAATAACCCGCCAAAGAACATAACTTCAGTGAGCAGAAAAAGCCACATGGCGAAGTTAGTCGTATCCGCCTGCTGCTCCACGGTCTCGAAGTGGTGACGCAGATAGGCCGGATGCTCGTGAGGGGTGGCATCCGGGGCGCCGTGAGTTGTCGCTACGCTATCCGACACTGGCTACCTCTTTTTCTTTCTGATGGTCGAGCCACTCGTAATCGTAAGCCTCGTGATCCATGATCGGAGTTACCGCAAAGTTTTCGGTCAGCGGCGGCGACTGGATCTGCCACTCCAGCCCCGTCGCCTGCCATGGATTGTTTCCGGCAATCTTTCCATACTTCAGCGACCAGGTTAGATAGAGCACCGGCAGAAGATAGCCAACGCCCAGAATCGACGCGCCTGCGGTCGAGAACACGTTCAACACCTGAAACTCTGGAGGATACGATGCATAGCGCCGCGGCATTCCCAGCGTGCCCAGGATGAACTGCGGGAAGAATGTGAAATTGAACCCGATAAACGTAACTACCGCTGCTAACTGAGATATCTTCTCGGGATACATGCGGCCCGTCATCTTGGGCCACCAGAAGTGCACCCCGGAGAGGAAAGCCATCAGCATGCCGCCCACCATGACAAAGTGAAAATGAGCCACGATGAAGTACGTCTCGGTGAGATGAATATCCGTTCCCGAAGCACCCAGAAACACGCCCGTCATGCCGCCGATGGTGAACAGCCCCATGAAGCCAAACGCATAGAGCATGGGCGTCTCAAAAGTGATCGATCCCTTGTAGAGGGTGAAGGTCCAGTTGAAGATTTTGATTGCCGAGGGCACCGCAACCAGCATCGTGAGCAGCGAAAAGATGATCACCGCGTAGTTCGAGATGCCCATGATGAACATGTGGTGCGCCCAGACGAAGAATCCAAAGACCGCGATGGCCACCGAGGAGAACGCAACCGCCGTGTATCCGAACACTCGCTTTCGACTGAACGTTGAAACGACCTCGGAGATCACGCCCATGCCCGGCAAAATCATGATGTAAACGGCGGGGTGCGAATAGAACCAGAACAGGTGCTGGAACAGCAGCGGGTCGCCGCCTTTGGTCGGGTCAAAGATGCCGATGCCGACCGTCCTCTCGAGAGCAATGAGGACAATCGCGATCGCCAGGACTGGCGTTCCCAACACCATCAGAATGCTGGCCGCATAGTTCGACCACACAAACAACGGCAGCCGGAACCAGGTCATTCCCGGGCAGCGCATCTTGTGGATGGTTACGATGAAATTCAATCCAGTGAAAATGGAACTGAATCCTGCGATGAATGCCGCAAGGCCCGTAGTAAGAACGTTGGTATTGACGTAGTGAGTCGAAAGCGGGGTGGTGAAGGTCCAACCCGTATCCACTCCGCCGCTCATCATGGTGTAGAGAGCAAGCGTGCCGCCGGCCAGGTAGAGATACCAGCTCAGCAGGTTGATCTTGGGCAGCGCCAGATCTTTCGCTCCCACCATCAGCGGAATGAGAAAGTTTCCGATGGTTGCCGGGACCGACGGCACGAGAAAGAAGAACACCATGATGACGCCATGCATGGTAAACACCTTGTTATAGGTGTCCGTTGCCATCAAATCAGCCTGGGGCGTCAGCAACTCAAGACGAATAAGTGCCGCGAGCGAACCGCCAATGAAAAAGAAAAAAGTTAAGGAGATCAGATAGAGAATCGCGATCCGCTTGTGGTCGCCGGTTAGCAGCCAGCTCAGCAGCCCGTTCTCTTTGGACAGATAATTCACCTTCGGAATTCTGGCCGTCGACTGATCGGGAAGACTTACGATTGTGGCGCTCATGGATTCACCCCTTGTTTGGCCGGCACCTTTGCAGCCGGCTTCGGCCCGGTGACCGCGCTAGCCCCCTTACCCTCACTCTCCGGCAGCAGGTCGGTCGTATTCAACGTTTGCTCCACTCGGTAGTCAGACTTCAGATTTTTGATGTACTCGACCAGCGCGATGACGCCCTCTTCGCTCACCTGTCCTTGATAGGTCGGCATGATGGGCGCATATCCCTGCGTCACGTGCTGTGAAGGATTGAGAATCGACTCACGCAAGAATGCCTCATCCGCAGTTGTTGTTCCGCCGGAAGAGAGCGGTAGTTTCGATCCGTACACATTGGCCAGATTCGGACCGCGCGCATCGGGCCGCGCATTATGGCATGCGTTGCAGCTCAGGCTCGAGAAAAGCCGCTCCCCATTCTGCGCCAGAGACATGCCGCTGGTGGATTCGCCGAGCCACTTCTTATAATCCTCCGGCGTCATCACCACCACATCGCCAATCATGTGCGAATGCTCGGTGCCGCAGTACTGGGTGCAGAACAAGTGATAGGTTCCCGGCGTAGTCGCCTCAAACCACTCGGTCGTATACCGGCCCGGAATTGCTTCGCGCTTTACGCGGAACGCCGGAATTGAAAAGCTATGAAACACGTCCTGCGAGATGATGGTCAACTGCACGGCACGCCCCGTAGGCACATGCAACGAATTAATCTCATGCTGGCCGCCGGGATGCTCCGCCTTCCACATCCACTGTTTGCCGACAATGTAAATGTTCATTGAGTTAGCTGGCGGCGTATAGACGCGAAAGTAGATCAACGCACCCCAGACAAACATCATGAGGAACAGGCCGAGAGGAATAATTGTCCAGGTAGCCTCAAGCAAGGTCGATCCCTCGATCTGGACGGCGACCGGGTGACGCTCCTTGCTGTAGAGGATCGAGAAGCTCGTAATCAGCAGAATGACGATCGTCAGGCCGACAAGGCTGACCAGGACCATGAAGAAATAAAGCGCGTCCATCTGAGGCGCAATTTTCGACGCCTCCGGCGGAAACAGCGCGAAGTCCGTCATCCACTTGACGAGAAACTGCCATAGTACTGGACTGATGTGGCTCATTCAGTTATCCGTTCACCTTTGTTCCCGTGCTCCCTTTGCCTGAATCGTCAGTGCCTGCTCCCGAGTCAGCCCGTGCATCCCGGCGGAACATGACCAGCATGAAACCACCCAGCGTGAATACTGTGACCAATCCGCCAAGCTGCACTACGCGCGCTACGATCAGCGAGTGCTTATTCGTCTTGGGATCGTAGTGATAGCAGTAAGTCAAAATGTTATCGACCGGTGAGCCAATGCGATTGGCCGACGCCTCGACTAATCCCAGCCGAAGATCCTTCGGCGAGTATTCGACTCCCATGTAGTACTGCGCCAGCTTGCCTTCAGGCGTCACAATCTGAATCGAGCTTGCGTGCGCGAATTGGGTGAGCTTGCCATCGGGCCCGGGAATCTTCACATAGCCGAATCCCACCGCCTTGGTCAGCGCGTCGATGTTTGCCTGCGTGCCGGTTAAGAAATGCCATCCGTTTGCCGACTCCGGATGCCCGTAACGCTTCACATAACTCCGCTTCTTCGCCGCTGCCAGGTCCGTGCCCTCGGTCGGATCGATGCTCACCACGATCACGTCATAATCCTTGCCCGGGACAAAGCTCACCATCTGCAGCGCGCCCGTCAGGCCATTCAGCTCTTCCGAGCACAGCATGGGGCACTGGTAGTAAACAAGCGCCAGAATCGCCGGCCTTTTGCCGAAGTAACTGCCCAACTGCACTTGCTTACCCTGATCATCGGTAAAGGTGAGAGAAAGCGGAAGTTGCTGATTCAGGTTCTGCGCAATGCCGACGCCATTCAGGATCGATGGCGGCTTGTCGTTCACCGTGCCCATCTGCTTGTCGGCGTAACTCGATACTTGCGCCGCAGCCCCGGCCGTCGCAATCAATGCGCAGAGAACTGCACACGCGATCCACCCCAGAAACCCCGATTGGCCCGCATGCCGAACTCTCATCCGAATTGTTGCTGCCTTCTGCAATGAATTCCTCTTACTTCTTTTGCGTCGGACGATCGCTTTCAACCGACTCCGCGATAGCCCGGTCATGCTCGTACCCGGTCCGTGCAAATCCGCTCGTTAACGGCACCGTCACCACCGGCTTCATATCTCCCGCCATCAGCGGCTCCTGTTGCACCGCGGGAGCCACAGGCAATCCCTGCTGCGCAATCAGTTCCATCGCCCGCTCGATCGGAATTCGCACTTTTCCTTGCGACTTATCCGCCCAACTGTAGTTCTCGAGAAGCAAGTCCTCGCGATTATGCAGATCGGCGATTTCCTGGTTGCCATCGTCGGTCTGCAGGCGCGGCGTGGGAAACTCATTCGTCGTTGCAGCGATCTTGTTCTGAAGCTGCGGATTCGACGCCAGATTGCCCAGATCCCGAACATCCACCGATTTCGTCCACTTATCGCGTGGGCCGTCTTCCTTCGTCATCCGCGAGAAGATCACCTTGCCGATTCCATAGCTGATCAAGCCCGCGACTCCGACGAAGATCAACAGCGAGGTCAGAAAGACGACAATGCCGTTAACCCCGACATCGCTCTTCTCATAACCCGCGGAAATATCGATCTCTTCAGGCTCCCCGCTCTCATCGGGTTTATGCATGGACATGTTCAGGCTCCAATATTTCCGCCACATGCGGGTCATTCGTCTGCACCAGCGGACGGGTCTTCAGCCGATTCAAGAAAAACCATACCCAGAATGAAATCATCGCCACCGGTACCGCAAAGTACTCAAGAATTCCCCAGCTAAAGTGCAGGTTGCGAGCGGCATCCTTGAAGTTCGGCTCAATCAGCCAGAACAAGTCAAAGGCGCGCGCAAACAACATGAACTGGCATACCCGCACCAGGCGCTTCTTGTTGCGCTTGATATCCCGCGACAGAAGCAGCGAGAACGGAACCAGCCAGTGGAAGATAAAGTCGAGCGTGATGATGACGCCCCAGTTACCGCGAATCCGGTCAAGATACCAGGGAATCTCTTCCGGCAAGTTACCCGACCAGATGATCAGGAACTGCGAGAAGGCAAGATAGATATTCAGCATCACAAACGCAAAGAGAAACTTGCCCAGGTCATGCTGTTCGGTCTGCCGCAGCAAGGTTTTGAACGGCTCGTCCTTCGACAAATGAATTGAAATGATGATCCCGAATGCCAGAACCGAGTAACCCTGGCCCACCAGGAACAGGAGCCCATAGATCGAAGAGAACCAGGTCACATCCAGCGACATCACCCAGTAAATCGCCGCCGCCGTCATGGTCAGCGAATAAATCACGATGCCCGGACCGCTGATGTTCTCGAATCTCTTGATCCAGTAAGGCGTGTTGGCCGGGCTATCCGCGTCGCGCTTCAGCCCAAGATTGGTCAGCCGCCAGGTGTAAAGCCACCAGATGATGAAGCACATCACGCTCACCACAATGAATGCGGTCGGATTGAGCATGGGCCGCTTGAAGTCGATGCAGTGCTTGATCGAGTCCAGCATCGCCGGCGTGATCCATCCACGCTGCACGCCGTTGTCAACCATCGCCGGATTGGCCCACATATAGAGCCTCTTCATGAACAGGGCGATCACCAGCCAGTAGACAAAGACCAGCGGCAGCGTGCGCGCCATCGCTTCCAGCGGCCGGCGCAGCAGCAGGCCCCACTTGCCGCCGGAGCAGTACTGAACCATCAGCAGAGCCAGCCCGCCAACGCACCAACCCCAGGTGAAGATGAGCCCAAGCAGCCAGCCCCGCACCAGGTGGTCAACCGATCCATCTGCAAAAGCCAGCATCGCCGCAACCACCGCGGCCACTGCCCCAAAGAGCAGCGCCCGCTTCTGCCAGGCGTCGACAAAGGCCGGGGCGCCCAGTTCGTGAGGGAGCGCTTGGCGTGGGTTTCGTGTGCCATTCCTATTCGTCCTGTTTCCTTAGTGCGCGGCCCCCGGGGCCGGTTTTGTTACGGGAATCGAAATCATCGGGTCCGCCGGATTGCCTGGTGCCATCGCCGGTGTTCCCTCATTGGTGTGCGGATACGCCTGAACCGCCGTCGCAGGCAACGTCCACGGTTCGGCAAATCCTGCCGGCAGATGCTTCTCCTCCGCGATGTCCTTCAGATCCTTCACCTGCGTGCCCGACGGAACGTCCTTCGCCGTCGCCGCCTGGCTCAACTGCAGCGCGCGGATATAGGCGGCAACCGCCCAGCGATCTGCCGGCTCAGCTGCGCCGAGTAGTCCGGCATCGCCCCGTAGCCGTGCGTCATCACGTAGAAGTAATGCGAGAGCGGCTGCGCCCGGCGCACCTGGTCGTGCAGGTTGGCCGCCGGCTTATAGCCTCGATCGACAATCGCACCCAGCCCGTTGCCCACCCGCGAGTGGCAGGGCGTGCAGTAGATATTGAACCGCTCCTGCCCGCGCTTCAGCACATCCATCGTCACCGGAAAGGGCATCATATTCTGCTCTTCACGATAGCCGTTCGCTCCCTGAATCACGCCGGTGTAGAAATAGCTGTCTTCGTGCAGTTCGTTCCGCGCCACCGTGTTCGCCACCTGGGGCCGCGCGCCGCGATGATCCGCAAACATCGCTGACCCGCGCTGCGGAATCAGCTTCGGCTGGTTGTGCATATCCTGCCGGCAACCCGCGACCGAAGCAGAAAGCGCCCAAGAGTGCTACCACAACTGGGCGATCGGCCATCACCTGCGAACTGCGAACTATGAACTGCGAACTGTTAGCAATACGTAATCCTACCAGTAGACGTGTACATAG
>CAWBSV010000044.1:0-18980 GCA_963791505.1 uncultured Acidobacteriaceae bacterium
TGCGCCACGCGCTCTGCCTGTTTCGCAAACAACGGCTCACTGAGCATCGATTTCAGCTTTCGAGCCACGCGAAGCGGCGTGTAATCGCCGCGCTGAATGACCCGCGCCACCTTGAGGCGCCGCATGCGCCGGCCATTGTCGGGCTGGTCGTGCGAGTAGGGCATGATCAGCATCGGCTTGCCGGCGCGCATGCATTGCGCCGTGGTGCCCACTCCGCCCTGGTGCACGACCATCGCCGATCTTTGAAACAGCGCCGAATACGGCGCATACTCCGCCACACAGATGGTGTCAGGCAATTTCTGCTTGAGCTGGTTGCGCGGGTCGTTGCCGATCAGCAGCACAGCACGAATGCCCAACTTGATCGCCGCGCGCGCTGAGAACTCGTAGAACTTTCCCGCAGCCAAAACCGCCGCCGACCCTAACGTGAAAACAACCGGCGGCGCGCCCTTTTCGAGAAACAACTCCAGATTTTGGGGCAGCGCCGCATTGCCCGCGTCCGAGTCGTAGTAGCAGAAACCGGTGATGCGCGTGTTCTCGGGCCAATCCTTCTGCTCCCTTCCCAGCAGGCGCGAAAACAGCGCGAGCACCAGGTACGGGCGAGTGCTTGGCGTCAAACAGCGGATTCTTGCCGCGCGGCAATCCCAGTTCCGCGCGCAGATCGTAGATAGGCTGCGGCCACTTGCGGCTCACAAACCGCGCCAGGCGCTTGATCGCTCTGCCCATCCCAGGGACCGTCTTGTCGGCGCGGGCCAGGCGCGGGTACATGGGCAGAACCGGCGGATCGAAGGCGGAGAAAAACGAGAGCGGCGCGAGAACATAGCTGGCCCAGGGAATCCCCGTCACCTCCGCCACCAGCGGCCCCGCGTAATTCAACTCCCCGAGCAGCAGCAGGTCCGCGCGCTCCGGCTGCGTCGCCGCGTGCAGCAGGTCGTCATAGGTCTGGCGCAACGCGGGAAAGAGAAACTCGCGCAGGCCGCGCTCCGTACCTTTCTTCACGTCGTAAACCATCTCAACGAGAATGCTGTTCTTCGGGTCGATGTCAGGACGGACGGCGTGAAATTCCAGCCCCAGCGGCACGATCTTGGGCCCGAACACCGCAGGCACCGCCATCACCGGAGTGTGACCGCGCCTTTTGAGCTCCAGGGCGATCGCGATCAGCGGGTTGATATCGCCGAAGGTCCCAATGTTCGAAAGAACAACGCGCAAGTGTCTCGTCCCTGGACCGCACTCGGCCCGCAGCTAAGAGGGTAATGCATCGCAGGGGGAACGCGGGTTACAGGCGGATTTTTGAGCCGGCTGTGACAAACTGTCAGAGCATGCAAACTGCATGCCGATTTCGCAAATGAAGTTCGGAGCTCCCCATGCCGATCCAACGCCTCCTTCTGTCTATCGCCTTCGTCGCGACCACTGCTGCTAGTGTTCCCGCCCAGCAGCCTTATCACGTCCTCACGCAATGGAAAATTGGCGGCGACGGTGGTTGGGATTACCTGCTTGCGGACCCGCCCGCGCACCGGCTCTACATCACGCATGGCACCCAGGTGGCCGTGGTCGACACAACCAGCGGCAAGCAGGTGGGCGCAATCACCGGACTGCACGGCACGCACGGCATCGCCCTCGATAGCTCGGGCAAGTTTGGCTACATCTCCGATGGCGGCGGCAATGCGGTCGTGGTCTTCGATCGGACTTCGCTCGCAACCGTAGCCACCATTCCCACCGGCGGACAAAATCCCGACGGCATCGTCTTTGAGCCCGCAACGCAAACCGTGTGGGCGTTCGACGGCCGCAGCAAAGACGCGGCCGTCATCAGCGCGGCAACGAACAAAGTCGTCGCCAATATTCCCCTCCCCGGCAAGCCGGAGTTTCCCGCCGTCGACGGCAAGGGCATCGTGTTCGACAACATCGAGGACAAAAGCGAGATCGTCCGGCTCGATGCGCACACGCTCAAGCTCACCGACACATGGCCGGCCGCATGCGAAGAGCCCAGCGGACTCGTACTCGATGTTGCCGGGTCGCGGCTCTTCCAGGTGTGCGACAAGAAGATGGGCGTGGTGGACGCGAAGACCGGCAAGATCCTTGCCTCCCCCGCCATTGGCGACGGCCCCGACGCCGCAGGATGGGATGCGGCGCACGGGCTTGCCTTCGCTTCCTGCGGAGAAGGCGTCCTGTCCGTTGTCGACGCCGCAACCTACAAAACCATCGAGACGCTGCCCACCAAAGCTCGCGCGCGCACCATGGCCTATGACTCCGGCTCGGATCGCGTCTATCTCGTCACCGCCGACTTTGGCCCCGCCCCCGCCGCCACTGCAGACAATCCCCACCCCCGCCCACCCGCACTGCCAGGATCGTTTACCGTAATTGTCGTCGGAAGGTAAGTACAGTTCACAGTTCACAGTTCGCAGTTCTTAGTTCACTGTGCACTGTGCACTGTTCACTGATATGTTTCTCCTCGCCATTCTCGTCATCGCCGCGGTTGTAGCCTCGCTGATCGCCGACTACAAGTGGCGCCAATGGATCGCCGCCCGCAAGCGCGATCGCGGGGAGTGATGCAGTTGGCCGTCCACCACCGTCCACTGTGCACGGTGCACTGTGTCCACTGACGGTACAATCTTCCCAAGGGAGTCGTCCTGACAGCATGCGCCTATTCGTTCGTTCAAACCCTGTTCGTTTTGCTCTGATCGCTATCCTCTTCACGGCAGCCGTGCTTGCGGCTCCGCTGGCGCACGCGCAGTTCAGCCAGCCGGAACGCGGCACCCTGGTCCATGACCCCGCGGCGCTGAAGCCGCCCGCCGGCGCGCGCGTCGCCATTGTCGAATTCGAAGATCTGGAGTGCCCCGACTGCGCCCGCGCCAATCCCCTGCTGCGCGAAGCGGCCACGCAATACCACATTCCCTGGGTGCGCCACGATTTCCCGCTCCCCTTCCATGCCTGGAGCTTTCAGGCCGCCGTGAATGCGCGCTGGTTCGACACCAAGTCGAAGACCGTGGGCGATGCGTACCGCGACCAGGTCTTCGCCAATCAGCCTTCCATCACCAGTCTCGACGGGCTGGCGCAGTTTACGCGGGCCTTCGCGCAGAGCCACGGCATCGCCATGCCCTTCGCCATCGACCCCCAGGGACAACTCGCCGCCCTGGTCAAAAGCGACTACGCCCTCGGGCAGCGCGTTGGCATTGAGCACACGCCCACCATCTGGGTGACCACCGCCAACTCCAAGGGCGCGCCCTTTGTCGAGGTCGTCGATCGCACCAAGCTCTTCCAGATGATCGACCAGGCGCTGGTGGATACCAAGGCTGCGAAGTAAATACCATTCCGGATTGCCCCGACTCGGAAGGAGCAGGGAGCCTTCAAGCCCCTGAATCAGGGCTGACAACCTCGGGCTTCAGCCCCGGAAAATACGAGGTGCTGCATGATCTTCTTCGGCTGGGGACGCAAGGCCATTCCGCTCGCTGAAATGGGCACCTACGCGTGCCCCCGTTGCGGCCTGGCGCGCCCCTTCCGCGCCGTCCTCAGCTACAGCTACTTCCGCCTTTACTGGATCTTCGGCATGGTGACCGGCCGGCGCTACCTCTGCGCATGCACCATCTGCGGCCAGGGCAGCGTGATCGACCGCTCGCAGATCCCGTTTGCGCCCGAACACGATCCCATCCCCTTCATGCAGCAGTGGGGGCTCTTTCTGTTTCTCGGCGGCCTGGCTCTCCTGATCGCGATCCTCATGATGACCGTCAAGTAGGCCCGCGCGCAGGCTCCCGTCCCAAACGCACGCCCATTACAATAAAGGGGAGTGACTCGTCCAATCCCTATGACTGCTTGCTTCCCCGTCTTCCGATTGCTGCGCCGTCTCGGCTTCCTTGTCACCCTCGCTGCCGTCGCGTACAGCCAGAATTCGACCCCAACTCAGGTGACCGATAGCTCCGCGCTCCATCCCCCGGCCGGAGCGCGCGTCGCCATCGTCGAGTTCGACGATCTCGAGTGCCCCGCCTGCGCCGCGGCCAATCCGCAACTCAAGGCGGCGGCCGCCCAGTACAAAATCCCCTGGGTGCGCCACGACTTTCTCATCCCCGTGCACATGTGGAGCCGCCAGGCAGCCATCAACGCGCGCTGGTTCGACGCCAAATCGAAGGCGCTCGGCGATGAGTATCGCGATCAGGTCTTTGCCAATCAGACTTCGATCTACAACGCCGGCGCTCTCAGCGAGTTTACGGCCAAGTTTGCCCAGGCCCACGGCGTCAGTCTCCCGTTCAGTCTCGACCCGCAGGGCAAACTGGCCGCCGAGGTCGAAGCCGACAACGCCCTCGCCATCAAGTCCGGCATGAAGCACACGCCGACGGTCTTCATCGTGACCAACAACAAGTCAGAGCCCTACATCGAGGTGCTGAACGTGTCGCAACAGCTTTTCACCGATATCGATCGCGGCATGGCCGCCTCGACGCCCATCGCCGCGCCGAAGGCGGCGGTCAAGAAAGCTTCAGCGCATTCGAAGAGTTCGTAGTTCACGGTTCGTAGTTCACAGTTCGCGTGCAGTCCCTGTTCACTGTCCACTGTGCACTGTCCACTGTTCACTGACTAGTCCCGATCTGCACCAGCCCCGCATCCGCTCCCGGCGAAATCACGCTGGTCTGCGGCGCGCGCCAGTGATCGATATAGCTGATCCGATGCACGCAGCCAATCGTGCAATTCGGCGCGCAGCTCTTGGCCGTCAGAAACTCCCGCTTCACATCCGCAGTGGTATAGTCGGCAATCGGAACCCCCGGATAACCGCGCTGCTGGCTGCAATAGTGCACCAGCCCGTCCTCGCAGATGTAGAGATACCGGCTACCCGCGCGGCAGCGCCAATCGTTGGGACGCCCCTCGGCAATCGCCGCCTGAAACTTGTCGAACTGCGCGTAGTTGGTCTTCTTCCTGTCCGTCATCGTGAAGTAGACCTTCGCCTCGTCTGCCTTCAGAGGCTTCAGTTGCCCGTCGCCATCGTGAATAATCCCAATCGTCGACTCGAACCCCAGTTCGAGCGCGCGCCTGCCGATCACCAGCGCGTCGTTGGGATCCTTGAATCCACCGCCCACCACCGAGTTGATGTTGACGTGAAACTCGGCATGCTCGGCCAGCATCTGCAGCTTTTTGTCCAGCACCTTGAGGCTCTTCTTCGACACATCGTCGGGCTCAAGGTTATCGATACTGATCTGCATGTGGTCCAGGCCCGCTCGGTTCAGCCGCTCGATGCGCTCCACATTCAAGAGATACCCATTGGTGATCATGCCCGCGATGGCGCCCGTCTTGCGCATGCGGACAATAATGTCATCGAGCTGCGGATGGGTCAGCGGCTCGCCGCCACTGATGCCGATCATGGCCGTGCCCAGGCGCCCCAGGTGGTCGATGCGGCGCAGCATCTCATCCGGCGGCACCGGCTCGGAGACTTTGTCGTACTCGTTGCAATACCCGCAGCTCAGATTGCAGAACCGCGCCGGCACAATCTGCGCCAGCACCGGGTGCGCCGTATCGGCCAGCGCCCGCGCCACCATCGCGTACTCGCGCGCCTTGCGTCGCGCCGCAATCAACCGCCCGCGCACCGTCTTTTTCCGGGGAAGAGCCATCCCTACTATTGAATCACAGAACCGTAAGGTTTTGAGTTTCCGGTCACTTACCGGACTTGCCGCTCCGCTTCCATCAGGTTAACCAGGATGTCGTTGATGCGCGTGAGATGACCTTCGCCTTTGGCCCGCAGCCAGTCCAGCACTTGTGGATCGAGGCGAACGCTCACGGGAACTTTGCGGCGGCCCTCCCGTAGCCGCACAAGATGCGAGAGCTGCTTGCCCGTAAGGCTTGGGACGTCGGCAAGGTTGATGCCCGCGTCGCTTCCGACGGCCTGAGCATGGCTCGCCTTGCGCAAGGCCCTGCGCTCCCGATCAGTCCACTGCCTCGCCTTGATATCGTGCGAGCTCATGACGGTCAGCCCTGCGGGCTGAGATGATGCGGATGATTTCTTCGCCATCGCGATCCTCCCGATACACATGCACACCCAGTAAAACGGCGCTAACCCCGTCTTCGATCGAAACCGCTCCCACCGCGTGCCATCGCTGTTCGCCATCCTCGTCCACGCGGTCCAGTCCGATGAGGCAACGCCGGTCTTCAAAGACAAGGGCTGCGAGCTCGAATGAGATCCCTTCGTGCTTGCGCTGGTTCTCGCGGTTCTTTCTTCGATCCCACTCGTAGCGCACTGTGTATATACAAATTGTAGCACAAATCCTCCCCGGCAGACTTGCCGAATTGCGCGTGAATGTTCTGCAAGATACGCAGACCGCGATGGTCGCTGAAGGCGAATCGCTCCCCCTGCCGCTATACTGGCGCGATGAGGTTCCAGGGAACTGAGCTAGTGGCCTTGCTGATTGCCGTCAGCTTTGCGGCGGGCCTGAACGTCTACGCGACCGTCGCCACGCTGGGCCTGCTGGCCCATGCGGGATGGCTGCCCCTGCCCGCCTCCCTGCACCTGCTCACCAACTGGTGGGTCATCGGCGCGTCAATCGCTCTGTTCGGCGTCGAGTTTTTCGCCGACAAGGTGCCCGCCTTCGACTTGATCTGGAACGCGCTCCACACCTTCATCCGCGTGCCCGTGGCCGCGCTGCTCGCGTTTCAAGCCACGTCGTCCCTGAAGCCCGAGGAGCAGCTTATCGCCACGCTCGCCGGCGGCCTGGTCGCCTTTGTCGCGCACGGCGGCAAGACAGCGGTGCGCGCCGCGGTCACTCCCTCGCCCGAGCCGCTCTCGAACATCGGCCTCAGCGTGGGCGAAGACGTGCTCGCCGTGTTCCTCACCTGGCTCGCCACGTGGAATCCCTGGATCGCCGCAGGGATTGTCGCCGTGCTGGTGCTGGTAACAGTGGTGCTCATCCGCTGGGTATGGCGGGCCTTAAAATCACTGTTTCGCGGCGCCGAAGAGGAGTTAGGGGTTAGTCGTTAGGGGTTAGTGGTTAGTTCACAGTTCGTAGTTCTGAGTTCGCTGACGACTGATTCCTGATCAAGAAAAAGTAGAACCAATCCGAAAGAGGAGAGCCAATGCCGAAGTACGTGATTGAGAGAGAGATTCCCGGAGCAGGCAAGTTTTCGCCGGAGCAGTTGCAGGCCATCTCGCAAACATCCTGCGGAGTCTTAAAAGAACTGGGCCCCCAAATCCAGTGGCTGCACAGCTACGTAACCGACGACAAGATCTACTGCGTCTACATCGCCCCCGACGAAGCCACAGTGCGCGAGCACGCCCAGAAAGGCGGCTTCCCCGCCAACAAAGTCTCCCAGGTGCGCTCGACCATCGACCCGACCACAAGTGAGTAAAGCAGCGGTCAGTTGTTAGTCGGGGTTAGTCCTTAGGGCTTAGTTCGTAGTTCACAGTCGGTAGATTTCGCGAGCAACCCCCTAATCCCGAGTCCCTGACCCCGAGTCCCTGGCCCCTAGTTCACCGTATCCACCACGCATCCATAGAACGTCACTTCAGTAAAGCTGATCACCACCTTGGCCTTGGCTGCATTGCCGGGTGCGGGGTTCAGCGGGATGAGCAAGTGCTGACTGAACGCGGTCATCGGTCCCCCTGAGTAGTTGGGCCCATTGCCGTTTGCGTCCACGAAGGTGGTCCCCACCTTGTAGGTGCCGTTGTCTCCCACTGAGCAGTCGAGCATAAATTGCTTGCCGGGCAGCACGTTAAAGTCGATCTCCACATAACCGCTTGCGCCGTAGAAGATAGCGCTATCGATGCTGGTCGTGTTCACTTCAGAACCGACCTGGTTGTTGAAGTTCTCGAGCTGGTAGTGGATGTTGGGGTTGTAGACACCGGGAAGCTTGATCCTGCCCGCGACGCCAAGTCTGGGCGCCTGGCGGTTCAGGTCCACCTCGGTGAGGGGAATGGGCCGAGGCCGCGCCTCGAGGCGCGATGGCTTTGCGACCTGCATCTCCGTTCCTGCATTGATGCGCGTGCCGATCGGATTCGAGCCGGGATTCGCTTGCGGAGCCATCATGCCCCCTCCGCCGGCCACCAGGCGCGTCGCCGCCACGCGGTTGTCGTCCTGCGCCTGAGCCCGCGCTTGCACGGTGACGCAGACATGATCTTGCGGCGAAGCCTCGCGCCAGACATAGCCCCGGACGCAGGCATCGTTATTCGGCGCGGCACGGCGCGCGGCAGCAGTGCGGTTATCGGCCTGGGCCTGGGCGCGCGTCTCCGGCGTCACACACACTTGATCGCCAGGGAACGCTTCCCGCCAGACAAATCCTTGTTTACAGGCACCGCCCTGCGCATGCGCGAGAGGCGCCAAACAGAAAACACAAGCAAGCAGAACCAACAGAGACTTGGGGAGGGGACGAGGCATATGTTCCTTTCCATGACCACGCCGGCTGAATGGCGCGCGGGGGTCCGCACGCGCCTGCCAGCTTAGCATGATGCGGCTGGGACTGGGCACATTACCGGTGGAAATGCGATGAGGCTCAGGGGCGAGGGATCCAGGGCTCAGGGGCTCGGGACTAGGGATTAGGGGCTTGCTCGCGAAATCTGCCGACTGTGAAATACGAACTGTGAACTGCGAACTAACCCCTAACGACTAATCCCTAAAAGCCGCCGTCAGTTGCGCGCCGTCTCCCGGTTGCCGACCTTGTCGAGCATCTCTTTTTCGGCCTGCTGCAGGTCCATTTCAGCGGGCAGCCGCGTGAAGCTGGACTTTGCCTCGTCCTCTTCTTCCGAGATGTCTTTGAAGAGCAACGCATGACCCGCAATGTGGACGTGCGTCTCTGTGATCTGCCAGATGCCTGGGCTCAGTTCGCGGCGCTCGACGTCAAACGTCCCCCCCGACTCCAGCCTGCCCAACAAGCCTCCCAGAAAAAGCACATCGTGAATCAACCGCCCCTTCAGGCTGGCGATGCGCCACTGCTGGTTGTCGATCACCAGGTCGCCTTCCATCGCCGTAAAGACGCGCGCCTCCCAGTCAGGGGCGTGAAACTGGGCATCCGGCTTGAAATGAAGGGTTGTGAGGGAACCCTGCTTGCCCACCTCGGTCCAGACGAAAGCCTGGGGCAGCAGGCCAAGCATTTCTGCGGCCTGATCGTCGTCATGCGCGCCGTTCTTGCGCTGTCTGGCCTGCGCATCCGCGTCGCGAATGAACTCGTCCATCCGACGCCTCTGCTCGTCTCTGGGGATCGGCTGGCCGTTCTTCTCAACCACCAGATGGAGTGAGCCGCCCTTCGCGTCGGCGACCCACTGCTTGACTGCATTGTCGGGCTTGCGGTCGATGTCGAAATAGAGCCAATGGGAGTGGTCGGCCGCGTCGGCGGCCAACTCGGTGGTTACGGCGTGCTGGACCAGATCTTTGGGGCTCTGCGCCTGCGAAGCTGCGGGCAGCGCAATCAAAGCTGTCAACAACAACCAGTGTTCGGCTCGCGACACAGAACCCTCCCGTCTTTCGTTGGATGCATCCATGGGGCAAAGAACGCGCTTCTTTCCGGTTCGACTCGCTCTCGGATTCCCTGGACGCGCGAAGACGTTTGCCCCTTATAATCCGCGAATATGGGGCGGGAATGCAATTGCCGATGCGAGTGGGCGGCGACGACGGCAGACGTGAAAGCCGTGCTCGAGACCCATGAAATTATCCTGCGCGGCGGCATCCGCAAGCGGATTCCGTTCATTGCGATCAATAAGATGGCCGTCAAGGGAGAGACGCTTCGCTTCATCCTGGAAGGCGAGCAGGTATCGCTGTTTCTGGGTGCGGAACGAGCCGGGCAATGGGCGAAAGCCATCGAGAATCCGCCCACCCTCGCCAGAAAGTTAGGCATCTCCAAGGGATCGGCCGTCCGCGTGGTCGGCGACCTGCTCGATGAAGCCCTCGAGGAAGCTTTGCGCGAGTCCGACCGCGTGAAGACCGGCGGCGCACTGCTTGTGGCTTGCGTTGAAACGCCCGGCAACCTGGACAAGGCACTGAAGACCGCAGTCAAGGGAACCGCGCCCATCTGGATCGTTTATCGCAAGGGCCCGGGACACGCCGTGAATGAGTCATCGGTGCGCGCCGCAGGCCTGGCCGCGGGGCTTGTGGACACCAAGGTCGCCGCCGTGTCGGCCGTGTTTACCGCCATGAGATTCAGCCACCGTCGAAGCTAGACAGTCGCGTCAGGGCTGGCAAAGGACCAATCCTGCATGTCCTTCTTCATCTGCTCCATCTGCTTTTTAAGCTCTTCCATCTGCTTCGGATCGACCTTGAAGTCCTCCGGCTTGAAGTTCTTCTGGAAGTCCTGCATCTGGCGCTTCAACTCGTCGAGGGCCTTGGGATCGACCTTGAAGTTCTGCATGTCCTGGTTCAGCTGCTCAAACACTTTCGGATCAATCTTGAAGTTCTGCATCTCCTGCTGCATCTGATCGAAGGCCTTGGGATCAACCTGAAAGCCCTTCATGTCCTGCTGCATCTGATCGAAGGCCTTGGGATCAAACTGAAAGCCCTTCATGTCCTGCTGCATAGCAGCGAACGCTTTCGGATCGACCTTGAAGTTCTGCAACCCCCTCTTCAGCTCTTCAGCCTGCTTGCGCATCTGTTCCGCGATCTGGGCTTTCGTTTCGGAGTTGACCATCCCGTCGATCTGTCCCCGCAACGCTTCAGCCTGCTGCTGCAATTGCTGAGCGGCCTGGCTGTCCGCCAGGCTGCAGCTCGGGTCCAGGAACGCAACCAACGGACCATCCTCGCCGGGGAAGACCTGCTCCCACTCAAGTTCGCCGTGGTGCTTGGAGTCGACCAGAAGTGTAAGCACCTGCTGCTTCCTGTCGCGAAGAACGGTCACCTGCACGGGCTTGCCCTGGTTCGAGCGCAAGGCGCGATCCCATCCGGCCAGGTTGGTGATGGGCTCCGTGCCAACCTTGACGATTACGTCGAACGCCTTCAGCCCGGCCACTTCCGCTTCGCTCTTATGCGCCACCTGTTTGACCATCAGGCCGCTGGGAACGCCAAGATATTCAGCCATCTGGCTGGTGAGCGGCTCAACCATGGCGCCCACGTTCAGCGTGCTGCCGAAGAACGGCATGTGGAACCCGCCGCCCACCGGCGCATCGCCACCCGCACCGGAGAGAATGCCCAGCGCAGGCGGCTGCGCAAAGACATCGCCGTTGTTGCCGATCTTGTTCCAGATGTCGTGTTCCATCGCGCGGCGGTCGGCAAGCTCAACGCCCAGGGTCTGGATGTTCCCGTCGCGGCTGATCTCCAGGCTCACCTTGCGGCCGGCAGGGATCTCCTTGAGCATGCGGCGCAGTTGCTCGGCGCCTTCAATGGGCTGTCCGTTAAGCTGCACGACCACGTCGTTGACCTTGAGGCCGATCTGACCCGCAGGTGCATCGTGATCGATCAGGGTGATAACGGCGCCCTTCACATCCTTCAGCTTCAGCTCCTGCGCCTTCGCCGCATCCACGTCGGCAAGATCCACGCCGAGATAGCCCTGCGAGCTCGAGGAGTTGTGGCCGAGGAGGGGGCTGGGCTCCTGAATCATTTCAGAAATTGAATTTGCCTGCGCGGGTGCGGCCAACGGCGCGAGCGCGATGCCCGTCCCCAGCACGATGCCGGCGCCAAGAACGATGTGCGTTGCGACTCCAAAACGAATGCTCGGGCACTGCCTCAAAAAGTGATCCATGGTGAATCTCTCCTGCTCGTTTCTCCTGGCTCGCGCTCTGGTGGGACGGCGCATGTGCCAGAAGGTTATTGGGGTCTATTGGAACTGAGGTACCTTGCTCAAAACTTCGCGCGAAACAGTTCGAATATGAGGATTCTGATCTGAAGTCGCCACTGTATGCAAGACCTGTCGCACGCTCATGTCCGATTCCACCGGCTCCAGGACACTGATGGCCGCTGAGCGAATCCGCGGATCGCTGTCGTTCATCAGCGCTTCCAGCACGGCATCGCGGACCCGGACGTCCTCGGCAACGTAAGGCTCCAGGCCCTCAAGCGCCTTCTGCCGCACGCCCTCATTCTTGTCGTAGCGCAGCACCACCATCAGCGCGTCGCGAATCCCCGCTGCCTGGCAACTGTGACCCGCCCGGCACTCGGCGGCAAGCAAGCCCACCGAGTCATCGCGAACCCCGGCGGATGCCGAGTTCTCAGAGGCCAGCATCAAAAGCTGCCGAATCGCTGGATCATCGAGCGACCCCTGCATCTTCGCCGGCACCACCTGGTTATAGCGAACCTCCACCATCTCGCTGTTCGGCTCGCGCACGATCGACGAAATGTTGGCAATCTCCGCTTCCTGCGGAATGCTGTCTTGCCCGGCTGACGCTGTCACAACGTGGGGCTGCACAGCAGCGTGCGCGGCGCGTCCCTGCGCGTACTCGTAGCCGCCCAGGCAGCCGGCGCCTCCGCCCACAATCAGCAGCAGGCACGCGGCAAAAGGAGCCGATTGCAGACTGGCAAAGTTGTTGACCATGCGCTGCGAAAGACGCTCATACCACCGCCGCGGCGGCAGCGCATCCAGCGCTTCTTCAAGACGGTGGCGCGAGCGGGCAACCAGGTTCGCGTCCGGCTCGATGACGGGACAGGCATCGGCCAGCAGCTTCAGGGCGCGCATCTGCTCACGCTCCTTTTCGCACTCGGAGCAGCCGCTCACATGCCGCTCCAGCTCATGAATCTGTTCATCGGGCAATTCGCCGTAGATCGCGGTCACAATGCGCTCATGGGCCAATTCGCAATTCATCGTGTACGTCCTTCCAGCCTCAAAGTTGGTGCTCCGCGTTGCCGCGGATCGTTCCCTTGTGAACCTAGCCGTTGGAGCAAAAGCGCCAGCGGACTAGCGAAGACCTGCCAGCTGAGTTCTCAGCTTTTTGGTCGCTCTGAAGAGCGTATTTTTGGCAGTTTCTTCCGTTGTGTTGAGCATCTCGCCGATGGTGCGCAGACGGAGCCCCTGGTAGTGCTTGAGTTCAAAAACCATCCGCTCGCGCGGCGTGAGCTTGCCAAGCGCGGTTTGAATGCGCGAACCGAGAACCTTGCGGTCGAGCTCCTTGGCAGGGTTCGAGTACGAGCGATCGTCTGAGACCGCGCTCAGAACATCGATCTCATCGCCCGAGTGATCAAGCACCACGGCATGGTCTTCGCGACGCGTCTTCTTGCGGCGAAGCTGATCAAGACAGAGATTCGTGACGATGCGGTAGATCCAGGTATAAAACGAGCACTCAAAGCGGAAGTTGCCGATGTAGCGATACGCCTTGAGGAAAGCTTCCTGGTAGATGTCCTCGGCGTCGTGCTCGCTGCCGGTCAGGTGCAGGGCCAGCCGCAGAACCTGGTGCTCATACTGGCGAACCAGCGCATCGAAGGCTGCCCGCGAACCGCCCTGGGCCTCCCGGATCAGCTCCATCTCAGGCGCGCGCGCCTGCGCACGAGCCTCAGCCGTGGTCAGCGTGGTGCGGCCAGCTTTGTTATGTCCGGCTCCGTCAGTCGTCGTCGAAGCACCCATACCTGAGCCGGATTGTACCCTTCGCGCACCCGGCCATGCCAAGTTTGATGCGCCAGGAGCCGGGGAAACAGGGTAAGTCACCGCATCCGTTGCCATCGATTCTCGCTCCGGGTGTAGAGAGTGGACCGCACTCAAGTAGACGAAATAAAGGCGGATCCGTAAGCTGACGCGTTGGGGGGCGGGATAGCCCAGGTATCGGATTTACTGCGGTAGTTGACTGGGCGGTCATCGAGGCGATAGGGGAGGTTGGAGGAACCCACATTGTCAAGCCTTAAGAATAAAACGATCAAAACGCCGCCGTTTGATTCCGTTAGGGGGCAATCGACGCCATTTGATGGATTTGGACGAGCTCTCCCCGATTCTTTCGAGCTTGAGAACCGCTTCCAGATGGAGTCAGAGGGCGCTAAGCATCGCCTTGAGATGGGCTTCCAGATAAAGCTGGAGAGAGCGCGCGAAATCCCTGATCAACTGGATAAGATCACAGCCGCTATGTGGAATAGCGGATGGGACCCTCAAGGAGGGAATGTCAATTTGTTTACGCGTGACTTTGGATTTGTCCTGACGAAATCGATTTTGGTTCTACTTGGTGGGGTACTAATATTTCGGTCAACAGAGGATGTCAGCCATCTCTCAATTCTGTGGGCAAACTCAAAGTTCGAAGCATTTCCATTTCATAAGGTTCAGAAATGCCTCCACCGGCGAAACGGCGAATCGATGGCGAGCTTTATGGACGGAATTGCTACAAGTCTTGAGCCCATGACGATCAAAGTTGATCACTATCGGCCAAATGTTCAAGGGCTACGGCGAATTGCCCTTGCTCCCTTAGGAGAATGGGACTGGAGCGACGGCGAGACGGTTAGCTTTACCTCCGACCGCCTGGGTTTCATTCGGTATCCAATTCCTCCGGGATTTGGGAAGGGACCCTTATCTCTTCTTTACCCTGAGGGCTTCGATTACGCAGTCGGCGTTTTTAATGGAGGCGAAACAGCTTGGCGGTTTCTGTCGAGCGACGGTCGGATCGAGGCTGTTGGTCGCTTGGCGGGGCGAGATGAGGTTGAAGACGGCTTTCAGTTCATCAAAGGCTTTGCTAACAAGGAGGGCATGGCCATCGTTTACGAAACAGGCCTCCTGTTCTTGGACCGGGCCGGAGGACTCCGCTGGCGCCAAGTTGACCTTAAGCTTGACTGGAAATTCAGAGAACTCCTCGACACAGGCGTTCTTTATGAAGATGGCAGAGGCAGGCAATGGGTTTACTCGATAGACAACGGCTCCCGGGATGAGACAAAAACGGGTAAGAAGGAAGAACAGATTGGCGCAAGCCACGTCCCCCTGAAGCGTATCCCGGGGACATCCGCCTACCTGCCCGGGAGCGGACAGGAGTATGTGTACTTTGCGGACGATGGAGTCAGGAGTTTTAAGGCACAATTTCGCTCCCTAACCAACGGCGCGGATGCCAGCCGCATAAAGCGCGGCGGCAGGACATCGCAGGCGTGCCGTCTATGGCTGCCGGATGGCTCGCTCTTTTATCCCGTTGGTTACCACGGCGATTTCGAGGGCATGCGTGCCTTGATCGAGGAGGGCGCTCGCTTGAATGAAGTGCTGCTCGCACAGATCGAGGGAGACAGCATCGTCGTGCGGGACGGTCGTTCGTTCAGGTTGGAGCACTGCAAGGTCGAGTTCGGTGACGACAGGTGGCCGGCGCGGAAAGGAAAAGAAGTGCTCCGGGTCTCCCACACTAGGACCATAGCCATGAATTCAGAATCAGCGTCCAAGACACTCTTCAATTTGAACGACTTTTTACCGCCAACTGGCGAATGGGGCGTATCCTTTCGATCCTCGGATGGCGATTTTGTAATCGCGATTGAATACCAACGAGGCGATTGGAGTGACGATTCCGGGCCCTTTTTCGTGAGAAATCCTGTATTTTCGCGTGCAAGCTACGTTTTCAAGGGCCCGTGGCCGGGGCGCGATCCGCTTATGACGCCAAGCCTAACCTGCGATCAGCTGGGAGCAGTCGTTGAGTTTAAAGATTCCAGGCTTCTGGCGGAAGCCGGGGAGGCGTGGAACATCGTGACACCCCATCAATTTCCGGCGTATCGGCATTTCTATGTATCCTTCATGTCAGAAAACGAATTCTTCCATGTAATCGCACTCAATGTTGAGCTTTCAGCTGAGAGACGCTCGGACCGAGCAGATTAATCCAGCTTGACGGAGCTGGATGGGTATCCGTGAACGCGTTGCTCGCTGCCACCCAGGCTCGGAAGTACACTTGAAAACGATGACAGGAAATCTCTTTGCGGATGAAAGCTCGGGCGCTGACGGCTGGTTTACCGCCCACTGCGATGGCGGTTCGCGGGGCAACCCCGGCCCCAGCGGCTATGGCGCGGTGATTGAAGGCCCGGATGGGCAGGTCGTTGCGCGGCTGAGTCAGTTTTTAGGCGTCCAGACCAACAATTACGCGGAGTATTCAGGGCTTCTCGCGGTGCTCAAATGGGCGCCTGAAAACGGTGCCAGGCGGCTGCGCGTCGTGTCCGACTCAGAACTCATGGTCAAGCAGATGAAGGGCCAGTACAAGGTCGCCAGCCCCGGCCTCAGGCCTCTCTGGGAAGAAGCCAAACGCCTCGCCGCCCGCCTCGACAAATTCGAGATGCGCCACACCCTCCGCGGCGGCAACAAAGAAGCGGACGCGCTGGCCAACGAGGCCATGGACAAAGGGATGGGAAAATCGTCCATCGGCAGCCGGGCAGATGCGTACGAGAAGCCGCCGGCAAACATCCACCCCAGGACCACCGCTCCCGCCGCATCACCGCAACCCAAACCTGGACGTATCGTCCTCGAAGGCTTCGTCAAAGGCGGCGTCGTTCACCTCCTCGAAGGCGAGCTCCCCGACGGCATCTTCGTCAAAGTGGTTAGAGAGTAAGCCCGACCTCTAGGAATCGGGGTTCATGGTCTCCCAGGTGCCCAAAGGCGAGGCACCTGGGGCACCCGATGCCCTTTGAGATTAAGCGGGGACCAATTGACTGTCACTCACTATAGTGCGCCATAATCCTGGCCACTTTGCCCGTCTTCCCCAGGCTCATGAACTCGGCCGTGTAAATGCCCTTCTGGTTCGAGTAATACAGAACCAGGCTGTCCAGCCCATACAGAACGTCTTTCAGATGGAAGAAAAGCTCGGGATAGGCTTCCAGCCCGCGCAGAAAATAGGCGCGCAGGTCCTTCTTTCCTTTGACTTTGCCGCCCTTTGGCTCCAAGCAGCTTGGCGGCGACCGGGAGAAATCAGCTCAACCCCGTCGTCGTAGTGCTCCATGATCCGGTCAAGATCATGCGCATTCCATGCAGCGACCCACTCTTCGGCTAAAGCCCACGCTTCGTCTTTCGTCACGTGCTCTCCAACTCAAGCAAGTTTCCCGAATTGGTTGCGCCAGACGTGCCCGCCCTTCTCGAGCAGGTGGTCGGAACACTCAGGACCCCAGCTTCCCGCGAAGTAATTGGGAAATACCTGCGGCTTCTTCGCGGCCCATGCCTGGAGAATCGGAGTATACAACCCCCACGTCGTTTCGACACCATCGCGATGCGCGAACAGGGTCTGGTCGCCGAGCATCGCGTCCAGCAACAGGCGCTCATAGCCGTTCGCGCTCGACTTGCCAAAAGCCGCCGCATAGTCGAAGTCCATGATCACCGGGCAGACATCCATGTTGGGAGAAGTGGGCACCTTGGCCCCGAAGCGCAGCGAGATGCCGTCGTCAGGCTGAATGCGGATGGTCAACAGGTTGGGCTGAATCTCCTGGCAGGGCCCCGAGTTCTGCAGGCGGTTGAAGATCAGCAGCGGTGGCTGTTTGAACTGGATGCTGATCTCCGTGGCCTGTTTCTTAAGCCGCTTGCCCGCGCGCAGGTAGATCGGCACGCCGGCCCAGCGCCAGTTCTCGATCTCCAGGCGGATGGCCGCATAAGTCTCCGTGCCGCTCTCCGGATCCACGCGCTCTTCATCGCGATAGCCAACAACATGCTCGCCCTTGACCAGGCCCGGGCCATACTGCCCACGCACGGTATTGAGGATGGGAATCGGCGGAATGGCCTGCCACACCTTGAGCTTTTCGCGCCGCACCGCTTCCGATTCAAAGCTCGAAGGCGGCTCCATGGTGACAAAGCTGAGCAGCTCCATCACGTGGTTCTGGACAACGTCGCGCAGCGCGCCGGCCTTCTCATAGAACGGTCCGCGGCCTTCAACGCCGAGCGTCTCAGCGGCCGTGATCTGCACGTTGTCGATGTAATTGCGGTTCCAGACCGGCTCGAAGATGCCGTTGGCGAAGCGGAAGACCAAGATGTTCTGGACGGTTTCTTTGCCCAGGTAGTGGTCGATGCGGAAGACCTGGTTCTCGTGGAAGACGGCATTGACCTGGTGGTTGAGAATCGCGCGCGGAATCGAGATCGTGACCGAAAGGCTTTTCGATGACGACGGCGGTCTTGCCTTGCTCCGGGCGTGGCCATGCCCTGCGCGCCAAGATTCTCGACAATGTCCGGCGAAAAACTCCGGCGCGGTGGCCAGATAGAACAGCCGATCGCCGCCGATGCCCTTTTCCTTGGCGATGCGCTCGAGTTCGGCTTTGAGGCCGGCGTAATCCTGCGGATCGTCAAAGTTCAGCGGGAAGTAGCTGATGTGTCTTCACAAAGTCATCGAGCTTGGCATCGCCTGTGTCCACGCCGCCAAACTCGACAATGCCTTCGCGCATATCCTGGGCAAACTCGTCGCCCAGCGGGCGCCGCGCCACGCCGACAATGGCAAACTTCTCCGGCAGCAGGTTGTTCTGGCGCAGGTGAAAGAGCGCGGGCAGCAGCTTGCGCTTGGTCAGGTCGCCTGATGCGCCGAAGATCACCATGATGCCGGGATCAGGAATCCGCTCCTTGCCTTGCGGAACCTGCTTGAGATCTTCCGGCCGTGACCTGCATCTGAATCGTCGCCATCGTTTTCTCCTCCAGTTGCGGCTGCTGCGCTGCGCATTCAACGCTTCAGATGCTAAAACTGCCCTGTGTACTCGGGTCTAGTCCTTCTTCACCGCGTGGCCGCCGAACTCATTGCGCATGATGGCAAGCATTCGATCGGTAAAGTTGTTCTCTTCGCGCGAGCGGATGCGGCGCAGCAGCGATTCGGTGATGATCGGCGCGGAGATATTCAGGTCGATGGCTTCGATCACCGTCCAGCGGCCCTCGCCCGAGTCCTCGACCCAGGCTTCGAGGCCCTCGAGCGTGGGATTCTTGCCCAGCGCGTCGGCGGTGAGATCGAGCAGCCAGCTGCGCACCACGCTGCCGTAGCGCCAGATTTGCGCGATGGCTGCGAGGTCGAGATTGAACTCCTTCTTCTGCTCCATGATGGTGAAGCCCTCGGCATAGGCCTGCATCATGCCGTACTCGATGCCGTTGTGGATCATCTTGACGAAGTGCCCGGAGCCCGCCGGGCCCACGTGTCCCCAGCCTTTGTCTGCGGCCGGAGCGAGGGTTTCAAAGATGGGGCGCAGATATTCGACAGGTTCATTGTCGCCGCCGACCAT
>CAWBSV010000045.1:0-91928 GCA_963791505.1 uncultured Acidobacteriaceae bacterium
CGATCGCCAGAACACCCAGGGCCACGGTAGCGACGCGAGGAGCGAAGAGCGCGCCGCTCAACTCCTCATCCCATGTGCGCAGGGTGAAAGGCAGCGTCGAGTCGAGGCCGTGAAGAGTTCGGTCGACGGCCGCGGCTATCTCGTGCGGGCTGCGGTTGGTGTGGATCAGGAGCCAGGAATCACTCGAGGTGTGCTGATCGAGAGAAAAGAACATGGCGCCCTGCGGCTCTTCGGTGAGGGATCTGTACTTTCCATCCTCGACCACGCCCACGACCTCGGCGCGCTCGCCGCCCCAGTATTTGATGTGACCGCCGATGGCTTTGTCGATGGACCCGAATGCCTTGTTGGCAAAGTAGCGATTGATGACGACGACCTTGGGAGCGTTCTTGTCATCGTGCACTGAGATGTCGCGACCGGCGAGGATACGCGTTCCGGCAGTGGCAAAGTAATTGGGAAAAACGGCATAGTGCATCGCGCTGAGGATGTAATTGGTGGGCCGAAACTCCGTGGCGCTGTCCGCATAGACATACGAATCGCCACCGCCCATGCCCAGTGGAATGCTGTCGATGGTCCCAGCCGAGGTTACGCCCGGGATCGTCGCGACGGCATCCATCATGCGGCGTTGCATCTGCGGTCTCTGGTCCTCGGTATATCCGGACATGTGCACATCCGAGCTAACCAGAAGCGTGTTTGCAGGGTTAAACCCGAAGCTGCTGTGCAGCGAGCGCACCATGCCGCGCACGGCAACAAACGACGACGTGACCAGCACCGCGCAGATGGCGATCTGCACCGCGAGCAGCACATCACGCACCGTGAAACGCTTCAGGCCGCTGGTGCTGCTCATTCCCGAGCGAATCATCTGCCACGGATCGGCGCGCATCACCTGCCGCACCGGGACCATCCCAAACAGAAGCCCACTCGCCACCGACATCAGAATCGCAACGGTATAGGTAAGCGCATCGGCGCTCACCGGCACGTTGATTGGAATATCGGGCACCGGCTGCCAGGCGCTGAGAAGACGGAGAAGAAGAAGACTCGCTCCCAGGCCGAGGACTCCGCCGGCCAGCGAGACCAGGACAGCTTCAGACAGCAACTGGCGCAGGATGTGGCCGCGAGTCGATCCCAGGGCCAGGCGCAGCGCCACTTCTTTGGAGCGGTCCGCGGCGCGAGCAGCAAACAGGCTTCCCAGGTTGGCGCAAGCCGCCAGCAGGATGAGAGCGGAAAGAAGCATCAGCCCGGCCATGAAGGCACGTGCAGGACCGCCAAAGAAGTCTCCAACCAGCCCGGGGCGAGCCAGCGTGAATTGCACGCCCTCATCATCCGCAGGATAGGCCTTTGCGAGCCATGCGCCGACCGAGTTGAGGTCCTGCGTGGCTTGCGGCGGAGTGATGCCGGGTTTGAGGCGGCCAATGATCATCTCAGAGTGATCGCCGCGATACTTCAAACTGTCGAACCCTCGAATCAACGGCTCGTCAATGATGGGAATCCAGAAGGCCGGCGCAAAGAAGAGCTCCGTGCCGCGAAATTCCTTCGGGGCCACGCCGATGATGGTGAGCGGATGCTTGTTGATCTGGACGACGTGGCCGATCACACCGGGGTCGCCATGGAAATAGCCATGCCAGTACGCATAACTGAGCACAATGTAAGGCGCGCTGTTCGGCCCTTTCTCATCGGATGTGTGGAAGAAGCGGCCCAGGTAGGGCTGAATGCCCAGAGCGTCAAAATAATTTCCACTCGCCGAGTAGGGCCAAGCGGTCGAAGGATTCGCACCCGGATCGACACCGACCGGCCCCATGATGTCGTACGAGATCAGGCTTTCAAAGGTGCGGTTGTGATCGCGCAGGTCAACGTAATCCAGATAGGACTGGGACGGGAAGCGGAAGCGCTGCACCATATAGATGTTCTGCGGGTGAGGCACATTGATGGGCCGCAGGATGAGTGCATTGAGGACGCTGAAGACGACGGCGTTGGCGCCAATGCCCAGGGCGAGGGTGATGATCGCCGTGAGAGCAAAGCCTGGCGACTTGGCCAGCAACCGAAGCACATACTTAAGATCGCTGATCATAATGATCAACGGTACGCGCGGTTGTGGGGTGCTGTTCCGGCGAATTGCCGGTTGTCACATTGATCTGTGACCAGACGCCCGACGTCGCGATAGAAAATCTTCTGCAACGGGTGCTGCGCTTATTGGGGTGCACGCCAACTTTCGGCGAGGCGTCGGATCTCGTCGAATTGAGGAAGCGATTCGGGAACGCAGATAAAGCCCAGCATGCGGGCGCCGAAACGGGTTCTCTCAGAAATTCCTATTGCTGGATTGTAGGGACTGCGTATCTCAAAGATCGTGCGAACTCTTCCCCGGTGGATAGTTCTGGGCCTAAAGAGCCATTTCATCCAGCCAGAATAGATGGCGACACCAGTGATTGTGTCTTCGTCAATGACAAGCCTGTATTCGAGACTGCGACGCCGCGGGAGGAAGGCCATTAAAGCGCCAAAACTGACGGCCCAGATTCCAATCTCAAAGGTGTTCGAGAGAGGCACATATCCTTTTTCGGGGGTATTCGGGAATGCAAGAATCCAGCCAAATCGCAGGAAGAAGCACACTGTAGCCAGAGCTACAGCCATAAATGTTTTCTGCCTCAGCGTCGGAGGATTGGGGTTGCCGATTCTGTACGTGTAGGCTTCCATCGGAGTCCACGCCTGACGCCAACAGTTTAGAGCGGATTTCTGCGAATTGGCGCTAGAACCCCATCACGTTATACCCGCAATCGACATACAGCGTCTCGCCGGTGATGGCGCTTGCCAGGTCGCTGGCCAGGAACAAGGCCGCCCCGCCCACCTCAAGCTGATCGACGTTGCGGTGGAGCGGCGCTCGATCGGCGTGAGCCCGCATCATCTCAGTCAGGTCGCCGACGCCACGGGCAGCCAGCGTTTTGATAGGCCCGGCGGAAACAGCGTTCACGCGAATGTTCTTCGAGCCAAGGCTCCAAGCCAGGTAGCGCACGGTGCACTCCAGGCCGGCCTTCGCGATGGCCATCACGTTGTAATTGGGGACCACCTTCTCCGCCGCATAGTAACTCATGGTCATGATGCTGCCGCCATCCGTCATCAGCGGAACCGCGCCCCGCGTGACGGCAATCAGCGAATACACGCTGACGTCCATCGCGGTGCGAAAGCCTTCGCGGCTTGTGGCCAGGAATTCGCCGCGCAGCTCCGAGGCCGGCGCGTAGGCTACCGCATGCACCAGGACGTCGAGCTTGCTGTACTTCTCTTTGAGAGCGGCAAAAAGGGCCTCGATCTCGGTGTCATTCGAGACGTCGCACTGGAAGCCCGAAGCGCCGGGCAGATCGGCGATCAGATCCTGGGCTTCAGCCTTCATGCGCTCGTTCTGGTAGCAGATGGCGAGGGTTGCGCCGGCTGCGTGCAGCTTCTGGGCGATGCCCCAGGCGATGGAACGCTTGTTGGCCAGGCCGAAGACCACGGCCGTTTTCCCTTTGAGATCAATCATGGGTGGGTTTTCTTCCTTCGTGGCGCACAGGGTGGGTCGGCGCAGGTTTGCAGTTACAAGAATAACAGTTGAATCGGGCAGAGGCCGATTCTCACTTCGTCGCAAAACCGCAGTTGCGGCGCGGCTCGGGTCATTTCGGACCCTTTTGCCGCAAGTAGACGCCGCCCAAAATCAGCATCATCGATCCGACCGACAGTTCCAGCCCAATCCGGCTGGCCTCGGTCGTGGTAAGAGTGCTGTTGAGCTGGACGAGCCCATGAACCACGAAGGCGGCGCCTAGAAGCACCGAAGCAATGCAGAGGATGCGCCTGGGCATGTCTCCAGATTGAGGCTTCCAATTTGGCGCGTCAATCGGGTTTCCCATTGTTTGGCCGCACGCGGGCTTGGATTCAGCCCCCGAGGTCAACAAGCTGGACGTCGCGCACCGGACGGCCCAGGAACCGGGAGCCGAGCCGCTCGAACTTCTCCACCGAGTCCGTCGCGAAGAACCTCATCGGCGGATCCCCGGAGCCGGCAGGCGGCATCCCGACGTCGTGGGACAGGTAATGGATCAGATTATCGGTGGCGGCCTCGGCGGAATCGATCACCCGCATCCCTGCGGGAACGCTGCGCTCAATGAGCGGCTTGAGCAACGGGTAATGCGTACAGCCGAGCACGAGGGTGTCAGGGTTGAGGCCGCGAGCCGCAGCCTCGGCGTTGAGTTCGTCCAGATAAACACGGAGCACCTCCGCGGTAACCGGGTGCTCGACCCAGCCTTCCTCGACCAGCGGGACCAGAAGGGGGCAGGCCTTCTCAAGGGCGCGTAGTTCTTCGCGGCGGCAAGTTTCCGCGTAAGCGTGGCTCTGCACAGTAGCGTCGGTGGCGATGACCAGAACGTCGCCGGTTTTTGACGCACGCCGCGCCGATCGCGCCCCCGGCTCGATGACGCCGATCACAGTAACTGACGAGGGAACAGCTTCCTTGATCGCATCCAGAGCCAGCGCGCTCGCGGTGTTGCAGGCGATCACCAGGTAGTCCGCACCCTGCTCTTCAACCAGGAAGCGGGCCGACTGCGCAGCGTAGCGAGCAATGGTCCGTTGCGATTTGGACCCGTAAGGCAGTCGCGCGGTGTCGCCGATAAAGGCAAATTGCGCCTGCGGCGCCCGCGCGATCAGGGCGCGCAGCACCGTCAGACCTCCAAATCCAGAGTCGAACACGCCGACAGTCGGTGGGATGAAGGGCGTCGTCATGGATTGCCGCCTGTCGCCGCTGCTGGATCGGTAGCCAGGTAAGTGCGCGTCAGATCGGCGTGCCCTGCAAGGGTCGGCCGCATTTGGCCGTCGACCAGAAAGCGCACTTCAGTCACGCGCGGCAGATTGGCGTGGATCGTTCCGCAGATCGAAAGCACCGTGAGCGATTCCGTCTCGATCCCCGAAGGATGCGATGCGGCAAAAGAGGCAGTCAGGTTGACGACCGCGAGTTGCGGCCCGGTGGCCGCTTTAGCGGCTGCGGTGGCCGACGTTGGCCTCGGCCCGGCAATCGGTGTAGGCCTGACCGCGTCGTCGGGCTCCGGGGCGGTCTTCGCGTCGACGGGAAGCAGAAACACCTGGGAAATCGCGGTTGCGCCGCCGGGAACCGGGTGCGCCGATCCGGGAGCGGCGTAAAGATCGAGAAGCTTGCCGAGGATCACGCGGGCGCGCGCCCCTGACTCCTCCGGCAAGGGCAGGGACTGTTCCTGGGGAAGCAAGGAATTGTCCTCATCCTTGGCGACCATCAGCGTTGCCGATACGGCAGGCGCCACCTGCGGCGCCTTGGTCGGCGTGGCATTGTCCTGGCCGGCCAGCATACGCTGGTGCGCCCGCTCGCGCAGGTGCCAGAGTTCGCCGCCCATGGCGATCGATGCCACAAGCAGGATGACAAAGAGCACGGTGTGATGGCGGGGAATCACGGTTGGCGGCCCTCCGTTTCCCATTCAAGCAGGGCCGCAGCAATTGCCTCCGTCACATGCGCCTGGTAGATGAGGTCGTCGACGGGCGTGGGTGGCTGCTGACTGCGGTCGGGGGCAAGTTCAAGAGCAACGGCAGGGCAGGTCATGCTCTCAATGCCCGGTAGCGCGGTGCGGCCCACCGTTGCCGTGAGGCCGGCATGCTGAAGGGCTGCGTTGATCATCCCCGCAAGGGCGATGCTGCGACTGACGTAGCCGGATTGCGCGGTCTTCCATGCGGGTAGACGCGTTGGCTGCGTCGGCGCGAGCGAAGACACGAAGACGTGAACACCGGAGCCAGCCTGCGTGGCGTGAAGGGAAACGCAGGCCATTGCGCTGAAGCGGTCCGCAATCTCCGCCCGGCGGTCGAGGGTGACCGTGGTGTCCGATTCGCGGGTAGTGAGAACCGTGATGCCGCGGGCCGCAAGCAGAGAGCGCAACCGCACACTGAGGGCGAGCGTGATTTCCTTTTCGGTTTTCTTATCGAACCCGCCGCCCGTGTCGTCGCCCCCATGGGCTGCGTCGAGCACAACCAGGAAACGCGGAGGTGCAGGAGGCGGGGGTGGTTGCGGGGCCGGAACTTGGGGAACGGCGGCCGCGGACGGCGCATTGGCTGCCGGCTGCCCGGATGCCGGTGTGGACTGTGGCCCGGCGGCTTGCGGCTGCTGTGCCTGGCTGCGGCCAGGGCTCGGCACGGCGAAGAGAATCAGAGCCATCCAGAGATAAATTGGCCGCATGGGAGGATGGGCGGCGCGGTAGCGATCGAGCTGGATGAGCACCCTACAAGCATACCCGCTGGCGGGGACGAGCCGGTGGTGACCGGATGGGTTCCTGCGAGGCAGGCGCAGGTTGGTAGGCTAGGAATTGAGCTTCCTCATAGGACAGGCATGAAGACGAACGAGACGGACAACGGCTGGGTAATCACCATCATCGGCCGCAGCGAGGTTGAGTCGGCGCTGGCCGCGATCCTGAGCCTGATCAAAGAGCGCGGCCTTGAGTTCGACCGGGTCGAATTCCTGTCGCGAGAGCAAGTTTCCGCCCTCAAACGCGGCGATGCCTACGCGTGCGCCGAGATTCACTGCCATGCCCGCGACGTCGATGAAATTGCGCTTCGAGCGCAATGTCGCAAGGTAGCCGATGATCGGGATAAGGACATCGTCGTGCAGCGGCTGACTGACCAGCGACGTCCAAAGAAGATGTTCTTCTTCGATATGGACTCGACCCTGATCCAGGGCGAGACCATCGACGAACTGGCCAAAATGGCCGGCGTCGGCGACCAGGTCAAGGCAGTCACAGCGGCTGCCATGCGCGGGGAGCTCGCGTTTCCTGAGAGCTTCCGCCATCGCGTGGCCTTGCTCAAAGGGTTGCCCGAAGAACGTGTGCTCGAGGCGCTGGAGCGAATCCCCCTCATGGAAGGATCGGAGCGCCTGTTTCGAACCCTGCGGCGCCACCGGATCAGAACCGGCGTGCTTTCCGGCGGATTTACGTTTTTTGGCGATCATCTCCAAAAGAAGCTCGGTGTCGATTTTGTGCACGCCAACGTGCTCGACGTAGCCGATGGCGCAGTCACCGGCGAGGTACGGACGCGCATCGTGGACGGGGCCTACAAGGCGGAGTTCATCCAGCAGATCGCTGCGCAAGAGGGCCTCACCCTGGCCCAGGTGGTTGCCGTCGGCGACGGCGCCAACGACCTGCCGATGTTACGCCTGGCGGGTCTCGGGGTGGCCTTTCATGCCAAGCCCGTGGTGCGGGCCGAAGCAAAAGCGGCCATGTCTCACGTGGGGCTCGACGGCCTGCTCTATCTACTGGGCATTCCCGATTGGGAGTGGGCATAAGCGCTTGCGTGGCAATTACTCCATCAAATTTTATTTTTTCAGTAACTTCTTGAGCGATTCACGGCGAAACCGAAACAACAGCGTCCAATCTTTGAGGACGTACGGAGAGCTAGCAGGAGAAGTGCGCGATGAGGGCGCAAACTTCACATCTGTAGTTTGGGTGAGCAGCGGCGCATTGATGAGAGTGAAAACGGGGTCCGCAGGCCAGTCGCCGGGCATGCTAAACTCGCGTTCATTCTGGGTTGAACGGCATGAGCAGGGTTGCTGGGGAGCGGCGGATGAAGTCCCACCAGAACGGGTGGCTGTGGGTCTCGCGCGGCGTGTGCGCGTGCGTCTGCGCGCTTGCCGCGGTCCTTGCCCCGCCCGCGCGTGCCCAGGATGACCAGCTCAACAAGGTGCATGTTCCGCCTCCCTCCACCTCAACGCCGGCGACCAGCGAACCCAAAGGGGCCGAGGCTCCGGCGGCTACCGGGCCGAATGCTCTGAAGATTCATCCTGGATCCCGCATCAGAATGAACGTCGATATGGTGCTGGTGCCGGTGACGGTGACCGATCCCATGAACCGCCTGGTTACCGGCCTTGAGCAGGAAGACTTTCAGGTCTTCGAAAATGGCGGCGGCCAGAAGATCGTCACCTTTGCCGCAGAAGATGCGCCGGTTTCCATCGGCATCATCTTCGATCTCTCTGGATCGATGACCTCCAAGCTCATTCGCGCGCGTGAGTCGATTCTGCAGTTCATCAAAACTGCCAATCCCCAGGACGAGTTCTTCGTGATCGGGTTCAACGACCGGCCCGAACTGATTGAGGACTTCACCAATTCCGTCGAAGATATCCAGGCGCGGCTGGCGACCGTGCGCAGCGGCCATCGCACCGCGCTGCTCGATGCCATCTACTACGGCCTGGCCAAGATGAAGGATGCGCGCCACGAGCGCAAAGCGTCTGCTGGTGGTCACCGATGGCGGCGATAACCGCTCCCGCTACACCGAGGGCGAGGTGCGGGCGCAGGTGCGCGAGTCCGATGTGGAAATGTACTCCATCGGCATCTTCGACCCCTATGCGCCAACCCCCGAAGAGCGCACCGGCCCGCAGCTCCTCAACGAGCTGAGCAACGAGACCGGCGGCCGGCTGTTTCGCGTTGACGACATCTGCCGAGATGGGCGACATTGCCGAAAAGATTTCCACCGAGCTGCGCAATCAATATGTGATCGGCTATCGCCCCAAGGACCTGACCCGCGACGGCAAGTGGCGTAAAGTGAAGGTGAAGGTAAATCCGCCTCAGGGATTGCCTCCACTGACTGTTCATGCTCGTACCGGCTACTATGCGCCTTTGCAATAACGCGGCTCTCATCCTTCTCTTTGCCGGCGCGACCCTGACCTTGGCGGCGCAACAAACGCCCAGTCCATCGAATCAGCCGGCCCAGACATGCCCCGCTCCGCTCAGGCCCCGTCGCTCACCGTGGATCGCGATCCGGTGCGCTCGCCCGATGCCGAGCCGCCCTCAACGAACCAGGGCCCTTTGCAGAAGAACAAGGGCGAAGGCTACGTGCTGCACACCGATGTGGAAGAAGTGGTGCTCAACTGCACAGTGCTCGAAGGGACAAAGCTCGTTCCCGACCTGACCAAGGATGACTTCCAGATCATCGAGGACGGCGTGAAGCAGACGCTGATCAGCTTCCAGCACACCGATCTGCCCGTTTCCATCGCGATCGTGGTCGATAACTCGGGATCGATGGCGCGCAAGAGGCCGTCGGTGAACAAGAGCGCGCTCGACCTGATGCAGGCCTCGAATCCCGACGACGAAGCCTTTGTCGTGAACTTTTCTGACGAGGCGTTCATCGATCAGGAGTTCACCTCCGACGTGAACAAGCTCCGCGACGGCCTGGGGCATATCGAATCCCGCGGCGGAACCGCTCTCTACGACGCGGTGGCCGCCTCGGCCGACAAGCTGGTGGCCGACGCCAAGCGCCCCAAGCAGGTGCTGATTCTCATCACCGATGGCGAAGACAACGCGTCGTCGTTGAACCTGGAACAGACGATTCGGCGCGTGCAGGCGTTCTCGGGGCCGGTGATTTATTCGATCGGCCTGCTCTTTGGCGATGAGATGAGCCGGGCCGAGGTGCGCCACGCGCGGCGCGCCCTCGAGATGCTTTCGACCGAGACGGGCGGCATCGCGTTCTTCCCCAAATCGATCGAAAACATTGACCAGATCGCTGCCGAGGTGGCGCGCGACATCCGCAACCAGTACACGCTCGGCTACCACTCGACCAAGCCCACCACCGAGCCAGGATTCCGGCAGGTCCAGGTGACCGCCGAAGCCAAAGGGATGGGCAAACTGACCGTCCGCACGCGCACCGGCTATTACCCGGTAGCGCGCGTGACCAAGCCCGCCAGCGTAGCCGAGAAGAAGTAACGCACTGTCCAAACAAGGCAGGGTGCCCCATCCATCCACGGCTTCATCGTGGATGGGTGGGGCACCACGATCCCTCAAACGCTGCGTCTTGTAACAAATCCCTCCTGATCATCTCCCGCAGCCCGTAAAGCCCAATCATTTTTCGCGCCGCGATATAAACTGGATATCCATGTCCGCCGCAAACCTCAGTTCTTCCCGCCTCCGCATCGCCTCAGACATCACCCAGCTTGTAGGCTCCACGCCGATGCTCCAACTGACCCGGCTTTCGTCCCCCCGTCAGCCGACGTGTTTGCCAAGCTCGAGTTCCTCAATCCCGGCGGCAGCATCAAAGACCGCGCCGCGCTGGGCATGATTCTCGACGCCGAGGCGCGCGGCCTGCTGCATCCAGGCTCGACCATCATCGAAGCCACAGCCGGCAACACCGGCGTGGGCCTGGCCCTGATCGGCGTCAATCGCGGCTACACCGTGAAGCTCTTTGTCCCGGAGGGATTCGCCGAGGAGAAGTGCATCCTGATGCGCGGCTTTGGCGCGGAGGTAGTGCGCACCCCCGAAGACGAAGGCATGGCCGGCGCCATCAAGCGGGCGCGTGCCGCCGGCGCGGCGATTCCGGGCTCGTTCACCGCGCTGCAGTTTGAGAATCAGAGCAATCCGCAGTTTCATCACGACACCACGGCCGCCGAAATCTGGGAGCAGATGGAAGGCCGCGTCGATGGTTTCGTCGCCGGCGTCGGCACCGGCGGAACCTTCTCCGGCATCGCCCAGTTTCTCAAGGAAAAGAACCCCGCCGTCGTCACCGTGGCCGTCGAAACCGAGGGGTCGATTCTGCAGGGCGGCCCTCCCGGCAAGCATAAGGTTGAAGGCATCGGCGTTCACTTCGTGCCCAAAACGTTTCATCGCGAAGTCTGCGACCGCGTAGCCATGGTCACCGATGTAGATGCGTTCGGCATGGTCAAGCGCCTGGCCGCCGAAGAAGGCCTGGTCGGCGGATCGAGCTCCGGCGCCGCGGTGTTTGCCGCAGTTGCGCTGGCAAAGGAACTAGGCGCAGGCAAGCGCATCGCGACCATCCTGCCCGACTCCGCCGAGCGTTACCTGTCCAAAAAAATCTTCGAGGGCGGGGCGTAGAGGCGTGCGGTTCGTTCGATTTGGAGCGATGGCATTCATATTCGTGTACGCGGCATTTGCGCGTGCTCAATATGAACTCATCGTCATCGAAAAGCCGTTCTATGTACGAAATTTTGCTGGAACGATTCTTGATCCGAATGGAGCTCCCGTTGCCGGCGCAGTGGTTGAAGAGTGCGCCGCCCTGGCCTCCCCGGTTGAATATCGAAATCCGAACGACCCGCGGATCGGCCTGCTTCACGCGGATTGCGATCCCGATCAGCATCACGTTCTTGCCTCCACGGTCACGGATGCGGGCGGCCATTTCGTTCTGCCGCGAACGCGCAATCTGACGGTGAGATATCTGCACGTCGAAGCGAAGGGGTTCGATCCATTGCAGATCGTTGTGAAACGACGGTCGACCGCGCCCGCTGAACTGCGCGTCACGCTGCATCTCGGGGCTTGAGAGGGTCCTTCGTGAAAACCCGATACCTCTCCTTCGAAAGCACCGGAAATTCCGCCCATTGCCCGTCGCAAGCGCTTACAGGTTCACCGAGACCCCGCCCCAGCTCTCCGGCTCAACGTCTGCAATGGTCTCCGTAAAGTCCCAGCGATGCCCATAGAAGTCTTCCGCGTTGTACTGACACTCGCCATACATTTGATCGACCGGCTCCGTCAGAATCTTCGCGCCCGCCAGCCGTGCTCGCTCGCAGTGCTTCCGTGCATCGTCAACCCGCACCTGAATGGTGGCGGAATGGTTCGGAACTACCTCGCCCTCGGCGATCGTGAAGCACCCCTCCCCCGCGCGCATTTGGATTCGGTGGTTGGCGATCCGCAAGCGAACGATGAACCCGAATGCTTTGACGAGCCAATCCGCAGCCACAGCAGGATCGGGGTAGCGCAGCACCGGAATCACCGGGCAGGGCGGAACGGATCGATTGGTTCGCATGGGGCCTCGCAAAGAATGTGCGCTCCAGCTTAACACCGCGTGAGTGAGCCAGCCGTCTCAGTACCAGTCGGCTCGCACGATAAGCTAGAGGATAGAAGCTAGGAGCTGAAAGCTGACTCATGTCTGACCCAAAATATTCGACCCTCGTTGTACACGCCGGCCAGCATCCCGATCCCCTCACCGGCGCCGTCAATGTGCCAATCTATTTGTCCTCGACCTTTGAGCTCACCGGCATTGGCACCGACCGCGGCTGGGATTACTCGCGCGCCGGCAATCCGACGCGCGACCGGCTCGAGACCGCGCTAGCCGCGCTCGAGGGCGGTTTCTCCAGCGGCCACGCCTTTTCAAGCGGAATGGCCGCCATCTATGGCCTCGTGGGCACCCTGCGCACCGGCGACCACGTCCTCTGTTCGCACAATGTGTATGGCGGCACGCAACGCCTGTTTAACGAAGTCGTCCAGTTTTATGGCATCGAGATCGAATACGTGGATACGGCCGACCTCGAAGCCCTCGAAGCGGCGATCCGGCCGGCCACGAAGCTCATTCACATCGAGACGCCCACCAACCCGCTCATGTCGCTGACCGACATCGCAGCGGTCTCGGCCATCGCGCATGCCAAAGGGTGTTGAAGTCAGCGTCGACAACACCTTCATGTCGCCGATGCTGCAGAGCCCTCTGGCACTGGGCGCGGACATCGTGATGCACTCGACCACAAAATTTCTGAACGGCCACTCCGACGGGCTGGGCGGCGCGCTGATCGGGTCGAAGCCCGAGCATAAGGAACGGTTCCTGCTGGTGCAGAAGGCGGCCGGCGGCGTCCTTTCGCCGTTTGAGTGCTACCTGGTGCTGCGCGGCATCAAGACGCTGGTGGTGCGCATGAAGGCCCACGAAGAGAACGGCATCGCCGTGGCCCAGTTCCTGGCCACTCAGCCCAAACTCACGCGCCTCGCCTTCCCCGGCCTCAAGTCCCATCCGCAACACGAGCTGGCTAAGAAGCAGCAGAAGGGATTCGGGTCCATGCTGAGCTTCGATCTGGGATCGCGAGAGGCTGCCGGGCGTTTCCTCGGCGCGCTGAAGATTTTCATCAGTGCGGAATCACTCGGCGGCGTCGAGTCGCTTGCATCGCACTCGGCCACCACCACGCATTTCGCGCTCTCGCAAGCCGACCGAGATCGCCTGGGAATCACCGAAGGCCTGGTGCGCCTCTCAATGGGCATCGAAGACAAAGACGATCTGATCGCCGATCTGGAGCAGGCGCTCTCCGCCGTGTAAAGACGGCGGGGAAGTTCGCCGTTCGTAGTTCACAGCTTCCCCCCCCGCGAACGAGGGCGCGGGAACTGCGAACTACGAACTGTGAACTACGAACTGCCGCTCAGTGCCCCATCGGCACTGGCCCCTTCATCTTCGGCGGCCGCTTCATGATGAACGGGATCGGAATCAGGGTCGCCGTCAGCCGCGACCATCACCCAGATGACGTCCACATACGCAAGCAGCCGCGCCTGCAGTTGCGCCATGCCATAAATCTGCGCGCCCGCCATCTGCATGGCGTCGGCTCGGGAGGCGTGGTTCTGCATCATCGCGCCGGCCATGCCCGAGCGCAGCGATTCAAAGACCGGGTTGCCGCTGACCGTGTGCGCGCCCAGCATGGCGAGGTGCCGTTGCGTTGCCCGCGCCAGCAGCGTGGTGACGAAGCTGATGCCTACCGATCCGCCCAGGTTGCGCATCAGCGCCGACATGCCGCTCACCTCGTTGTATTTTTCCTGCGGAATGCCCGCATAGCAAAGCGTATTGATGGGAATGAACAGAAACGGCAGTCCCAGGGCAATCACCACGCGCCAGCTCACCGCCTGGCCAAAGCTGATATTGAGGTTCATGTTGGTCATGCGATACAGCCCGAAAGTCGTGATCGTGAATCCCATCGCGACCAGCCAGCGCGGATCGAATTTAGGCGCAAGAAATCCCGCGACAGGGAAGAGAAACATCAGCGCGATGCCGCCTGAAGAGACCGCCATGCCCGCCTGCTCCGCGGAGTAGCCCATGATCTCCTGCAAGAAATTGCGGGATCAGCACCGTGGACGAATAAAGCGACACGCCCACCATGAACATCACGAACATGGTGGTGCCCACGTTGCGCCGCCCCAGCAACCGCAGATCGAGAATAGGATGCTCGACGCGGAACTGCCGGAATGATGAAGACCACCAGCCCCACCGCGGCAGACCACAAAGCAGGTAGTGATGAAGCGCGAGCTGAACCAGTCGTCTTCCTGCCCCTTGTCGAGCATGCGTTTGCAGCGCGCCGATGGTGACCACCAGCAGGCCCAGGCCCCAGTAATCAATGCTCTCTTTGCGCTTGCGGATTTCGGCCAGATACGGCGGGTCTTCGACCACACGGTTGGTCAGGTAGAGCGAGAGAATGCCAACCGGAATGTTGATGAAGAAGATCCAGCGCCAACTATAGTTGTCGACAATCCAGCCGCCGACCGTGGGGCCCAGAACCGGCGCCAGCACCACCGCCATGCCATACACAGCGAACGCCATGCTTCGTTTTTCGCGGCGGGAAGGTGTCGGCCAGGATCGATTGCTCGCTGGGCTGCAAGCCTCCGCCCGCCGCGCCCTGCAGCACGCGAAAGAAGACCAGCAGGCCAAGCGTGGGCGCCAACCCGCACAGCAGCGACGCGATCGTGAAGAGGAAGACGCAGGTCATGTAGAAGCGTTTGCGGCCAATGCGGTTGGCGATCCATCCGCTGAGGGGCAGAACCACGGCGTTGGCGACCAGGTAGCTGGTGAGCACCCAGGTTGATTCATCGCGGCTGGCGGAGAGCGAGCCGCCGATATGCGGCATCGCCACGTTGGCGATCGAAGTGTCGAGCGACTCCATGAAGGTCGCCAGCGTCACCGTGATGGCAATGACCCATGGGTTGGCGCGCGGTCTCCACGTGTCGTGAAACGAAGCTGTGGCGGCAGCGGCCAGGGGGCGGTCCTTCCTTTGGGTCTCGTGCGTGGAATGGGTGGCTTGGATGGGTCTTAAACAGAGTAACGGAAGTGGTGGAGGATGGGGAACAGCGCGCCGTTACCTTTCGGATGAGCGGTCGCTGGCTGTTCGGCTCATATTCGAGCGCTTCATGGGGGCGAAGGCGTAGGGTCGGTCAAAGGAAAAGGCTAATTGCCTTCTGTCGGCTCAGAAACATCCTGGGGAGGATTTGGGCTGCTATCGAGAGGCTGACATTCATGGAACTTGAAGGAGCGGGCGATCTGGGCTTGGCCTGCTGGTAGGACCTGAACCGTTGATTCGAACTCAGAACCGCAGCGCTCACACACCGCTAGTGGGGAGGGCTTGAGTCTTACGAAACGGAGCCTGCGCTTCAACATGACTTCAAGTCTACGACGGGCCGAGATTGCTAGCCGACCGATAGAAATCAAACGGCCCCACGACAATTCGGATGTCGGGATCGAGCCCGTCCGCAGTTCGCTGTGTCATGCTGGTTGGTTATGCAGACAAGGGATCCAAATGCCGCAGGAGCGCCGGGCTCGATTCTGCCGGGGCCGGGTAAGATTCTGCTCGGGATCGATACCTGCGGGGCAATCGGCACGGTAGCGCTGGGGAACTGGGACGGCGCCGAATGCCTGATCCTGGGGCAGACGCAGCTCGAGGCGCGCAGCTTTTCCGCCACGCTGGTCAAGGCCGCGGGCGACCTCCTCGCGACGCAGGCAGTCCTCAAGCCCGATGGAATTCTGGTCGTGAACGGCCCAGGAAGCTTCACCGGGGTGCGCGTAGGCCTGAGCGCAGCCAAAGGATTTGCCGAGGCATGGCAGGTCCCGGTGGCCGTGGTCTCGCGGCTTGAAGTCATGGCGGCAAAATCGGGCGAGCCGAATGCGGCCCTCGATGCCCACCGGCACGAAGTCTATCTGCGTCTGGGCGGAGCAGGGCAGTCGTCCGAGAGAGTTTCTGGCCGGCATCGCGGAATTGAAAGCGATGGCCCCGGCCCGTGTGGCCGTGTGCGATGAAGCTGCCGCGGCGCTGCTTGCCGAGGCTTGGACGGGGGTGGAATGCATCCGGACCGCGGCTCCGACGGCGGCGGCGGCACTTGTGCACTTCTCCTGCCGGGTGTTGTCAGGCAGAATCGTCGATCTGGCTCTTCTGGATGGCCACTATCTGCGCCGTTCAGACGCAGAGATCTTTGGCGAGGCCAAAGAGGCATGAACCCATTCAAGGTGCGGGTGCGGCCGATGGTCGCCGGTGACTTGGAGCGGGTTGTCGAGATCGCCAACGGGTTGGCCGAAGCTCCTCATTGGGAACCTGCCGCATATCAATCAGCTCTCGATCCGGGTGGGCCGGTGCGGCGGATTGCGTTGGTAGCCGCGGAGTCCGGCCACGGGCGTATTGTGGGACTCCTTGTTGCCAAAGTAGTAATCCCCGAATCGGAACTGGAGATGATCGCCGTGGCTGCCGATGCCCAGCGGGTTGGGGTCGGCGGGCTCCTGATGGAGGCAATGGTTGAGGAACTTCTGAACGAACAGGTCGCCCAGGTCTATCTCGAAGTTCGCAACTCCAATGAGCGGGCGCAAAGACTCTATCGTCGACATGGTTTTGAGCAGACGGGCCGGAGGCCAGGCTACTACTCTGATCCAGTCGAAGATGCGGTCCTGATGACCCGATATCTCCACCCGGAAAAATGCCGAGTGAGCCGACCTTTGTGGCTGGTTCAGGAATTTGCACCAAAAATCCACAGCGGTTTGTTACTTTAGGGCGTTTTCTTCCTTGCGATTTGCCTCGCGACGGCGCTATATGTAAGTGTTCTTTAATATACGGAGGTGTTGGATGGATGAAATACAGGATCCGACGTTGAGCGAAGAAATCGATCGTTTGCACGCGGAACACCATCGATACGCTCAGCGGCTGGAAGAACTGATTCAGAAGCCTTATCTCTCCGAAGACGAACAGCTCGAAGAAGTGCGGTTGAAAAAGCTGAAATTGCACGCCAAAGACCTGATTTTCGCCTTGCAGCGCCGAACACCGGTGATCGCCTAAGTCGACAATCAGCCGGATTTCGGCCCTAATTTCTCTCCAGCGCAGGCCCCAGGGGCCTTCCCGCAGTGAGTGTCTGCCGCTTACGGCGGCGGCGCAACCGATTCACCGTATAATCGTTAGGGACAATGGTTCGTGACGGTTACATTTACGGTGTCTGCCTTCTTGCAGTGGCGGTTGCGCTCAATTGGGCTACCGGCAACTCGGCCTGGGGCATCATTCCCATCTTCCTGGCGGCATTCTTCCTGTGGTTCTTCCGCGATCCGCAACGCACTATTCCTGCCGGCGAAGGACTGATCGTCTCCCCCGGGGACGGTCTGGTTACCGAAACAGTCACCATCTCGACCCCCGACGGCCCGAAGCAGCGAATAAGCATTTTTCTCAGCGTTCTTGACGTGCATGTGAACCGCGCCCCCATCGGCGGCGTTCTCACCTCCGTTCGCTACCAGAAGGGCCAATATTTGAACGCAATGAACCCAGCCTCCGCGGACAAAAACGAGCAAAATGTCGTGACGGTGACTGGACCGGGTTACGAAGTCACGTTCAAGCAGATTGCCGGCCTGTTGGCCCGGCGCATCGTCTTCAATCACCGCGAAGGCGAGAGGGTGGAACGCGGCCAGCGCGTGGGGCTGATCAAGTTCGGCTCGCGTGTCGATGTGATTGTGCCGGCCGACGCAACGTTGCAAGTGCAAAAGGGCAAGCGGGTGAAGGGCGGTTCGAGCGTGCTGGCATCGATGCCCGGCGAAGCCTCCATGCCCGGCGGAGACGCGCAGTGAACGGGCGCGACCCGGCACTGGCCAAAGCGAGGGCGCAAGCTCGTGCGCGGCGGGGCATGTACCTGCTGCCGTCCGTGTTCACGGCCGGAAATATTGCGCTGGGCTACTACTCGATCACGCAGACCATCGAGGCCATCAGCGGCAACGCGCAGGTTCATCTGGATTGGGCTGCGATTGCGATTTTGTTTGCCATCCCCTTCGACGCTCTCGATGGCCGCATTGCGCGCATGACCCACACCACCAGCGAATTTGGGAAGGAACTCGATTCGCTGGCCGATGCGATTACCTTCGGCGTGGCGCCAAGCCTGCTGGCGTTCATCTGGGGATTCCATTTTCTCCCCGGCACCATGAATCCCGAACTGCATCTGCACCTGGTGCAGGGCGGCGGCTTTCCTGTGTTTTCTGTTTCTGCTGAGCGGGGTGTCGCGTCTGGCGCGCTTCAACATCAGCCATGATCCGGAGCCGCGCAATCCCGGAAGGCCCGACCGCAAATATTTTGTCGGCATGCCGATTCCTGCCGCGGCTGGAATTCTCGCCTCCACCGTGCATCTTTGCTACGGCATTCCCATCGAGGACTGGTGGTGGTGGATGACCATCCCCTGGCTGATCCTGGTCGGGCTGTCGGGATTCCTGATGGTGAGCACGTGGCGCTTCTGGTCGGCGAAGGAGATCAATCTCTCCAAAGCGCATCCCTATCCATTGCTGGCGCTGATTGCCATCGTGCTCTACATCCTGGTGCGCTTCTCGCACGGCGCGTTGTTTACCATGGCGATCATTTACATGTTCTCAGGAATCTGGGCGCGCGCGGCGTATGGCTGGTCGAGACGACGCCGCATACGGCCTGAGCCAGACGCAGTCGGCGGAGCAACGGCCGAAGCCGACTCGGTGAGACCTTCATAAACGTGGTATTGAAAGGGCACGACTCGGGGCACCTGGGTCGCGTGCCGCATGGGCAAAATGAATGTTGGGCTTCAGCCCCTGAGGGATTTTCTGACACGCCCAGCGGGAATTACGGAACCAATTCCAGGCCCGATAAACGACAATCTCAATAAAGGACGCTTGTGTACAGAATCGCAATTGTAGGAGCTTCGTCGCTGCTGGGGCGGGAGTTGAAGGACGCGCTGACGGAGTCGACGCTGGCCGCGGCGACATTCGTTTTGCTCGATGAAGGCGACGCGCAGGGACAACTCGACCAGGTGGGTGATGAAGTGACCTTTGTGCTGCCCATCGGCCCCGATTCCTTCGAGCGCGCGGACTTCACATTTTTCTGCGGACGCGAAGAGCTGACGCGCCGCTACTGGCGCGAGGCGCTGCGGGCCGGTTCGACGGTGCTCGATCTCTCTGGCGCACTCGATCAGGAGACGGGCGTGCTGGTGCGCGCGCCATGGCTGGGCGTCGCTGCGGTTTCTCCCGATCTGTTCACGCCTGCTGTGGTCCCAGCGCATCCAGCGGCACTGGCCCTGGCGCTGATTCTGGAACGGCTGCAACTTGCGGCCGCGGTGCGCTATGCTGCGGCGACCGTACTGGAGCCGGCAAGCGAGTTCGGCCGCAAGGCGATGGACGAGTTGCACCAGCAGACGGTGAGCCTGCTGAGTTTTCAGAACCTGCCGCGTGCGGTATATGACGCGCAGGCCGCGTACAACCTGCTGAGCGGATTCGGCGAAAACGCGACCCTGAATCTGAATGCGGCGGAAGCAAAGATTCGCCGCCATTATGACGCGCTGTCCGGCGGACGCTGGCCTTCGCTTGGCGTACAGGTGATCCACTCGCCGGTCTTTCACGGGATGGCCTTCTCGATCTTCGTGGAGATGGAGCGGCCGGTGGAGATTCTCGCTCTCGAAGAGGCTCTGGGCGGCGAACACCTCGACCTGGTGCTCGAAGATACTGACTCGCCTTCCAATCTTGCAGCGACCGGCCAGAACGATGTGCTGGTACGCCTGCGGACGGAGAAGGACGGCCGCAATCCCAATGAAGCCTCGAAGCTCTGGTTGTGGGCCGCCGCGGATAATCTGCGGCTCAACGCGCAGAATGCCGTGGAGTGCGCGCTAGACCTCCGCCGCCTCCGCCCGCAAGGGACAGTCCAATAACAGTGAACAGTGAACAGTGAACAGGGAACAGAGGTTAGGGGGTAAGTCGTTAGGGATTAGTACTCCCGGCGATAAGGTCATGGGCAACTGTGAACTGCGAACTACGAACTGTGAATTAATCTAACGACTAACCCCTGGCACTCCGCCACGCTTGTTCAATGTAGCTATCCGTCATGCCGGCGATGTAGTCGGCGACGGTGCGCGCCAGGCCCTGGGTCGGGATCTGCGCCTGGTGGTCGACCGGCAGCCCCTTTGGTCCCGATGGATCGGCAATCAGGTTCGCAAATAATTCTTCGACAACTTTCGCCGCGTGTACATGGGCCTCTTCCATCCCTGGGGACATGTAGAGATTGTCGTAAAGAAAGCGCTTGGCCTCGGCGCGCTGATCTTCCATCGGAGCGCTGAAGGCTGCGACGCGTCGCGGAGCGCGGCGGATGTCGGTGAGCGTCGTCGCTCCCAGCGTCGCAACCCCCGCGCGAATCTCGCTCAGCAGATCAGAGACCAGCGCATTCAGGACGCATTTGAGCGCTTCATTCACGGTGAGTTTCTGCGCGGCCGCGGGATAGCGCGCGACCGCCTCATCGTGAAAGCGGCGAAACAGCGGAACGCCGGCGCGCACCTGAGGCAATGTGAGAATGCCGGAGTCGAGACCGTCATCGAGATCGGCAGTGAGATAGGCGATCTCGTCGGCTAAATCGATGAGCTGCGCTTCGAGAGGCGGGAATTGATCAAGGAAGTACTCGGCGAGCTCAGGATGTCGCTCCACCGAATAATCGCGCGAGTGCTTGATGATGCCTTCCCGGACGGCGAGGGTCAGGTTGAGGCCGCGGAAGCCCGCGTAGCGCTCTTCAAACCAGGTGACAATGCGCAGGGCGTGCAGATTGTGATCGAAGCTGAGCCCATGTGCGCGCATGGCATGATCGAGCGCTTTTTCCCCGGCGTGTCCGAAGGGCGGATGCCCGATGTCGTGGACCAGGGCCAGGGCTTCCGCCAGTTCAACGTTGAGGCCAAGGGCGCCGGCCAGGGTGCGGGCAATCTGCGTGACCTCGAGGGTGTGGGTGAGCCGGCTGCGAAAGTGGTCAGAGATCGCGTCGTCGGGCAGGCGGGTGAAGACCTGGGTCTTGCCGGCGAGGCGGCGAAAAGCGCGCGAATGAAGGATGCGCGCTGCATCGCGCGCGTAGGGTGTGCGATAGGGGTGAGGCGGCTCGAGATAGTCCCGGCGCGTGAGTTCCGATTCCTCTTCACCACTGGCGGCGATTCCGGGCGCAAGCTTCGAAGCCGGAACCGAGCCTGTCGTGTGTATTGGGGTCGATGACCGCATTCACCCTGTTTATACTCCATGGAATCGGCAGTGAGCTCCACATAGGACGTGCGGACGATCACGCGGGCCTCGGCGCCCGTGATATAAGCTGCTTTGTACTGTTATGGATTGGACAAGACCAATCCTGCGGGAGTAGTATCCAGCCGAATTTTGCATGGGGCACGTAGCGGATATGAACTCCGTCGCCACCCACAAACATTTCACCTCAGGACCGGAGGCAGGCATGAAGACTATCCAGAGACTTGCATTAGGAATGTTGGCATTGGGAGTTGTGTTTTCGACCGGGTGCGGTGCTCGGCACTCGGATAAAGAGGTCTACTACCTCGTCTCCGCCAACTCGGCGCTTCCGTATTGGCAGGCCGCCGCGGCGGGGTTCAAGGCGGCGGCCGCGCAGTACAAGGTGACGGCTAAGGTTGTGGGTCCGGATGGCTACGATCCGCAAGCGGAGCTCTCTGAGTTGCAAAAGGCAACCGCGGCCAAACCTGCGGGGATTCTGATCTCGGTTGCCGATATTGCCGTGCTGCAACCCGGGATCGACGCCGCGGTCTCAGCCGGAATTCCGGTGATCACGATCGATTCAGACGCAGCGGGCAGCCGCCGGCTCTACTTCATCGGGACCAATAATCTTGCCGCTGGACAACTCGGTGGGCACCGTGTTGTTGAAAAGCTTGGCGGGAAAGGCAACGTGGTGTTCTTCACCATCTCCGGCCAGCCCAATACCGAGGAACGCCTGAAGGGATTCAAGGATGCATTTTCCTCGCGTCCCGAAATCAAGATCGTCGATGTAGTCGACATCAAGGGCGATGCGCGCGCCGCATTCGACAAGACACAGGAGTTCATGGCGCTGACGGGCCCCAAGAAGATCGATGCGTTTGTCTGCCTCGAGTCGGCTTCGGGCAAGATGGTTTCTGACGCCATCAAGCGCACAAACGCAACCGACCGTCTGTTGCTGGCCTGGGACGTGAACCAGGACACGCTGGATGGAATCAAAGCTGGGACTATCGATTCGACGATCGTGCAGAAGCCGTACACGATGGCGTATGTGGGATTGAAGTCACTGGACGAAGTGTTTCACGCGCCGCCTGCGCAGTTGACCAAGGACTACAGCGCCGACGCGTTCTCGCCGTATCCCGCATTTGTCGATACTGGCACCTCGCTGGTCGACAAGAGCAATGTGGATCTCTACATCGCTTCCGCCGCTGCTGAGACAAAGTAGGCAAGGCAAAGGGAGGCACCCACAAAAGGGCGGCCCATCGGCCGCCCTTTTGTATTGTTGGCGGACCCTCTGTTTTGAAAGGGCACGGATTTATACGCGCCGTAAATCCGACCAAGGAATGCGGGCTCAGCCCCCGAGGGATGTATTTACGTCAGCAGTCTAAAGGGCGGCCGACTGGCCGCCCTTTTCTTGCCTCCTGCTTCTGATTTCTTTCCCGCTTATTCCGGCTTAGGCTGCCCGGTAGCACTGTCCTGCTTCGCCAACCGCACGCGCGCGCTTTCCAGTTTGTGCTGAACCTTGGCCATATCGCCAGGCTCAACGTCGGTCGCAGGAGACTTGGCATACTCGGCAACTGAGATCTCCCATTGCGCGGCAGCAAGGCGGATGCGGCCCGTCTTCTCATACAATTCGCCAAGATGATCGTGTACGGTTGGATCGGCCTGGTCCCGTTCCACAGCCTGGCGAAGATTCTCTTCGGCAAGCTCGTATTGTCCGAGCTTGAAGTAGGCCCACCCAAGTGAATCGAGATAAGCGCCGTTCATCGGCTCCAGATCGACTGCCTTGCGAATCAACTTCACCGCCTCAGGCAGGCGAATGCCCTTATCCGCGAGCATGTAGCCGAGGTAGTTAAGTGTCATCGCGTTCGCCGGATCAAGTTCAAGAACCTGGCGGAAATAACCTTCAGCCGCATCCGAGTGCTTCTGCCGCTCTGCCAACTCGCCGCGCAGGAAGAGCAGGTAGGTGCGGTCTTCCTTCTTGGTGGTGAGGGGTTCAGCCCGGTTCAGAGCGTCTTCCGCTTCCTTCCAGCGGCGCATCTGGGTGTAGAACTGGCCCAGGCGCAGCCACACCGCGCGGTCTTTGTCGGTGTTGGTCAGCAGGGCCTTGGTCATGGTCAGGCCCTCTTCGTTCTTGCCCTGCTCCACCAGCGCTCCGGCGAGCGTCAATTTCAGGTCCATGTCCTTGGGGTTGGCGTCGACCGCTTTTTTGGCGATCTCGGCGGCCTTGTCGAACATCTTGGCTTCGCCGTAGGTATCCACCTGGCCCTCGTAGCCGCGGATTGCCTGCTCGCCGCCCATGTCAATCATTTTCTGATAGACAGCGACAGCCTGATCGACCTTGTTCTGCTCGTGATAGACCGCGCCCAAATGCTCGAGGAAGAAGCTCCGATTGCTCTTCTCTTCGGCGGTGTAGGCGCCGTTGGCGTGCGAGGTCAGGTCGACCATCTTCTCGTACGTCTGCGCCGACTCATCAAAGCGGCCCAGCACGTCAAGCAGCAGCCCCTCATTGAATCCGGCTTCGAGCGAAGACGGGTCCTGCTTGCGCGCCTTGCGAATCGTGGCGAGCGCGTCTTCATACTTGCCCTGGCGGCGCTGAATCTCGCTGATGTGGATGAGCGCTTCAGTGTTTTCCGGATCGGCCTGCGCCAGCAGCTTGAACTGCTTCAGCGCCTCGTCGAGCTGATCGTCGGCAAGCAATGCCTGGCCGAGAGCATCGAGAGTGTGCGTGTCAGAAGGATCGAGATCCGCGGCGCGCTGATAGGCGGCGATCGCGTCCTTGGGCCGCTTGAGCTGATCGTAGGCCGCGCCCAGCGTGAACTCCATCTTGGGCGTGCGGTCCGATGCCGGGACCGCCTCAATCACCTTGATGGCGTGGTCGATGTCGTTGCTCTCGGCATAGAGACGCGCGAGATTGAGGACCACCTCTTCCGACTCGGGCTCAATGGCCTGCGCCGTCTGGAATTCGTCTTCAGCCTTCTTTGAATCGTGCTTGACGTTGTAGAGCTGGCCGAGCACCATGCGGTCCTCGACGCTCCTGGGCTGCAGAGCCACAATCTTTTCGAACTCGGCAATCGCCTGGTCGAGAGCATTGCCTGAAGGAGACGAAGAAGAAACCGCATTCGACGCGTCGCTCAGTTGGCGAAGATAGATGCGGCCCAGCAGCTTGTGCGCGTCCACGTCATTGGGCGAATTCTTCAGCAAAGCGCGGGCGGTCGACTCCGCTTCGTGCGAGTGGCCGGTGCGAAAGTACAGGTCCGCGAGACCGTTGTTGAGCTGGGACGAGTTGGGATCGGCGTTCAGTGCCGACTTGTACTCTTCGATGGCCAGACGGGCGTCGTCATTGTTGCCCGTCTCTCCGGCTTCGTCCTCATAAATGTTGGCCAGGCCGAGGTGGTAGTACGCGGCGGCGCGATTGGGCAATTGGGTGACGCCCGATGAAGGCGCGGCCTGCGGCGCTGAGGCTGAAGGATTTGGGTTTGCCGGAGCCTGGGCAGCAGGCGCCGATTGGCCGCGGGCCGGGGAAACCGGGATCAAAACCATGGACGCGGCGGCGACAGTAAACCAAAGAGGCAAAGAAGAGTTGTTTGTTTTCATCATTCAGGGAATTCCCGGCCGTTTGGACCGCTTGGTCGGGAGAACAGCCCGATCCAGTCGATTCAAGGGCGCCTAAGGCAGCCGGTGGGTGCAGCTCTGCCTACTGTAAAGACGATTTTACCCGTCATTTGTCGCAAACGGGTGGGACGCGGTTCCTTTTTTGGTCCCCGAGGTACCAGAACGCGAGCACCGATGTGTTTTCACGACTTGGGCAGCGTCGGGATCCAGCCATGTTCGCGCAGGGAGACAATCTGGCGGCGAAGCACCTCAACCTGGCGCTCGAGTCGCTCGAGTTGCCGCTCGCCCGGATGTTCCTCGGGTGAGCGCGCCGATGCCCCCGGCATATGGGTGAGGCGAAAAACCTCGTTCTCAATTTGTGGCCACGTCGAGAGCATTGGGCCAGATCCAGTCTGATCTTCGAGCCATTGCAATCTGCGTTGGAGCAGGTCAAGGCGGCTCTGAACCAGAGAGGACTGCTTCCAGGCCCAGTCCCCCTCGAGGGCGGTGAGCGCAGTAACTGACTGGGCGAACCGTCGAAGATAGGTCACGAAGGCGGCGACGAACTGCGCGAAGGGACGGCGGCGCGGCCAGGTTTCGGCGAGCAGCCGTTCGAGGGACTCTTCAGTGTCATTGTGGGCCAGCCCTGTCGCCCGCCGGGCGTTGGCGATTGGTCGAGTGGAGGGCGAGCGGGTCTTCCAGCTTTGCTGCAGTTGCTCGAGATAAAGGCGGTCGGCCGCGATGCTTGCGCGCAAGAATTGCGGCGATCGTTCGCGTTCCCATGCAGGAAAGAGAAACGTCATGGCCAGCAGCGAGACAAGCGCGCCGACGATGGTGTTGACGGTGCGGATGAGCGCGAGCTGCCAGTCGCCGGAGAAGGGCAGCCATGCCAGCACAAAAGCCGGCGTCAGAAAGAAGGCATACGCCGTGTAACTCACGGGCAGCATCGCGATGGAGAGCAGCGCGAGCGGGAAGAGCACGGCGGCCGTGGCCAGTTGCGAATGCAGCGCGATGGCGAGGAAAGCGGCGAGAATGCCTCCTCCAACCGTGCCGCCAATGCGCTCCAGACCGCGGCGCATGGTTCCTGAGACGTGGGGTTGCAGCACGATGAGCGAGGTCATCAGCAGCCAGTAGCCGTGGTCGATGTGGCGAATCGAGATCAGCACCACGTCGAACCCGCACACAAGCGCCACCCGCGCAGCGTGCCTCAGCAGCAGCGAGCCGCGATGAAAGTTGGCGGCGAGCTGATCCGCGACGCGGGCAAAGTTCCAGGTGGGGCGCAGTTCGGCGAGCCGGGCGTACACGTAGCCGAAGTGGCCGGTTGAATGGTCGCTTGATGCGTTGCTTGAAGTGCCCCTCGTGGGATTGGCCAGAGCCGGAAGCGCTCCGAGACGAAGCAGCGCGGCGCTCTCGATGGCAGTATCAAGAAGCGAAGCCGCCTCCGTGACCTGGGCGAGAAGGAAGCGTGTGTTCGAGTCGGATTCTGCAACACATCCCGCCAGTGAGGCGGGCAGCGCCTGCATCGCGATGCGCTTCTGCCGGGCTTCAAGGGCCGTTTGCCCGCGCCGGCGCGTCAGAAGCGCGGCAAGCCATTGCTCGGTGGATTCGAGTTCTTCGAGACCCGCCAGACCGTACTGCGCGCAAGGCGATCCGGTGTTGCCCGCTTCAAGTTCAAAGTGCTCGGCGAGAGCGACCGAGCGGGCAAGAAGCAGATCGGCGTGTTCAAGCAGGACGACGAGGTGGTGCCCCTGCGCGGTTTCAACCTGGTGCTCGGCGCGAATCGCAGCGACGGCTTGCCATCCCAGCTCGATCGCTCGGCGAAGGCGATATTGATGATGCTTGCCGAGACGATGCCACAGAGCAGCGCGCTGCGTATTCCGCGCGGAGAGTTCGACGATCGATTTGAGGAACGAAGCGAGCTCGGTGTAACAAGCAGCCACGGCAGAGCGCGCAGGCCGATAGGCATCGAGCGGCCAGAGGAAGAGCGACAGCGCTGCAGCCCATGCTCCTCCCGCGAGAAGCAGCAGAGCGCGCATCAGAGCTTCATGCCAATCCGAAGTGGGCGCGCCGATGCCGCAGATGTAGATGACCTGCACCAGCAGTCCAGCCTGCGTGAAAGGCTGGCCGAGGACGGCCAGGTAGCTCCAGAAAAAGCAGAAGGCGAGAGTCACTGGCAGTGCCCAGACAAGGTGGCCGCCAGCCAGGGAGCCGACAAAAAGGCCCGCTGCCCCTCCGAGGGAGAGCGTGGTGAGGCTGGCCATGCGCGTGCGATAAGGACCGCCCGTGTCGGAGAGGATGGCTTCGAAGCCGCCCAGCGCGGCCCAGCCGAGATTTGGAATGCCGGCGAGATCGCCGAGGACGAGCGGCGCGCAGAGTGCGACCGCCGCGCGCAACCCGCGGAACCAGTCCATCTGCCGCGCAAGCGAAACAACGCGAGTGCTCAGATCGGACGTGCGATTGAGATCGGGCGGCATCGTTCAATTACACCACTGCGCCGAGTGCCCATATTCTGAAGTTCATAGCAAAATTACGGCTGTCATCCTGAGCGAACGGGGCCCCAAACGCTTTTCAGTTTGGGGGTGGTGAGTCGAAGGATCTGCGGTTGCACGTAGGAACTTTCGCTACGAACTTTAGAGTCACCACACTCACTCTCAATGCCTGAAGTGCCGAATCCCCGTAAACACCATCGCCAGCCCAAGCCGATCCGCCGCGTCGATCACATCCTGATCCTTCACCGAACCACCGGGCTGGATAACCGCGGTCGCCCCAGCCTGCGCAACAGTTTCAAGTCCATCAGGAAAAGGGAAGAACGCATCGGAGGCCGCGACGCATCCCGCAAGCGGAAGCACAGCCTTCATGGCGCCAAAGCGGGCAGCATCCACACGGCTCATCTGCCCCGCGCCCACCCCGATGGTCTGCCCGTCGCGTGCGTAAACAATAGCGTTCGACTTGACGTGCTTGGCGACGCGCCACGCAAAGATCAGACTGCGCAGCTCCTCAGGCGTGGGCGGACGCCATGTAACGACCTTCAACTCCGACTCGTTCACGCGCGCCGTGTCCGCATCCTGCATCAGGTACCCGCCGGAGACATGCTTGACGACGGGACGGGTAGGCGCCGCGTCAACTTCAACCAGGCGCAAATTCTTTTTTGCAGCGAAACGCTCGCGGGCTTCGGGCGTGAACGATGGCGCAGCGATGGCCTCGACGAAGAGCTTGGCAATCTCGGTCGCCGCCTCCGCGTCCACCGGCCGATTGATGCCGATGACCCCGCCAAATGCCGATACAGGATCGGCAGCAAGCGCCTTCTGATAAGCCTCAAGAACGGTCGCACCCGTTGCCGCGCCGCAGGGGTTAGTGTGCTTGACGATGATCACTGCGGGCTCATCGAACTCCTGCGCCAGTTCCCAGCATGCGTCGAGATCGACGAGATTGTTGTAGCTGAGCTCCTTGCCCTGCAGTTGATGAGCCCCGGCAATCCCCTGGCCGGAGCCATCGGTATAAAGAGCGGCGCGTTGATGCGGATTCTCGCCGTAGCGAAGCGACTGCGCCAGCGGCATGTTGATCCGTAGAGTGGTAGGAAGGTTGCTCGTATCTTGCGCCGCCGTGGCGATGGGGGACGGAGCTTCAACGATCCGGTCAAGCGTGTTCGCGATAGCCGTGTCGTACGCCGCCGTAGTCGCGAACGCCTGGCGCGCAAGCCGCCAGCGCGTTTCGCGCGTGAGGCCCCCATCGTTCGCCTTCAATTCTTCAATCAGTGCCGGATAGTCGGCGACGCGCGTGACGATCGCAACATCTTCAAAGTTCTTCGCCGCCGAGCGAACCATCGAAGGGCCGCCGATGTCGATATTCTCGATGAGATGGCCAAAGGCGACGCCGGGCTGAGCTGCCGTTTTCTCGAAGGCGTAGAGATTCACCACCACCATATCGATGGGGTGAATGGAGTGCGCGGCAACAGCCGCTTCATGTTCCGCGTTGCCACGGATGTAAAGCAGCCCGCCATGCACGAGCGGATGCAGCGTCTTCACACGCCCGTCGAGCATCTCAGGGAAGCCGGTCAGCTCGCTGATGTCTTTGACCGCAGCCCAGCTTCGCGCAAGGCTGCGTGCCGTGCCGCCGGTCGAGACCAGCTCAACGCCGGAGTCGGCGAGGGCCCTGGCCAACTCGATGAGGCCTGTCTTATCGGTCACGCTGAGCAGCGCACGCTGAATTTTTTTCACGTTGCCTGCGGGCTGACCCACGGATTCATTCACCGGAAAACTCCCCCTTTGCGGCCCCCGCACCCCCTCAACAAAGCGGAGCGAGGAGCCAAACTCCAGACTACATCGGCGCGAGCGGTGCGGCCCGTGAGACGCTTGGTTTGCACCAACGAGGCGCGGACCGTAGAGTTGAGCTATGGGAAGTTATCCCAATACCCAACGCAACCGGAGATTCTACCGCCGGACCCCGGAACCCGCCCCGTACCAGCAGCCGGTGCGCAAGCAGCGCTCGTCGTGGGCGTCTGCACCGGCGACCTATGTGCTGGTGGGCATCAATTGCGCTGTTTTTCTCGCCATGCTCGCCAACCATGTGAGCTTTATGAGCCCATCCCCCGACGACCTCATGCACTGGGGAGCAAACAACGCAGGCGCTGTGCTCATCCTCGGCCAGTGGTGGCGCGTGGTTACCGCGATGTTCGTGCACGTGGGCATCATCCACCTGGCCACGAACATGTGGTGCCTGTGGAACCTGGGAATGCTGGCCGAGTCGCTCATCGGGACGGCCGGCGTGTTCGCGGCGTATATCCTCACCGGCGCAGCGGGAAACTTGCTGTCGGTGTTCGCAAGCCGACTGATGGCCCACCCAGCCGATGGGAACGATGTTTATTTCGGGTCGGTTGGCGCGGGCGCTTCGGGAGCGGTCTTCGGTCTGGCGGGCCTACTGATCGTGCTGCTCAAGTCGCCGCTGCTTCCCGTCCCGCCAGAGGAATTGAAGCGCTTGCGCAAGTCCGTGATCTACTTCGCCGGCATCAACCTGCTCATTGGTCTTGGCTACCATGGGTTCCCGGTTCATTCGTGCATATCGATAATATGGCTCACGTCGGCGGATGTCTTTGCGGGCTTTTGTTCGCCGTGCCGCTGGTCCCGCGCATCGGCGCTCCGCGTCAGTTATTCCTCACCAGGCGCCGCATCGCCGTTGGAATGGTCGTCCTGGTCCTCACGCTTTTCGCATTCTTCATTGGCCAGTTCCGGTTCTAGCGCACCGCAGTCGCCGCGAACTTCTTCACCATGGCAAGCAGCAGCTTGCGGTCGCTCTCATTCAGATTCGAGGAGTAGCGCCGAATCTGCGTGAGGAAGCGCAATTCCTCGTCGGTGAGCTTGTGCGTGTTGAACGTGTTGCCAAGCGAGTCGTCGGCGAAGAACTGGGCGATCGGCAGGTCGAGCGCCAGGGCAATCTTCGAAAGCGTATCGAGCGAGGGAACGGTGTGGCCGTTTTCGACGCGCGAGAGATAGCAGCGCAAAAGGCCGGTCTTTTTCTCGATGTCTCCCTGCGACAGGCCTTTTTGCAGCCGGTGCGCTCGAATCGTCGTGCCGATCTTCATGGGGGTGGATCCAGTCTGCTGCCGGACGGGGGTTACTTCCTTGGCAGCTATCAAAAGATTATTGGCTTAAGAGTTAACATGGGCCGCGCAGGATTGCAAGAGCGAATTGCGGCCTGCCGCGGTTATGAGGGGCCGCGACCGTAACTGCAACTCTTTGCACGCGATCCGTCGCCGCAGGATGCTGCTGATTATTTCGCAGCCGCAGTCGCTCGCTTCGGCAATGGCGCCCGCGTCAAGCCGCTTGACGAGCCAGGCAAGCCCCTCAACCGGGTTGTCGTTGTAAGCAGGGCAGGGCACAAAGCCCATCTTCAGATAGAGCCGGTGCGCCGCAGCCATCGAAGCAGGAGCCGTATCAAGGTAGACGGCTCTCTTCCCCGCAGTCAACGGCGCGATCAAGCACAGCTTCCGTGAGCGTCCGGCCGAGGCCCATCCCGCGCGCAACCGGACTGACCCAGAGGCGCTTCAGCTCCCACGCGTCGCGCGCAATCGTCGAGGGCATCGCGCGCCACGCGACGAAGCCGGCAGGCGCCGACTCCACATGCGCGATGAGACAACCACCGCCTTGCTCGATAAAGCTCAAAGGAAGTCGTGCCGCTTCCTGCTCAAGCGTGCCGAAGCAGAACCGCGCAGCTCCCGGCTGAGCGATGACGAAGCGCCCATATTCGAGCAGCAACTCGCGCCCTTCGGCGAGAGTTGCGGCGGATGCAAAAGGCCCGACCTCATCGAGATAAATTCTCTGGACGAATGCTGGCCGAGGTCCATGATCGAGTTTACGATGGGTTTACCCGGCGCCACACGGTAAACCTTTAAGGTGCGTGGGGCGTCTGTCAGAGTACGAGCGCAGAATGCCAAGGAGAGCAGATGCGGCAGCAAGCCACGCGGATACTGGCGGCAGGGATGTTTGTGGCCTGCGGCCTGGCAGCCTGGGCGCAGAGTCCACCGCAGCCCGCGCCGCCTGCCCCTCCCGCGAACTCCGCAACGCCTGATGCTTCCCAGGCTGCGCCGGCGCCTGCTCCAGATGCTCAGACCGCTCCGGCTCCGACTCAACCCACACCCGCTCCAACTGCAGTTGCGCCCGCAGCAAACCAAGCCGGAGGAAGACTCCACGGCGTAGTGAAGAGCGGAACAACTCCCTTGCCGGGCGTGACGGTGATCGCGCAAAACACCCTGACCGGCAAGCGATATTCGACAACCACCGACATTACGGGAGCGTGGTCACTGAACATCCCACAGAATGGCCGCTACGTGGTGAAGACGCAGTTTGCCGCGTTTGCACCCGGCGCGCAAGAGGCGCTGTTGAATGCGACGAATCGCGACCAGACCGTAACATTTGCGCTGCTGCTGGCATCGCGCGCCGCCGCGGAACAGGCCCGCCAAAACGCAGCCGACGGAACCGAAGCGGATGCGGCGACGGCGCAAGTGATCCAGCGACTCGCGCAAAGTGGGGCGCAGAGCCTGAGCCTGATCAGCGCCATGGGCGGCGACACAGAAAACCAGGCAGGCACGCAAGGGCAGGCGGGTGCGGCGTTGCCTTCGGTCGCGACGAACTCCGACTTCAGCAGCGAGTCGGTTTCGATTAGTGGACAGGCCGGACAGGTCAGTCCCCTTGCAGGTGTGGATGTGGACCGCATTCGCGACGCAATCGAGACGATGCGCGCACAGAATGGCGGCCAGGGGGGCCAGGGCGGACTCTTCGGCGGCGGGCCGGGTGGCGGAGGGTTTGGTGGTGGCGGATTCGGCGGCGGCGGGTTCGGAGGCGGGGGCTTCGGTGGCGGAGGATTTCCAGGCGGTGGCGGCCGTGGGAATTTCCGTGGCTTCAATCCCGGACAACCGCACGGTGCAATTGCGTGGAACGGAAACAACTCGATCTTCAATGCGCAGCCCTTCGCTTTGCTAGGCCAGCCGCAAGATCAACCGTCCAACGGATCGAACCGGTTCACCATCACGTTCATGAGCGCGCCGTACATCCCCAAACTCACCAAGCCGAGCGGCAAAGACACAGTCTTCCTCACTCTTTCTGGAACGCGTCAATCATCCCCCGATGACTTTTACGCGACGGTCCCGACGGACGCGGAGCGAGCCGGCGATTTTTCAGCTTCTGGATTGCCGGCGATCTACAATCCCGTCACCGGCCAGCAATTCAACTCCAATGGCACGCTCAACGCGATTCCTGCCACCGGTCTTCCTTATCAGTCCATCGCCCCGCAGGCCACAGCGCTGCTGCAGTATTTCCCTGAGCCGAACCTCGCTGCCGGCAGTACCGTCGATGGCTACAACTATCACCTGCTCACCACCGCGCAATCCAACTCAACGCAAGCGGGCATTCGCTACATGCGCAGCATTGGCGCGAACGCCACGCAACCCGGTGGTGGCGGCGGGCGCGGCGGTGGTGGTGGCGGCGGTGGGCGCCGAAATCAAAATCAAGGGCTGCGGCAAAGCGTCAATTTCAACTACAACTGGAGCGAGTCGGCTTCAGACCTCGTGAATATCATTCCGCAACTGGGCGGCAAGAGCGCCTCGCAATCCAATTCCGTGCAGGCCGGCTACACGCTCGGCTATCACAAGATCACCAGCATCTTCAACTCCAGTTGGAACCGCAGCAACAGCCACACCACCAATTTCTTCACCAACACCTCCGTCGATCCGGCAGGCGCAGACGGCATCAGCGTGCCCAACGATGTGCCGCTCAACCACGGCTTGCCCAACATTTCGCTCGAGTAACTTTCAATCCTTGAGTCAAACGCAGCCCAGCTTCTCCATGGCGCAAACCATCTCGGTCTCTGAAACCCTGAGCTGGATTCACGGCAAGCACAACCTGCGCTTCGGCGGCGATTATCGCCGCGTGCATCGCGACTTCCTCGCCGGCTCCAACGCCACCGGCGCCTTCACGTTCACGGGACTGTTTACTGAAGATGCCGCGCAAGACTCCAAGCACCGGCTCGTCGCTTGCGGACTTTCTTCTCGGGCTGCCGCAGTCCACCACGCTCAACTCGTCGGAGGCCAAGAGCTATCTGCGCGACAACGTGTACGACGCCTATGCCACCGACGACTGGCGGATGCTGCCCTCGCTCACTCTGCAATACGGTCTCCGCTGGGAGCTTTACGAACCGTATACCGAGAAGTACGGTCATCTCGCCGATGTGGCCACCAATCCCGCCCAGGGCTTCACCTCCGAGACCGAGCAGCAGTCCGGCGTCTCCGGCCTGCCCAATTCGCTTGTCTATCCGTACTACAAAGCTTTTGCGCCGCGCATCGGCCTCGCATGGCGCGTGCCCAAGCTCAAACAAACCGTCGTCCGCTCGGGCTTCGGGATGAACTACACGGTTGGCGAATACGCCGGCTTTGCCACCACCATGGCGCACCAGCCGCCTTTCACCAACGAGCAGACCAACGAAGAATCAATCGGGAATTCTCCATCCATCGCCTGTGCGCAGACCGGGACATGCTTCACGCTTGCCAATGGGTTTCCCGCTCCGGCGATCGTCGGCAACTATGCGGTCGATCCGCACTACGGACTGCCCTACGTCATGGCGTGGAACCTCGACATCCAGCGGACGTTGCCCCTGGGCATCGTCATGAACCTTGGCTATAACGGTTCGCGCTCGAATCACCTTGACGTCAAGCTCGCGCCGCGCGCGCTTCCAACAAGCCCCGGCACCAATCCGACGAATCTTGTCTTCGACTACGACGAGGCAGAAGCCTTCTACAAGATGAACCAGGGCACGATCCGGCTGAACAAGCGGCTTTCAAAGGGCGTTTCAATGGGCGCCAACTACCAATACTCCCACATGATTGACGATGCCACTTCCGTCAATGGGAGCGGTGGTTCCTTGGTGCAGAACTGGCAGAACCTGGCTGCCGAAGAAGGGCACTCGGTGCTCGATCTTCGCCACCAGGTAAGCGGTACGTATCTTCTCGAGCTCCCCTTCGGCAAGGACAAGTACTGGCTGACCACGGGCGTCGCCTCGCACATCGCGGAAGGATTTTCGGTTTCAGGCAGCTTTACATTCGCAACCGGTTCGTGGCTCTCGCCCACTTACACCTACAACGATGCCAATGTGGCGTGCGGCACGGCTGGCGCGTTGCGTCCGAATCTAACCGGGATCTCGCCCACCGCTGGCGGCGGCTCGCAACAGCAGTGGTTTAATCCCGCAGCATACTCCGAACCCACTCCGACGCCAGGATTCTGCAACGGCTTCGGCACCGCGCCACGCAACTCGATTCAAGGGCCCGGAACGGTTACCAACAATATGTCGCTCTCCAAGACCATGCAACTGGGCGACACGCGCAGCATGGAGATTCGCGCCGTTCTTTCCAACGCTTTCAATACCGTGCAGTACACGGGCATCGGCACCACCGAAGGCACGCCCCAGTTCGGCGAGGTGACGTCGGTGGGTCAGATGCGCGAATTCCAGTTTTCAGCGAGGTTCAGGTTTTAGTCGGAGGTTCACTGAAAAATGCGCTGCCGACTGTGAGTCAAGGAATCGAGGGAGCCCCATCCATCCACGGCCTCATCGTGGATGGGTGGGATACCAGGAATGCATCAATCGCTGCTTTGTAACAGGGCACGACTTCAGTCGTGCCGAAAACAGGCTTTTTTATGACCCGGGGCTTTAGCCCCCGAGGGAAGGATCTTCGACAGAACGAACGGCCCAAAGGGAATTGAATGGCAGACTGCATGCGAAAGATCGGAACCACAATGATGGCCATCGCCCTGATGACCCCGGCGCCGCAGTTCGCGCAGTCCGGCGCCCAGGACCCAGGCGCGCAGCAGGTCTCGAATACCCCGCAAGCCGGCTTCGTCTTGAAGATGAACGGCGAACTGGTGCTTACCAACGTGGTGGCGCGCGACGCCAAGACCGGCGAGGTTGTGAAGGGATTGAAGCAAAGCGATTTCACCATCTCAGAAAATGGCAAAGCGCAGAGAATCGAGACATTCGATTTTGAAAGTGTGGACCAGGCGACTCCCTTGAATGAGGCGACGGTGAGCGGGCTGGCCATCGGCGCGGGCAGCGCCGGGAACAAGGCCGTCGTGGTTGCCAAGCCTGAAGAACTGCGCAATCACAGGTTGATCGTGATGTTCTTCGACCTCACCTCAATGCAGCCCGAAGATCTCGACCGCTGCGTCCTGGCCGCGCAGCAGTTTCTCAAAACAAAAATGCAGCCGGCCGATCTGGTGGCGCTGGTTTCGCTCGGAGACACGCTGAAGGTCGACCAGGACTTCACGGCCGACAAGCAAGCTTTGATCAACGAAGTCGCCGTCTACAACGGGACCGAGGGGCAGGGGTTCGCGCAGGGAGCCACCGCAAACTCCAACCAGGTGGAAGATACAACCGGCTACACGCCCGACGAAAGCGAGTACAACGATCTGAATACCGATCGAGAACTCTTTGCCCTGCGTGCGGTCTCGCAGTCGCTCGAAAAAATCAACGAGAAGAAATCACTGCTCTATTTCTCCGGCGGCATCTCCGCGCGACGGCATTGAGAACCAGGCTTCGCTGCGCGCTGCGATCAACTCCGCGGTGCGCGCCAACCTTGCCATCTACAGCGTGGATACGCGCGGCCTGCAAGCCATCTCGCCACTCGGCGATGCGTCCACAGGGGAGCCTGCGCGGGTCAGGCGCCTTCAACGGCGGCGCGCTCGGAAACAACATGAAGGCCAACTTCGCCTCGCAGGAGGTGATGTCAACGCTGAGCACAGACACCGGCGGCAAGGCCTTCTTCGATTCCAACGATTTTGCACCGGCCTTTGCCCAGGTGCAGAACGACACATCGGCGTATTACGCAATTGGATTTCGTAGCACCAATCCCGCGCGCGACGGCAAGTATCGCAAGCTGACCATCAAGATCAATCGCCCCGGCATCAAGCTTGAATACCGCCCCGGCTATTACGCGCCCGCGGACTTCAAGCATTCCGGCAAGGAAGATCGCGAGCGCGAGCTTGATGACCAATTAGCCAGCGATCTGCCCGCCACCGACATGGCCGTCTATATGGATGCGCTGTATTTCCGTCTCGATGAGAATCGCTTCTTCGTGCCCGTCTCGCTCATCGTTCCCGGATCGCAGATTCCCTTTGTGAAGGGCGGCGACAAAGACAAGGCGACGCTCGACATTATTGGCGAGGTGATTGACGAAGTCAAGCGCCCCATCGGCCACGTGCGCGATACCGTGAAACTGAATCTCGATCCAGCTCTGCAGGCGCGGCAGAAAAATATCCAGTACACAACCAGCTTCAATCTGCCTCCGGGCAAATACCAGATGAAGTTTGTCGTGCGCGAAAATCAGACCGGGCAAATGGGCTCGTTTGTTGCCGACATCACACTGCCCGAGATGAAGAAGGCTCCGCTGAAGATGAGCTCGATCGTGCTGGCTTCGGTGCGCCAGCCGAGCAAGAAGACCACTCCGCTCGTTCACGGCGGTGAAGAGTATGTGCCGAATATCAGCCACGTCTTCCGCCAGGATCAGCACCTTTATCTGCTCTACGAGATCTACAATCCGACCGCGCGAGAAGCCGGCTGAAAACCAGCCCAAGGGCACCAAGCCGGGCATCAACCTGCTCAGCAGCCTTGAACTGATTCAGGGCGCGACCAAGGTCTACGAGACGCCGCTGGTGCAGGCGAAAGCAATCAACGTCGAAGGTAGAGACGCGGTCGCCATCGAGCTCGACGTGCCGCTCGCCGGCCTCAAGCCGGGCCAATATCTTTGCCAGTTGAACGTGATCGACGATGCCGGCGGGAGCTTTGCGTTTCCGCGCTTTGCCGTGCTCGTCAAGGAGCCCTCCGCCGCGCAGCCCGGAACCACTCAGACCTCCGGAGCAGGCTCTTCGGCCTCGGCAGCGCTGACTGCACCCCCCGCAGCGAATCCATAAGGGCAGTGCCGGCAACCCGATTGGCAACAAGAACCGCGCTTCAGATGATAAGCCGCGGTAAACACCAGGTTCGCCCCCTCGAGGTAATAATCCTCCTCTTCGAGCTCCGGCGCCGGCAGCCGTTCTTCGCGCTTGAACTTCTCATTCATTCTTCCCTTGTATCCTAACCGGCGCGGATTCGCGGCGCGCCAACAACCGTGACCGCCCCGTTGCAGGCCGGATTCACGCAACCATCGTGTGATTGACACCGCGCCGATTGCTGGCGATACTCGCCTTACTTTGACGCTCGAGTGAGGCGTGTTGCTGCTCTTTGTTTTCATGCTCGCCATGTTTGTCAGCGCGACATTGCTTTTTCTTGTCGAGCCCATGCTGGCAAAAATGGTGCTTCCCATGCTGGGCGGCTCCCCCGCCGTGTGGAATACGTGTCTCGTCTTCTTTCAGGCAGTTCTCCTCGCCGGCTACCTCTATGCCTATGCCGTGACTAAATGGCTCGGCCGCCGGGGCCAGATCGTTGCACACACCTTGCTCGCCCTCACCGCCTTCGCGGTCTTGCCCTTGCACATTCCCGCTGGCTGGACGCCGCCCACCGAAAGCAATCCCGTGTTATGGGTTCTCGGCATGCTCGCAGTGACAGTTGGCCTGCCGTTCTTCATCCTCTCCGGATCAACCCCGCTGCTGCAGCGCTGGTTCGCGCAGTCACAGCACAGCGCCGCGAACGATCCGTATTTCCTGTATGCCGCCAGCAACGTGGGCAGCATGGTGGGCTTGCTGGGATACCCGTTTCTGCTGGAGCCCGCGTTGCGCCTCGGTACGCAGAGCCGCATGTGGATGTTCGGATACATGGCCTACGTTGCGCTGATTGCAACCTGTGGCGCGTTGATCTGGCGCACGCGGTCCGTGCACGTTGTTGCGGAGGCAGTCATCGCCGCTCCTTTGCAGGAGGATGCGGCCGCTTCATGGCGACGGCGTTTTCGCTGGATCATTCTGGCCTTCGTGCCCTCCAGCGCAATGATGGGCGTGACCACGGCGCTGACCACCAACGTCCCCGCGATCCCGCTCTTCTGGGTTCTTCCCCTCGCGCTCTACCTGCTGAGCTTCGTCCTGGTCTTCGCCAAGCGGCCGCCCATTTCGCACAACTGGGTCCTGCGCCGCCTCCCCTTGCTCCTGCTGTTTTCGCTCATCACCTTTGTGTCCGGCGTTCATCTGCCCCTGCCGATCCTGTTCACGATCTATCTCACAACCCTGCTCGCCATCGCCATGGAGTGCCACGGAGAACTCGCCCTGGGCAGGCCGCAGGTGAGCCAGTTGACCGAGTTCTACCTCTGGATTTCAGTCGGCGGCGTTCTCGGCGGCATCTTCAATTCGCTGCTCGCGCCGCTGATCTTCCCCACCGTTCTCGAGTTCCCCTTGATTCTGATTCTGGCCGCATGGCTGCGTCCTGCGATCGATCAGAAACCGGAAGGCGCAGTCGCCGCCAAGAAATCCCAACGCAAAGATTTGTTGTATCCGCTGGCCCTCGGTCTCTGCACAGCAGCCTTCATTCTCGGTTTGCCCCATCTCGCGGCCTTGCCGTTGAGCGTCCTCGGGCCACTGGTCATCACCATCGTCGGTGCCCTGATCGTATGGTGCCTGGGATTCGGCAATCGGCCGGTTCGTTTTGCCGCGGGACTTGCTGCGCTTCTTATCGCGGGTTCTCTTTTCACAGGGCGCGACGGATCGCTTCGACTTGTGCGGAGAAATTTCTTCGGCGTGCTGCGCGTAACCAACAGTCCGAACGGGCGCTTCCGCTATCTCATTCACGGAGGCACCGTCCACGGCGTGCAGAGTCTCGACGCCGCGAAGAGCCGCGAGCCGCTCGCCTACTACTCGACCACTGGCCCCGCCGGGGACATCGTCCGCACCATGCAGGTCAAGAGCGATGAGCGTGGAGCCAAACCCAATTGGGCGGTCGTCGGTCTGGGCGCGGGCGCGTTGGCCTGTTATGAGCGCCCGGCAGACTCGCTCGCGTTTTATGAGATCAATCCAGCCGTAAAGGAGATTGCCCTCGACCCGCGCTCCTTCACCTTCCTCGCCCAGTGCGCGCCCTCGGCGAAGATCGTGCTCGGCGACGCGCGGCTCGAATTGAACAACGCGCCCGACGGAAGCTTCGATCTCATCGTGCTCGATGCCTTCAGCGGCGACATGATCCCCATGCACCTGGTCACGCGCGAAGCGCTCGGCCATGTATCTGCGCAAGCTCGCGCCCGGAGGCATGATTGCCTTCCACACCAGCAATCTCTATCTCACGCTGGGTCCAACCATCGGGGCGCTCGCCAACGATGCGGGACTGGTCTCCCTACATCGACACCGCATCCGTAACGCCGCAGCAAGTCGACGATGGTGTCTTTCCTTCGCAATGGATCGTGATGGCGCGCGACCCTGCTGACCTGGGCGGCCTGGCGCAGGACTCCCAATGGAAGCCGATCGAAGTCAAGCCCGGCGCGCGCGTCTGGACGGATGACTATTCCGATCTCTTGCACATCATCAACTGGCATTAAGACAGTTTCAGTTCCGATCTCTGACCATTGTCCTCAAGCGCACGAGCCGTGATCCCTGACCCCTGACTCCCTTAATCAATAGGTAGAATTGAAGCATGACACTCTCGGCACAGGAACGCGCGCGCCGCATCAAGATCATCCTCTTCGACGTCGATGGAGTCCTGACCGATGGGACTATCTGGGTGCTTCCCATCCCCGTCACCGCTCCCGATGGCTCGGTCACCAACAAGCCGGTCGAGTCGAAAGGATTCAGCGCGCACGACGGCGCGGGAATGACCCTCGCGCGCATTGGTGGCATGAAGGTCGGTGTCATCACCAAGCGCATCAGCGACACGGTGGCGATTCGTGCGCGCGATTTGAAGCTTGAGTTTGTCTATCAGGGCGAAGCGTTCAAGATGCGCCCCATCCGCGAGATCATGGAGAAAGAAGGCGTAACCCTCGAGGAAATCGCGTACGTCGGCGATGACGTGGTCGACCTGCCCGTAATGCGCCAATGCGGATTTGCCGCGGCAGTTGCAAATGCGCGACAGCAAGTGAAAGATGAGGCCCACTTCGTGACGCCAAACAAAGGCGGCGAGGGCGCGGGGCGCGACGTGATCGAATTCATCCTCGAAGCGAAGGGCACACTGAAGAAATGCATTGAGGCGTCAATTGACGAAGGGAATCCTCTGCCGCCGTCCATGGACATCGGCAAGGGCGGCGATTTGAAGTGAGCGTCATTGTGATTGAAGGCGGAATGAAATTGTCCAGCGAGAAAAAGAGAGCGGTTGTTCTGCTCAGCGGCGGTCTCGATTCAGCGACCGTTCTCGCCATCGCGCGTGCCCAGGGCTACGAGCCCTATGCGCTCTCCTTCGCCTATGGGCAACGTCATGCGTGGGAACTGCAGGCCGCGAAACGCGTGGCAGCCGCGCTCGGATCAGTAAAGCACCAGACCGTCACCATTGACCTGCGCGCCTTCGGCGGGTCCGCGCTGACTGACGAGATTGCGGTTCCAAAGGGTCGCACTGCGGGCGAGATGGCTGAAGGAATTCCGATCACCTATGTCCCCGCGCGTAACACGATTTTTCTTTCCTTCGCACTGGCCTGGGCCGAGGTTCTGAATTCAAGCGACATCTTTATCGGCGTGAATGCGCTCGATTACAGCGGCTATCCCGACTGCCGGCCGGAGTTCATTGAGGCCTTCGAGAAAATGGCCAACCTGGCCACGAAAGCTGGCGTCGAGGGCCGGCAGGCGCTCAAGATTCACACTCCGCTGATCGCGATGACCAAGGCCGACATCATTCGCAAGGGAATCGAGCTGGGCGTCGACTATGGCCTCACCAGCAGTTGTTACGACCCATCCGGCGAGGGCGTCCCGTGCCAACAGTGCGACTCGTGCGTGTTGCGCGAGAAGGGTTTTCGAGAGGCTGGCGCAGTCGATCCGTTAGGCGCTCGGCAGCACGCGATTCGGCCGTCGCCATGAGCTACGCGGTCAAAGAGATTTTTTACACGCTGCAAGGCGAGGGGGCGCAGGCCGGCCGTCCCGCAGTCTTCTGCCGGTTTGCCGGATGCAATTTGTGGACCGGACGTGAAGCGGATCGCGCCACCGCAATCTGCCAATTCTGCGACACGGATTTTTTCGGCGTGGATGGGACAGGCGGCGGCAAGTTTGCGTCTGCTGTGGCCCTCGCCGGCGCAGTTGCCGCAGCATGGCCCTCGGGTTCCGCGGGGGGGAAGCGCTTTGTGGTGTGCACCGGCGGCGAGCCGCTGTTGCAGTTGGATGCAGCGCTTATCGACGCTCTGCACGCGCATGGATTCGAAATTGCTGTCGAAACGAACGGAACCATCGCAGCCCCCCAAGGCCTCGATTGGATTTGCGTGAGTCCCAAGGCCGGCGCCGAGTTGGCACAGATTTCAGGCGACGAATTGAAGCTTGTCTATCCGCAGCAGGGAGCCGATCCGTCGCGCTTCGAGAGCCTGGACTTCAAGAACTTCTTCCTGCAGCCGATGGACGGCCCAGAGCAACAGCGCAACACCGCCCTTGCCTTGCAGTATTGCCTCGAACATCCGCAATGGCGCTTGAGCCTGCAGACGCACAAGCTCGTCGGGATTCGATAAAAGTCTCGCAAGCAGGAATGCTAGCGGCCGGGACCTCGCTTCACGAGATCCATCCTCCAGTCATCCGGATTCTCCGGAATCGTGATCCTCTCGCCTGCGGGCAACGTCTCAAACCTGGCCGCATAGGTGCTGAAGTGCAGATCATTGAATGCCGGAAACCTCCAGCAGTAAAGAACGCCAAAACACATGACCAGCATGAGGTAGGCGCCTGCGATTTTGAGCAACGGTGTCCGGCTGAAAAGACACCAAAGCAAGGACCATGCGAATGCGAGCGACGGGAAAAACCAATAGTGGAGATTCCCCGTCCCAGCCATCAGTTCCCACAAAGAGCTTCCCGCCGAAAGACGCATCATCGGAGAGATCAGTGATGTAGCCAAAGTCACGAAAGAAAAGAGCAAGAAAAGCTTCATCGGCAAGGTGGACCTGAGAAAGCATGCCGCAAGTATGGCGGTTCCCAGGATGCTCACCCCAACAAGAGTCCACAAGAGCCCCGTCCCAGGGTGTTCCGCCAGGTTGTTTCCTCCGAGCAAAGCTCCTAGATAGACTTGACCACCCAGAATGCGCGCAAGCAACTCCATGGTCGCGCCTAATCGATAATGAGGGCGCGCTGTCGGGCTTAAGATCAGCAGTCCCCAGGCTTCAACGAAACACGAAAGCGCAAGAATGATCGGAGCGTCCCATCGCCAGCGACTGCGATCCTGCCGGACAACGAAAAGCGCGATCGGGAGCAGGAAAAGGCAATAGGGTCCAGATAGGCCGGTGAGCAGCAAGATAGAAATGTCGAACAGCCGGTCTCTCATGCCGCGCGCAGGCGACGAGACAATGATCAGGAAAGAGCTCAATGCCAGCGGAGACTGTGAATTGGTGATGATCCCCGCCAGGTCTCTGCTATCCGGAAGCGCGATGTACATAAGCGCAAGCGCAGCACGGAAGGCAAGCGATCCCCATGCCGACGATCGACGGGAGAGCAGCAGGTTCACAGGCAGGGCTTGAAACGAGATCGCGATAAGGTTCATCACCAACGGCGCGCGCGCAAAAGGCACAAGTAGCGAAAGCGCCGCCGCCAGCCTCGGCAATGCATGAAGGTAGCCCCCGTAAGGCCTGACGAGCGAGGCCCACCAGCCGAGGTCATAGGCGTCGGCGTAGAAGACCGTTCCATCTTCAGCCCAGAATTGTGCGTGGAACACCGCGTCGGGCCGCCGCGAAACCAGCAGCGCAAAAGTGCAGGCAAACACCACGCACGATTGCCAACCGCAAATCTCGAATTGAGGTTTCGGCCGCCCTGCGATCTGATCCATTGAATCGCCTCTCGTGAAAAGCATTAGACCATGTCGCTCATCGTCGTGAACCTTCCCGAAAGCATTGAATCTTCTTCCTGCATCCTGGTTATAACCGCCGGCTCACCGCACCGATGAATTCTTCCCATCGAGATACTGGAAGATCAGGTGACAACTCGTTGGTCCAGGCTCGAGTCTCTCCGGCATCGTCCCGCAAAAAGCATGGGTGAGCGTGTAACCGGCGCTGGTCAGCAAGCGAATTCGTGAGTTGCCTGCAAGCACCGGCTCGCGCTGACGCAGGTTGTCCTCTTCAGCCACAATGACGCGCGGGTGAGAGGGCAGAAGCGCCTCGAAGTTCCGCTCCGCAGGACTCGTATCGCTCCACCACCAGAATGAGTGGGAGAGGTTGGCGAAGATGTTGTGGTCGAAGTAGGGCTGAATGCCTACCTCTCGGCAGGCGTTGTTGGCCGGCGGGTCGTTCAGATAGGTCACCACGATGGTGGCATTCTGCTCCACATAGGGCTTGAGAAAATCAGCCGTCGCACGGTCTGGCGAGAAATTATTGGAGTGATCGAAGCCGAGGGCATAGGCCGCCCACGCAATCTGTGTCGCAGCCATCACCATCAGCGCGACGCGACACAGCAACTCGGATCGGGGCAGCTTGCCGCGGTTTTCCGGCCAGGTGATCCAGAGAACGCAAAGAAGCAGTGGAGGCAACAGCGCCGCGTGCCACCACGCAGCGAGCACTTCGCCGCTGAAGATTACAAAGAACAGCACCGGCAGGAGGAAAATCAGCCGGCGCCTCGCCTTGAAGCAGAGGATGATCGCGATCCAGAAAAGAACGGAGAGAAGCATGGGCTGACACATCGGCCACAGCAGCGCCTTGAGCGCGAACCCCACGAAGGAATGCGACTGGCCGCGAATCCCGGCGAGGTAATAGGCCATGTCCTGCGGAGGCCGGGCGCACCAGATCGCGAATGCGTAGAAGGGCAGAAGAATCAGGGAAAACACGATAAGGCGACGAGGCGACCCTGAACCTCGCGCGTCGGTCTTCCGCACTTGCTCGACGAGATAAACGATCGCCAGTGCACCGGAGATCACGGCCGCATGAAGTGACATGTTGGCCAGCAGGCCGAGCGCGAGAGCCACGCACAACGGGCGTTTCTTCCACCAGATCGCGATGAGGAACAGGCATGGCGGCACCAGCACGTAACTGCGCGCCACAAGTGCGTCCTGAAAAACAAGCGCGTAGATGAACGGCAGAGAGAGCCTGAGATACCGGGGGAACGGTGATTTGAAGATCAACAGCGATGTGGAGGCAACCGCAATCGCCCCGCATACCCAGTGCATGCCCGCATAGCTGACATGCGCCCGGTTGAGAATCCAGAGCAGAAAATGCCACAACCCGGGGCTTCCCTCGTAATGGATGTACTTCCCGAAGAGTTCAGAGAGAGAAAGCGTGCGCGCCAGCTCCCATGCCTGTGCCTCATCCGCCCAGGGCTCGTGGAAGGGAATCGCCCACGCCACCACCACAGCAAACAGACTGAGTACGATCGATTCCGGCCAGAGCGAAACCGCGAATCCTCGGCCGACACGGCTGTGTGCAAAAGCGAACTGCTTTGCGGTCGGCTGCTCGTTCGGTTCGGTCGGTTCTTCCATCGAGTGCACGATCGCGCAGCTTAATGCGTGTGGGAGTAGTAGCGCTCGGTGACTTTTCGTCCCGAGGGACCAAAGCCCGGCGTGCGCCGGATTCCCCACTTGTGCGCGACAAAACGGAACGTCGTGCCCAGAACGCCAAGACCGTATTGAACACTCCGCTTGAAGTTGATTGACGAAGCCTCTTCGAAGTATTTCGTCGGGCACGAAATCTCGCCGATATTGAACCCGAACATGACCGCCTGCGCGATCATCTGGTTGTCGAAGACGAAATCGTCAGAGTTTTCGAGGAGGGGGAGCGTCTCGAGCAGTTGCCGCGAGAAGGCGCGGAAACCGGTGTGGTACTCAGACAGCTTGACCCCCAGCATGATGTTTTGAAACGCGGTCAGCCCGCGGTTGGCAATGTACTTGTAAAGCGGCATGCCGCCCCGCAACGCGCCGGTGCCCAAAATGCGTGAGGCCAGCACCATATCGTAGACGCCGCTCGCCACCATGCCCGCCATCGCGGGCACCAGCAAAGGAGTGTACTGATAATCGGGATGCACCATAACCACAATGTCGGCGCCCGCCGCAAGCGCCTCGCGATAACAAGTCTGCTGATTGCGGCCGTATCCATAGTTGGCGTCATGGACGAAGGTCTGCACCCCCAGCTTGCGCGAGAGAGCGGCCGTCTGGTCACTGCTTGAATCATCGACCAGGATCTTGATGTCGACTACATCGGACAGCTCCTGCACCGTGCGCTCAAGAGTTCGTTCGGCGTTGTAAGCCGGCATCACCACCGCGATGCGCTTTCCGTTAATCATGGTCCGCACTCCTGAAGCAGATTTTCCAAGCCTGCCTTGTAGCCACTATACGTTTCAATGTGTTGCAGCGGCTACTTGCCTTATGCCCGGATAGGGAGTGAGCCGCGCGGGAATTGCATCCGGTTCCGCCAGCCACACATCGCGATCTTTGTAATAGTCGAACAACTCCTGATTATCGGTGGGGCTCATCTCTCTGGCCCATACGACTTTGGAGCTATCAATGTCCGCCGCGTTATACACCCAGTCGTCGAAGGGCGGCTCATGGGTCGGCGAATAACGGACGATGACCAGATGCTTGCCGGGCCGCCCCTCAAGCTGCGATTCGACGCCCGCGCGGTCTGAACCGAATGAAGCCGCGGGCCCAAACCATGAGAGATTCCAGTTGGACGACGGGGCTTCAGGGCCCATGAGATTGAGCGGGGTCGCGAAGATGCGCAGACCGGCCATTAGAGCAACGGTGGCGATGGATAGCCGAACCAGCGTCAGCCCAACCGGTTTTCCCTGCGGACGCCACACCCGCAGGTGGCGCATGCACTGCAGGCCAAGCGCATAGAAAGCTGCGGTCAACGGCGCCAGGTAGTGCGCGATCAAAAAAATCTCGATCGCTAATCCGGCTGCCAGCAACACTGCGCAAATGACCAGAAAGCGAACGCGCTTGTCGAGAAACACGCGGCGCACCATGATCAGCGGAATCAGCAGCGCCGTGCCCGCAAAGAAGAAGAGCCCGCCCAGCACCTTAATTAGAGATATCGGAATGAAGAGAGCCGGAGAGTGAATCTTCTGGAAAAAATCGAGCTCGTCTACATGATAAAAACGTCGCATCTCTGCATGACGGTAAGCAGGCTCAGGCCGCGCCGATTGCCAGATGTAGTACGGAGCAATCGCGTATTGCGCCCGGTTGATGGTGTAGGGCATGGTCCGGGCGCTGCCGAAGACGCGGTAATTGTAGTAGCCCATCCAGGCCCCGGCAGCGACGATAAGCAGAATTGGGACAGCGGCGCGGCGCAAAAGAACAAGTGGGGCCGGCCTGTTTCTTCCCTTGATGGCCCAGCGCCCAAGCACAAAGGCCACCGGCAGGCAGAGCAACAGGCCCTCGTATGGGCGAGTCAAGCCCAGCAGCACGATCCCGATCGCGAGCAGCAAACCATAACGGAATCGAGCCGTTTTCATCAGGCGCGGAAGTGCGCCCAGAATCAGTGCGCCGCCCAGAGCGCAAATGGAGCCGGCCGCATGATAGGTGTTGACCCAGTAACTGAAAAGGCCAAGATGAATCACCGCAATCATGCCGCCCAGCAGCGCCCACCTCGGCGGAAGCCACGCCTGCAGCATCCAGTAGATCGCCGCGCACATGAGGGCGCTGCAGAGCAGCGACCCATACCAGGGGTGGCCAAACAGCAGTTTGCCCCCCGCCAGCAGCAGGCCCTGGGCAGGGAAGTACATCGACATGTAGGTCGGAATCATGTCGACATGCAGCGTCTCGAAATGCATCCACATCGGCGGCGTCGGGTTGGTCAATCTCCCGTGCAGGAAGGTGTCCGCCGCCAACAGAAAGCTGAAATCATCGGTACAAAATGGCAGCGGGATCGGACAGACCGGCAGCAGCGCGAGACGGAGAACGATGACGGAAAGCCCGATAAGGACGACGGAGAGAGTCCTTCGGTGGGCCAGTGGTGCGAAGAAGCGCTCGATGCGTCCGAAAAAGCCGAACGCTCCAACTCCGGGCCAGGCAAAGGCTACGGCCACTCCAATGGCACTGAGGCCGAATTCAATCAGGCCCAGGGTTGCAGGCTGATTCGACGGGGAGGGATCGACAAACATGGCGAGGCTAAGCCGGCCTGCCGGCCATTTTCGAGCGGATGGAGAAGGGCATGCACGATGATAGCCCGGCCCCGGGAAGGCCGAAACAGAATTCAGGAGAAGAGCCACGGGATGTTCTGAAGTTGAAACGAGTCGAGGGGCCTGGGGGAGGGAAACCTGACTCGATCACGAGTTGTACTTCAGAAATTTTGGGCACGGTTCCGCGGCTTCAAAATTCGGTGCCTGGTCTCCGACGAGGTCTACCGAACGTTAAGAGGATGCCAGGGTTGACTGGACGCGTTGAAAGAAGGTGGAGAGCCCTGAGCTCAAACTTTGCGATGCTGCGGCAGTACCGCAGGCAAGTAATGCAATTACCAGGGTGTACTCGACCAAATCTTGCGCATCTTCTTGCGCCAGCAGTTCCTGCAACACGAAGCAAAGCTTCAAGCCGAACCGTTGCATGCTATTTCCTCTTGGGGTAGAGGTGATTTCTTGTTTTCCAGTCCCGGAAGGGAACGCAGTGATTGCTGCGGTCCCCCCCGAGAAGGAGCCTGAGTGCTGGTACTGCCAAGTTAAACCTGGTCAGTGATTTACGACGCGGTGAGCGTGGACTTGATATTGACGAACATGGTGCTGATCGCGGTGCCGAGGTTGCTCATCGCGAGGGTCGCGCCCAAAGCAATCAAAGCAACTACGAGAGCATATTCGACCAGATCCTGGCCTTCTTCCTGGCAAAGCAGGTTCTGGTACTTCACATACATCTTCGTGAGCATGCTGTTCATTGTGTGTTCTCTCCGTGGTTGAATTTCCCAGCCTCAGGCCGGGGCACTGTCTCTATAGCAACTGAAATGCCATTGTCGATTCGGATTCTCCCTAAAAAGAATCAACAGTTTACGGAAGTACCGGCTCCCCCCCTCCGACTTCCCAGTGTAAACGGTTGTTTACAAGGCCCGGCGGGGAAGAACGGGCTCGTATACATGACCTGAAAGGGTGTTACCAACAACAATCCAAAGGGCAAATACGCACCAAATTATGCCACGAACCCCACAACAAGTGTGTAAAAAAGGCCATTCCGGAACCAAAGTCACTTTTCACTCCCCCGTAGAATGATTCTCAATGGAAATGACCAAAGATCAGGCTCCCGGAAAGCGCAAATCTGACCTGGCCGAAGCGGTCATTGCCATGGTCAGCGGCCTGGCCTTTGCCTTAACCGCCGTCTACCTCTGCGTCGCCCCGCTCTCCCGCGACGTTGCCGCCTCAAGAGACTACATCGTCTACTGGTCCACCGCTCATCAGTTGGTCCAGCACGGCAATCCCTATGACAAGGAAGCCATCAATCGCATTGAGCACGGCGCCGGACTCGACCCCGGCTACGGCATTCTCTTCATGCGAAATCCCCCCTGGGCCCTCCCCATCGTTTACTTTCTGGGCTTCGTCGGCCTGCGCCTGGGCACGTTCTTCTGGTCCCTCATCCTTCTTGCCTGTCTTCTCATCTCCATACGGCTGCTGTGGAGAATGCACGGCCGGCCCGATCAGGTCCTGAGCTTTCTGGGATACGCCTTCGGCCCCGCCCTCATCTGCCTGATCGCCGGTCAAACCTCGCTCTTTGCACTCCTGGGTTTTGTCCTCTTTCTCGAGTGGAACCGGACACGGCCGTTTTGCGCCGGAATGGCGCTCTGGCTCTGCACCTTGAAGCCACACCTCTTCCTGGTCTTCGCGGTCGTCCTGCTCGCCTGGGTCGTGGTCCATCGCTGCTATCGGCTCCTGCTGGGAACCGCGGCCGCCATGGCGGTCAGCTGCCTGCTCGCCTGGGCCCTTGACCCGCAGGCGTGGGGCCAATACGCAGCCATGATGCGCTCTTCCGGCATCGAGCATGAGTTCATTCCCTGCCTGAGCGTGTGCCTCCATCTTTGGATCAGTCCGCAATCGGTCTGGCTGCAATACGTGCCGGTGACGATTGCATGCATCTGGGCGCTCTGGTACTTCTGGCGCCGCCGGGCCACATGGGATTGGAAAACCGACGGCAGCTTCATCCTGCTCATCTCGGTCTTCGCGGCGCCCTACTGCTGGGTCTTCGATCAGGCCCTCGCCGTCCCCGCTCTGCTCCACGCCGCATTTATCACTCGCTCGCGAGTGCTTCTCGGGATTCTGCCCCTCGCCACCGCGCCCATCATGATCGGCCAGATCCTCGGGCTGCCCTTCACGTCCCTCTTTTACGTATGGACCACCCCGCTGTGGCTCGCATGGTACCTTGTTGCAATTGCGCTCAGGAAACCGCCCGGCCAGGAGCCCGAATCGATGCCCCCCAACCCGGTCATTCCCTGAGTCGAAGAATCCGGCGTGCCCCATCCATCCACAGCCTCATCGTGGATGGGTGGGATACCTCGAACCCGTCAATCGCTGCGGCTTTGTTCCTGTGCCGGCCCAGTCAGAGAGAACGAATGAAGAGCAGCCCTTCCCGCAAGCTTGCCGTCGCCTGCATCATCCTTGCCGGATTCACGCTCGTCGCCGTCCTGTTTTCCCTGCAGCTCGGCAATCGGCAGGTAGCCAATCGCGACTTCATTCAATATTGGGCTGCCGGGCAACAACTGCTCCATGGCGGCGATCCCTACGATCCCGCCGCGGCCTTCCGCCTCGAACGCTCCGCCGGCCTCGAAGACGACTTCCCCAAGCTCTCCATCAGCCCGCCGGTCATTGCCTTCCTCGAATTGCCGCTCGGTTTCGTCGATCCCAAGACCGGGCTGATCGCCTGGTTGTTGATTCAAATCGCGAGCGCCTCCCTTTCCATCTGGATGCTGTGGCTGCTCGAGGGGAGTCCGCCTACCCGCCTGCATCTCTTCGGATATGGCTTCGCCCCCATCCTGGCCTGCATGATGGCCGGGCAACTGGGCATCTTCTTTCTGCTCGCGATCACCCTGTTTCTCTACCTGCACCGGTCGCGGCCCTTCCTGGCCGGCGCAGCCTTGCTGGCCTGCGCCATGAAGCCGCACCTCTTTGTTCCCTTTGGCCTCGTATTGCTGCTCTGGATGATCATGCGTAGGCAATTCGCCATACTGGCCGGATTCACAGTTGCCTGCGCGGCAAGTTGCGCGCTTGCGTTTTCCGTCGATCCGCAGATCTGGTCCCAGTACACGCGCATGATGCGCTCAACCGCGATGTTCGATGTCTTCATTCCCACCCTGAGCACGGCCCTGCGATTCCTCATCGACCGGCAAGCGGTCTGGTTGCAGTTTGTGCCGGAAGCTCTCGCCTGCGTGTGGGCGATCGGCTACTTCTGGGCGCGTCGAACCGTGTGGGACTGGAGGCATCAAGGCCTGCTCGTTCTGCTTGTGTCCGTCGCGTGCGCGCCCTACGCGTGGTTCACCGACGAGGCGGTCTTGCTGCCCGCCATCCTCGCAGGGCTCTACGCCGCCACGGAGTTTCGCCGCTCGCTTCTCCCGCTCGCCGTGTTTGGCGGGATCGCCCTGATCGAGGTGCTCAGAAGTGTCCCGCTCACATCCCCCTTCTATCTTTGGACACCCATCGCCTGGCTCACCTGGTATCTCTACGCCACGCGGTCGGGAGACAGGGCCCAGGGTACAGGATCAGGAAAGAGGGAATAGGGATCAGAGATTAGGGATCAGAGAACAGCGTACTCCGTGCAGGCGTCGCAACGATCGCTGCCGCAGTCGTCAAAGATTGGATGCGGGCAACCGTCGCTGGTCAATGAGCAAACCGGATTCGAACGGATTCAGCGAGAGATCGCGGAAGGCGCAAAAGCTTCGAGCCGGCACCGGTTCGTAGAACAAGCTCATCGTGGGTCAATCTTTTTACGTGCAACCGCGCGCCCGGCGTAATGCCATGGGCTTTGAGACTCTTGAGCACCGAGGCATCTCGATCTGAGACGCTGTCAACTACGAAATGACCTTCCTTTTCAATGTCCGTCAACGGCCTTGAGGCCTGTTTCAACATCTTTCCGTCCAGAGCGGGAATGCAGTGACCGTGAGGGTCGAACCTGGGCCGCCCCAGCTTTGCATCGATCCGCTCCTCGAAACGCTCCGAGATAAAATGCTCCAACCGCTCTGCCTCGTCGTGAACCTCTTCGATCGGGTAGTCCAGGATCTTGTACAGAAACGTCTCAAGCAATCGATGATGACGCAGAATCTCCAGCGCCCGCCGTCTGCCCGCCGCAGACAAACGAACACCCCGGCGGACCTCGTAGTCCACAAACGGAGCCGGCGAAACGGCCAGCTTCTGGAGCATGTTGGTGACCGATGCCGGCGCCACGCCGAGCCGCTCTGACAGCGCGCTGCTCGTAACCCGTCCCTCTTCCGATCCACCCAGCGAATAGATGGCCTTCAGATAGTTGTCTACCGACTCTGTATTCAGGTTGACGCGACGAGTGGTCATGTTTATCCCCATCTGCTCGATTTGACACTGTTCAATTTTAGGTGTACCTAATTGATTTAGGTAAGCCTAAATAGCCTCTCGGATTGTCTTCCCGAATCCCTCTTGAGGCTAAACCCGCAAATACATTCGGAGGATGGGTGCGAGCGATTCGAGCATGGCGGTACGGCTTCAGCTTTTTATGCTTATTAACTGCAGTTAACCCATGCTTGCTGGCCCAGAGCGGAACCAGCAGTGCCATCTCCGGCGAGGTCACCGACCCCAGCGGCGCGGCTCTACCGCGCGCAACGGTCACGATCAGCGACACGAACACGCGGGCGACGCGCAGCAGTGAAACCGACGCAGCCGGTCATTTTCTCTTTGCCCAGATCAACCCTGGAACCTATCAGGTCACTGTCGAGGCCGCAGGCTTCACCCCCTCGAAATCGGAACCTACTTCGGTCGGTGTCGGTCGAACCGTCGCATTGAACTTCTCCCTGCACATTCAGTCGCATAGTCAAACCGTCGAAGTGACCGCACAGCAGGGCCTCATCAGTCTCGACAATCCAAACATCACAACCACCATCGAAGCGAAGGAGATTAAGAACCTGCCGAATCCTGGGCAGGATCTGACGTATCTCGCCCAGTTCGCGCAAGGTGCGTTGATGAACACTGCCGGCTCATCCAGCGACGCGAAAGCCGCCGGCGGCTACGGCAACGTCGAATTCAACGGACTGCCCGCAACCTCCAACGGCTACATCCTTGATGGGTACGACTCGAACGACCCGTGGCTGGGTCTGAATATTGGTCTCTCCACAAATCTAGTCATCGGCCTCGATGCCGTGCAGGAAGCCACAGTCAACACCAATTCCTTCTCCGTCGATCAGGGACGGTATGCTGTGGCGCAGGTCAACTACTTCACCAAGTCCGGAACCAAAGCCTTTCACGGCGATCTGTCGGAAACCTGGAATGGCTCACTGCTCAATGCGCAGGATTACTTCCTTCACGCAAATGACACGCCGGGCAACATTGCGCAAAAGCCACGCGATGTGGTGAATGAGTTCGGCGTCAGCGTAGGCGGGCCGATTCTGAAGAACAAGCTCTTTTTCTTTGCCCATTATGAGGGCATTCGCATCGCATTGCCTCTTGTCACACAAATCACCTTGCCGTCGCCTGCCTACCAGCAGTATGTCCTCGGGCAACTCGCTGCGGGCGGCCTCGACCCGGTCACCGGCACCAACCTGCCTGCCCAGCCCGCCGAGATCCCCTTTTACGAAAACATGTTCTCGTTGTTGCCCGCTCCTGGCGGATCGCCCGTGGCGGTTACCGCCTGTCCGCTGGATGCGTCCGGGAATCTGCTGCCCTCCGCGCCAAATGGCACTCTGCTCGATGGCGACGGCTGTGCGACTCAGCGGCAGAGCTCTCTGAACAACAGCGACAGTGAGAACCTCATCGTGTTGAAGATCGATCACACAATCAATGCCAGAGACAGCATCTGGTATCGCTTTCAGCAGGACACCGGCCTGCAGGCAGAATGGACCGATCCCATCAACTCCATCTTCAATGCTTTTTCTCCGCAGCCGCAGCGAACCCTTGTCGTGGGCTACACGCATCTGTTCAGCCCGACCCTCGTCAACCAGCTCAATCCTGGAGCGAGCTGGTATTCCAGCATCTTTGAGCCGAACAACTATGCCCAGGCACGACAGACCTATCCCATCGTGCTCGCCTCAGGCAGCGATAGCGTGCCCTTCACCCAAATCGGTGGCTTGAACAATACCTTTCCGCAAGGGCGCAAAGTTACGCAGTGGCAGATCAACGACAACCTGACCTGGACGCGCGGAAAGCATACATTGCACTTTGGCCTCAATACGCGCCGTGTCGACACAAGCGATTACGACCTTGGCGAAGGCATTGTGCCGACGGTTACCTACATCGATCTTGCGGAGTTCACTTATGGAGCGGCATTCACCGCAGTCCAGAGCTTCCCAGTCTCTCTTAAAGAAAGAGTCGCAATCGGGAACCTCGAAGACTACGCGATGGACACCTACAAGCCATCATCGAAGGCAACGATTACCTATGGCATGCGCGTGACTTGGAATACCAATATCACCAGCCCGCAAGCTCTCTTCTCCCGCATGGCTGGATCTTTCCTTGATGCTTCGCACGCAACGAATCAGCCGTTGGATCAAGTTGTTTTGAGTCATCTTCACAGCCTTTTTCCAGCAACGCCGCTGTTCGTCTACCAGCCGCGCGCCTCGCTTGCGTACCAGCTTCGCCCCCATTCCGCAGTCCATGCGGGATTCGGCGTGTTCAATGACATCATCCCTCAGCAGATCGCAGACAGCGGTCTGATGAACGCTCCCTATGATCCAGCCTTCACGGGCGGCATTGGCGGTGAAGTAGGTGGCCTGGGAGTGGCGCCAGGCGTTTCGGGAAGCGCCGTTGACGCGACGGTCAGCGCCAACAAGTCGTTTCAGACAACCTTCAGCTCGGGCGGAACGCCCTGCGCAGGCATCCAGCCGGGAGCAGCGACCTGTCCATTGGCCGTCAGCCTCAACACCTTTCCCAGCGGAACTCTCAAGACGCCCTACTACTACCAGTACAACTTTGGCATCGAGCAGCAGATCGGCTCGCGCGGCAACGTACGAGCCGACTACGTGGGCACGCGTGGGCTGCACGAGCCATACGAGGTGCAGCTCAACGGCTATCAGAATGTCTGCAACGGATGCTTTGCCCCTTTTCCGTATCAGCGGCCGCTTGACCAGCGATTCGGCACAGTGACCGAGTTTCAGACCGGCGCGAGCAGCATCTACAACGGGCTGCAGACCGTCTACACGCAGCAGGTGGGCGGCTTGACTCTGCGCAGTAATTACACCTTCAGCCACTGCCTCGACGAAGTCTCGAATGGGGGTTTGCTTGCTTTTTCTTCGCAGGGGCTGGAGTCTCCGTTACCCGGAGAATTGAGCAGGCAGTATGCCAGTTGCGACTATGATGTGCGGCAGAACCTCTCCGCATTCGGGATGTATCAGGTGCCGTTTCACTCCGGCAACCGAATGCTGCGCCAGCTCTTCGCAGGTTGGTCGTTTTCCCAGACGGGGTTCCTGCACTCCGGCCTCCCCTTCAGCGTGCTGAGCCAGCAATACAGCGCAAACGGCAACGGTGTCCTTCAGGCATCAAACCCCGCGCAGACAATCCAGTTCGCATCACCGCAATATGCGAAGACTGTCCCGAGCGTGAAGCTTTATCGCAAAACGCCTTATCCCGGCGTCACCGTGTCTGGTACGAAGCAGTGGCTCAATCCTGACGCTTTTGTCTCCGTTGTCGATCCCACGACGGGCGCATGCTACACCGGCGCGGTTGGCGTCGAGAACGACAACCCGGCGGTCTGCCAATTCGGTAACGCAGGCCGCAACTCGGTGCGGGGGCCGCACTTCACATATTCTGACCTGTACATCACGAAGACCTTTCCCATCAGGGAAGGAATTAAACTGCGCATCGATGGCCAGATGTTCAATGCGTTCAATCATCCGAACTTTGCGCTCCCTGGCACAGTCCAGGCAGGCGTGCCCGGCTCACCCATCGCAAGATTCGGAACGCTCGAAAGCACCACTTCGCCACCGACCGGATTGCTTGGCGTCGGCCTCGGAGGCGACACCTCGCCCCGCATGATCGCCTTTCAAAGCAGGATCGAATTCTAAGCCAAGGGCTGGGTACTGACAGGCGTTCAAGAAGTGCATCCCTCTCTCTGTTTCATTTGCCACGAGCCGAACGCGCGGCGGCGGACTGCGGCCGTGAGGATGGGAGCATTGACGAAGAAGGCCGCCCTCAACACTGGCGATCCCGTGCGCTAACTAAAACTCTTCAGCACAGCCTCGGCCAGTGAGACCAGGCAAACCTCTTTGGATGTTCCATAGAGCATGCGGAGGGTGAGAGCCCCATCGATGACGCTGAGCAGTGCCGCTGCGGCCGCTTTCTTGTCCGAGACTGACGCATCGAGCAAGCCCGCCAGACAATCACGAATCTTGTCCTGGTGCTCGATTGCGAACTGGTGGAAGGGATGGGCGGGATCAGGGTATTCGGATGCGATACGAAGAAAGGGGCAGCCGATGACGTCGGGGCGATTGGCCCACTGTTCGAATTTGACCAGAACCTCGCGCAGACTCGTGGGCTGGGAAAGAAACTCCCAAAGCGCCCGATCGCGGTTCTCAAGGTAGGCGGTCACGAGAGCGTCCTTGCTTTCGAAGTGCCGGTAGAAGGTCGCTTTTGCGACCTCAGCGGTCGCCATGATCTTTTCTGTGCCGGTCGCGCGAACCCCATCGGCGTAGAAGAGGTGGTCGACGACGTCCAGGATTCTTTGGCGCGGGGAAGATTTTCCCTCAGTGTTCATTGAATTCAGCTTGACACGAGACAGACAGGCCTGTCTATACTATGCATCTTACAGAACAGACAGGTCTGTCTAGTGGCATTCTTGATCAGAAAGCAGGTCGTCCATGTCCCGCCTTGTGAGAGTTCTCTCGCTGTTGCTCGGCATCCTCATGTTTGCCTTCGGATTCCTCAAGTTCTTCCAGCCAATTGCCGGATGGTTCAATGTTCAGATTCAGCAGAGTCATCTGCCGCACCAGGCGATTCTCGCGGGCAAGCTGACGGAGATGCTGACCGGCGTCCTTTTCCTCCTGCCATCGTGCGTTCCCTCGCTTACACCGCGCAGCAGGAACCTTATTTTGCTGGCAGCGTGTTTTCTGCTCTTCACCCAGATGGCTGTGGCTATCTATGTGCACCTGCAGCCCGCGGTGCCCGCCGGCGTGCTCCCGCTCGGGATCAAAGCGCCTGTGATTCCTTGCACTGTGCTTCTTCTTGGGCTGCTGACCGCCTTCGAGACTGGCAAGCAGATGCGGGCAGAGAAGGCCTAGTCAATTCTTAGTTCCCATAACTAAGCATTTAGTTTGGAGGTGCCGTGACAGGGCCGCATTCTTCCGGCGACGTTTCTTAAGGATTCAGGGCGATTATTTGGGCGTAGTCTGCGCAGTACTCGTCTGTGCAGTTATGTTGGCTACAGCCCGCCATGTTGAGCGCGACGGGCTGCTTCTTTTGATCGGTAACCGTGAAGATGTGCTTGGCGCAAAATTCAGTCAGATGCTTTTTGGTGTTAGGGAAGAAAACATCGTTATAGGTGGTCCAACCCCAAAAGAAGAGGTTGGAATCATGGCCCGGCGGTCCGATAATCCCCACTTGATTGGGATCCTTCATAGCCGGTCCAACGCTGAACGGGGTCTTTGGGCCGATGGTCTGTCCAGCGGATACGATGCGATTCCCGATAAACTCCACTTCGTTAGGTTCGTGAGGCAAATTCTGAACGTTGAAGGCGGACAAAGCGTTAACGGCGGGAGTATTCCCTTCATTCGTCAGATCAGCCGTCAAAGCTACGAGTGGGGCACCTTTATCGCCTGTCATGAAGAGCGGGGAAATGTTCTTAAAAACAATGAATGGTCTTTGCACCGATTGCAAAGTGTCGAGGCTTATGCCGTTGGCGACGCGCGAATAGTGCACGTAAAAAGCGGTGAGAACAGCAATGGCTACTGTGGAGACGGCGCTGATGAAGGGCCCCTTGGAGTCAACCCAATTAATCGTATTTCGTATGCCGCGCCCTATTGTTTTAAGCGTCCGCATTACATCTTCGGCGGGATCGGTGTGGCCCTTGGTCTCTTCATGGCTATGATGCGGTTCGGCGGGATGGGCGGACAATGGGATGGCCCCCGGACCTTCCAGGTCATATGGGGAGCGGTCTGTGTCGCTGCTGGGCTCTGGTGTGTCTACCACGGGTTTGGCCTCATTGAGTTTGAAGTCTCACCTTGCGCCGTGTTGAGGTAGTCGGAGGAATATGAAACACGAATACCACGAAGGCCCCAAGGCGGGCGAGAACTTTAAGAGATTAGCAACGGTGGTCCTTCAAAAGCCAAAGGCAGTTGTAGTTCCGAAGGCGCAGCGGAAGTCGAAACCTGCTGGCAAGAAACAGGACTAGAAGGGTTGTTCCTCTTGTCCCGTCCCTGCCTCCGGGTGGCACACGCTGTCTGCATCCTTGCCCGCCAACTGGGCATAGGTTGAGCGCTTGCCAGCGACTTGCACCATGACCGGCGCGAAGCGGTCAGCATCGATAAGTTTGTTGTCCATAGTCGCCCGGTTGTTGAAACGAAACACTTGCTCATCAATGGCCTGCGGGGCGCCTCCATCTGGAGCCGCCCCGCGTGACGAGCGACAAAACTACCAAAGCATCGCAGTGATATTGCCATCGGTTCCCAGGGCAATCGCGCCCGCGTTCCCCGTATTTCTGCAGACCACCCAAAGATCCGTTGGCCCCGTGGCTGTGTAAGAACCGTTGAGCGGCAGCGTGACCCAGCCGCCGACTGAAGCCGTTGCTCCCGAAACTGGTCCCAGGGGAATCGACGTAGTGCCGCCGTTTACGGTCGAAATCCAGCAATAGACGAATTCCGTCTGGTTGCCCGTATTGGCGAACAATTGCTGGCCGCCAATCATATAGGTTCCGGCGTACGGCAGAGCCAGAACCATCACCGAGGCGGTCCCGCCGCTACCGAGTTGATGGTTGCCGCTCGCATTGCTGGAATAGATCTGCGCCGAGGCGCTGTGCGTGGTGGCGAGGATGGTTGCGGCCGCGAAGGCGGCCAGGACGAAGGTGCGGATGCTGAATTTCATGATGGTTTCTCCTTTTGGATAGCAGCCTTGATGACCGCCTTCACTGATGAGTGCGCGGTCGGCCAGGAAAAGGGGCAAACGAATTGGAGATTATTTTCGCGGCAGAGATTTGCCGATCAGGAAGGGTGACGCGGAACAGGCAAGCAAAGGCCTGAAGTCCCCCTCAGGCCTCCACATCCACGAAATACCCCGAAAACGGAGTTCTGTCCGGTTAGCCGACCATACGACCAGAATCGTTTGATAGAGTCTTTCTTGCATGGTCGCGGGCGGTGGGGTGCATGCAGATGTCCGAAACAGAAGTCATTATCTCGCAGAAGTTTCGCGGGGGTTCAATCCTCTACCGGGAAGGCAATAAAGAAGTCTGTTTCGAGTGGGAATTCGGTGGGAGTGTTGTCGCTTTGATCTGGGGAACTAAAAGGCAAGATTGGGACCGCTGTCATCCTTGGGCGGCTGGTCGACAGCCTGAGGTCTACGATTTTGTTGCCAAGGAAGCGATTCGCCAGAAGGCCCCGAATTCTAAATTCGAGATCGATTTGGCGTCTGGAATCATAACCGTTCTGTGACACTTAAGATCTCCTCCTTGGGGGCATTTCTCCGCAGTCTTGTTGCTGTCATGAGTCGATTACCGGCTTCACGGACAGAACTCGGAAATCGGGGTTCTGTACGGATAGGCGACCATCCACCCGGAACGCTAGTCTGTGAATGAACAGATGCCGAGTCGGAGAAACCGTGATGCACCCGCTGCTTCTAGCAATTCGAGAAAATCCATCAGCCTATCTGCCAGAGCTTTCTTTGGGGGCGTTCGAGTCCTTCCGAAACGGGTATTTGCATCAGGCTGCCATGGAGGGACGGTACATCGATCTTGGTTTCGACCCGCGGGAATTTCATCGCTGGGTTTGTGCGCGATTCGAGCAGAAATTCGCCCAACCAATTGCGGCAACAACGCTGGTTTCTTCTTTTTGCTTTTCCGAAGTGAGCGCCTTCATGGAGTATTTCAATCTTCTGGATGAGTTTCTCCAAACCGGCGCTCGTGAGCCCGCGCAACAGAACTTCCAGACGGAGAAGGTGTCCCTATTTCAGACCCTCAGACTCCTTAGACAGAAGCCAGGACTGTATATCGGCCACAGAACATTTCTTGGTTGCTGCTCATACCTGATGGGGTTGGAACGCTGCTGCCAAGATTTGGGGCTCCCGCTTGATGAGGACCGCGCCTTCTTTGGTGAGTTTCAAAAGTGGGTTGAATCGGAGAAGAGTAGCTCTGCCAAAATGCGCCCATGGTCGAGGGTCATTTGGTTTTGGAGCGGCGGAATAGATTCGGGCGGCGAAAAGTCAGGAGCGTTCTCCCTGTTCTTTGACTGGCTGGATCAGTTCGCGGAAATCAGTGGCAAAGAGGGGCTTTTCCAAATCTAAGCCCCATTCCGGTCGAATCACCGGCAAATCGTCTCCAACCCCAAAAGCGGGTTCTGTACGGATTGCCGACAACCAGGCAGAACTGGACTCCTGGTCACTAAAATGCTGACATGAACGAACAGCTTGATGCCATCTTCGCGCGGCTGAAACGGACACTGGAGTTCTCAGACGCTGATTTCTCTGATGTGAACGCAGCGAGCACTGAAGGCGACAATGCGCTGCATTGGGCTGTGAGCCGGGGCGATCTCAGTGCAGTCAAGCTCTAATTGGTGCTGGCATCGAGATAAACAAAGCTGGTGATCTTGGATATACCCCGCTTCACCTTGCCTGCATGAAGGCGACGCCGAGATTGCTCAAATCCTGATTGCCAGTGGTGCGGATTTGTTCGCATTGAGCGAAGGCGATTCTCCGTTCACTAAGGCGCGGCTTGGCGGCCACGACAACATCTGCGACCTTTTGGCTCCGCGAATGCAAGAGACCCAGAAACGCGACCCTGAGGTTTGGGTGCGCGCAAGAATCGCGCAACTGAAGCGGGAGATTGAATCGTTGGAAAAGCGAATTGTCCCGCTATGAGCGGTTGACCGGCAATCCACCAATCACTCCTCGTAAACAGGCTCAGGCTGGTCTTCTGACTCAAAGTCTGGTGCATGCTCCCTCGTGGCTCCCGCCAAAAACCTGTCAACCCCCTCAGGCCAAATTATTTCCGTATACCACTCATTCCAAACAAAATAAAGTTCCGGCGATTTTGCATATTATTTCCCGCAAAAGCGCACACTGAATTTGACCTCGAAATTCAGGAGCAACTCCATGAAACGCCAGCCGGCAAAATTCACCAATTTGGAAGGGCGACGCGAACCACCCCCCCCCCCTCCCATTAGTAACCATGAGGTTATCCATTCGGTAAACAGCAAAAAGGATCCTCAAAAAAGCCCGTGCTGCCGTGCATGCCTCCTAACTAGCAATCAATGCAAAAGGATACAGACACCCCTTGCACGCTAGCACAGGCTTTTGTGCCAAAACCCAGTCAAATTCTCAAAAGGAGAGTTTATGAAAAATCTAACCGTTAGGGTTCCCGAATACGCCTATCTGAACGCCCGCATCTGGGCCGTCCAAAACAACATGTCCCTGTCCGCGGCCGTCCGTATCGTCCTCGAAGAACTGCCCACATTTCCCGGACCCCAGATGCGTCGGCGCATGAACGAGGGAGAACGAAACTTCGCCCTCCGCAAAGCCGCCAAGGATGCCGGAATTCAATTGTGATCGAATTCGCGCTCCAGCGCGGGAGTCGAGCGTCGGTTTCCAGATGCCGAAAACAGCCCTTAACCGGCCAGAGAGAGTTCCAGTTGGTCGCCGCGCTGCGACTGCGACGCCGCGATCACGCCCGCAGGCAATTCAATGATCGAATGGGCAACCAGGCACGCCGAAAGACGCCACGGCCCAACGCTGCCCCGCACCTTCAAGATGCGATGATTGCGGTCGAGATAGACAAGGTCAATCGGGAATTGCATGAAGAAGGTATGCACCGACTCGCAGGGAACGATCCACAAGCCCTCACCGGCATCAAGCCCCGCGCGCCCCAGCAGGCCCTTATTCCGCTTTGCGGCCGTGTCGGCCTTTTCCAGACGATCGGCGAGAATCGTGTTGCGCGTGAGGTTGGTGACAACGTATCGGGCTTCCCCGACCGGCTTGACCTGGTCGGCGTTCGTCTCCGGCTCGCCGCTTCTCATGGAGCTGACAATCATCGAGTAGTCCGGATCCTTTCGAATCACCCAGATTTCTTGCGAAGCGGACTAAGGAGGAACGGACACGCAGGGGCGAGATCGTCGGCAAGTCAGCCAACGAACGGTCGAGCGATCGGAGTGTGCGCGAGCGAATGGATAGACGAGGTGACTCCGGCCGCCCCCGAAGGACGGCCGACAGTCTCAATGAGTGGCAGAGGCCCCGCCGCCAGACTGAGCTCCCGAAGAAGCGCCGCCGAAGGTTCCGTTGGTTCCTTCGATGACCAGCGGCTTCTCAGGCTTCATGCTTTCAACCAGCTTCTCCACCGGCATTGTCGTGGGCGCCGGCGGTGTCGTGGCCCCAGCCGGCTTCTCGTCCGGCTGGTGCATCGCGATGCCACTGTTCGGAGGCAGGAACTTGGTTGGGATCTTGAGATCAGGCACTGGCTGTCCAGCAGGAATCGGTGCAACAATCTCCGGCGTCACGATGACAATGAGCTCGGTGTTCGTCCGATTCTTCTGCATGGATTGGAAAAACTTGCCGATCATCGGAATGTCGCCCAGGAACGGAATCTTCTGATAGGTTTCCGTATCTGTGTTGTCGAGCAGGCCGCCAATCACGAAGCTCTGGCCATCCTCAAGCGTGATTTCAGTGTTGACCTTGCGGGTGGAGATGGCAGGGACCGTGAATCCGGAAATTTCAATGGCGTCCGTAAAGTCAAGCGAGCTTACTTCTGGCGCCACCTGCAGACGAATGGCTCCTCCCGGCGTAATGGTCGGGATGAAGTTGAGGCGAATGCCGTATTCCTTGAACTGAATGGTGATGGATGCGGCTCCTCCACCGGCGCCCGCCTGCGCGATTGGATAGGGATATTCACCGCCGGCGAGGAAGCTTGCCTCCTTGCCATTGGCGGCCACCATGTTTGGCTCGGCCAGTACCTCGGTTACTCCTCGGATCTCGAGAGCCTGAAGGGTTGCGCCCAGATTCAAGTTGGGCGAGAAAGCAAACAGGTTCAGCGCATTGCTCACGGTTGCAGTCGCTGCCTGGCCGGCCGCGGGAAGAGCAACCGACGGAGGCGAAAACTGCCCCGTTGTCAGGGAACCCAGCACGTTGCCGAAGCCGGTGCTGAACAGGTTGATGCCAAGCTGCAGTTCCTTGTTCCGATCGACGCTGACAAAACGGACCTTGAGCAGAATCTGCGGTTCGCTCGCGGGCACATTGACGTTGAGAAGGTTGACGACCTTGCCTCCACCCTGGGCCGGCAGAGCAGCAGTCGCAATCATCACCGCGCGATCTGAAGCCGTCAGATCTTTCACTGTGCCGCGCAGGAAGATGTTGTCCTTGTCCGCCGATACCTTGAGCGCCTGGCCCGGCAGTTCCATCTGAATCTGACGACGCACCGCATCAAGGCGCTCGTTGCTCAACGCCGAACTGGCGCGCACGGTGACGTCGAAAAACTGGCGGCCGTTGCTGGTGTCCCAGATGATCAGGCTGGTTTCGCCCACTGCCTTGCCGTTGATCATGACTTCAGTCGGGCTGATGGCTGTGACTTCGGCGATGTCGCTCAATCCGATGGCCACCCGGGCGATCGGCTTTGCTACGTCAATCAGCACGGACTTGCCGACCGCGACGGAGAGCTCATTACTTGAGTCTTGATTCGCCGCGACAGCAGGCTGCGCGACAGGCGCCTGGGCCCTCAGGCCCAAACCGGCGCAGAGCACAATAGTCAATGCGCTGAAAAATGAAATCGTTTTGCCAGCGTTCGCTCTCACTGCTTTGCCTCGGAAGAACCAAATTTTGTATCTGTGTGTTTCGTGCCGTTGATAACTTCAACTGAGAAAGGCTTGGGTGCCGGGGGCTTGGGAGCGGCCGCAATGTGCTTGACTGGCACCGGTGCCGGCTTGCCGCCGGTGAACAGGTTCAACATCGCTGTGCCCTGAACCGGATCAGTCTTGGTGTCGAGAGGATTGCGAAGGACTAGCTGAATCTTCGCGCCGCTCGCCAGGCTCAGAACTTCGGCCTGATCTGGAGTCACCAGCAAGTTGACCACTTGAACCGGCTTGGGCTTGCCTTCAGCGTCTTTCTGAATATCGGTGCCTGCGGAGAGAACCGCGATGTTCTGCAGAATGGTTCTCACCTGCGTGCCTTCATCAGCGGCGCGGGAGTTTGGCTGATTGGCATCGGGCGGCGTGCCCGATACGAGAACATCCACGTGCATGCCGGGCGTCGCGAATCCTGCAACGCCGACAACTTCATCGACCTTGACTGCGCAGGCTCGCATGCCTTGAGGAATGGTGGCAGCCAATCCACCGCCTGAGCCCGCAGGCGCCAGACGGCTGTCAAGAATTGGCTCGCCCTGGTAGAGATCGGAAATCACGCCGCGGCCGACCAGGCTCGCCTTGTCCTTGTCCAGGATCGCGCCCTTGGGAACGGTTCCGGCGATTTCAACCGAACTGAGATTCGTTGCTGCAAGCACGGTTCCCAGCTTGATGTCGGATGCGGCTGCGACGATGCGCGTAGTCGCGGGACCCTGCGCCTGCCCAAGTTTATTTCCAACCATCCGCCAAACAAGAAAGGCACAGACGCCGGCAATGACAAAGGCGAGTACAAGAATCGTAAGCAATCTTTTATTCATCTGGAAACCTGTCTGAAACCGGCCGGGGCCAGCTCCGCGTTTCTATCCCCTGGGCCCATTGTCCAACCTCAGGAGCGAGTTACAAAATCACACCGAAGAGGGGTTGACTGGACATGGCACCAATGCCGTTGGAGTGCGAGACCAGTGTAGTCCTTATCGGCCAAATGAATATGGGCAGAAAAACAGCCATATACACTTGGGGTATCAAAACAGCTATGACCCAATTCTCGTTCTGGAGTGAGTTGAAATGAGGGTACAATGAGTATCTACCATAAAGACATAGCACTTTGGTAACAGAACGAAAGTGGAAGCGCCACTTACTTGGTAACCTGTCAATATAGACCTGATTCCCCTGCGAGGAAGTTCATCCCCCTATGAGAAGTTCCGGGACACTCTCGCTCTTTTCGGAGCGACCAGACACTGGCCAACGCCCGTACACGTTTGCCCTCTCCGTGCTTGCGCATCTTGTGGTGATCGCAGCGGTGTCTGTCGGACTCTTCTTCGCTCCGCCGCCGAAGGTCCTTCCCCAGCGCTACTCCTTGTTTCATCTTGATCTCGATTCAATTGAACCGCCGCCGGTGCGTCGCACCTCAGGAGGAATTCGCGCTCCCGGATCGGAAGCGGCGCCAGGCGCCAATGCCAGCGCGAAAGATTTGAAGTCCTCTGCTTCCGCTGCAAAAGCAATGCCCCAGGAAGCAGCGCTGCGACAGATTGAAGATGTGAAGCCAGGGCCGCAGACTCTCGTGCAGCCCGACGTCCTCAACCCTGTCCAGTTGAAGGAAGAGACACCGATTCCCGCCGTCGTGATCTGGTCGCAGAAAAAAGTTCAGGTCACCAAGCTGGTGCCGCCTGAGTTGAAGCCTCCGGTGATGACCTCGGTGAAGCCTTCGACCACCGCGCCGAACGATGAGGCCGTGCTGGCGAACATTCCCATCTCCTCGACGGATCTGTCTTTGAAGACGCAGATGATGCCGGCGAGCACCACAACGCCCCTGGTGGTCCACGGGCCCCCGGCGCCGGTGCAGCAGCCTCCGAATACCACGGCGCAGAACAAACAGCCTCCCACTCCAACGGCAATCATGTCGCTCTCTGACACGCACACCAAGACGCAGACTGTCGCCGTGCCGCAGGTCAGCGAGACGAACAGCAAGCAATCCTCGGGTGCGTTGGCGGTCGGCAAGGTGGGCGAGTCGGAGCGAACGGTTGCCAGTTCCTCCACCAGCAAGAATGGAAGCCCCACAAGCACCGCCGGCACTGCCGACACCAAGACCGGTGGCAGTGCGGACAACAAAGCCGGAGGCAACAACGCAAGCTCGAAGAGCGGCGCCCCGTCTGACAGCAAGGCAGGAAACGGCGACAAGAAAAATGGCGACGTTGCCAGCAAGAGTGGGGACGCGGCTGGCAAGCCCGGCAACCAGGGCAAGTCGACAGGCGTTGCCGAAGCAAAAGGCCCAAGCGGACCAGGAGCCGGGAGCCAGCCTGCCAAGGGAGATGCGGGAGAAGGCACGCACGAAGGCGCCGGCGGCGATCAGGCGGGCTACGTGCGCTTCCTGCTGCCCAAGGAAGGCCGCTTTGGATCAGTGATTGTCGGCGCTTCGCTGGCGGACAAATTTCCTGAGGTCGACGATCTTTGGAATGGACGTATGGCGTACACCGCTTACGTCCACGTGGGACTCCCGAAGACCTGGATTCTGCAGTACCAGCTTTCTCGCGCGCAGGAGACGCCTGCCGGCACGACCGGGAACATCACCCATCTTGAAGCACCATGGCCTTACAACATCGTGCGTCCCAATCTGCCCGCCGGAGCCATTAACGCAGATGCGCTGATGATCCACGGATACGTGAACAAGGCGGGGCGGTTTGAAGAACTTGCGGTGGCATTTCCTCCAGAGTTTCCTGAGGCAAAGTTCGTGCTGAGCGCGCTGCAGCAGTGGCAGTTCAGACCGGCTGCCCAGAACGGGGAACCGGAGCGCGTCGAGATCGTCCTCATCATCCCCGAAGTCCTGGAAGAGTAGCCCGGGGCACACGGAAGAATCCACGATTAATCGAAGAACAGTGTGCCGCCTTCGCGAGTTGGTTCTTGTGCGGAACGAGTGTGGTGTTCCCAAAGTTCGTAGCAAACACTGAGCGCCGCCTTGTAACAGGGAACGGCTAATCGCGCCGAAAAGTCGCCCTTCATAACCTGGGCTCTAAATCCCCTGAAGTTCCCCCGAAAGATGCGAAAAACAAAGTCAGGGCCCACCGTCAGTAGGGCCGTGGGGCGCTTGTTATGAACGCGAGCTTTAGCCCCTCCGGGATGGTTTTCGCCCAGAAGCACTGCCATTCTCGATGATTTTCGACGAAGCGGACGGAGCTCCAGACGTTTTCCAGCTGGGTGGAGTTTTGGGAGCGGTGGGTCGAAGGGGAACTGCGCTTGCGCTTAGGAAGCTTACTAGCCAGCCCGGCGCCAATCACGCTGAGTGCAATTCAAGCGCAAAAAACCTTCCGGCCAACCTGGGGTGCAGGCTGGCCGGAAGGTTGTGTTTCGTGCGGGACTGCCTGCTCTCTACGTGGAGCCGTTGGGGATCAACCGAACGGTCAGGAAGTCCTTCGAGATGGCCGTGAAGATATCGCTCAGGCTCGTCTGCGAGGTGCTGGCTACGCAGGTGCTGCTTGAACCGCTCTGATTGTAGTCCGAATAGAAATAACTCGCACTGGTGGCCATCATGCTCATTACCTGGCACGGCGTAATGTTCTTGATGTTGATGGGCGGCGAATTGGAAGAGTCAGTCGTACAGCCGGACGATTCAGAACCGTAGGCGACCGTGTAAACGGTAGTGCCCGCGCTCTTCGCGTAGTCGGCTGCTTCAACCGCCTGCTGGCATTGATCGAGCGAAGACGGATAGGTGCCGCTGGTGGTGCTGAAGGCTGGATTACCGGCGCCATTTGCCGAGGCCGAGGTGTTGAAATTGGTTGAGTTGGCCTCACCGTCGGAGAGGATGATCATGACGTTTTGCGGTTGAGGATTGGCTGTGCTCCCGTTCTCAGATGTGTACATCTGCGTGAGCGCATCCTGCGCCGCGTAAATCACGCCGGCGTAGTAGGTGCCTGCCCCGCCCGGAGACTGCATGGGGTTGCTGCATCCCGCCGAGCCCGTAGCGTTCGCCAGCGCCGTGTTTGCGGCCAGGGAGCTCGAACTGTCGGTTCCGCGGTAGTTGCTGAGGAAGCTCGTGACTTCGTAGGTGTCGGTGACGGATGTTTTGCCGGAGGTGTACGTCGTGCCGGAGTAGCTCGTTCCGTTGATGGGCGGGAAGGTGTACGGATCGACGGTGATCGAGGTCGACGAGTTACAGTCAGTGTCGTGTGTAACGGTGGTCGCGTTGATATTCGGGAACGTGAAGATCGCCACCTGGTCGAGAGGATTGGTCGCAACGCCCTGAGCGTTCGTCGTGCAGCTCGAAGAGGTAGTGGAGCAGGGAGAGAGATTCTGCAGCAGCGTGGCTACACCGGCGAGGGAGCATGCGATTCGCGTGGCGCCGCAGTTGGAATCGACGGTGTTCATCGACGCCGTGGTGTCAAGAACAATCGCAATGTTCAGTGGCACCGCGCGCGATCCCGCAATGGCGCCCGTCGAAACTGTGGAGATGGTGAGCTGATTCACGCCAAATACTTTGGAGAAGAATGTGGGAATGACCGACTGCTCCTCCACCACGATGGCATTGGCGTTATTCGGCGCAATACAGGACTGGCCAAGATTTTTCACGGTGGTCAGGCACTGCAGTTTTGGATAGCCCGAGACCACTGTGACATTGGTTAGGTCAGGGTAGGTGTTGTAGGCGCCGCTCGTGGCGCCATAACTGGTTGCGATTGTGGTTGCGCTGGTGCTGTTCAGATTCAACGCTCCAGCAAGTGCCGCGGCATCCGTTGCCGCCTGCAGTTCCTGGTAGCAGATGAACGCGTGGCCCATGTCGACGACAAAAGCTGACATGCTGAGGAAAGCAATGAGCATGACAGCCATCCAGGGAATGACTTGGCCCTTCTGATCTTTGTGAGATCGGGAGAAGAAAAGCTTCAGTCTGTTTTTCATTGGACGAGCTCCGTATCCGAAGCGGTGAGGGTACAGCCCGTAGCGCCCGAAGTGTTGCCGTAGAAGACGAGCACGCAGGGATAGGTCACCGTCAGGGTCGCATTCGTGGTGCCGGCCAGGTAAGACGCCGGGGGGGACGTCAGTGAACTCGCGGCGCACGTGGTCCCGCTCTCCGCGTTGCCATTGAGCGTGAGTGAAAACGTGAGCTTGGACGGAGTCAAGTTGGGTGCCGCCTGGATCACGGCGTTATACGCCGTGGCGCACGGATCCAGCGTGATGCCGCCGTTTGCCGCCAGGGCTCGTGCTCCAACGCTGACAGCCTGGGTCAGCACCAGGTAATTGTTCATGGCAATGCCGAAAATGAAGATGCCCGACGTGAGCATCAGCATCAGCGGCGCAATCAGGGCAAATTCAACGAGAGCTGCTCCCTCATCTCCGCAAACTCTGCGGAAGGCCGCGCGCGCCCTGGCAAGCAGCGGCGTCGAGGCCTCAGAAGAAGTCAGACCTCGCCTGAATCTCCCGGCTTCGTTTACCACTCCAGATAAGAATTTCATTTCGTTCTCCTCTTGCACGATCGAGTTCTAATTCGGGGGCCCGATCCTGCGGCTTCTCTCAAACAACAAGCGGCTCCGCGCAAAGCTACTTTTCTGCGCGCAGACGCTGTAGAAATCTCTCCAGTTCCTTTTTGTCAGCCACGTGCGAGAGGCGATCTCCCCCGCCGCGCTGGGCTTCATTCGTCTTCGGCAGCACAAACTGCAGTCCCACACCATCGTTTCCCCAGCGAACCGCGCGCGAGTGAACACACACGGTGCGCTCGGCCGTCTCCTCGCCGGAGTCGGTCTTTTGCAACGTCATCAGCACGAGTGTACCCGGATACCAGCGTTCCTCCGTTACTACATAGAGACCCGAACTGCTAATGTCGCGAATGTCGCTGGCTTTGGGTGCGCCGCCCGTCCAGTAATAGGCGGCGAGTCCGGGGGAGGGATCGCGGGGCGCCTTTCTCGGATCAGGTGACCACCAGCGCTCAAGCCAGCTCTTGGGCGGCTTGAAAGTTTTTGTGCCGGGTTGCGCCACTGTCATCAAATGAGGTTTATCCGTTCCGGGGCGATCGTCCCGCGAGCGGTCCTCCAACTCCAGAACGCCGGGGCCGCCGCTCCAAAGAGGCTTCTCTCTCAGAAGTACGGCCCCTTGCAGAACGCCTGTGGGGGAGGGCGGACGCTGTTGGGGGCTTGATACCGGATTGGCAAAGCGGTCGAGCCGCTGTTGCATCTCTTCGGCGGCGCACAGAACAAGTTGGTCGCCCGCCTGGCTCTGCGAAGAATAAATCGAGTGCGTGGGCAGCGCCAGAACACTGGCAGGCTTGGGGCTCGATGCGCCTACTCGAAAAGTTGGATATGACTCGACCACCTCAATGACCCGGCAATCCTCGTCAAGATAGAGCAGATCAAGCGGTGTCCGGGAGCCGGTCTCGGGAAGTCCTCGAAACGGCAGCAGCCACAGACCCTCCCCCGACTTAAGGGCCAGCGTGTCCATCCGCTCCTTGAGATTGCCGAAGGAGATGTCGGACGCGGCAACCTCGAGGCCGAGAAAGCACTCGCGAGTCTGGTTGTATGCGCAAAGTTTCTTTGATTCCATCGAACCTACCGTCTTGGGCGCGTGTCCGGCCGGAGCCTGGTCAATAGTCCCGCGTGCCAAATCAATCCCTTCCGTCTGCCGCATCGGTGCATCCTTTCCCAGCGAAGGCCGATCAGGCTGGTTATCCGTACCCTGTCTCGGGAGAGCCCAATGCCCTCCCTCAACAGAAAACGCATCGCCTGAAGCATTCACCCCATCGCTTCCGTTCCTCGAAGAATTCTTCGTTTCACTCACCCGAATACGAAGAGCTCGCGTCCTGAGTCTTCAAACTGGCCGGAGGCGGGGAAAAGGCTGCCCCAATCAACCAACTCGAGACCTGACTACTTGACGCTGGTGCGGCGGCGCTGAATCAAAATCACGAGCACGATCACAAACAAGACACCGCTCACAATGCGAATCACTGTGGTACCGTCCATCTGCTTTTCCTCTCTGCGCAGAATCAACTCTGCGGTTGACCGCTTCTGCAAATACACGTCCGTGGGCTCGCTTGCGGCGAGTCCGGGGCCCCGCGAGGAGGGCCCGTCTCGAGCCGGACAACAATTGCCTGCAGGCTGTGCCGCGTCTCAGCGGCGCCCCCGGAGGCTTGCGCGTCCAGCCGGTTACTTCACCCGGGTGCGACGGCGCTGAATGAGAACGACAAGCACGACGACAAATAACACGCCGGCCACAATGCGGATAACCATGGTTCCGTCCATACTCAAATTCCTTTCGATCATCAACTGTGTTGAAGGGTTGCTAACTGGGGGACGAACTCGGACAGTGTCCGAAATCAAATGGCCTGGTCCTCATCTGTTCCGGCCGCGGAGCCGGCGCTAAATGCGAAATCCAAAGCCGAACGGGTCAAAGTGCAACCGTGGCCTACTTGGCCATGTTGCGGCGGCGCTGGATTAAAATCCCCAGTACGACCACGAAAAACACTCCGGAAGCAATCCGGATCATCGTGACGTTGTCCATTGAGACTCACCTTTCTGAAGTTTTTCTGTACTGCATTTTCGTTGAAGTGCTTGCCGGTTGAATCTTGTGTCCAACTCTGAACGAAACTACTTGGCGTGGGTGCGGCGGCGCTGAATCAGCACGCCCAGCACAACGGCGAACAAAATACCGGAAACCACCCGGATGATTGTGACACTGTCCACTGTGACTCTCCCTTCCTGCAATGTTTTTCGGCCAGAGCACCGGATTCAACGTGCGCCGGTCGTGCGCCTGGTGATCCCGAACGAGCGCGGTCTACTTGACCGTTTTGCGCCGGCGCTGAATTAAAACCGCCAGCACAACAACAAAAAGAACGCCGCATACGATGCGAATGATCAGAACGCTGTCCATTTCGGGTCCCCTTTCTTTTGAAAATCTTTGCCGTTCTCTTACCGGCTCATTTGGAGATCAGCGACTTGAATGAATCCATCATGATGATCATCGCCGGACCCAGAACCACCACAAAAAGCGATGGAAAAATCAGGAAGACAAGCGGAAAAAGAAGCTTGACTGAGAGCTTGGCCGCCGCTTCTTCCACTGCCTGAATCCGCTTCAGCCGCAGTGTGTCGGAGTGCGTGCGCAGCGTCTTGCCGATGCTGGTTCCGAGCTGCTCCGATTGCGCCAGCATTGACACCAGGTTGCGGATCGCGTCCACATCGGTCCGTTCCGCAAGATGCTTCCACGCCTCGGCGCGGGGCCGTCCCGCACGCTGCTCGAGAACCACCACCGTCAGCTCATCGCAAAGCTCCGGCTGAGCGTGGCGCAACTCTTCGGCGGTGCGGACCGTTCCCTGATCCAGGCTGAGTCCGGCTTCAATGCAGATGACAAGCAGATCGAGCACGTCGGGCAGACCCCTGCGAATCTTGTTCTGCCGCTTCTTGATGCGGTTGCTGAGCCAGAAATCAGGAGCCAGGAAGCCGAGGCCGAGACACACCAGGTACACGAAGAACGGGCTCCAGTCGCCGAGGCCGGACACAGCCGCGATCAGGCAGAGGCCGATGGGAACAACAACCTTCGATCCGTAGAAGATTCTGACCGTGCCCTCGCGGCGGTAGCCGGCCCGGGTCAGGCGCTGCTTGATGACCGAGATCTCCGCCTGCGACTTGGGAAGCACATTCTCGAACTGGCCCACCACGCCGCCGATCGAGAATCCGGATTGCTGAATGGAGGTGATTAGCGACTTGGGCTTCGCCTTGGGGTTGATGACTTCAGAGATGCGCTGAAGCATGGCCTCGCGATAGAACAGGAGCAGCCCCCCGCTCGCGATAAGAACAAACGTCAATAGAAATGCACTGATCGCAAATGCCATAAATCCACCCTTAGACGTCCATGTTCACAATCTTCTTGATGACCAGCCCGCCAACCACAATCATGCCGGCCGCGGCCCAGAGCATCTTGATCCCGATGTCCCGCTTCCACAGGATGCTCATCATGTCTGGATCGACGATGTAGAGCGCAACACCCAAAGCGATCGGCAAACAGGTGAGCACGATTCCCGTGATACGACCCTGCGCGGTATGGGTCCTGATCTCACGCTTCAACCGGAACCGCTCGCGGATCACGTGCGCCGTCTTGTCCAGAACCTCGGCCAGGTTACCGCCGCTCTCTTTCTGAATCATGATGGCCGTGGTCGTGATCCGCAGATCCTGCAGCGGAACACGATGAATCAGGTTGTCGAGCGCCGTCTTGAGCTCAAGGCCGAAGTTCTGCTCTTCAAAGCACGAACGGAACTCCGCGCCCATCGGGTCGGGGCATTCTCGCGCGACCAGGCCCATAGCCGCAATCAAGCTGTGTCCGGCGCGCAGGGCGCTGACCATCAGGTCGAGGCCCTCAGGCAACTCCTCCTGAAACGCTTCGAACCTCTTGTTGCGCTTGAACAGGACGTACAGGAACGGAAGAGTCGCAATAGCCGCACCAATCAGAACCGCAAAGAGTGTGGTGCCGAACTTCCAGCGGATCAGAAGCGCGGGCACAGCAAATCCGGCCGCGCTCATGGTCAACAGCCCGCCGACGGTCCACTTCAGGTCCGCCTGGTGAAGGAGATTCTGGAGCTTGGGACCCAGATCAGCGTGCAGCAGCTTGTCGTTCAGCCAGGGGATGGCGCTGAACGTATCGCTCTTGCGCAGATCAAGGATCTGCTCGCGCGCCTGCACGCTTTCCGTCGCAAGAGCAGAGTCGAGCGAGGCGAGAACCTGCTTCTCCTGCTCGACTTTTCCGCTGCCGCTGGCGTAGAGCAGAAGCGCTACCACGGCGAACGCGCCGAGAAAAACCATTCCGATAATGAGACCCATACGCTTTGACCTCTTTTCCGGTTAGCAGTTGACCAGCGTTTCCTTTTCGAAAAGGCTGGGGGGCAGAATGATGCCGGCGACGCGAAGCTTCTCGAGGAACTTGGGGCGGATGCGGGTGGGCTGGAAAGCGCCAATCACTTTGCCGTCCGGGCCGATACCGCGTTTGTTGAAATGGAACAATTCCTGCATGCTGATGATGTTTTCTTCCATGCCCGTGATCTCGGAGATGCTGGTCACCTTGCGGGTGCCGTCACTCATACGCGTGGCCTGCACCACGATGGTGATGGCGGAAGAGATCTGCTGGCGAACCGACTTTTCGGGCAGGTTCATGTTGCCCATCGCGACCATCGATTCGAGACGCGAGATGGCGTCGCGCGGGGTGTTGGCGTGAATCGTGGTCATCGAACCTTCGTGGCCGGTGTTCATCGCCTGCAACATATCAAACGCTTCTTCGCCGCGGATCTCACCCATGATGATGCGGTCGGGACGCATACGAAGGCAGTTGATCAGCAACTGACGCTGCTTGATGGCGCCCTGGCCTTCAATGTTCGGCGGCCGCGTTTCCAGGCGGACGATGTTCTCCTGCGCGAGCCGGAGTTCGGCGGCGTCTTCGATGGTGACCAGGCGCTCGTTGTTGGGAATGTACTGCGACATGATGTTCAGCAGCGTCGTCTTACCGGAGCCGGTGCCGCCGGAGATCACGATGCTGATGCGCGCTTTGACCGCGCATGCCAGCACTTCCATCATCTCCGCTGAAATGCTCTTCAGCTCAACCAGCTGGTTGGCGCCAAGCGGGCCGGTGCCGAAACGGCGAATCGAAAGCGACGGGCCATCAAGCGCGAGCGGAGGAATGATGGCGTTGACACGCGAGCCGTCAGGGAGGCGCGCATCGACCATCGGCGAAGACTCATCCACGCGTCGACCCACGCGCGAGACGATGCGGTCGATGATCTGCAGCAGGTGACGGTCGTCGCGGAACGAGATGTTCGACCGGGTGAGGAGCCCGCTTTTTTCGATGAAGATATGATCCTTGTTGTTGACCAGGATGTCAGAGATCTTCGAGTCGCGCAGCAGGGGCTCCAGAGGGCCAAGACCAAAGACCTCATCGAGCAGATCGGACTGGATCTTTTCCTGCTCGTCGTAGTTGAGGGGCACGCGCTGGTCGGCAATGATCTCCTTGATGATTCCTGAAACCGCCTGGCGCGCCTGGCTCGAGTTAACGCGCGAAAGCTTTTCCAGATCCAGCTTGGAGATCAGCGTCCTGTGAATTTCCGTTTTGTAGTTTTCCAGATTCAGCAGTTCCAATGGATACCTTCCGAGAATGCAGATTCAATGTTCAGCACGATCACTTACACGATCACTTACCAAACAAACTGAACCCCTTCTTTTTCGGCTGCTCCTTGACCTGGCCGGTCACGGACCGGGCCATATCGTGGATCAGCCGGGAGATGGGGGAGTCTTCGAGCGCCAGCGGAGTCGCGGTGTTCTGCATGCGCCGCACGGCAGGATAGTCGTTGGGAATCTTCCACTGCGCCGGACGGGTCAGCGCCTTGGTAATATGCTCCTCGGTCACGCCCAGCGAGCGCGGCTCGTAGCGGTTAATCACGATTTCGAGCTTGGGACCGCCGGCGGTGAAAAACTGGGAGATCACGCGATTTGAATTGCGCAGCTCGGGAATTCCGGCCTGGGTCACGAGGTAGATGGTCGAGGCGTCCTTGTAGAGCGCTGTCCCGGTCAAATCGAGTCGCGAGCCCACATCGACAACCACGTTGTCGAATCCCTGGCGGGCCACTTTGAGCAGCCGGTCTATGGCCTCATTGGTGGCGTGGAACTGAGGGAACTTTCCCGGCGCGGCCAGAACCGAGACGCCCGAGCTGTGCTTGGACAGCAGCTTGGTCAGCAGGGCCGCGTCCAGGCGGCTGTAATCCTGCAGCGCGTTGATGGTCGAGTATTCCGCGGCAATGCCGAGGTTGAGCGCGGCATCGCCGAGAGGAAGATCAAGATCGATCAGCAGCGTGCTCTGGCCTGACTCCTGCGCCACGGCGACCGCGAAGTTGCAGGCCAGCGTGGTCACGCCGGCGCCCCCTTTGGCGCCCAGAAAAACGAACATCTTGCCGCTGGCTTTCTTCGCCGTGCGGGTTGCCGGGACGGCGGGCCGCCGCTCGCACCAGCGCTTCGGCCATGGTGCTCTGCGCGAAGGGCGGGGTTAGAAACTCGCGCGCGCCGGCACGCATACAGCGCACCAGCTGCTCCGGGTCCGCCTTGCCCGAGTAGACCATCACGGTCTCAGACCCGTTGGCGCAGATGCTTTCCACCAGCTCCAGAGCGTACTCGGGATTGGTATCCAGATCGATGATGATGACGTCGTGATTCTGGTCCAGCAGGCGCGGCACATCGTCCAGACCCGCAGGGTAATCGTTGTAATCGTGAACCTGAGCTCCCTGGCACTGGCGAAGCGCGTTAGAAGCGGCGGTCCGGCTTGGAGAGTCGGGGCCGATCAACGCAATGTTCATGGTGTTCGCTCCGATGGAATCGTTATAGGTTGAATCGGGGAAAGGCGCAGACGGCGGTTCCGCGGGGGGATTCGCCTCTGTCTGCAAAACTACTTTCGGATTGCTCAAGAACTGGTATTTCGATTCCGAGTCAGCCATGCGTGTTTCCCCCATCAGTGCGAAAAGAACGACATCAACGTGCCGACAGCGATTGCGGGAGCGTAGGGTATCTTGCGTTTGCGGGGATTTGAAAGCACCATCTCAGATCGCCCCGCTGCTCCGCTTGAACCAAAAATCAACGTTCCCATTCCGGGGAGGAGATCCTTCAAAAACCCACCCCAGACGGCATATCCCAGAACAATCAGTCCTCCTGCAATGGCGGTCACAATCATTGCAAAAAACAACTGCTGAGGTCCGATCCACGCCCCGATTGCAGCGCAAAGCTTTACGTCCCCAGCCCCCATGCCACCCATCCAGAACAAGATCCCGTAAATCAAAAGCCCCAGACCCAGGCCCTCAAAACTCTGTCCGAGCCCGTGCCACCCATGTACCCATGCGGAAACCACAATGCCCGCAAGAAGGAAAGGAAACGAAAGCCAGTTCGGAATACGGCGCCATCGCAGGTCGGTGTAGGTGGCTATGGCCAAAACGATCACGGTCGGCCACCAGGCGATGGAATGCATGCCTCGAACTCCCTTTTCCCTCCATGACGGGGAAATACAGATGGGTGAAAAGCAATTGGCGCACCAATTGACAACTTTTCTTGATTCAATGAGTTAACGCTTGTAAATCGGGAAGGTGTACACGGTTGTTTACGGCCGTTCCGAGGCTGTGAAGCGGGACGTATACACCGGGTATCGTTTTGATCTTAAGGGGAAAAGCTATGCCCGAGAAGAGAAATCGACGGGTAAAATTCCGAGAAGAAAACCTGACTGCCTGGCGGTCCGGCCCAGTCTTCAAAATCTCCGCAAATCTTTGTTGGCTCGCTGTTTAGAGAGACATCTGCTCAAACCGTCTTGGCGGCTCGCTTCAAATTCCCAACCCCGGCCTGGTGCGACTTCATCACGATGGGCGTCCGAGGGACTTTTCCACACTGCGGAACGCAAGAATTTGCAGCAATTTGAAGTCCAATCCTCCCGTTTCGCTGTATTTTCAGCTCGATCGCAGACCCGATTTTGTTGACGCAAGGGTTCTCCGATGTAGAATGGAATCACGATTTCCCCCTTGCTTTCTTGCACTTTTGGCTTTCGCGAGCCTTTCACTGACGCTCCGCCGGGAAGATTTTTGGTCTCACCCCCCCCAAAGCTTCAGCCGACGCACCCCAAAACCGGCCTGATTGCGCACTTAAGTTTTCGACTTTCTCTGAATGGACCAGATTGATCCCCCACTCACTCGGTCAAACGTCAACCTGCCTTGATCGATCAAAGTCATTAACATGTATTACTTGCTGTCTTTTACCCGACTCATCGGGCACATCACCTTCAAGGAAAAATAGAGGCTTCGGAACTATCAGGTAACGGGTCGGAAAACCCCTTTGGGCTGTTACTGAAGGGTCATTGACTTGGTCGGCTTCGGGAACTAGTCTCCTGGCAATAACCGGAGATTGTAGAAGCATTCGATTTCTGCCGATAATCCAGCAGGCTGCGTGCCGCTGGCGACGGCTTTTCGGCGCGGCTTGCGTCAAGTTTGAACCGGGATCGCCGGACGATCCCCGGATTACGAAGGTGTTAGAGATCTGACGCGAAACAGTGATTGGCTCATTTGAGTCGATTCACGATTATTGAGATCACCCGCCAGCGATCCAATGATTGCGATTCAACCGCATTGGGAACAGAAGGTTGTCCAAGCATGATCAAGATTGGTTTGTACTCTGAAGATCGCGCACTTCACCCACTTCTCTCCTCCGCCCTTGGCAAAGAGTTTCGCATCCTGTTGGAGTCCGACCAGGACGCGATGAACAGCCTGGTGGCGGCAGCAGAATGCGATGTTTTGATTCTCGATCTTCATTCGGACCATGATTCCCTGCAGGACCGGATCGCCTTTTCGCGGCAATTGATCGCAACCAGCGTGCCCTCAGTCGTCATGGCCGACGACGGGCTACGCTCGACAGCTTTTGAACTGGTCAGGACCGGAGCTTTCAGCTATTGCCGCAGACCGCCGTCCATCCGCGATCTGAAGACGATGCTCAGCCGGGCCTATGAAAATTCCCTGCTCAAGCGGCAACTGCACACGGTGCAGCAGCGCCTGGAGGAACCGACGAGCTGCGACCGCCTGATCGGATCGAGCCCGCAGATGCAGCGGGTCTATCAACTGGTTCAGCGCGTCACCAATCTCAACGCATCAGTCCTCGTCACGGGCGAGAGCGGAACCGGCAAGGAGCTGATTGCGCGCGCCATTCACAACCTCGGCTCGCGCGCCACTCGCCCCTTTGTGGCCGTCTCCTGCGGCGCTATCCCCGAAACGCTGATTGAAGCCGAGTTGTTCGGACATGAGAAGGGCGCATTCACCGGCACTGTCGGCGCGCGCGAAGGCTACTTTGAGCAGGCTGCCGACGGCACCCTCTTCCTTGACGAAATTGGGGATCTCAGCCTGTTTACGCAGGTTAAACTGCTGCGCGTCTTGCAGCAGATGGAGTTTAGCCGCCTGGGCAGCAACAAGCTCATCCCTCTGCGGGCACGGTTGATCTTCGCCACCCACCGCGACCTGGGCAAGCTCGTCGCGGAAGGCAAGTTCCGGCAGGATTTGTTCTATCGCATTAACGTCATGCGCATTGATTCGCCGCCCCTGCAGGAGCACCCCGAAGACATTCCCACCATTGCACGGCATTTTCTGCGGCACTATTCGCAGTCATTCCAAAAGCCGATGGACGGCATCGAGCCGGAGGCAATGGAAGCTCTTCAGAATTATCCATGGCCGGGCAACGTGCGCGAACTCGAGAACGTCATGCAGCGGGCCATCATCCTGGCGCCGGGCCAATCGGTTCGTGCCGAAGATCTGACCCTGCACGTGCATGAGGAGGAAGCCGATCTCGGCGAGGTTGTCGATATCGGGGACTACAGCGTTGCCGGCTCGTTCGAACGGCAACTCCGCGAATACAAGATCAAGCTCGCCGTCAACGCTGTCCGCGAGAACAACGGCAACAAAACACTTGCCGCGCGGAGCCTCTGCATCTCCCGTGCTTACCTGCATCGCTTGATCCGGCTGTCGGAGACGGACCAGAATTTCGATCAGGATCTGCGCGAGACCGTCAACGGCTAAGGGGATCGTCCCCCGGCCGCCCGATCCTACGAGTGCGCGTTATAGGCTGATGGGCCCGCAATCACCAGTCCATCCATCTGGCGTCCGCGAATATACCAGCAGCACCAGTTCGTCTCGTGCAGCTGGTTCTCGTCGGCCGCAATCAGATCGCGATAAACGACCTTGCCATAGATAAAAAACTTCTCTTCCCAGTTTTCAATTCTCTTGAAGCTCTCTTCTGAGCCGCAGAGCTCGAGCAGATCTTCTCTGCCGATTGACTTGATCGGTGTCGATTCACCCGGGACAAGAATGCGCGGGATGAACGGAATCGGCGCCTGAAAATCGTATTCGGGCACCGCGGACAGCGCGTGCTCGTCAATGGCGATTTTGGTTTGCTCCGTCTTGGCGATAATGCTCGCTGGGGTGCGTCCTCGATTGGTTGCGATCACCGTGAAGCTGTTCAGCTTCTCCGCGGAGGGCTCAACGGAGATGAGGATCCACGGGCGCTCGGAATGAATGATGGCCTGCGCATTCAGCAACGCGGCATGGGCCGCTTCAGCCGCAGCCTCGGCCGCAATGCCGGCAGCGTGCGTGTGCCGCTCAATCTTCCTCAGTGTGGATACGGCGAGGATGATGCCCACATATCCCAGCGCCGCCAGAAGAACGTAGGCGCCCCAGCCAATTTTTTCGTGGAGGGTCCAGGTCGTCGAAGCCGGCGGGGGCATGGCGAACACACGCGGCTGTACCTCATCGCACGGCGTGCCGTTGCAGTCGCCGCTGCGCCGGAGGTAGCGGGCGCGGTCTTTGAGGATGGACTTGCCGCCGAGACCTGGGCTGCGTGGTCGACGGTTCATCCGTCGTCTGAGCGAATTCAACAGGGGCTGCGCACAAGAGGAGCATCACGATTGCGAGGAATGAAAGGCTTCTTGAGAGCATGGCGCAAATGTACCACATCGCCAGTTCTGCGAATGGGTTAGACGTTCCCCTCAGATCGCTATTTCTGAATCGTTACCTCGGCGTGACTGGGGGCGGCCGAAACTTGCGCCGGCGTGGGAAGATCGCTGGCCTGCCATCCCCCGCCGAGTGCCTGAATGAATTGAACGGACGCGGTCATCTGCTGCGTGCGCAGCGTCGCGACGGTAGCCTGATCAGAGAGCAATGTGGTTTGTGCCTGCACCACGTCTACATAGGGATCGATGCCGGTCTTGTAGCGCGTCGTTTCCAGATCGACGTAATGCTGCGCGGATTTGCAGGGCGGCCTGTTGCTGTTCGAACTGATGCGAGAGAACCCGCAACGCGGCAACTTCGTCTTCAACCTGCTGGAACGCGGTGAGGACGGTCTGGCGATACGACGCCACGTCCGCGTTGTACTCAGCAACATATTGATGCACCGTGGCGCGGCGCAATCCTGCGTCGAAGACAGTCTCTGAGAGCGATGAGCCAACGGACCAGAAGCGGCTGGGCCAGTTGAACAGCGTCGAAATCGCTGAGCTCTCAAGGCCCCCGCTGCCGGTGAGATCGAGGGTGGGAAAGTAAGCAGCCGTCGCCACTCCGATCTGCGCATTGGCCTCGGCCATGGTGCGTTCCGCGGCGGCAACGTCGGGGCGCCGTTCCAGCAGCTGCGATGGCATGCCGATGGGAACGGCGGGCGGAGTGGCGTCCAGAGGCTTGACCGGAATCGAGAACGTCGAGGGGTTGGTTCCGATCAGGACCGCGATCGCATGCTCGTACTGTGCGCGCGCCACGCCAATATTGGTTTCCGTGGCCTGGGCATTCTGCAGCGTGTTCTGTGCCTCGACGACCGAGATCTCGTTGTCGATGCCTGTTTCGTAGAGGTGGCGCGTCAGGTTGAGAGACTTTTGGTCGGCCGCGACGGTATTTTTGTAAACCTGTCGAGCGCGTCCTCCCACGCAACTCGAAAAGATAAACCGCCAGGCTTGCCTGCTCACTCAGGCGCTCATTCTCAAGATCCGCTGCGCTCACCTGGGCAGCATATTGCTGTTCGCGGATCTGATTGCGGATTTTGCCCCAGAGATCCGGCTCCCACGAAGCTTCAAGGGGCAAGGTCCATGTCGTGTTTTGCTGGCCGGTACTTGCGATGGCGCCGCCGCCGGCCGTGCCTCCCGAAGCGGCATTCTTGAGATTTGCAGATGAGCGCGTGCGCTGAAAGGCTGGTGCGGCCGAGAGCGTGGGGTAGAGCTGGGCTCGTGCTTCCCCAATCAAGGCGCGGGCTTCCATGTAGTTCTCGAAATACTGTTTGATGTTCTGGTTGTTGATGTTGAGTTTCTCCTCCAGATCATTCAGTTCCGAGTCGTTGTAGATCTCCCACCATTTGCCGCGCAACATCGCGTCCTGCGGCTGCGCAGGCTTCCATTGCCCCGGGTCAACCGGCGGGGTCGTGGTCTCTTTGTAGGCCGCGGGTGGCGCCTCAGGCAGCGCTGCAGGCTTGATGTAGGGCGGGCCGACGCGGCATCCCGCAACCAGCAGCGGCGCCAGAAAGAGTGCGAGGGATAGCGCGGATTGAGTCTTCATCGGGTTGGGCATCGGTTTCATGGCTCAGTTTGACTCGGATGGAAGGGGAAGATGATTGCTCCCGGCCGGATGCTGGCCGGTTACGCGAAGGCGCAGTTCATCCAGCAGCAGATAGACCACTGGGGTGGTGTAAAGAGTGAGCAACTGGCTCAGGATCAGGCCGCCGACGATGGTGATCCCGAGTGGCTGGCGCAGCTCGGACCCTGTTCCTGTTCCAAAGGCAAGCGGCAATGCGCCGAAAAGCGCGGCCATCGTCGTCATCAGAATGGGTCTGAATCGGAGCATGCAGGCTTCAAAGATGGCGTCTTTCGTGTTCATGCCGTGTTCGCGCTCGGCCTGCAAGGCAAAGTCGATCATCATGATGGCGTTTTTCTTCACGATGCCGATGAGCAGGACAATCCCGATGACCGAAATTACGTTGAGATCGAGATGGAAGATCATCAGCGCCAGCATGGCGCCAAGGCTGGCGGAAAAAAGAGAAGAGATGATGGTCAGAGGGTGGATCAGACTTTCGTACAAAATTCCCAGTACGATATAGACGGCGAGCAGCGCAGTGCCAACCAGCATAGGCTCTGTGCCCAGGGATTGCTGGTAGGCCTCGAGCGTTCCGGAGAAAAAGCCGTGGATCGTAGCCGGCGTGCCGAGCTGTTGCTGCATCCTCGCTATCGCTTCCACTGCGTCGCTGAGAGCGAGGCCTGCGCTCAGATTGAACGAGACGGTCACAGATGGAAAGAGTCCCGTGTGATTGAGTGTCAACGGCGTTGTGCCTGCCTTCGCCCTGCTGAACGAAGCCAGCGGCGTATTGCCGCTAGCCGTTGCACTGGATGCATTGGCATTGTGATAAAAGATCGTGTTGAGTCCCGAGGGATTGGCCCAGTACTGAGGCGCCACTTCAAGAATCACGTAGTACTGGTTCAGTTGTGTGTATATCAGCGAAACTTCCGATTGGCCGAAAGCCGCGTACAGTGAGCTGTCGATCGATGACGCAGTCTGGCCGAGCCGCGCGGCGGTTACGCGATCGAACGTGACTCGCTCGTCGAGGCCGCCCATCTGCTGATCCGAGCTCACGTCCTGCAATCCGGGGAGCTTTTTCATCGCGTCCAGCAGCTTCGGTCCCCACAAATTCAGATCATCGAGATTGTCGGCCTGAATGGTGTACTGATACATCGCGTTGCCTCCCCGGCCGCCAACGCGGATGTCCTGCGATGCCTGAAGAAAAGCTGAAGCCACCGGCAGCCGGTTCAACTTGGGACGCAGACGATCGATGATCTGCGCGGCGCTGACCTTGCGCACATTGAGAGGCTTGAGGGTGACGTAGAAGCTGCCCGTGTTATTCGCGCCGCCGCCGCCGGTAAACCCGATCACGTTCTGCACCGCCGGATCCTGCTTCACGACCGCCTGGATCACCTGGACAGAGTTGTTCATGACCGCGAACGACGCGTCTTGCGGGCCGCGGGCATTGCCGTTCAACGAGCCCGTATCCTGCTGTGGGAAGAAGCCCGTCGGAATGCGAAGAGCAATCACAACGTTGAGCGCGATGGTGGCGGCAAGAACCAGTATTATGAGCACCGGGTTAGCGAGAACCCAGAGAAGGCTGTGCCGGTAAATGTTTCTGACCCACTCGAAGGCTCGCTCGGTGACAACGAACGTGCGGCCATGTTCGACATGCCTCATGGTCTTTAACAGGTGAGCGCACATCATGGGTGTTGTGGTCAGCGAGATCACCATCGAGACAAGGATGGCCGTGGAAAGAGTGATGGCGAACTCGCGGAACAGCCGGCCTACGATGCCGCCCATTAGCAGCAAAGGAATGAAAACCGCAATCAGTGAGATGCTGATGGTCATCACCGTAAAGCCGATCTCTTTGGCGCCCAGCATCGCCGCATCTACGGGCTCCATGCCGGCCTCAAGGTGGCGCGAGATGTTCTCCATCACGACGATTGCGTCGTCCACCACGAACCCGGTGGAGATGGTCAGCGCCATCAGTGATAGATTGTCGAGCGAGTAGTTGAGTAGATACATCACGGCAAATGTGCCGATAAGCGAAACAGGCACGGCCACCGCGGGTATCAGGGTTGCGCGCGGATTGCGAAGAAACACGAACACAACAATGATGACCAGGATGACTGAAACAATGAGCGATCGCTCCACATCGTTGACGCTGGCACGAATGGTCGTGGTGCGATCGAGCACAACCGTGGTATCAATTCCGTTAGGGATAGAAGCCTTCAGCGAAGGCATTTGCGCGTTGATGCGGTCGACCGTATCAATGATGTTCGCGCCGGGCTGCCGGAAAATAATCAATACAACGCACCGCTTGCCGTTCAGATATCCCCCGGTGCGCAGGTTTTGCGTTGAGTCAACCACGTCGGCGACATCGGAAAGCCTGACCGCGGCGCCGTTTTTGTAGCCGATGACGAGGGGCTGGTAATCGACCGCATGCGCAATCTGGCCATTCACAAGGATGTCGGCTGACTGGGTCCCATTCGTGATCTGCCCGCGGGCGAGATTCGAGTTCTGCTGACTGAGCACCGATTGAATATTGGCCATCGTCATGCCGTAGCTGGCCAGCTTGTTGGGATTGACCTCAACGCGCACCGAAGGCAGCGCACCGCCGCCCGCATTCACCTGGCCGACGCCCGCAATCTGCGAGATCTTCTGCACCATGATCGTCGAGGCTTCGTCGTAGAGCTTGTCGGGACCGTATTTGTCTGAGGTCAACCCCAGAATCATGATTGGCGAGTCAGCGGGGTTCACCTTCCGGTAGGTCGGATTGGAGGGAAGGTTCGCCGGCAGATAAGAATGCGCCGCATTCAGTGCTGCCTCCACGTCGCGGGCAGCGCCATCAATATCGCGGCTCAGATCGAACTGGATCGTAATGCCCGTGCTGCCCAGGCTGCTCGACGACGTCATTTCCGTCACGCCGGCGATGTGGCCCAACTGGCGCTCCAGGGGTGTAGCCACTGATGAGGCCATGACTTCAGCGCTGCCGCCGGGCAAACTCGCGCCGACCGAGATAGTCGGAAAATCGACTTGCGGAAGCGGAGAAACCGGTAGCCCGACATAGGCGATCGTGCCCGCAAGTGCAACCGCCGCTGTGAGCAGCGTGGTGGCGACCGGCCTATGAATAAAGGGCGCTGAAAGGTTCATGCACGGCCCTCTTCCTGAGTCGGGCCGGGATGCGCGCCGGAATGCCCCCGATGCTGATGATGCCTCTGCTTCTTTGCGAACCGGCCTGCCGAGCTTGTCGAAAAAGATGTAGATGACCGGCGTGGTATAGAGCGTGAGCACCTGGCTGAGCAAGCAGCCCGCCGACCATGGCGATGCCAAGTGGACGGCGAAGTTCAGACCCAATGCCCGAGCCGAACGCAAGCGGAATGCCTCCCAGCAGCGCGGCCATCGTGGTCATCATGATGGGACGGAACCGCAGTAGTAGCCGCATCGAAGATTGCTTCGGTGGAGTCTTTGCCATGCTTGCGCTGGCCTTCGAGAGCGAAGTCGACCATCATGATGCCGTTCTTCTTGACGATGCCGATCAGCAGCACAAGGCCGATGATGGCGACTACGCTCAGATCCTGATGAAACAGGATCAGCGATAGAAAGGCTCCCACTCCCGCGGAAGGCAGCGTGGAGAGAATCGTGATGGGGTGAATGAAGCTCTCGTACAAGACCCCGAGGACGATGTAAACGGTGACCAGCGCGGCAAGAATCAGCAGCGGCTCGTTGGAAAGCGAGTTGCGAAACGAAGCTGCGGTTCCCTGAAAATCGGCCTGCACGCTGGCCGGCATGTTCATTGCCTTCTGCGCGCGGGTAATGTCGTCAATCGCGGTTCCGAGCGAGGCATTGGACGCGAGATTGAATGAGACGGTGACGGAAGGGAATTGTCCCTGGTGGGTGATCGAAAGTGGTTCGGTGGTGGTTTGGAAGTGGGAGAACGCGCTCAGCGGAATTGCATTGGCGTAGGTGGAGGTTGTTGTCCCGGCCGAGGTCGCGCCTCCCGCAGTCGAAGAAGTCGAGCTGAGCGCATTCACGGGCGGCGTGAGGGTTGCCGGCCGAAGGAGTGTAGGGCGCGCTGCCCGTCAGTGCATTCGACCCGGCCGAAGTCGAACCGCGGCCGGAAGACGTCGACGCACCCTGGCCCGTAACGCCACTGGAAGCGTTGGCCTGAATGAAAAGATGATTCAGCTTGTCGGGATCGAGCTGAAACTGCGGTTGCGCCTCAAGAATCACGTGATACTGATTGGTCTGCGTATACATGGTGTTGATCTGGCGCTGGCCAAAAGCATCGTAGAGAGTGTTGTCGATGGTTGTCGGCGCAATGCCCAGCCGCGATGCAGTGATTCGGTCGATGATGAGCGAGACTGCCAGGCCGCCGAGTTGCTGGTCGGTCGCCACATCTTCAAGCCCCGGCAGCTGCTTGATCTTGTCGACAAACTTGGGCCGTCCACTCGTTCAGCTCGGCCTGATCGGGATCTTCGAGCGTGTACTGGTACTGCGTGCGGCTCACTCGGTCGTCGACAGTGATGTTCTGCACCGGCTGCATGTACAGCGTGATTCCTTCGACATCGCCAAGCTTGGTTTGCAGCCTGCGAATCACGTCGGCGGCGCTGAGGTCGCGCTGATCGAGCGGCTTCAGGTTGATTGAGAATCGTCCGCTGTTCGCGGTGGTATTGGTTCCGTCTGCGCCGATGAACGACGAGAGGCTCTCGACGGCAGGGTCGGCGAGGATGATCTTGGCCAGCTCCTGCTGCTTGTCAGCCATGGACTTGGTTCCGATGGTCTGCGAGGCCTGCGAAATGCCCTGGATCACGCCGGTATCCTGGACCGGAAAGAAGCCCTTGGGGATGACGATATAAAGAACGATCGTCAGCGCCAGCGTGGCTACGGCGATCAGCAGAGTGAGTCCCTGGTGTTCGAGCACGACCTTGAGTGTGCGCCCGTAAAAGCCGATCATCCCTTCGAAGACGCGCTCCGATGCGCGATAGAACCGGCCCTGCTGCTCTTCAGGGTTATGCCGCAGAATGCGCGCCGACATCATCGGCGTCAACGTAAGGGACACAACGGCCGAGAGCACGATGGTTACCGCGAGCGTCACTGCGAATTCGCGGAACAGGCGGCCGACCACATCTCCCATGAAGAGCAGCGGGATGAGCACTGCAATCAGCGACACGGTCAGCGAAACAATCGTGAAGCCGATCTGCTCAGCGCCCTTGAGAGCCGCTTCCATCGGCGGCTCGCCCTCTTCAATAAAGCGCGAGATGTTCTCGACCATCACGATCGCGTCGTCCACAACGAATCCCGTCGAGATGGTCAACGCCATCAAGGAAAGGTTGTCGAGTGAGTACCCAAGCGCGTACATGGCGCCGAACGTGCCCACCAGCGAGAGCGGCACCGCGACCGAAGGAATGATCGTGGCATAAAGACTGCGCAGAAAGAGAAAGATGACCAGCACAACGAGCGCAATGGTGAGCAGAAGCTCGAACTCCACATCATTCACCGAGGCTTTGATCGGCGTGGTCAGATCGGTGAGGGTCGTAACATCGATGCCGCTGGGAAGGTTGGCCTCCAGCTGCGGCAGCAGCGCCTTGATGCTGTCGACCACCTTGATGGTGTTCCCGCCAGGCTGGCGCTGAACGTTCACGATGATGGCAGGCTGCTGGTTCATCCACGCAGCCTGGCTCGTGTTCTCCACGCCGTCGATCACATTGGCAACATCCGTGAGCATGACCGGCGCCCCGTTGCGGTACGCGACGATGATCTGCTTGTAGTCGGCGCTGGTAACGAGTTGGTCATTTGAGTCGATCTGATAATCCTGCTTCGGTCCGTCAAAGTTACCCTTCGCAGCGTTGACGCTGGCATTCGAGAGCGCGGTGCGCAAATCCTCCAGGTTAAGGCCATACGAGGAGAGCACGGTGGGATTCGCCTGGATGCGCACCGCCGGCTTCTGGCCTCCGCTGATGCTGACCAGGCCGACTCCGGCGAGCTGCGAGATCTTTGGCGCCAGTCGTGTATCGACCAGATCCTCCACCTGGGAGAGCGGGACGTTGTTCGAAGTGACCGCGAGCGTAAGTACGGGCGCATCGGCCGGGTTGGTCTTGCTGTAGACCGGAGGTGCCGGCAAGTTGGCCGGAAGGAAGCTTTGGGAAGCATTGATCGCCGCCTGCACCTCTTGCTCCGCGATATCAATATTCAGCGAGAGGTTGAATTGCAGTACGATGACCGAGTTTCCGCCGGAACTGGTCGAAGTCATCTGACTCAGTCCCTGCAACTCGCCAAACTGGCGTTCCAGCGGCGCAGTCACCGTAGTCGCCACCACGTCGGGACTCGCGCCTGGATAGAACGTAAGAATCTGGATGGTTGGATAGTCGACTTCGGGCAGCGCGGAGACAGGGAGTTGCAAATACGCCACGATGCCGACAAGCAGAATAGCCGCCATCAACAGCGACGTTGCGACCGGGCGCAGAATGAACGGACGAGATGGGCTCAAGGGGCGCTGCTCCCGCTCGAGGAACTGGCCGGAACGGTCGCCGGAGCGGAGAGCTTCACCGTCCCATTCGGCTGGATCTTGTCGAAGCTCGAATTGGCGACGATCTCTCCCGGATTGACGCCTGTCACCTGCGTGGTGTCGCCATCCACCACACCGGCCTTGACCATCCGCATCTGTGCCTTGTTGTTGGCGATCACGTACACGAAGGTCGCGTTGCCGTTGTGCTGGATCGTCGAGGTCGGAATGAGCGTCACGTTCTGAAGCGTGTTCTCAAGCAAGCGCACGTTGACGAATTCGTTGGGATAAAGAGATCCGTCGCGGTTGTTGAATTGCGCGCGCGCCTTCACCGTTCCCGTCGTCGTATCGACCTGATTGTCGATGGTGATCAGCGTGCCGCTGGCAATTTTCTTTTTCGCTTCCCGGTCATAGGCATCGACCGTGAGCTTCGCATTCGACTTGAGGCGCAGTGCGACTTTGCCCAGCACGTCCTCGGGAATAGTGAAGATCACCGTGATCGGCTGCTCTTGCGTAATTACCGCCAGCGTCGTGCCGCCCGACGCAGAAACTACGTTCCCCGGATCGACGAGCCGCAGACCAATGCGCCCGCTGATCGGCGCCGTAATGTGGCAGAACTGAACCTGCACCTGGTCGTATTGCACCGTGCCCTGATCCGTCTTCACCACGCCCTGATCCTGCTGCACCAGCTTCTCCTGGTCTTCGAATTGCTGCCGCGCAATGGCGTTATTGGCCAGCGCGCTCCGATAGCGCTCCAGGTCCATCTGCGCCTGCGCCAGCACACCCTGATCTTTCTCGAGTGTGCCCTGGGCCTGCGCGAGCGTGGCTTCGTAGGGCCTGGCATCGATTTCAATCAACGACTGGCCCTTGGCAACAAGTTGGCCTTCTCGATAATTCACCTCAGTGATGATGCCGCTCACCTGGCTGGTAATCGTCGACGTGTAGACCGGAGTGACCGTGCCGATGGCATCCTGGTAAACGCCGATGTTGCCCTTCTCAGCCGTGGCCGGCACCACCGGGACATTGCTCTGCGCCGCGCCCCGCGCGGGTGTGGCCTTCGCCGCTTCATGCCGGTGCAGTACCCAATAGAAGGCCCCGGCAAAAATCAGGATGACGACAATCCATACGATGATCCGCACAATGCGCCCTCCACCGTGCGGCTGATCGGAAGAGGATGAAGAGGCTGAAAGTTGACGGGACGGATCTTTAATTGGGGCCTCGTGCGGGTCGATCGGCAAGGGCTTTTCTCCTCGGGGTCCGGAAGCGGAGTGACTCTGATGGGAACGCGACGCAGGACGTACTGTGTAGGACGCAGGACGTACTCGGAGAGTTTACAGCGGCCATCGCCCCGCGACTAGTAAAGAATCTTAAGGAAACTGGCCGCAGAGAGCAGGCACACGAAAACGAGAACTGCCCGAAATCCGCGGACAACCAATGCGCCGAATTGCGGTTCTAAGCTTGTTGCTTTTCCATCGCGGAAGAGTACTCCCCGCGCCGAGCAGCCCGGTTACAATCGGCGCGATGGACCAGCGCCTTTTGTGCTGCGGGAACGTTCGCATCTTCTCCGTGCCAGATGTCCATGGCGGTCTGCTGGATCGCGCGCGCGTACGAGAACGAAAGCGCCCACGGCAGACGCGTCTTGAACCGCGCATTCATCGCATTCAGCCGCTCCGAGGCCAGCTCATCCGACTGGCCTCCCGACAAAAATGCAACCGCCGGGACCGCTGCGGGAACCGTGCGCAAGAGGCAATTGACCGTAGCTTCGGCGACCGCTTCAACAGAATCCTGCTGCGGACATTTCAAGCCTGGGACCACCATGTTCGGCTTCAGAATCACGCCTTCCACCAGCACTCCCTGTCCGACCAGTTCGTGGAAGAGCGCGTGCTGGGTCGCTTCGCTCACTTCCCCGCAAAGGGCCATGGTGTGGTCTCCATCCATCAACACTTCCGGCTCGACAATGGGGACCAGTCCCGCTTCCTGGCACAGTGCCGCGTAACGCGCCAGCGCATGCGCGTTCGCGTGGATACATGCGCGGCTGGGAATCCCGTCGCCAATCGTGATCACGGCCCGCCACTTGGCGAAGCGCGCACCCATGGAGAAGTATTCTTGCAGCCGTTCGCGCAGTCCATCGAGGCCTTCCGTCACTTTTTCGCCGGGATGCGCGGCCATGTCCTTGGCTCCCTCGTCGACCTTGATACCGGGAATAATTCCCGCCTTGATCAGGGCCTGGGCCATGGGCGTGCCGTCGTTGGTCTTCTGGCGAATGGTCTCGTCGAACAGAATCGCGCCGCCAATCGAATTGCCCAATCCCGGCGCGGTGACAATCATATCGCGATAGGCGCGACGCGCCTCCACGGTCTGCGGAATCCCCGCTTCGGCGAAGCGTTTGTTGGCCGTTCCGGTGCTCTCGTCCATGGCCAGCAATCCTTTGTCGTTGGCGAAGAGCGCGTGGGCCGTTGCTGCAAGTTTCTCAATGTCCATGGGGTGAAACCCTCCTTTTGCCTGCGCGAATCTGCGCCTGACCTCGCCGGTCAATTCATGAGATGCGCAAGCCCTGCCTAAGGCGCTGGGATGCGCACCGAATTCGCCCGGCATGAACGAACCTCCCCGCACGCCGTGGGGTGAAGGCTCTTGTCGAGGCAGACTTCCACGGCGGTCAAGTAATTATGGCCGCAGCTTAACGCAAGGCTCGCGCGCGGGATGGACGGATTCGCCGCGGTAAAGCTGGAGAGAATCTCATCTGGCGAACTCGAGACCTGCGCCGTAAGGCTATTCAACATGGGCGGGATGACAACCGAATGAAAAGCCGTCCGCGCGTTGCTGAAGAATTGATCCGGCGTCAGGCCCGAACAGGTGCCATGCTCCTGCCACTCATGCTGCAGAAGTCCCGCATCCGGATAGATGTCCTTGTAGGCATCGGGATTCCCGGGGCCGGCGGCATCGGAACATTTCTCCGGATAGGAGCCGTTGTTGTTCTGCGGCCACAGGCCATGCAGCACGAACGTCGAGTGGTTTGCGCACTCCGGGGCATCGCGGTGCGAGTAGCAGAACTCCGGCGACCACGAAAGGTTGAGGAGATAGAAATCGAATGCGGCGCTGGAATCGGCCGGCGGCGTGAACACCTGTGCACTGGTTGCGGCCGAACTTGCCCCGCTGGCCGCTCCCTGTGCTTGTGGCTTTGCGTGGCACGCAGAAAGTGGAAGAAGCGCGAGAAGCACGAGAAGCCCCCCGGCCCATTCCAGGACCCTTTGGCGTAAAACCCTTGCTTTGTCGATCATCGAATGGGCTCCTGTTCGGCCAACGAGCGAAAGTCTGCCTGCTTCGTCCAATTCGAGCCTCTACGATTCTCAGCTCGCCGACTTGGGCAAGGAGAGCGCCTCGGCCTCAATCTGCGAGAGGTTCTTTTGAATTTCGAGGACGGCTTTCTGCGCCGCTGGCCGCCAATCCTCCCCCCGAATCTCGGTGGCAAAGAGGACAACCTGCAGCTTGTTCCGGATCAGGTCGTCGAACACATGCCTGATCACGCGGACCGAATCGTTTCTTGTTCTGCGCTGAGCAGAGCGAACCGCAAAGAAAATGATTCCGTGGAGCACCCCCACCACAAGGGCTGAGATGGCAGCAGCCTTCCAGGGCTCCACATTCCGAAAGATCGCGAATACGGCGGCAACCACCACGAGCCCGACACTTGTCAGGATGAGTTCGAGATACTCGAGAGCTTTATGCACGGTGATCGCGACTCTAAACGATTCAGTTCCGGCGGCGCAAGTGAGAAGGACGCGCCACGCGCGATTTCATGATTGCACCGGCTTATTAAAATATCCGCAACGAATCGGGAACAAGGGGCGGAACGTCTGCGTAGAGCGAATGCATGGCCAATGACCTACGCTTCGCCCTGCGCATGATCCTGACCCATCGCTGGTTTTCAGCCGCTGTAGTGGTCACCCTGGCCCTCGGCATCGGCGCCAACACGATGGTCTTCACGCTGGTAAACGCAGTGCTGCTCAGGCCCATCGGCGTTCCGGGCGGCGAGCGGCTCGTCGTACTGAGTTATAGCAACGTGTCGCACGGCAATCGCGGCATGCGCATGTCCTTTCCGGATTTCCGCGACTACCGCGAGGGCGCCTCCACACTCGAAGCGATCGAGGCGGGCAGTAGCAATGACGGGGTCTTGAGCGACAGCGGCATTCCCCCGCAGA
>CAWBSV010000046.1:0-18587 GCA_963791505.1 uncultured Acidobacteriaceae bacterium
AGTGCTAAAAGTGCGGTGGGGGCGGAGGCGGAAACGGAAACCGCATGTACATGCGCCGCCGGTAGGCGCGCACCTCATGCACGATCAGGACGATGATGCCGATGAAGACCGCGAGTGGGCCAAAAAAGAGCCACGCCGGCTGCACCACGCGATCACCCTCCACGATTACGGTCGGCGCAGCGTCGAGACTACCGAACATAGAGACGAGGTCTTCACCAATGCGGACGTTATCGCCCAGTTTCAACTCGCTGAAGAAGCTGACCAGGTCGTGTTCGACTGAGGCGTTGTTGTCCACTTTCACGTCGCCGAAGAAGTTGACCAGGTCGTGTTGCGCGTCCCCCGAGACGTGAACGCTGCCGAAGAAGACAACAATGTCGCCGGTAGCCTTGCCCTGGATATCGACGCTGCAGAAAAAGCAAACGGCGTCGTGAATGGTGGAATCAGGACCAACGCGAATGTCGGAGCCGAATTGGACCTCGTCATTTTCGGCGAGCGCCGGCGTGGCCGCAATGGCGCCGAGCAGCAGGAGGCAGGCGGAGATTTGGCGAAGGGTCATTGGGCCTCTCTTGACACCCTACGCGGGTGCAGCAAAGAAAGTTCCCGGTAATACCAAAAAGCAATCAGAACTGAAACCGCATGCCCAACTGGATGCGGCGCGGCGGGGCAACCGAAGTGACCTGGCCGAAAGACGTCGACGTCTCGACCGGGTCGATGCCGTTGGGGTTCACGTGGTTGAGGATGTTGAACGCGCCGGCGGAGAAGCCTAGTCGGGGTGCCTCTTCATCTTTGTTCGGCGTGATGGCGAAATCGTGCCCCCAGCGAAGATCCAGATCAACGTAAGACGGCATGGTTTCGGTGTTGCGCGCAACGCCGTCGGGGCGCGTATTGAACAAATCGTCCCCATACGCATCGGTGCCGGTGAGGACAGTCCATGGCGTTCCAGCGTTGGCGAAAATTCCCGCAGAGAGATTAAAGACGCTCTCGGGGTGGAACATTGCATACATGCCTAAGCGCTGCCTGCGATCGAAGCTCGCGTTCGACCACTCGTCGTTGGGTGCGTACTGATTTTGCGGATACCAGCCGATGCCCCCGGTATTGCTTTCGTAGTGAGACCAGGTGTAGCGGCCAAAGCCGGTGAAGTATTTGTTCAGGCGTCCCCGATACGAGATGTCCATGCCGCTGCCTTCCCAGAAGGCTTCAGGCTGCATCTGGCGGATGCGCCCAAATGCGGGATTGGGCCGAACCGTGTAGCCGGATTGCGGCGTAGGCGCGTTGATGTCGACGGAACGAAAACTATCAATGCCCCGAGCTGAGTAAACGCTGATAACCCCGGTGGCTTTTTCGCCGAGTTGCCGTTCGGCCGAGAGGCCGTATTGAATCTGGTAGGGGATCTTGGCGTTTGGCTCGAGCTGAGCTAGATTCGGCGGCTGCGCTGCGGCGCATGTAGAGATGGTCGAGAAATCCGTAAAGCATCCGGCCGGCGCAACGCCAGGATTTTGCGAAAGGGAGATCGAGCTGCGGCGGGCGTTCTCATAACGGACGAGATCGAGGAGCGGGCCGGAGCCAAAGCGGTCATAATAGATGCCACCGCCGCCGCGCAGCACCGTCTTCGATTCCGGATCGAGGACCCAGGCGAAAGAGACGCGCGGCGAGAACGCAAGTCTGTCCGTCGCGAGAAAATTCTGCCAGTCGTAACGAATGCCCGGCGTGATGGCAAAGCGGTCGTTGATCTTCCACTGATCCTGGATGAAGGCGCCCATCTCCTGCTGGTGATAGACAAAATGCGTGTCGCCGGAGTTGAGGCTGTACCCGCTGAGAATGTTGGCGGAGTAATTCGCCAGCGCGGACTGCAGAACCGTCACGCCGTCGGCCGCGAGAGTGGGGCCATAGGTGTAGGTGCCCAGCGCGTTGGTGTTGTCGTCAAAGGCGCGGCGGCTGATGTGGGGAGTGCCGGCGCCCATCTTGAGCATATGGCGGCCGTGCGTCCAGGTGACCATGTCGTAGAGGCGCGCGTTGTATTCAGTGCTGAAGGAGTCGTTCTGCGCGGAGCCTGTGGTGAAGTCGCCGACGACGCTGACCCGCGGAGCCTCAGAAGCGTTGGTGTTGCGCGAGGAGTCATGCTCGGCGACCACAGAGGCTTGATTGAGGAGCACAGGCGACAGCGCTGAATCCACGTGAACCACCGTGTCGTCCTCGCGGTATTCGTTGTTGAAGCCGGCGGAAGCAAGCGACTGCCCGCCCACTCCTTGATTCTGTCCCGTCCAATCCTGATAGCTGTATTGCGCGTACGCAGAGTGTTTGTCGTTGAACTGATGCGCGGCGCGGATGGAGAACTCAGTGTCGCGTGTGGGCGCCGGGACGTTGGCCTGAAACGTGCCCGTTGGGTTGCTTACCGTGGGAACAAGCGTGGCGTCCACAACCTGGTCGAGATCTTCTTCAGCGCGATTGACGGAGGCAAGAAAACTGCTTTTCTTGAAGTGCGGAATGGGCCCGGTGATGTGGCCTTCGTAAACGCGGCGTTGTTCAAACGGCTTTGAGGGCGCGAGGTCGTTCTGGGCATTCAGAGCAGAGTCGCGAAAGAGGAAATTGAACTGGCCGTGATAGTGGTCGGCGGCAGACTTGGTAATGATCTCCATCTGCCCGCGCCCAGGCCAGTAATACTGCGCGGAGTAAGGGTCCTGATTGATCCGAATCTCCTGCACGGCGGAGGCCGAGACAGTCGCGCGATTGGCTTCGACGCCATCCACCATCAGGCCGGTGCCACCGGTTGCAGTCGCGCTGTCGTCGAGAAAGGCGCTCATCGCCGTCTGGTAATCGTTATCGAAGATGGGCAGCGCCTTCAGATCCCCTGCAGTCATCACCGAGGAGTCGTGGTTGGCGTCAGGCGCGGTCAGGTCTTCACTATTCTCAGCATTGACGTTTACTGTGGTCGAAACCGCAAGCGGAGGCAGGACGATGCGCAGCAGGGCCGCGCCCGGAAGGCTGATCGGCCCCTTGGGAGACGCGGTTGCGGACGATGTGACGGCTCCGCCGGCAGCAGTTCCGGGGATCACGATTGGCGTGCGGACCGTTTCAAAGCCGGACTCGGAGACGACCAGCGTGAAGGCGCCGGGATGGGGCGCGACGAGTTGGAAATTGCCTTCGCCGTCCGAATGGATGACCGTGGCCACGGCGCCGCTGGCGTCGAGAAGATCGATTTCAGCGTTGGGAACGATGGCGCCCGTGGCGTCGGCGACCACCCCATGAACGGCAGGTCCGGATGGAGGCGGGGGTGCGGTCACACTAGTCGCGCCGAGAAATGAAGACGTATACAAGAAAGCGGCGAGAGCCAGAAAGCGGAAATGCATAGCAAACTCCAGGAGGTTCAAAGAAAACAGTTTTCGGAAAAAGGTCGATCTTCAAACAAAAGATCGCGCTCATTCTGACTTCCACCCCAGAGGTCTGGGGCAATCAAATTCAAGAAGACTGGTTCAATCAGGACTTCACTCCAATTTTCGCAGGAGTGAGCGCTGCGGTCCAGTCCCCGGGCGAATCGACCAGGATGTCGGGCACCGTAATTGCTAACGACGCAGGCGACAGCCCGAAGGTGCAGCCAATCGACCATGCGCCCGCGTTGCGCGCAGTCAGCACGTCGACTTCGCTGTCGCCAATCATGACCGTCTCTTCCGGCCGCGCGCCGGTTTCTTCCATCAGGGCGCGCATACCGGCGGGATCTGGCTTCTTCGTGTCGAAGCTGTTTCCCCCATAAATGCTTGCGAAGTAAGGCGCCAGGCCGAGCGCGGCGCAGATGTCGCGCGCCGGCCGGACGGGCTTGTTGGTGAGCACAGCCATGGTGCGATGCGCCTCTTCCGACTGGTCGTGGAGCTGCTTCAGCGAGTCCAGCGACTCGGCAACCCCGTGGTAGGCGTACGTAAAGTCGAGCTTGTGAGCCCGATAGTAGTCGAGAAAAAACGCATAGGCCCGGGCGAGAAAATCCTCGTCGATCACTCGGGCGTCGGGTCCGAAGAGCGCGCGCCGCACCAGCATAACCGCCCCGTCGCCAATATAGCAGGCCACAACCTTGTCTTCGATAGGAGTCTTGCCAAACTGGATCAGCGTTGCGTTCACGCTATTGCAGAGGTCCTGCGCTGAGTCGATAAGGGTTCCGTCGAGATCGAAGACCAGCAGCTTGATCTGTTCGACAGGTATAGGACGAAAAATGCGAATCATGCCAATAGTGTAAAAGGCGGATGCGCAAAATCTGAACCGCGCCGTAGGCGCAACGTTCATTAGCCCCGCGCTTCAGCGTGGGGAAAGCGGCAAGAACAACGAAGAGCCCCGTAGGGGCGATGCCGAAACGAAGGGGCCCAGCGTTTCAAATTCAATTAAAAAAGAAGACCCGGCGCGCCACGAAAACAACACGCCGAGTCCCCAGGAAAGTGCACACGGTCAATAGAAGGCCGTTGCTTCGGACGGCCCCCACTTACCTGAGCCTTAGTGAATGCGAATATCGCCCGAACCCGTTTCAATGCGGACCGTTGGCCCGCCGCCATTGATCTTGCCGGTCACGTGATGGCGGTCCGTCGAGCCCTGCGTCAGCATCTCCTTATCGGAATGAATGGAGCCCGACCCGCTTTCCGCATCCAGGGTCATGGGCGCGTTGCCGACCCAAAGTTCCACGGTGCCCGAGCCCGTTTCAAGCTTCCACGGACCAGCCGGCGTGCCTCCGGCCTTGATATCTCCGGAGCCTGTTTCAGCTTTCAAAGTTCCCTTGATGTCCTTTAGCTCGATGTTGCCCGAGCCGGTGCCGGCTTTCACGTCGCCTGCGCCATCCTGTTCGGCATAGATGTTGCCGGAGCCGGTGCCGACGGAAAAGCCGCCATGCAGGCCGGTGGCATGGACGTTGCCGGAACCGGTGTTGAGCTTGGCATTCTCGCCCACACCTTCATCGGTGACGTTGCCGGAGCCAGAGCCGGCATCGAGGATCGAATCGGCCGGGGCCTGAATCTCGTAATCGATGCTGATATTGTGCAGGTTTTCATGGTGCTGGCCGATGCGAATGATGTTGCCCGTCTGCTCAATTGGGGGATTGGCGGCGATTTCGCGCACCTTATCGTCGTTGGCGCCCCAACTGGACTTGACCCTGCCGAAGATGTGCACCTGATTGCCACTGCCGCGGGTGATATGGATGTTGCCGGAGCCGGTGGCGACGTTGAGCTCGACATGGCCGCTCACGTTGAGGGTGCGTTCGAAGGTCTGTTCCGAGGCCAGGGCTGGAACGCTGGCGAGCGCCAGCAGGGCGGTTGCCGCGAGGAGAATCTTCATCGGGATACCTCTTTTCAGTTTCTTGGTCTTGGCCGGGCGCTTTGCAGCCCGGGCTATGCACGGAGTCACTTGACTAAGGGGGCAGTTGCAACCGTGGAGCCAATTGGTCCTGGCGATCAACCCCAGTCAATTCAATCACAGACTTGTTTCCGTTGAGCGGTCGGTTGCAATGCGCTGTTCAGATTCGGACAGCCATGTGCAACGGTGAACAGGAGAAAACAGTGAACAGTGAACAGTGAGCGGTGAACAGTGAACGGTGGACAGTGCTCGGCGACGGCCCGCGCCCTTCCCCCACAGATCCATACGTGCGATTTGAAGCTGCAGTTCCCGGCGCTTGGAGGTTTGCTGTTCCCTGACCCCTGACCCCTGACCCCTGACCCCTGTAATCTGGGTACGCGATGCACGGTCTTCCACTTCTCCAGTTTGTCGCCGTGGCCATGCTCATTCTGGCCAACGCCTTCTTTGTAGCTGCCGAGTTTGCACTGGTCTCAATCCGTGACACCCGCGTGGAGCAGATGCTCGCCGACAAGGTTCCCGGGGCGCGGGCCGTGCGTCGGCTGCAACTTGATCTGGACGACTTTCTGCCCGCGGTCCAGCTGGGCGTGACGCTTTGCTCGCTGGCGCTGGGCTGGATCGGCGAGCCCCTTGCTGCCGGGTTTTTTCTGGGACTCATCGATCTGCTTCCTTCGCCGCCGATTCACGCATTGCTCTATGCGCATGTGATGGCGGCGGCCGCGGTCACGCTGGGTTTCATGCTCATTACGTACTTTCATGTCCTGGTGGGCGAGCTGGTTCCCAAGTCCCTCGCTCTGCGCCGAGCCGAGGCGCTGGCGGTTGCCGTTGCGCCGCCCATGTTGCTGTTCATGGCCTTGGCGCGACCCGCGGTCCGCTTCCTCAAGTCGTCTGCCGCAGTCGTTCTCCGGGGATTCGAAGCTGCCAAACGCGATGTGCAGGCTGGACGGCCGCCGAACCTTGAGCAGCATCCGCGCTTCCGCAATCCACCGGTGCCGCCGCCGGCGTTTGAGGATTATCGGCATGGATTCCGCGAAGGGTATGGGGCGTTTCTGCATAATTCGCCGCCGCCTCGGGGGTATTAATTCGCTTCTCTGGATGTGGCTGAGGGCCGGGAGGCCCTCAGGACAGCCGGTCATCCACCCCAGCAAGCCAAATGCGGGCTTGCCGGGGACCCCGGTCAGGAGACCGGCGCTACTGCACATCTGCGAGCATCTCGGGGGGCTCATCCTCTACTGGCTCGACGCGGACCTTTGCAATGCGGCGCGCGTCCATCTCCATCACGGTGAGGCGGCGGCCGTCGTAGACGATCGACTCGCCTTCGCGGGGAATGTGGCCGAGGCGATAGAGCAGAAACCCCGCCAGCGTTTCTACGCCGCCGTCGCGCGGCAGGCTCCATTGCATCTGCGTTTCAAGATCGCGAAGGTTTACGCCGCCATCCATCAGCAGCGCGCCTGATGCGGTGGTCAACACCGGCAGCGAGGGCGAATCAAACTCGTCCTCGAGCTCGCCCGTCAACTGCTCGATCGCGTCTTCGGCAGTCACCAAGCCGACGGTTGAGCCGAACTCGTCAACTACGATCGCCATGTGGCGGCGGCGCTGCTGAAAATCGCGAATGAGGTCGAGCACCGTCTTGGTCTCAGGAACCACCAGCACATCGCGCATGACCTGGGCCAGCGTCAGCTCAAGAAACGGCGTCGCCATGCGGCCCATCTCACTCGACTCGGTTCCGGCACGCTGCATCTGCACGCGCGGGCGGAAAAACATCAGGCGGGCAAGGTCTTTGGAATAGACCACGCCGACAATGTGCTCAGGCCCGCGCGCTTCGTCGTAGACGGGAACGCGCGAGTGCTTGCGGTCGATCACCCGGGCGCTGGCTTCTTCGACCGGCATCTGCGAAGGCAGTGAAAAAATCTTCTGGCGCGGAGTCATGATCTCGCGAATCGTGACTTCATCCAGCTCGAGGGTGCGATGAATCAGCGTCTCCTGGAAGCGCGGCAGCAGGCCCTGCCGGCGCGATGCCGTCGCAATCAGCTTGAGCTCTTCAGGGGAATGCATCGACGCCCGCTCGGTCATGGGGATGTCGAATCCCCGGAGAACGACTGCGGCAGACGACTTGAGGAAGCGGACCGCGGGTCGCGCCAAGGCCATGAACAGCAACATGGGCGGCGCAACGGCAACCGCCAGCGCCTCGGCTCGGCGCAGAGCGAGGGACTTGGGAACCAGCTCGCCCACCAGGACATGAAAGTACGTAATGAGCATGAAACCCAGCGTGACCGCGGCCGCCGCCATCACATGCGCATAGAGCAATGCGTGAATCGGCGGCGAAGGAAGCAGATCGATGAGTCCCAGAAAAAACCCGGCAGCAAGGGGCTCGCCGATCCAGCCCAGCGCCAGCGAGCAAAGCGTCACGCCCAGCTGGACCGCGGGCAGAAAGTCGTCCAGATCAAGTTGCAGCCGACGCACGGCCCGCGCCCCGGGAACCTTGTCGGCGAGCATCTGCTCCACGCGGGTGTCACGGATTGAGACCAGTGCAAACTCGGCAGCTACAAAGAAGGCGTTGGCCAGAATGAGCATGGCCACGGCGACAAACTGGAGAAGTGGAAGACCGTGCATCGCGTACCCAGATTACAGGGGTCAGGGGTCAGGGGTCAGGGGTCAGGGAACAGCAAACCTCCAAGCGCCGGGAACTGCAGCTTCAAATCGCACGTATGGATCTGTGGGGGAAGGGCGCGGGCCGTCGCCGAGCACTGTCCACCGTTCACTGTTCACCGCTCACTGTTCACTGTTCACTGTTTTCTCCTGTTCACCGTTGCACATGGCTGTCCGAATCTGAACAGCGCATTGCAACCGACCGCTCAACGGAAACAAGTCTGTGATTGAATTGACTGGGGTTGATCGCCAGGACCAATTGGCTCCACGGTTGCAACTGCCCCCTTAGTCAAGTGACTCCGTGCATAGCCCGGGCTGCAAAGCGCCCGGCCAAGACCAAGAAACTGAAAAGAGGTATCCCGATGAAGATTCTCCTCGCGGCAACCGCCCTGCTGGCGCTCGCCAGCGTTCCAGCCCTGGCCTCGGAACAGACCTTCGAACGCACCCTCAACGTGAGCGGCCATGTCGAGCTCAACGTCGCCACCGGCTCCGGCAACATCCATATCACCCGCGGCAGTGGCAATCAGGTGCACATCTTCGGCAGGGTCAAGTCCAGTTGGGGCGCCAACGACGATAAGGTGCGCGAAATCGCCGCCAATCCCCCAATTGAGCAGACGGGCAACATCATTCGCATCGGCCAGCACCATGAAAACCTGCACAATATCAGCATCGATTACGAGATTCAGGCCCCGGCCGATTCGATCCTCGATGCCGGCTCTGGCTCCGGCAACGTCACCGATGAAGGTGTGGGCGAGAATGCCAAGCTCAACACCGGTTCCGGCAACGTCCATGCCACCGGCCTGCATGGCAGCTTTTCCGTCGGCACCGGCTCGGGCAACATCTATGCCGAACAGGATGGCGCAGGCGACGTGAAAGCCGGCACCGGCTCCGGCAACATCGAGCTCAAGGACATCAAGGGAACACTGAAAGCTGAAACAGGCTCCGGGGATATCAAGGCTGGCGGCGCGCCGGCTGGTCCCTGGAAGCTTGAAACCGGCTCTGGCAGCGTGGAGCTTTGGGTCGGCAGTGCGCCCATGACGCTGGATGCCGAAAGCGGTTCCGGCTCCATTCACTCCGATAAGGAGATGCTCACGCAGGGCTCAACCGACCGCCATCACGTGACCGGCAAGATCAACGGCGGCGGCCCGACAGTCCGCATCGAAACGGGATCGGGCGATATTCGCATTCATTAAGCTCAGGAGCGAGGAGGCCGTCCGAAGCAACGGCCTTCTCTCGACCGATTGCTTTCCCTGGGGACTCGGCGTGTTGTTCTCTTGGCATGCCGAGTCTTCTTTTTTTGAATTTTCCTCTACGAAACGCTGGGCCCCTTCGTTTCGGCATCGCCTCTACGGGGCTCTTCGTTGTTCTTGCCGCTTTCCCCACGCTGAAGCGCGGGGCTAATGAACGTTGCGCCTACGGCGCGGTTCAGATTTTGCGCATCCGCCTTTTACACTGGAAGCATGATTCGCATTTTTCGTCCTATCCCCGTCGAGCAGCTCAAGCTGCTTGTCTTCGATCTCGACGGAACATTGATTGACTCGGCGCAGGACCTCTGCAACAGCGTGAACGCCACGCTGGTCGAGTTCGGCAAGACGCCCATCGAGGACAGAGTCGTGGCCAGCTATATCGGCGATGGCGCGGCGATGCTGGTGCGGCGCGCGCTTTTCGGCCCCGAGGCCACGAGCGATCGACGAAGCGTTCCTTGCCCGCGCCTATGCTTTCTTTCTCGACTACTACCGCGCACACAAGCTCGACTTTACCTACGCCTACCACGGCGTGATTGAGGCTCTCGACTCGCTGAAGCAGCTCCACGACCAGTCGAAGGAAGCGCACCGCACCATGGCCGTGCTGACCAACAAGCCCGTGCGCCCGGCACGGGACATCTGCGCCGCTCTCGGGCTCGCGCCTTACTTCACCAGCATTTATGGCGGCAACAGCTTCGACACGAAGAAACCCGATCCGGCGGGAATGCGCGCCCTGATGGAAGAAGCCGGCGCCCGTGCCGAAGAGACGGTGATGATCGGGGACAGCGAGGTCGACGTGCTGACGGCGCGCAATGCCGGCGCGTGGTCCATCGGCTGCACCTTCGGGCTCTCCCCGGGTTCGTTGGCAATTACGGTGCCCGATATCCTGGTCGACTCGCCGGGGGACTGGACCGCCGCCCTCACTTCTGCGAAAATTGAGGTGAAGTCCTGATTCCGAACTCCAGTCTTCTTCAATGGCATTGCCCCAGAACCACAGGGGTGGAAATTAGAATGAGCCTATCTTTTGTTTGAAGATCGCCCTAATTTGACCCGAAGACTGCTGTCTTTGAACCTTCTGGAGTTGCCATGCGTTTCCGCTTTCTGGCTCTCGCATCGCTTTTGTATACGTCTTCATTGCTCGGCGCCACCAGCACTCCGCGCCCCCGCCTTCGTCCGCTCCTGCTGTCCACGGCGTGGTCGCCGATGCCACCGGCGCCATCGTCCCCAATGCCGAAATCGATCTTCTCGACACCAACGGGACCGTGGCCACCATCATCCATTCCGACGGCGAAGGCAACTTCCAGATCGTAGCGCCCCATCCGGGCAACTTCACCCTGGTTGTTTCCGAGTCTGGCTTTGAAACGGTTCGCACATCGATCGCGATCCCCGGAACTCCTGCCGCGGCCGGCCCTTCTTCGGCAAGCGTGTCTCCCAAAGCACCGGCCAGCCTTCCGGGCGCCTCTTTGCTGCGCATCGTTCTGCCGCCGCTCGCGGTTTCGACCACCGTCAACGTCAATGCCGAAAACAGCGAAGACCTCACCGCGCCGGACGCCAATCACGACTCCTCGGTGATGACTGCGGGCGATCTGAAGGCGCTGCCCATCTTCGACAACGATTACCAGACAGCGATGAGCGCTTTTCTCGATGACAGCGCGACCGCACCGGCGGCACCGGCCTGATGGTCGATGGCGTCGAAGCCAATCGCGCCACCGTCTCCGCCTCCGCCGTGCAGGAGATTCGCATCAACCAGGATCCGTACTCTGCGCAGTACTACTGGCCCGGCCGCGGGCAGATGGAGATCATTACCAAGTCCGCCGCCGACCACTATCATGGCCAGTTCAATTTCCTCTTTCGCGACTCGGCTCTGAACGCGCAGAACGCCCTCGCGCCCTCCAAGCCATTCGAGCAGCGGCGCGTGTACGAGGGCCACATCACCGGGCCCGATTCCGCACTTCAAGAAGAGCAGCTTTCTTGCCTCGTTCAATCGCGCTGAAGAAGATCTGGACCAGGTTGTCGACGCAACGCTGGTTCCCACGGTGAGCAATCCAACGGGCACATTTCAGGCCAACGTTCCTGCGCCGACACGCGACACCGAGTTCTCCATCCGCGCCGCGCATCAGTTCAGCGACAAGCACTCCGCGTTACGCGCAATACAGCTATCAGGACTGGACGGGGCAGAATCAGGGCGTGGGCGGCCAGACGCTGGCCGCGGCCGGCTACAACAACGAATACCGCGAAGACGACTCCGTGGCTCACGTCGACTCAACGCTCTCGCCCGTGCTGCTCAACCAGGTTTCAGTCGTCGCCGAGCACGACTCCATCCGCAACACCAATGTCGCGGAAGCTCCGCGCGTCAGCGTCGTCGGGCGACTTCGCCACCGGCTCCGCGCAGAACGACTCCTTCAGCACCGAATACAACGTGCGCTTCTACGACATGGTGACCTGGACCCACGGCCGCCACATGATCAAGTCGGCGCGGGCACGCCGCACATCGACCGCCGCGCCTTCGACGACAACACCAACGCGCTGGGCACTTATACCTTCGGCCCTACACTGGCTGCCGATGGCGTGACGGTTCTGCAAACCGCGCTGGAGAATTACTCCGCCAACATTCTCAGCGGCTACAGCCTCAACACCGGCGACACGCACTTTGTCTATCACCAGCAGGAGATGGGCGCTTTCATCCAGGATCAGTGGAAGATCAGCGACCGCTTCACCATCACGCCGGGCCTGCGCTACGACTGGCAGAATTTTCTCGCCACGGGCCGGCTTGGCTTTTCCCGCGCGTCACTTTTGCCTGGGTGCTCGATGAGGAGTCGAAGACCGTCATGCGCGGCGGCGGCGGCATCTATTACGACCGCTTCGGCTCCGGCCCGCTGCTCGATCTGGTCCGCTACGAGAATGCCCGCCGCCGCGCGATCTCGCTCTCGCAGAATCCCGGCGTTGCGCCGGCCGGATGCTTTGCGGATTCATCACCATCTGCTACATGCGCCGCAGCGCAGCCGCCGAATCTGGCACAGCTCGAGCCCAACGCCAAGATTCCCTACCAGATTCAATACGGCCTCTCGGCCGAACGGCAACTCGGCGAAAAAGCCACCGGCGTTATCAGCGTCTACTCCGCTCGCGGCATTGATAGTTTTCGTTCCGTCGACATCAACGCGCCTACGCCGCAGTCCGGCTACACGGTTCGGCCCAATCCCGCCTTTGGGCGCATCCGCCAGATGCAGCCGGAAGGCTTCTGGGAGGGCAGCGGCATGGACATCTCGTACCGCGGACGCCTGAACAAATACTTCACCGGCTTTGGCCGCTACACCTGGTCTCACTACGAAAGCAATACCGGGGGCATCGGCTGGTATCCGCAAAATCAGTACGAACCCAACGACGAGTGGTCGAACGCGAGCTTCGATCGCCGCCAGCGCCTCGGCATGTATGCCATGTTCCACCCCGAGAGCGTCTTTAATCTCTCTGCGGGAATTTTCGCCAACGCTGGAACGCCATGGACTGTCCTCACCGGCACCGATGCGTATGGGGACGATCTGTTCAATACGCGGCCCGACGGCGTTGCGCGCAACACCGAAACCATGCCGTCTTACGTTGATCTGGATCTTCGCTGGGGCCACGATTTCGCCATCACGCCGAACAAGGATGAAGAGGCACCCCGACTAGGCTTCTCCGCCGGCGCGTTCAACATCCTCAACCACGTGAACCCCAACGGCATCGACCCGGTCGAGACGTCGACGTCTTTCGGCCAGGTCACTTCGGTTGCCCCGCCGCGCCGCATCCAGTTGGGCATGCGGTTTCAGTTCTGATTGCTTTTTGGTATTACCGGGAACTTTCTTTGCTGCACCCGCGTAGGGTGTCAAGAGAGGCCCAATGACCCTTCGCCAAATCTCCGCCTGCCTCCTGCTGCTCGGCGCCATTGCGGCCACGCCGGCGCTCGCCGAAAATGACGAGGTCCAATTCGGCTCCGACATTCGCGTTGGTCCTGATTCCACCATTCACGACGCCGTTTGCTTTTTCTGCAGCGTCGATATCCAGGGCAAGGCTACCGGCGACATCGTTGTCTTCTTCGGCAGCGTTCACGTCTCGGGGGACGCGCAACACGACCTGGTCAACTTCTTCGGCGACGTGAAAGTGGACAACAACGCCTCAGTCGAACACGACCTGGTCAGCTTCTTCAGCGAGTTGAAACTGGGCGATAACGTCCGCATTGGTGAAGACCTCGTCTCTATGTTCGGGAGCCTCGACGCTGCGCCGACCGTAATCGTGGAGGGTGATCGCGTGGTGCAGCCGGCGTGGCTCTTTTTTGGCCCACTCGCGGTCTTCATCGGCATCATCGTCCTGATCGTGCATGAGGTGCGCGCCTACCGGCGGCGCATGTACATGCGGTTTCCGTTTCCGCCTCCGCCCCCACCGCACTTTTAGCACTTTGTGCACAGGTCTCGCTGGAGCATTCCAGTTCCAGGGGGCTAAAGTCCGCTTCATAAAAGGGCCATTACGGCACTACTGAAGTCGTGCCTGACTCATTCCTGGTGAGCGACAGATTTATTGAACCTGTTCAACTTTTCCTTGCATTCGCCTTGAATTCGGCGTATCTTCATTTTTGAACACGTTCAACTCGTCAGATCGAGGAAATCGTATGAACGCTCCCATCGCAACCAGCGCAACCACTCCAAAATCGGAGGCCACCCGCGCCCATATCCTGCGAGCGGCGCTCGAGGCTTTTCGCGAGCGAAGCTTCGACGCAGTCACCATGCGCGAAGTTGCCGCATCGGCCGGCGTAGCCCTTGGCTCGGCCTATTACTATTTCGATTCAAAAGACGCGCTTGTCATGGCTTTCTATGAGCAATCGCAGCAGGAGATGACTCCCGAGATCGAGACCATTCTCACCCGCAGCCGCACACTCGAGCAGCGGCTGCGCGGCATGATCGACTACAAGCTCCGCTACTTCGCGCCCAACCGCAAACTCATGGGCGCACTCTCCGCGCATACCGACCCCCACCATCCGCTCTCGCCCTTCAGCGTACACACCACGCGCATCCGGGAGCAGGATATTGCTCTGTTCGCCCGCGCAATCTCCGACTCAAATGTCCGCCTCCCCTCGAGCATTCTGCCCTATCTGCCGCGCCTGCTCTGGCTTTATCAAATGGGCATTATGCTGTTCTGGGTCTACGACGAATCGCCGAAGCAGGCGCGCACTGCCTTACTCTTCGATAAGACCCTGCGCATGATGCTGCTCATCCTCAAGTTCGCAGGCCTGCCACTCATGCGTCCGCTCCATCGCCATGCCGGCGAACTCTTGAAAGCTATCTACCCGGAAGGCCCGGAATGATTACGCGCCCCTTGCGGATCGTGCTGCCCGGTGGCAGCGGCCAGGTTGGCAATGTTCTCGCTCGTTACTTTCAGCAGGCAGGCCATCACGTCACCGTTCTCACCCGCGGCCCGTACACGGCTCCGTGGCTCACGGTACATTGGGACGGCGAGAACGAGGGCCCGTGGACTGAGACGCTCGAAGGGGCCGACGTCGTCATCAATCTCGCCGGCCGCAGTGTGAATTGCAGGTTCACTCCTGAGAACCGGGCCGCGGTTTATCACTCGCGCATCCGCACCACGCAATTACTTGGTCGCGTTATCGGCGGCCTCGCCGACCCACCTCGGCTGTGGATGAATGCTTCGACCGCGACGATCTATCGCCACGCTCTCGATAGGCCGATGGATGAGGCGACAGGCGAACTCGGTGGCAACGAGCTCATCGCCAGGAATCGACGGGCTCCCGGTACATGGAACTACTCCATCCACGTCGCCAAGGATTGGGAAGCCGCGTTCTTTGCCGCGCCCACGCCGGCCACGCGCAAGATCGCGATGCGCTCCGCCGTGACCATGAGCCCGCAGCCAGGCAACGCCTTCCAGATTCTGTCCAATCTTGTGCGCATGAGTTTGGGCGGCAAGCAAGGGAGTGGCCGCCAATTCGTCAGTTGGATTCACGAGACGGACTTCGCCCGCGCCGTCGAATTCCTTATCGAACATGAAGAGATTGAGGGCCCGGTCAACATCGCCGCGCCGAACCCGATTCCCAATCGGGAGTTCATGGCCGGGCTCCGTGAAGCATGGGGCATGCCCAACGGCTTCCCCGCTCCGGCATTTGGGATTGAGATTGCCTCGTTCTTTCTGCGCACCGAGTCGGAACTGGTGCTGAAAAGCCGGCGCGTCGTCCCGGCGCGCCTGCAAGCCGCGGGGTTTGAATTTGAATTCCCCAGTTGGCCCGAAGCCGCGGACGATCTGGTGCTGCAGTGGAGAGCGCGAGAATAGGGAGCTGCGGTGGGGCCAACCGGCGCTTGCCCGCCTTGGAATCGGTCGTGTTCCGCCGTATGTCCGTCAGGCCTAAAAACCTGGCTGGTTTCGGAGCCTTTTCGGCACGACTGAAGTCGTGCCCTGTTACAAAACTCAACCCGTCAGGATTCGGCCCACAGTGCCTGGCCCATTCGTCCTGGTCCCACAGCCGCGCGCTACTGACTACCGTTCACCTAGGACTTCGGCGTTATGTCTGTGATGGGCAGGTCGATATGGCCGAGCAGGATCTCAAACCGCCGCTGCTCTTCCTTCTTATACGTCCCCTGGTCCGGCCATAACTGCTTGATGAATGCCTCTTCGTCGGGATTCGTGGTCGTCGCCTCGGTGGAGTTCTTGTAGACGATCGTCACGCGATAGTCCCAGCGCAGCTCTTCAGACGTATGGTAGGCAGGCGTCTCAATCTTCACCGAGAGAATTCGCCCAGTGGATTCAATCTTCCTGAGCAGCGGATAGTGGTTCTTCAAGAACAACTGCAGGAACTCCGCCTGATGTCCCCACTGGCATTTGTAGTAATACTCCACCGTGTAGGGCTGATTCGCGCCGCCCTGCGCGGGCGATCCCTGCGCCATCACGGGCCCCGCCAACGCCACGCCCAACACCGTCACACAAAGAGCAAACAGAATTCTGCGCATACCGCCTCCATCAGGTTCGAATGGAAGCGATTTTACAGTGATCAGTGAACAGTGGACAGTGAAAGGCCCAACTACAGTGGACGGGGAGTCCGGAGCCTCAACACGACGGGTCGAACACGAGCCGATCGCGACTGTTCACTGTTTTGTTTTCACTGTCCGTGCACTCCGGGGCGCCCGCTCAAGGCTGGTTGCGGCGGCGCGGGCGATGGCGGCGTAGGCGACGCAGGCGCTGCGGCCAGCAGCTTCTTTGACAAACTTGCCGCGCCAATCCGGCCGCCGGTTTCCGTTTCCGCAACCACGCGCACCACATCTGTGTACTTCGGAATCCGCAAAGTTACCTTCGCCTCCACGGGCTCATTCGGCTTGCTGGCTGGATCAGCCACCGGCGACCCCAGGGCCACGCGCTCAATCTTGTAGGACAAAACCTTCTTCGTATCGCTCAACGTGGCCGCCGCCAGCATAAACGTTGCCGTGCTTCCCTTTTCTGCCGGCATCCAGTCGAGATTCTTCGATTGCAATATCACCGTGAGTTCCGCAGTATTCGTGTCCGGATGCCGCTCAATGTGCCCGACCTTCACGTCCAGCGCCGTAAGCGGAATGGTGGCCTGCACCGCATTCGCCATGCTCATGATCGTCAGCATGCGCGGATCGACCGTCTGATTTTTCTCCGGCGCAAAATATCCGGCCTTCGTGACCACGCGCAGATGCGGGTCGCGCACCGATACACGGACCCGCCGAAACTTCCCGTCGGGCGGAACGTCGTGCGGCTGATAGGTCAGGGTGTAATACTCTGATCCCAGAGTCACGGACTGCGCCATCGCCACGTCCACGTCATTGCGGTTGTAGAACAGCTTTCCGCCCGTGTCGTTGACGAAGATGCCGAAGTTCACCTCGTGGGCAAAGGGATCGTCATTGCCGATGTTCAGATCGGCGTACGTGTGCATCGCCCCGCCACCCGCCTTCAGTCCCGGATAAATCACATACAGGCTCATGCGCCCATCCACCAGCATGTTGGCCGCGGTATGGATGTACTCTTCGAGATGGCTCACATTCGGCGCCGGCAAAAACATGGTGTTGATGCCCGGACCGCCCCGCCCGACCCAAACGACATTCTTTTTCCCTGGGATGCCTTTGTTCTGCAGGGCAACCTGTTCCAGCGCATTCACCGACTCAGCAAATCGGTCCCAGGTAAACATTGGCCGGTAAAACTTGAAGGGCATCGCCGCGGGAAGGTGCGCAAGTGCATCCACAAGGTCGGCCTTGTTGCGCGTGTAGCCTTGCAGCAGTTCAAATGAGTCGTCGCGCAGCACCATCATCTCGGCCGGTGCAGTCAGTTGCGCAGGCTGTTCGTTCAGAAACTTCCGCACCGAATAGCGGATAAACGCAAAATCCTCGAAGCTCGAGTTCAGCAGATCGAGCACGATGATCGTCGTCGGCGCTTTGCCATCGGGGCTCTCAATATCCGCCCCCGCGCCTACCCGGTGCTCATCGGGCCCCTCAAACGAGAAGATCTTTTGCGGCTCCTTGTCGTCGGTGATGGTGAAGTCTTCCTTCGTCAGCCCTTTCACCGGATTGCCCTGCTTGTCTAACACCGTCACATCGAGAAACACCAGGTTCGAATTTAATTGAAACGTCGGAACTTCCTGTCGCTCCGTCTGGGCACTCAACCTCATCCCCTGCAGCCCGAGGGTGCCAGCCAGAACCGCGGTCAAGGCCGCTCCAAGATTCTTCATGACGCTCCCTTCGATCGTGCGAGGGTCAACGACTACCAAGCATAGCGCGTTTCGCGCCGCATGCCCGACCTTAGCATTAGACACTCGAAACTCGATTCCAGTTAGGCCCGGTTCTCAGCTCCGCACCGCGACTCCTGAATCCATTCGCCACCCAGCCGAATCCAAGGCAGCACAGGAGAAACGCGTCATCATGGCAAAGAAAATCGCATTCATTACGGGTGGTAATCGCGGCCTCGGCTTCCAGACTGCGCTTGATCTGAAAGATTCAGGCACGAAAGTTGTTATAGGATCGCGCGATTTGGCCCAAGGCGAAGAGGCGGTCGCCAAACTCCGCGCCGCCGGCGTGGATGCCGACGTCCTTCAATTTGATATCACCAACGCCGCCGACCTGCAGCGCGCCTACGATTACTTCGATTCAAACTTCGGGCGTCTCGACATACTCATTAACAACGCCGGCATTGCGGGCGGAACCTTCCCTGGAACGGGCCCCGCGCACTCGGCCGGCGAAGTGCCTCTCGACTTGCTCCATCGCGTCTTTGAGACCAACTTCTTCGCGGTCATCGCCGTCACCAATAAGCTGCTTCCGCTCATCCGCAAGAGTGAGGCCGGGCGCATCGTTAACCTTTCCAGCATTCTTGGCTCGCTCACGTTGCATGGCG
>CAWBSV010000047.1:0-36509 GCA_963791505.1 uncultured Acidobacteriaceae bacterium
ACACTAAAAGTAGCTGTTGGAACGGGAACCTTTGTTTCGCCATAAGCCAAAGCGACATCAGGTTTCTTTTCAATGACTTGAATATCATCAATATAGAAATTACGAAGACTGGTTGAGAAATTCTTGATAACAATTTGAGGATAAAGAGCTGTTCCAGTGGTATAAATCGGACACTCCAACCAAGTCCAGGTTGTCGGTGTACCGAAATATACAGACCCGCTAACTTCTGTTGGAGCGGGGGGCACTCCATTATACGCAAAAAGAGTTAAATTAAATGTATTGTTTAACGTTGTGGCATTACACAGTACGCGAGCCCGGACAGTATACCAATTATTGGGTACGGTTTTTACGTAATATTGTGAATACGGCGTGAATTTGAGACCTTGACTTTCAAGAGAAAAAGTTAACGTTAGACTTTCCTGGGTAGCCCCTTGATAATTATTAAGCCAAAAAATAGTGGGTTCACCATTGACAGTATTCGGTGCATTTTCAAATCCATACGCCGGACTTTGTTTCACTTGGCGGAAGTAAATCGTCCAAATTGATTTAGGACTTCATAAATTCTGACGATTTCTTGATCCTCATCGGTACCCGTAGAATCAGGTGATGCCGTCACAATAATATCCACAGGTTGATTTAGTTTTTTAATATCGGAAGTATTATAAGATAAAGTCAACAAATTTCCCGGGGGGGTTGTCGTCGAGTTGGTAAGCATGGTCGCAGAAGATACTGTGGTTATATTTGAAAATGTAGTATCGAAACCCATTGTTACTGTGTCCTCGGTAATAGTGGTCATAACGGAAAATGTGGTATCGCGATTTACCAAAATAGTAGTCATAACAGAAATTATAGTATCGGCAGCAATTGCAGCCTTTAGTTCATTATTATCCACATTTGTAGCGATAGTGATAGTGGGCTGAATTGGCCATCTGCCGAGTGTCGGTGAAGAATAATTAGTAAGAACAATGCTTTGATTTTCAATAAAAGTTCCACTGTCTACGGTGACGGAAGGAGTTTCTTCATTAAATACGTCGAATACTTCACAATGGACGATATGTTAATGCCGTTGCTGGAGGTGAAATTTACTGTATCAGCCGCCGCAGTACTGACAACCGGGGTGCCAAAACTAACCTCATTGAGTGTGTCCACGCTAGGCTGAGCGATATTGTAAGCCTCAAAAGTACTCCAGTCAAGATTCGAGGTTGTGTAATTATTTAAATTGAGAACATCCGATTGCGCCGAATTATTATTAAATTTAAAATCGGGGAGTATGCCAAAGTTACCCAAAGGACCCACATGAATCAAATTGGATTGAATACTGGTACTGGTACCGTAAGCGTTGGAAACGATGAGGATTACTGTAAAGCTTGCGCCAGTAACAGAAGTATAGGTATGTATGGGGTTTTGCCCACCGCTTCCATTTCCATCTCCGAAACTCCATAACCAAGAGGGAGACGTGCCTGGTTGGTCATTTGCAGACTGGTCTGTAAATTGAACAGTTAATGGACTGAAACCGCTAATAGGAAGCGCTGTGAAGGCAGCAACAGGATATGCGATATTTGGGGTTTGTACGCTGGCGATATTGGAAAATTCTGAAGTAGTTTCCGTTGTATAGGCTTGGACTTGATAATCATAATTAGTAACCGGTTGTAACCCATTATCGGAATAGCTAGCAACACCCGCAGATACTGTGGTTAAGTAGGAAAATCCACCACCATTGACCTGGCGTTGAATAATATACCCGAGAGCATTATTGTCGTTAATCATCCATGTTAAATTCACCTGGGTGGTTGAAACAGCATTAGCGTTTAAATTCGATGGAGGCAACCCGGCATAAATTGCAATCGTGTCCAGACTGGCAGCACCGAATGAATCGTTAACACTTTCGACAACATAAAATACGGTTGGACCGGTAACATTATTGTATGTATATGGACCAGGATTCTGGGCGGTAGAAGTACCTATTCCGTCGCCGAAATCCCAATACCAAGAAACTGCATTGAGAGATTCATCCATAAAATTCACCGTAAACGTATTATCAATAGCAGAAGCAAACCCGGAAGTTGGAAACGCAAAGAAATTCGCCGTAGGGAAAATCCCTCCATCATTCGTAAAGCTGGATACAGTGTCCGACGTAAAAGCGCGAACCCGATAGACATAAGCCACAGTGGAATCCAATCCAACAGTTGTATCAGAACCGAAATCTGTGTAGGTAGTTTGATCGGCATCAACGCTCGTAAGAAAATCAAATCCATTTCCAATTCCATCCTTGCGAAAAACTTGGAAACCCAGTTCATTATTTGAATTATCCTGCCATTGGAGATTAATCGTTCATCGCAATGGGACCCATGAGACGCACACGAGGGTTCCCGAGGAACCAGACAAAGGGCCGCAGGATGCACTCGACAAAAAAGACACGAAGCAGGCGGAAGGGCCAGAACCAGGGCCAGTGAGGAAAGATGTAGTTGCTCTGCTGCACGGTCGGGGGCGGCGGCGTTTCCGCGGGCGGTCTGTCTGCATCCTGCCCCTTTGGCGCGGTCGACTCGCGCGGCGCCGGCGTGGCCGACTCTTGTAACCTCTCGGCCGCATTCGTCTGCGTGGTCTCCGCCGCAGCAGTCGGCCTGCCATTCGGACTCTGCGGTCCAGGGGCCAGCGGCAGTTCCGGCGAAACGGTCAGCAGCTTGCGCAGCTCCCCTACCGTACGCACCTGGTCAAGCAAGCCGTTGCCGGCTGCGGTCCCCATCCGCTCTTCGATCGCTGCGGATAATTGCACGCGGCCCAGGCTGTCGAGGTGCAGATCTTCTGAGAGCAGCAGCTCATCGCCACCGTCCGGCGGGGCCTCGCCGGTAATCTGCGCGATCAAGGTCAGCAGCCAATCTTTCGGCGCAGCCTTCGCGCCGGCTCCGTCTTGATCCTTGCCCGGCCCGGCTCCATTGGGCCCAGCCCCATTTGCTGCGGCTCCGCTCGGATGCTCCGCCATCCACGCGCTGACTGCTTTGCGGCGTACCTTGCCCGACGAGGTACGGGGCAGATCCGGCTCGGGCCACACAACAAAACGGCGCAGGCGCTGGAACTCGGCGAGGTGTTGGTTGGCGTGCTCGATGGCTGCGCTCGCCTGGCTCGCGGGGCCGCGCATGGCGACCACGGCACAGGCTTCCGGTCCCGACGGCGTGTCAACGGGCACAACCGCGCAGGCAGCCACGGTCGGTTCCTGTTCAATCACTGCTTCCAAATCTTCGGGATGAATATTCAGTCCGTTGGCGGTGACGATGATCTCGCTCTTCCGCCCCAGGAATTTCAGCTCGCCCGTGGACTCGGTCTCCGCAAGATCGCCTGTAGCCAGCCACTCGTCGGTACGCTGATGCACCGCCCCGCCCGACCACGTCGCGCTGGAGATGGAAGCGCCGCGCACCAGCACCTCGCCATCCGGCCCCAGTTTCACTTCGCGCCCAGCCAGCGGTTTGCCGATGGTGCCTTGCGCAACGTGGAAGGGGTGATTCAGCGTGATCAAGGCCGTGGTTTCAGTCATTCCGTAGCCCTGCACCAGCACCAGGCCGACGGCATTCCAGAAATTCTCAAGCGGCCCCGGCAGCGCGCCCCCGCCTGAAATCAGCGCCCAGAACTTGAAGCCCAGCGCGCGGTGCACGTCGCGAAACTTCCACCAACGCTTGAGAAGCTCGATCCCTCTGGCATGACCGTGCGCCGTTTCGGCGCGTTCCGCGAGTCCGGGCAATGTGGCTTCGAGGTGCGTCTTGAGAAGCGCATGCACCCGTGGAACCGCGGCCAGCACTGAAATGCGTTCGCGCCGGATGGTGTCGACAAGCCGCGCAGCAACCAATCGGCTTTCGAAATGCAATTCCGCTTGATAAATATGCGGAACCCACAACCCCATCGTCTGTCCGAAGACGTGGCTCAGCGGTAGCGTATGGAGAATCCGAAGGGGATGAATCAGGCGCTCGTAACGCAGATAAGGCTTCGACGCCTCTTCGATGGGACCCATGCTGGCCAGGACGTTGCCGTGGGTGAGCACAACTCCCTTGGGGTCTCCCGTCGTTCCCGAAGTAAAGAGAATCTGCAGGGGTGTTGCGTCCGACAGGTCCGCAACCGGCCCCGCCTCTTCAGCGGGCAACATCTTCTAGGAAATCTTCGAACCAGATGCGCGCATCTTGTCCCGGTGCGGAGAGGCCGGAGAGCTTTTCCAACAGCGCCGCATCGGCCACGATCAGCTTGGGCGAAACATCGGCGATTACGCGAGTCGCAAAGTCGGCGGTTCCGGTTGCATCGAGCGGTACCGCGAGCACGCCGCGCAGCATGCACCCGAGAAAGGCCGCGATCCACTCGGCTGAGTTCTCTCCCCAGAGCACCACGCGATCGCCGGGCTCGACCCCGCGCGCAAGGAGCAAGGCCGCAAACCGGCCGGCCCACACAGCGATCTCGCCATAGCTGGTGACGCGCCGGCGATTGCCCTGATAGCGAACGACCGCGATTTCGCGCCCGAAGCCGCGGAAATCGTCGATCAAGGTTGCCAGGTGGTCGCGCATGAGGGTCGAACTGTGCTCGCTGGTTAGATGCCGTTCGGAGCCATTCGCTTCGAATGAAAATGCAATCGCTTCAGGGATTTAACTGGACCCAGAGTAAATGGCCGATGGCTTAGCCGAGGAATATCTTTTTGACTCCGTTGAAATTGGAAGGTTTTGATGAAAGCGTTGCAAGCCGGCAGGTCTTTCTTCGCTTCCTCTTCGCCGCCCGACGCGCTATTCTAAGGTGCATGTCGCCGGCCGTCCCCGCCCCCGAAACAACCGACCCGTTTGCCAGTTTTCATCCCGTCACGGCGGAGTGGTTCAGGGCGGTCTTTGATGCGCCAACCGCGCCGCAGCGCATGGGTTGGCCGGTAATCGCGCGCGGCGAGAGTGCCCTGATTCTCGCGCCGACCGGAACTGGCAAGACCTTGACAGCCTTTCTCTGGTGCCTCGATCGCCTCATGCTCCATCCTCCGCCGCAAGGGAAGAGGCAGGGCTGCCGCATCGTTTATGTCTCGCCGCTCAAGGCGCTCGCGGTCGACGTCGAGCGCAACCTGCGCTCACCCCTCGCTGGTATGGCCAACATGGCGCGCCGCATGGGCGTCCCGTTTTATGAACCAGAAATCGCGGTCCGCACCGGAGATACACCGCAGCGGGAGCGTGCAAAGTTCGCGCGGCACCCGGCCGAGATTCTCATTACTACACCCGAGTCGCTTTATCTGCTGCTGACTTCACAAGCATCCGAAGCTCTGCGTACGGTCGATACGGTGATCATCGATGAGATTCATGCGCTGGTTCCCACCAAGCGCGGCGCGCATCTTTCCCTGACCCTGGAGCGGCTCGAAGCGCTGACCAAAAGGAGACTGCAGCGCATTGGTTTGTCGGCTACGCAACGGCCGCTTGAGGAAGTTGCAAGATTTCTGGGCGGAGTAGAGAAGACAGTAACCGGGACGGAGGGACCTTCAGGGACTGAGGGACTAAGGGACTCGGGACTTGCGCTGTCCAGCCGCTCAACTCCTGAAGGAACCGGCGATGCCTCGGGACTCGGTGAGTCCCTCAGTCCCTTAGTCCCTGAGTCCCTTAGCCCCTCATCGCTTATCCCTGATTCCTGTATCTACCGGCCTGTCACCATCGTCAATGCCAGCGCGCCCAAACAACTGAAGCTGCGCATCGAAGTTCCGGTCGAAGACATGGCACGGCTTGGCCAGCAGGAGGAGATTCCCAGCGGGCCGGCATCGCAATCTCCCAAGCGCGTTTCGATCTGGAATGCAATTCATCCCCGGCTGCTCGAAATTATTCGCGAGCGCACTTCGACGATCCTTTTTGTGAACAGCCGGCAGGTTGCCGAACGGCTTGCCGGCGCGCTGAATGAACTGGCCGGCGAAGCGATTGCTCGCGCGCATCATGGCTCGCTCGCCGCGGCCCAGCGCTCAGTGATTGAAGAACAGTTGAAAGCTGGGCAGATCAAGGCGCTTTGTGCAACTTCGACGCTCGAACTCGGCATCGACATGGGCGCCGTCGACCTGGTGATTCAGATCGAGTCGCCGCCTTCCGTGGCCAGCGGCATGCAGCGCATCGGCCGTGCCGGCCATCATGTGAACGCCATCAGCGAGGGGATCCTGTTTCCGAAGTATCGCGCGGACCTGGTGGCCTGCGCGGCTGTGACGCGGGCCATGCACGAGGGCCACATCGAGTCCACGCGTTTCCCGCGCAATCCACTCGATGTTCTGTGTCAGCAAATCGTCGCCATCGTTGCCCATCCGCCGCAGGCCGCGGAACCGAAGCGCCCAAAGCCGCGCGTGCTTGCAAGCCGGCGCAAAAATCTCGACCTGAAGTTTGAGAACTGGGAGCCGACGCGCCGTGAGGCCGAGGAGCCCAAGCCCGAGGTCAGCGTCGATGCACTCTTCGATCTGGTGCGCCGTGCTGCTCCCTTTGGCGGGCTCAGCCGCGCCGCCTTTGAGGGCGTGCTCGATTTGCTGAGCGGCCGCTATCCTTCGGACGAGTTTGCTGAACTGCGTCCGCGTCTGACTTGGGATCGCATTCGAAATGTGGTCACGGCGCGCGATGGAGCATCGCGGCTAGCCATTTTGAATGCGGGCACCATTCCCGATCGCGGCCTCTATGGCGTGTTTCTCGCCCACAGCGAAGGCAAAGCCGTGCGCGTCGGCGAGCTCGATGAGGAGATGGTCTTCGAGAGCCATCCCGGCGAGACGTTCATCCTCGGCGCTTCAACGTGGCGCATCGATGAGATCACGCACGATCGCGTCCTGGTGACGCCGGCTCCCGGTGAGCCGGGCAAAATGCCGTTCTGGAAAGGCGATGGCCCCGGTCGTCCTCTCGAATTCGGCCGGCGCATTGGCGCGATGGTGCGCGAACTGCGCGCACTGCCCAAGCCTGCCGCGTTGACGCGCCTGGTCGCTGAACATGATCTGGATCCCGGAGCGGCCGAGAATCTTCTGCGCTTTCTTGCCGATCAGGAGGAATCAACCGGCGCCGTTCCCGACGATCGCACCGTGGTGATTGAGCGCTGTCGTGATGAGCTGGGCGATTGGCGCGTCTGCGTGCTCACTCCGTTTGGCAGCCGCATCCATATTCCCTGGGCGATGGCGGTGAGCGCGCGGATCCGCGCTGCCGGCGGTCCCGAGGTCGAAACGCTCTGGGGCGATGACGGATTTGTGTTGCGTTTCCCCGACACGGACGAGCCGCCCGACGCCGATTGGTTCTTGGTTGAATCGGCCGAGGCTATGGCTCTGGTGCTGCGGCAACTGGGCACAACCGCGCTGTTTGCCGGCAGATTTCGCGAGGCTGCCGGACGCGCGTTGCTGCTTCCGCGACGCCGTCCCGATGCGCGCTCGCCGCTGTGGCAGTTGCGCAAGCGCTCGTATGATCTGCTCAGCGTGGCGTCGCGCTATCCGCAGTTTCCGCTGCTACTCGAGGCCTATCGCGAATGTTTGCGCGATGTCTTCGACATGCCGGCGCTGATCGAGACGTCTGCGCATGATCGAACAGCGCCAGTTGCGCGTGCACGTGGTCGAGACGCGCAAGCCATCGCCGTTTGCGTCGTCTCTGCTGTTTAGCTACGTGGCCAATTTTCTCTACGACGGCGATGCGCCGCTGGCCGAGCGCCGCGCGCAAGCGCTCACCATCGACCAGGATCAGTTCCGCGAATTGCTGGGCGAAGCGGACCTGCGCGAATTGCTGGATGTGGAGGCGATCGCGGAGATCGAAGAGAACGCGCAATGCCTGACTGAGTCCTATCGTGCGCGTTCGGCCGACGGGATTCACGACCTTTGTCTGCGCCTGGGTGACTTGTCGCGCGAAGAAATGGCTCGCCGCGTGGCAACGCCCGATCTGCTGACGCATGTCGACAGGTTGCTCCGCGCGCGTCGCCTGCTTGAAATTCGCATCGCCGGCGAGAAGAGGCTCATTGCGGCCGAAGACGCTGCGCGCTATCGCGATGCGCTGGGGGTTCCGTTGCCTCCAGGATTAGCGGCTGCGCTGCTCGAGCCAGTCACGCATCCAGTTCTGGAGCTGGTGCGCCGCTATGCGCGTACCCACGGCCCCTTCCCGCTGCGCGCTGCCGCCGAACGATTTGCATTGGACGCAACCGAAGTCGAGAACGCCCTGCGCCAACTCGCCCAGGAAGGCCGCATCCTCGAAGGTGGATTTCTTCCCGGCGGCCTCCATCGCGAATGGTGCGATGCCGAAATGCTGCGGCTCATCCGGCGCAAGTCGCTGGCGCGCCTGCGCCGCGAAGTCGAGCCGGTGGAGCAGCACACGCTGGCTCGCTTTCTCACCCACTGGCAAGGCGTGCTCGCTCCGCGCCGCGGCGCGAATCTCGATGCGCTTCTCGATGCGATCGAAAATTTGCAGGGCGCGCCCATCCCCGCAACGCTTACGGAGAGCGCCGTTCTGCCTGCGCGCATCTGCAGAGTTCTCCTCAGCCGGTCTGGACACCCTGATCGCAGCGGGCGAAGTCACCTGGGCAGGCGTCGAGCCCATCGGCGAACGCGATGGACGCATTGCTTTGTTCCTCGCCGACAAGCTGCCGCTGCTCGCGCGGCAACGCCCACTCGCCGATCCGCTTTCTGAGCGGGAAGAGAAACTTCTCGCCGTGCTTGAATCGACCGGCGCAAGTTTCTTCGATCCACTCCATACTGCGCTGGGCGGCGGTTATCCCGGCGAGACGATTGAAGCGCTCTGGAGCCTGGTCTGGCGCGGACTCATCACCAACGACTCGCTGCATGCACTGCGCGCCTACATCGCGCGGCCTGACAGCAATCGCACCCAGCGAAGAGTGCAAACGGGCACCGTGTTCCGTTCGCGCCGGACGACGCCGCCCACGGCGCAAGGCCGCTGGTCGCTGCTGCCGATTCGCGCGCAGAAGGGAATTGAGGGCGGCCCGACCACGACTGAAGCCAGCCACGCGCTCGCGCTGCAGTTGCTCAACCGCTACGGCATTCTGCTGCGCGAGCACGTTCGCGCCGAAAACATTCCCGGCGGATTCAGCGCCGTCTACGACGTCTTGAAGGCTCTCGAAGAGAGCGGCCGCATTCGCCGCGGTTATTTTGTCGCCGGCCTGGGCGCAACGCAGTTCGCTTTGCCGGCAGCGGTCGATCTGCTGCGCCAGTTGCGCACCGATCCGCCGCAGGAGAAGCCGGAGTTTGTGCAACTGGCCGCAGCCGATCCCGCCAATCCCTATGGGTCTGTTTTGCGCTGGCCCGATCTGCCCGTAGCCGAAGAAGACGCCGAGACCGCTCCGCGCATTCTCACCCGCTCCGCCTACGCCGAAGTGATTCTGCGCAACGGGCAACTGGTCGCGTGGCTGAGGCGCGGCAATCCCAACATGCTCGTCTTTCTTCCCGCCGAAGAGCCAGAGCGCTCGCAGGCAGCATCGGGGCTGGCGCATTTCCTCTGCACTCGCGGCCAGGAGCGCATGCGCACCAACCGCCATCAGGGCGTGCTTGATCACCACCATCAACGGGCAGCCGGTTGCGGCGCATCCCATGGCGCGTTTTCTGATGGATGCTGGATTTCATCCCGGCCCGCTGGGCATGCATCTGCGGCGCATTCCGATGGCCGTTGGTTTGTCCGCGCAGCAACACAAGTCGAAGCCAACGAGGTGCAATAGCCAATGCCTGAGGGAGATACCATTTTTCGCTCCGCCCGTGCCTTGGGACGCGCCCTCGCCGGCAAGCCTGTCACGCATTTTCGATCCACCTATCCGCTGCTCACGCGCTTCAACGACGACACGCCGCTGGCGGGGCAAACGGTGAGTCAGGTGGAGTCGCGCGGCAAGTGGCTGCTCATTCATTTTTCAGGCGGCGCAACGCTGGCTACTCATATGCTCATGAGCGGAAGCTGGCACATCTACCGGCCAGGCGAGCGATGGCAGCAGCCGCCGTTCAACATGCGCATCGTTATCGAGAACAGCGAGTATGTCGCGGTCGGATTCAGTGTGCCCGTCGCGAAGATGCTGCAGTCCGCATGAACTCGAGCGAGCGATCCGCATTCCCCGGCCCGGAGATCGATGTGCTGAGTGCCGAATTCGATGCCGCCGAGGTGACGCGGCGTTTGCTCGCGGTGCAGCGACGAAGAAATTGGCGACGTGCTGCTGCACCAGGAAGTGATTGCCGGCGTCGGGCAATGTTTTCAAGTCGGAGATCTGCTTTGTGACTGCCGTTCATCCGTTCTGCAAGGTGCGCGATCTGAGCGAGGAGCAAATCGCGCTGATCATTGCGCACGCACGTCGTCTCGTAAAAGCCAACGTGATGGAGGATTCCGGCGACACGATCGTGACGTATGGCGGGCGCCAGCGGCGCACGACGCACGAGTCCGATCCAAGTGCGAGCCTATGGGTCTACGGGCGGCACCGCGAGCCTGCCGCAAGTGCGGGGAGCCGATTCGCAAGCGGCTGCAGGCGTTCGATGCGCGGGTTACATTCTGGTGCCCAAAATGCCAGCCGATGCCCGACGGAAGCAATGATCGACGGCTAGGTCTCAGTTTTTCCCCAACCCAAAGATCTTCTGCAGCAGATTGCGCTTGTCCGGCGGATGGTCGCATGTGTCCGTCGGTGCAGTGCCGTCGAGAAAGGCCATGGGGGCGTCGTCGGGGCACGCCGCGTCGCTCAGCAGGTTGGTCACCTTGTCAATGTTCACGACCGTCACGCCCTCGGGCGGCGAGAAATCGTGAGTGTCTGAGTACTGCGGCAACTGCACCGCCTTCTTCATGAACTCCGCCCAGATCGGCGCCGCCGCATCCGCGCCTTGAATCTTGATGTCGGTGTAATCGTCGTTGCCCACCCAGACAATGCAGAGCAGATTCGATGTGTAGCCGGCAAACCAGGCGTCGTGATCGGTGCCCGTTTTGCCCGCCGCCGGATTCTTGAAGCCGCGTGCGCGCGTGGCAGCGCCCGTGCCGTGATTGATCACGTTCTCAAGCATGTCGGTGGTCAGGAAGGCCACGCGCGGATCGAGCAACTGTTTCGAGGTCGGCGTGTAGTCGCTGATGATGTCGCCCGTTGGCGTGCGCACACTGGCCAGCATCCATGGGTCGATGTGCAGGCCGCCGTTGGCGAATATCGTGTACGCGCCGGCCATGTCGAGAGGCGTCGCGTCGTACGAGCCGATGGCCATCGACGGGGTTCCACGCGCGCTCTTTACGCCTGCCTCACGCGCCAGCTCAGCCACGCGATCGAAACCAACCAGCGCGGCCAGGCCGATGGTGGCGTTGTTCTCCGACTTCTGCAGACGCGTAGCGCGCCGTCACTTCATCGTGATACTCGCCTTCAAAGTTGCGCGGTGTATATTCCTGATCGCCCACTTCATAAGTGGTTTGCTGATCGTTCAGCATGGTCAGTTGCGTGAAGACCTTGGTCTGGCCGGAGAGGACTGTTCCTTCAAGCGAAGTGTTGAAGGCCGTCGCATACACAAAAGGCTTGAAGATGGAGCCCGTGGGGCGCTTGGCCACGGCATGATTCAACTGGGAAGTGCCGTAGCTGCGGCCGCCGACCAGCGCCAGCACCTGGCCGGTGTGCGGATTGAGCGCGACCAGCGCCACCTGCGGGTAGCTCCATGTTTCGCCCGGCTTGTGCTTCTTGTGCAGCTTGTCGACGCGCTCATCCACAACATGAATGGTGGAGTCAATTGCCGCCGTGGCTTCGCGCTGCAGGTCGGGATCGAGCGAAGTGTAAATGCGCAGTCCTTCGCGATTGAAGTCGCGCTCGCCCAGCTTCTGCACAAGCTGCTCATGAACGAGATCGACAAAGTAGGGCGCTTCACTCGCGTCCACGCTGCCCGGGGTGAGGTGCAGCGACTCGGACTTCGCGTGCTCGGCCTGTTCTTTGGTGATAGCGCCGGTTTCGACCATCGAGTCAAGCACCAGGTTGCGGCGCTCGATGGTTCGATCGGGATGGCGGAATGGGTTGAAATAGTTTGGCCGCTGAATGATGCCGGCAAGCGTGGCGCACTCGGCCAGGTCGAGTTGGCGCACGTCCTTGCCAAAGTAAGCCTGAGCTGCTTCGCCAAATCCGTCGATAGAGAAGCTGCCGCGCTGGCCCAGGTTGATCTGGTTGGCATACATCTCAAAGATCTGCTTCTTCGTAAACCGGTGCTCGAGCTGGAAGGTGATGACGATCTCGATCAGTTTGCGCTTGATCCGTTTCTCCGGCGTCAGGAAAAATCCGCGCGCCAGTTGCATGGTAAGCGTTGAGCCACCCTGTTGCTTTTGTCCGGAGGTCACGTCGCGATACACGGCTTCGATCAGTCGCCCGTAGTTGACGCCGCTGTGCTCAAAAAACCGCCGATCTTCGATGGCCAGCGTCGCTTGCACAAGGTTCGCAGGGATCTCGTCGTAGGTGATCAGGCGGCGCTTGGTGCGGTTTGCATCGTCGCTCAGGCCGGTGATCAAGAGGGGCTCCAGCTCATAGCTGGCCAGTGGTTGTCCGCGATCATCGGTAATCGACTGCACCACGCCGGAGCTGATGTGGATGACCGCGCCATCCTGGGAGTGGAACGACTGCGGCCCGGGATGAACGGTAATTTCCTGTGCGCTCTCAGAGTAGGTGCCTAACTGCGAAACCTGCGTTGCGCCGTCGGTTGAATAGCCGGCCTCGCGCAATTCATTTTCAAGAAGGCGCTCATTGAGTTTTTGGCCGGGACGCACCTCACGCGGCGCGGCAAAGATCTTGGCCGTGGTGGCGAAGATCGGCTTGTTCAGCCTCTCGTCGACGATGGGCTGGTACTTGATGTAGTAATAGCTGAAAATTGAGATCGCTGTGATGCCAACGACGGCAACCAGCACCGCAAGGATGCCCAGCGCGAGCACCAGCAACGGGTATTTGCCCTTAGGCATGGGAATCTTGATTTTCAAAGCCACTGAAACTCCCGTACGCAAGGGTGGCCGGCTGAGTTCAAATCGCTGTCGTTTTCCATGCTACGCGTCTTCCTCGACGCGCGATTTGATCTTCGCTACCACTTCGCCCAGCGCCACATCTTCGCTACTACTGGTTTTGCGTGTGACAAGTTCCACCAGTCCATCCGCGGCTTTTTTGCCCACGTTGATGCGGTAGGGAATTCCAACCAGATCGGCATCCTTGAATTTGACGCCGGCGCGCTCGTCTCTGTCATCAAGCAGCACGTCGAGGCCCGCCTTCTCAAGATCAGCCGCGAGCGCTTCGCCGGCCTGGTCCAGTGCCGCGTCAGAAACATTGGTGACCGTGACAACCACATCGAACGGCGCAATCGACGGCGGCAGCCAGAAGCCGTTCTTGTCCGTCGCCTGCTCGATGGCCGCGGTCAGAATGCGCTCAACGCCGATGCCATAGCAGCCCATGATCGGCATGACCTCTTTGCCGTTCACATCGAGCACACGAGCACCCATGGTCTCCGTATAGCGATATCCGAGCTTGAAGATGTGCCCGACTTCGACCGCTTTGCCGACCACCAGCTTGCCGCTGCAGCCGGGCGTGGGGCAGGGTTCGCCTTCGTTCACACTGCGAATATCGGCCAGCAGGGTCCACGAAAAATCGCGGCTCGGCACAACGTTGCGCAGGTGATAGTCGAGCTTGTTGCCGCCGGCGACCAGATTCTTGCGGCCTTCGAGCGACTGATCGACGACAACGGTCAGGCCTTCGTCCAGCGCCTTGGCCGACGGCTTCACGCCCACCGGCCCAAGAAATCCCGCCGGCCCATTGAAGTATTTCGCCAGCTCCTCAGCCTGCATGGTGCGCAACTCGGCCGCTCCCGTAGCCGTCATCAGCTTGGTTTCGTTCACCTGGTGGTCGCCGCGCAAAAAGGCCGCCACGCCCTGCCACGTGTCGGGCGTCTTGCCCGCACCGCGCTTGAGGCCCATATAAGCCACGCACTTGATGTCAGAGGCCGGCGAGATGTTGAAGAAGTCGGCCACATCGGCGATGGCGGCGCAGCCGGGTGTGTGCACAAGCTCGGGAGTTCCATCGCCCGTCGGGGCCATCTCCGCAACCGGCCCGAGCAGCGACTTGGCTTTCTCGAGATTGGCCGCGTAACCGCACACCGGGCAACTGGCGATCAGGTCTTCGCCCGCGTCGGTGTACACCATGAACTCCTGCGACCGCGAACCACCCATGGCGCCCGAGTCGGCTTCGACCGCGACGAACTTGAGCCCCGAGCGCGTGAAGATTTTGCGATACACCGCATCGTGCAGGTCGTAGCTCTTGTCCAGCCCCGCCTCGTCGATGTCGAAGGAGTAGCTGTCTTTCATGGTGAACTGCCGCACGCGCAGCAAGCCCGCCTTCGGCCGTGGCTCGTCGCGAAACTTGGTCTGGATCTGGTACCAGATCTGCGGCAACTGCTTATAGCTGCGCAGTTCGTTGCGCGCGATAGAGGTCATCACCTCTTCGTGCGTCATACCCAGGCAAAGATCGGCGCCCTTGCGGTCCTTGAGGCGGAACATGTTGTCGCCCATCGTGGACCAGCGGCCGCTCTGCTCCCACAGTTCGCGGGGCAGGATGGCGGGCAGGAAAAACTCCTGCCCGATCGTATCCATCTCCTCGCGCACGATGCCGATGACCTTGTTCAGCGCGCGCTGGCCGAGGAAGAGATAGCTGTAGATGCCCGCCCCAAGCTGGCGAATATAGCCGGCGCGGAGCAGGAACTTGTGGCTGGCCACCTCGGCGTCTGCCGGGGCCTCGCGGAGGGTGGGAATGAAGAGCTTCGACCAACGATGCATAGGGAGGTGTAACGAGCTTTCTCGCCCAAAAGCGGGCGTAAGAACAAATTGCAGCAGACCTTATTCTAAATGTTCACAGGCGTAGCGCCGGTCTCTAGACCTGACCGCGTAAATCACTAAAGTCAAAGATCTATTCTCCGAGAACCTTCTTGATCCCCGAACCCTACTCATGATCCCTGCTTCTAAATCAGCTCCACGCCCCACAGATCATGCAGGTGTACTACGCCTTCCACGTTTTTCTCCGCGTCGACGACGATCAGCGACGTAATCTTGCGCTCCTCTAGAATCGCCAGGGCCGCCGCCGCAAACTCAGTTGCCGCAATCGTCCGCGGATGCGCGTTCATCGCTTCGCCCGCCGACTTACTCAACGCCGCACCTCCCTCGCGCTCGAGCAGGCGCCGCAGATCGCCGTCGCTGATCACGCCGAGCAGCTTTCCTTTTTCCTGCACGGTGGTGATGCCCAGCTTCTTCGACGACATCTCGAAGATGACATCGGTCATGGGCGTCGCCGGCGCAACTATGGGGATGGCTTCGCCCGCGTGCATCAGGTCGCCAACCCGCGCCAGGCGCATGCCCAGCTTGCCGCCAGGATGAAGCTCCGCGAAATCCTCAGCGCGAAAGCCCTTGCGCAGGCTTACAGCGATGGCCAGCGCATCGCCCAGTGCCAGCATGGTGGTCGTCGATGCCGTGGGGGCAAGATTCAGGCCGCAGGCTTCGCGCTCCACGCCGCAATCAAGGGCCACATCGCTGGCCTGCGCGAGTGTCGAGTCGAGACGGCAACAAAAACTGATCAACGCATCGCCTTTGCGTTTGAGGGTGGCCAGCAGGCGAAGGATCTCCTCGGTCTCGCCGCTGGCCGAGAGAGCAATCACCACATCGTTGGGCATCAGCGCGCCCAGGTCGCCGTGAACGGCCTCTGCCGGATGCAGAAACATCGCCGGCGATCCGGTGGAACTCAGCGTAGCCGCAATCTTCTGCGCGATGATGCCGCTCTTGCCCATGCCGGTGACCACGACCCGGCCGCGCCCTTCGCCGCAGCGGAGGATCAGCTCAACGGCGCGGTCGAACGGCTCCGCCATGGCACCCTCAAGACGCGCAGCGAGAGCCTCAAGGGCCGCGGCCTCGGTGCGAACCAGGGCAGCCGGTTCGAGCTTTGCCGAGTCAGAAGGGCCCGGATCAGAATGGGGGTTCATCGGTTTCTGATGGTATCAGGAGACAGGGATCAGGGGCAGGGATCAGGGATCAGGGATGAGGAAACAGGGAATACGGGATTATAATTTTCTGCTCTGTCCCGTGTAACGGCCGAGAGAATATCCCACATCCACGCAAACGGCGTGCTCGTACAATTGAGGAGAGAGGTCATCCCCGTGAAGCGCAATACGCTCGTTCTCGGTGTCACTTTGTTCGTCCTGGCCAGTTTTGCCTGGGCCGGATGGGCGAACTTCGAATTTCGCAGACAGGCAAATGAGAAGGCTCTTGCGGCCACAGTGCGCGCCGGATTTGTTGCCGATCCCGATGGCGGTCCGCCGGTGTACGTCACGCCCCTCAAAGGCAAGCCTGCGCCTGCCTTCGCGCTCGAGAATCTCGATGGCAAAAAGGTCTCCCTCGCGAGCTACAAGGGCAAAGCCGTTCTGGTGAACTTTTGGGCGACCTGGTGCGCGCCCTGCAAGATTGAAACGCCGTGGCTGGTGGAGTTACGCGAAAAATATGCAGCGCAAGGCTTCGAGATTCTAGGCGTGTCCGCTGACGACATCGACCGCGGCGACGCTAAGCGCTTCACACAGGAGAAGCAGGAGATCGCGGCATCGGCGCAGAAAATGCACATCCCTTACCCGGTGCTGATTGACGGCGCTTCGCTCAGCGATGCCTATGGTGGCCTCGATGAGCTGCCAACCTCGTTCTTTGTCGATCGCAATGGAACAGTGGTCGCGGCGCAGTTGGGGCTGACTTCGAAGGATGATATCGAGTCCAACATCCGCAAGGCGATGGGACAGTAACAGTGAAACAGAGAAACAGTGAAACAGTGAAACCGAGCGGCCGAGAGCCGTTCGGAGTCCGTGTCCTGGGCGCAGTCGTCCTGCTCGCGATCGCCCCGACGGCAGTCGCGCAAGCCGATCTGTCCAACCGCTCCATCGCCAAAGGCGCCGCGGTCGAGTACTTGTTTCCAGAGCAAGTCAGCCTCACTGCCGGCAAGGCGAGCGATGTCGCCTTGCACTTTCGCATCGCGCCCGGCCTGCACATCAACTCCCACGACCCGAGAGAAGAGTTCCTGATCCCGACGACGTTTTCGATTCCCGAGGGCGCGGGCGTGAAGCTGCAGACGGCCAACTACCCGGCCGGCGCAGATTTCTATTTGCCGGCGGATCCGAAGGACAAGGTGAGCGTCTATACCGGCGAGTTCATCATCCAGGCCCGTCTGGTGGCCGAACCGGGCAACCACCTGGTCGAGGCCAGACTGCACTACCAGGCCTGCGATAAAAACGCCTGCATGCCCCCCAAGACCATCACAGTTCCCATCGATGTGATTGGAAAATAAGTAGATAATCTTAAGCTTGCAGCGTGTGCCTGCATTGCCTACAATGAGTGAATGCAGTATACGGTTCGCAATATTCCCGCGCATCTGGATGCCGCCCTTCGCGACGAGGCTCGGCGCAAGGACAAGAGCCTGAATGAAGTGGCGATTCTTGCGCTCTGAGCGGGGAGTCGGCATCGGCGCAATGCCGCACCGCCGCCGCGATCTTTCTGATATGGCCGGGACCTGGCAGGAAGACTCAGCCTTCGACAGCGCCATCGAGGCGCAAGACACCGTCGACCCGTCGCTGTGGCCATGACCGATCTCAGGCTGCCGCGATGAAGCTCGCGCTCGACACCAATCGCTATACCGACCTTTGCCGCGGCGAGGCATTCGTCGTAGAAATGGTGGAACAGGCGGAAGAAGTCTGGCTGCCTTTCATTGTCGTCGGCGAATTGCGCGCCGGGTTTGCAGCCGGTAGCCAGGAGGCACGGAACGAGGCGGTTCTGCGACGTTTTCTGCTCAAGCCAGGCGTCGGCGTCCTTTACGCGGACGGCCAGACCACACATCACTACGCAAATGTGTATCGCCAACTGCGCAAGCAGGGCACACCGATCCCCACCAACGACATGTGGATTGCGGCATTGGTCCTGCAGAACAATCTGTTGCTCTGCGCGCGCGACGCCCACTTCGAAGCACTGGCGCAGCTCGCGCGAGTTTAGGCGGGGAGCAACGCCGCTTTATGCGTCGATCAGCGAGCGTCAGGCCCCACCGCAGGTGGCTTCTTCTCGATCTTGGCCCACGAATCCTTGAGCGGCAGAGTGCGATTAAACACCAGCGCGCCTTGCTTCGAGTCCGGGTCCACGCAGAAGTAGCCCACGCGCTCAAACTGGAACCGATCGCCCACGCCCGCCTGCGCCAGCGACGGCTCAAGCTTCGCCCCGGTCACAATCTCAAGCGAGTTGGGATTGAGGTTGTCGAGCACATCCTGGCCCTCCGCAAGATCGTAGGGATCGGCCTTCGCGAATAGTTTGTCGTAGAGACGAATCTCGGCGGAGATTGCGTGCGAAGCCGAGACCCAATGCATGGTCGACTTCACCTTGCGGCCATCGGGCGAGTTGCCGCCGCGGCTCGCTGGATCATAGGTGCAGCGCACCTCGATCACATTGCCGGCCTCGTCTTTCACCACGCTCTGCGCAGTCACGAAGTAGGCGTTGCGCAGGCGGACTTCTTTGCCCGGCGAGAGACGGTAATACTTCGGCGGAGGTACCTCGCGAAAATCGTCCTGCTCGATGAAGACTTCGCGGCCGAAGGGAACCTGCCGTGTCCCGGCCGATGGATCCTCGGGGTTGTTGGCCACCTCGACGAATTCGACCGAATCCGGGTCTGGACCTTCGGGGTAATTCTCGATCACCAGCTTCAGAGGATTGAGCACCACCATGGCGCGCGCAGCGGTGCGGTTCAGCTCGTCGCGCTGAAAGTGCTCGAGCATTTCAATGTCGGTCATGCCGTTGGTCCGCGAAACGCCGCTCGCCGCAACGAAAGTGCGAATCGCGTCGGGCGTAAAGCCGCGGCGGCGAATGCCCGAAAGCGTGGGCATGCGCGGATCGTCCCACCCGTGGACGCGCTTTTCCTGCACAAGCTGCAGCAGCTTGCGCTTGCTCAGCATGGTGTAGGTAATGTTGAGGCGATCGAACTCGATCTGCTGCGAAGGAAAGATGCCGAGCTGCTCGATGAACCAGCGATAGAGCGGCTGATGATCGGCGAACTCGAGCGTGCACATGGAGTGGGTGACGTGCTCGATCGAGTCCGACTGGCCGTGCGCATAGTCATACATCGGGTAGATGCACCATTGATCGCCGGTGCGATGATGCGTCGCGTGCAGGATGCGGTACATGACCGGGTCGCGCAGGTTGAGATTCGGCGAGGCCATGTCGATTTTCGCGCGCAGCACACGCGAGCCGTCGGGGAACTCGCCGGCCTTCATGCGCTGGAACAGATCGAGGTTTTCCTCGACGGTGCGGTTGCGGTAGGGGCTGTCTATGCCCGGCTCGGTCAGCGTTCCGCGATGCTTGCGAATCTCATCGGCAGTGAGGTCGTCGACGTAAGCTTTGCCTGCCTTGATCAGTGCGAGAGCCCACTCGTAGAGCTGGCCGAAGTAATCCGATGCGTAGCAGAGACGATCCCACTCGAAGCCCAGCCAGCGTACGTCTGCCTGAATGGAATCGACGTACTCCTGCTCTTCTTTTTCAGGGTTGGTGTCGTCGAAGCGGAGATTGGTCTTGCCGCCGAACTCGCGCGCCAGGCCGAAATCGAGGCAGATTGCCTTGGCGTGTCCAATGTGCAGGTAGCCGTTCGGCTCTGGCGGAAAGCGGGTTTGGATGACTGCGTCGCCGAACTTTTTTGAGCGGACATCCTCTTCGATCAGCTCGTGGAGGAAATTGGAGGGAGTGGGAGTGGATTCAGGAATCATGAGAGCAGCTTTCACTCACGATGCTAGCATTCGCTCCCCATTTTCGGATGTGTCGGGGCCCACTCGCCTAGATCTGCGGCGGCAGCGGCGGCTGTTGCGGAGGCGGCGGGGGTAACGGCGTCTGAAACGCGAGATGCGGCGCCGGAATCACCTTCCATTCGGCGAAGGCGAGAACGTAGAGCAGCACGAATCCGCCGAAGCCCGGAATAAGGACGAGGAAAGAAAGCCAGGGAGAAAACCCAGCTTTCTTACAGATGAACCAAAGCGGAAGGATGGTAGCGGCAACAAGGACCAGGCAAAAGACGAGATAGATGCCTAGGAATGCGGCCATGCCCGCAGCCATCTGTTGGGTGTCGCCATTCATACGTACGTTCCTCCGAAAGGAATCAGTCTTCGAGAAAGGTAAGACCAAACGGAAAATTCCGCAATGAAAAAACGGCCAGAGAAACAGGGAAACCGAGAAACAGAGAAACCGCGGTCGCTCCAGCAGCCGGAGCTTGGGTCCTCACTGTTTCTCTGCTTCTCCGTCTCTCTATATCTCTTTTTTTACGTGATGTCTTCCGTGTCGTAGACCGGGCTCACCGTGCGCTTTTTCGGAACTCCGTGGACGGAGCTGAGCAGGTCTTCGACCACGTCCTCGAGCTGACGCTGGGTTTCAATCACCGCGGACATGCTCTTGATCTCGTCGGCCTCGGAAACCTTCTCCACAAGCGCGATGGCGTGACATTGGGCGACGTGATCGAGGTTCATGCCCTCGGGCGTCTTGGCTTTGATGCTGACCTGGTTCATTTCAACCCCCAGCAGGTCGGCAACGCGCGAACGCATCTCGCCTGCGATGGGCGCTATCTTGGGAGCTGCCAGGACAAGCGTTGTATCGATGTTGACGATGCGGTAGCCGGCGTTTTCGAGTTCTTCAAGAGCGAGATTCAGAAAGATCGCCGAATCGGCGTCCTTCCAGCGCGGATCGCCGGGCGGAAAGTAGCTGCCGATATCGCCTGCGGCCACGGCGCCCAGCAAAGCATCGGTGATGGCGTGCAGCAAGACGTCGCCGTCGGAATGGCCGGCCAATCCCTCGGGGTGCTGCAGGGTCATGCCGCCAATGCGCAGCGGGACGCCGGCCTTGAACGCATGCGAGTCCCAGCCAAATCCGATTCGTGTATCCATGCTCAAATTGCTCTTCCTTAATTCTTGACCGGAGCCCTTTCGGTCAGCTCGGCTCTCGATTCAGCGCGCTCTCTGGCGGAGATAAAACTCGGCCAGCTCCAGGTCGCCGGGCTGGGTAATCTTCAGATTAACCTGAGACCCATGCACCACGGCTACCGGCTGTCCCGCGCGCTCCACCACTGAAGCCTCATCGGTGCCAACAAACCCATCGGCCGTGGCCTCGGCGAAGGCCTTTGTGAGCAGCCCGTAGCGGAAACCCTGCGGCGTCTGCGCCAGCACAACGAACTCCCGCGGAATGGTCGACGTGACCAGAGCTCCGTGCGCAGTGCGCTCCACCTGCTTGATGGTGTCGACAGCCGGCAAGCCGACAATCGCGGCGCCGTGTTCGATCACCGCGTCGATGGTGCGGTCGATGGTTGCGGCGTCAATCAGTGGTCGAACTGCGTCATGAACCAGCACGACATCTTCATCCGTCGCCGGTAACGCTGCCAGCGCGTGCGCAACCGATTCCTGCCGATTGTCGCCTCCTTCGACAACATGCACGCGCTCTGCGCCATACTCGGCGATCTGCGCTTGCACCCGCTCCATCTCAGTTTTGCGGACTGCGACGTAGATGCCCTTGACCCTTTCGACCGCGGCAAAGGCGCGTAGCGAATGAAGGAGGATGGGGATTCCGTTGAGCTCGAGAAACTGCTTGGGCTGGGGGCCGGCCATCCGGGTCCCAAGCCCCGCTGCCGGAAGAATCACAAATACGTTCATAACGGGTGGAGTATACATCGTTGCGGCATCGGTCCCCCGCTCCGATGCGCATGAAGCAGGGCCTTCGACGGAGAAACGGAGAAACAGAGAGACAGAAAGACGGAGAAACAGCTTGTCGAGGCGGAAAATCCAGCCGCAGCCCTTACCCCTCCACGTGCTCCACGTAGAACATTTCGTTGGTGGCGCGGAAACCAAGAGCCTCATAGATGCTGCGCGCCGCGTCAGAGCTGTGCAGCGCAACCACGCGGATCGACCGGCGATGCGCCTCATCGAGGCAGCGGTTGACGAGGTCGTGGGCCAGGCCGCGCTTGCGATGATCGGGCTCGACGAAGACATTCAGCATGTAGCCGCGCTGCGTGCCGGCAGGATCGAGCGGATGTGGCGGCCAATCCAGAATCAGCAACCCCGCCGAAGCCACGGGACGACCGTCGTCCATCGTGATCCAGCCCGCGTAACGGCCCTCCGCGATGGTGCGTGCCACCCACGGCATAAAGTTGCGGCTCATGGCATCGAGAACCGAGTCGGGCGTGCTGCCCATGGCGGCGAACATCGCGCGCCGGTGGGCGGTGATGAGCTCTGCGTCTTCCACTGTCGCGGACCGTGTCTCCAGCATGGAAGACAGTATAGCCACCACCTGCGGTTGGGCCAACTGCACTTACGCGCCTTTAGGTCCGTGGTTTCCCCCCTTCATTCTGCGATCGCCATCCCTGAGAGCGCATGTAATGATTTCGGCATGCGAAGAACGACACAATCGAGGCCGCCCAATCCCATGCCCATCGACACGACCCTGCTCAAGCCTGGGCTGCGTCTTGCTGTCGGCGTATCCGGCGGCGCAGATTCGGTGGCTCTGCTGCGCGCGCTCGCAGCGCGTCGGGCGGAGCTCGGACTGGTTCTTCATGTGGCGCACCTGCATCACGGACTGCGCGGAGACGAGGCGGACGCGGACCGGGCCTTTGTCCAGTCCATCGCTGAAGAGCATTCACTTCCGTTCCACGAGAAGCAGGTCGACACCGCGCGCGAAGCCGAAAGAAACGCCGAATCCATTGAGGAGGCAGCGCGCCGCCTTCGCTATGCCTGGTTCCGGCAGCTCATGGCCCAGGCCGGCCTCGACGCTGTCGCTACCGCGCACACCCTCGATGACCAGGCGGAAACGGTGCTTGCAAAGTTTCTGCGGGGTGCGTGGACAGAAGGGCTCGGCGGCATTCATCCGGTGGTTGAATTTCCTGAAGGTCGTATCCTACGGCCCCTTCTGGTTGCACGGCGCGGGGAAGTGCTGGGCTACCTGCAAGGGCTTGGGCAGTTGTGGCGCGAGGATTCGTCGAACCTCGACACCACCTTTACGCGCAATCGGTTGCGGCATGAGGTGCTTCCGCTTCTTGCCGGGTTCAACCCGCGTCTGCGCGAGCACCTCGCCCAAATGAGCGTGTTGGCGCGCGACGAAGAGGCCTGGTGGCACGCCGAATTGGCGCGCGTTGCGCCGCAGATTGTGCTCTCAGGCCGGCCGGTTCGAGGTGGAGGCCGAGCCGCGGGCGAGGGGTTTGCCATCGACGCGCCGCGCCTGGCCTCTCTTCCTCCCGCGTTGCAGCGCCGCGTGTTGCGTTTTGCCGCGGAACAGTTTGGCGCGTCGCTCGACTTCGTCGCCACCGAAGAGCTGCGCACTCTTGCGCTGTCCGGTCGAGCCGGTCAGAAACTCGAATTCCCTCGCGGACTGAGAGCCGAGCGGACTGCCCGCGAAGTGCGCATGAGCGTTGAAGCGCCGTCGACCCCTGAGGACGAGAAAAACCCGCTTCACGAATACAGCGTGCCGATTCCTGGCGAGTTGGTCGCGCCAGCGTTCGGTCTGCTTCTCAAGGTGGAAGTCGCACAGGCGAGTTCCCAGAAATCGTCGGCCGAGCGGCGATACGGCCTGCTCCGCAACTGGAAGGCTGGCGACCGGGTGCAATTGCGACACTCCCTGCGCCCGCGCAAAGTGAAAGAGGTGCTGGAGCGCCTGCGAATCTCCGGTTCAGAGCGCGCTCTCTGGCCAGTCCTCGAGATGGACGGCGAGATCGTCTGGATGAAAGGCGCGGAACTGGAACCGAATCAGAGAATTGTGGTCGAGGCGACTTTCCTGAATCTCGAACCCGGCGGGAAGCCCTAAGCTCATCCCACAAAAGGGTTAACGCGGTACCCGAATGTTGGCGCGAATCCCTGCGCAGCCTTCCTTCTTTTCTCAGCCACGGAGTACAATCTTGAGATACTGCCCGTCCTGGCGGTGAGACCTTCGTGTCTGCCGTTGGAGGCCCTGTAATTCCTGTGACTTCGGAGTTACCTCAAGCGTCTAAAGGATGGTGTGCGGAAGGAAGTCAGTCGTCGACTTCTCCCCCGCCGGGAAAGAGGAGCCTGGTGAATTCGACCGTCAAAACGATCATGTTCTGGGTGTTTATTCTCATCTGCCTGATGATGTTGTGGGCCGTGGTGTCGAAAAGCACCGGCGTGAGCAAGCCAACAGACATTGGCTACTCCGATCTGCTCGACAAGATCGACAACGGCCAGGTGCAGGACGCCACCATTCAAGGGACTGATGTACATGGTCACCTGAAGGGCGCCAAGGATGAGTACCACACCACCATTTCGTCGAACAGCACCGATAGCCTGATCAAGGAACTGCGCACCAACAAGGTCTCCTTCTCCGTTGCCAAGGAGCAGAACAACAGCCTCTGGCTGCAATTGCTCTTCAACGTCGGTCCGTTCGTGCTGCTGGGCGCAATCTGGTTCTTCATGCTGCGGCAGATGCAGTCGGGCGGCAACAAGGCGCTTTCGTTCGGCAAGAGCCGCGCGCGCCTGCTCTCGATGCAGCAGAAGAAGGTCACGTTTAAGGACGTGGCCGGCGTGGATGAAGCCAAGGAAGAGCTGAAAGAGATCATCGAATACCTGCGCGAACCGCAGAAGTTCCAGAAGCTCGGCGGGCGCATTCCCAAGGGCGTTCTGCTCGTTGGACCTCCGGGAACCGGTAAGACCTTGCTGGCCCGCGCGGTTGCCGGCGAAGCCAATGTGCCGTTCTTCTCCATCTCCGGCTCTGACTTTGTTGAGATGTTTGTCGGCGTCGGTGCAAGTCGCGTGCGCGACCTGTTCGAACAGGGCAAGAAGAACGCGCCCTGCATCATCTTCATCGACGAAATCGACGCAGTCGGCCGTCATCGCGGAGCAGGTCTCGGCGGTGGTCACGACGAGCGCGAGCAGACCCTCAACCAGTTGCTGGTCGAGATGGATGGGTTCGAGTCCAACGACGGCGTCATCCTGGTGGCTGCCACCAACCGTCCTGACGTGCTCGACCCCGCGCTGCTGCGCCCCGGCCGTTTCGATCGCCGCGTCGTGGTGGGATTGCCCGACGTCCGCGGCCGCGAAGAAGTCCTTCGTGTCCACGTGAAGAAGGTTCCCGTCTCCGATGACACCAACCTCAACGTCCTGGCTCGCGGAACACCGGGCTTCAGCGGCGCCGACTTGGCCAACATGGTCAATGAAGCAGCTCTGAATGCGGCCCGCATGAACCGCAAGCAGGTTACGATGTACGACTTCGAGCTGGCCAAGGACAAGGTCCTGATGGGCGCCGAGCGCAAGTCGATGTTGCTGACCGAGGCGGAGAAGAAAGTGACCGCGTATCATGAGGCCGGCCACGCGCTGGTGTCGTTCCTGAGCGAGCACTCCGATCCGATCCACAAGGTCACCATCATCCCTCGTGGCATGGCGTTGGGCGTGACCATCTTCCTTCCCGGCGACCGGCACAACTATACGCGGGAGTATCTCGAAGCCAACCTGGCGATCGCCTACGGCGGTCGCGTTGCGGAAGAGATCTTCCTCAATCAGATGTCGACCGGTGCGGGCAGCGATATCGAGAGCGCAACCGACCTGGCACGCCGCATGGTGTGCGAGTACGGCATGAGCCGCCTCGGGCCTCTGACCTTCGGCAAGAAGGAAGAGCAGATCTTCCTGGGCCGCGAGATTGCCCAGCATCGCGACTTCTCTGAGGAGACAGCGCGGCAGATCGATCTTGAAGTGCGCCGCCTGATCGATGAGGCGTACCAATCGGCGCACGGCCTGGTGGAAACCAACTCGGACGCAATGCATCGGCTTGCCGCGGCTTTGCTCGAGCGTGAAACCATCGATGCCGATGAGGTGAAGATGCTGATCGAGGGCAAGGAGCTGCCGCCTATGCGTTCGGCACTGGCATCGCCCAGTGACACCGGCAGCGGGACTCCGCAGCAAGTGCTCAAGCCCGATTCGCGCAGTGGGCCTGGCTACCCGGAAGGTTCACCCTCGCCCGCCTAACCACCTGCGGTGGGGCCGAGCGCGGCTTCGCCGCAAGAACAAAAGACAAGAAGGGCCATCCAATTCGGATGGCCCTTTTTTGCTGCGTTTATGCAGAATTAAGATGAGTGCATGTGCTTCTTGCTCTACGCCGGGACCGAAAGGCCAATTGCACGAGTTGCGTTGAACCAAAACGCCCGCGACCTTTCAGTCTCGACCCTCAAAGAGGGCGAGGAACAAATTCGGCAGCATTTCACCCAACCCGAAGTGCAGTACATCGGCTCGACCACTGGCTGCGGCTGCGGCTTTTCGAGTGTGATGGAACAGAACGGCGGGTGGCCTTTTGGGGAGGATCCAGACGAGGTCCGCGACCCTGACGATATCGCCGAAGACCTATTCAATCGTGAAGGGCTGGTTCGTCTGCTCCGCTCGACAGGCGAAGAGGTCATTGAGCTTTACGGAATCTGGGCGGACAGGGTCAGCGAGCCTCCGCATATCCACGAAGAAATAGCCCTCGGTGAAATTTTGAAGCCCGACTTTCGATTTAAAGAATTCGGCTTCTATCGGGTGGGAGTGCCCCGGGGCGCTCAATAAATCAACGGCACGAGCGCCTTTGTCTCTGCCCGATATTTTTCGTACGACTCCCCAAATCCCCGCGCGAGATTCGCCTCTTCCAGCCGGATCTTCCGCAGGTAAGCCAGCACCGCCAGCACAAAACCAAGCAGCGAGTGCATCTCGCCAAACACGACCGCCGTTCCTCCGTAGATCATCAGCAATGCGGTATAGATGGGGTGGCGCACCAGGCGATAGGGTCCGCTGCGGATCAGCTCATGGCCGACTTTGATCGTGATCTTGCCGCTCCAGTGTTTGCCGAGTATGCGGCGCGCCCACACTGCGAGCGCCAGCCCCATCGCTTCAACGGCAAGCGCGGTGATGATCACGGCCATCGATACGGGGACGAAGCGCTGTTGGAGTCCGGGGACCGGGAAGATGAGCAGGATCTGGGCAATGCTGAGCAGCCACACGTGGATTTGCCGCGAGACGCCGGACTCAGAAGTCGCAGCTTCCGAGGCGGTGCGGGCCGCAAGTTCCCAGTAAATTCCCAGGAGCAGCCAGGGCGCGAGGCTCGCCCCAACCGCCCAAAGCGGGGCGCTCAAATGGAGGCCGCCGCGAGCAGCCATCCAGGCACGAATCTGCGGCCTGAAGAAAAGGCATACCGCGATCACGGTGATCAACGGAATCCATTTCAGGATGGCGCGGCTTTGCTTGGTGGGCACGGTCGAAGGTTTCTCGGGCACGGCGAACGGCGGGGAATAGAACCGGTGATCCCGATTCTATTCCCCGCCCTATGCCTTGCCAGTTAGTGCTTAGAAGATCTTGTAGCTGACGCCCACGCTGCCAACATACGGTTTCAGGGCTGTCGGATTAACGTCCCAATACTGGTACTCAAAGTCGGGTGCGCGTACGCTGATGCGCTTAGTCACGCGAAAATCGACACCTCCGCCAAAAGCCATAGCGAACGCCGGGGCTGTGAGAAAGGTTCCATTGCCGAGGCCGACCAGAAACTTGCCGTAAGGCGTGGCGTGGAGAAAGCGGAACGTGTGCACGGGCAGGCGCGGACCGATGAGGTAGGTATCTTCGCCGTTGTATTCGTTGAAACCGCTGGTCACGGTATTGAAGCGCTGCCAGCGGCCCTCGCCTTCAATCTGAATCCAGCGCGTGAAATGCATGTCGACATAGGCGCCCAGACCGTATGTGCGGTTGGGGCTGGTTCCTGCGCCATAGATATAGGAATAATCGGGCTGAGAGAGGGAAACCATGCCTCCGGCCGTGACCGAAAACTGCCGTGCGGTCGCCGAGGGCACAACCTGGGCACGGGCGGTTACAACTCCGCCGGCCAAAATGATCGCAAACAAGCTGAGAATCGATATTTTCATCAAAAGCTATTCCGTCCAGTCCCGGTGAGTCTCCCGGTAGGATCTAAAAATACTGTTGCCTTGTGGGGAAAGGCATGTCGCTCTTTTGCCGTTCCTTACGTTTATCCGAGCGCCGGAATTCAGTGCCTGGAATCCATTTCAAGGTATCATTCCGATCCGGCTGTATCAGGTGACCGCGATCGTTTGCCCACAGCAACTCGCTCCAAGCCCAGACCGCTCAGGCATTGCCTGAGGCGGTCTGGACTTGCGAGGAGTCAAGCTTACTGAGGGGTTGGCGTGCCTGAGGCGGGAGCTTGCGCTGTCGCGTCGCCCGCGGATGGCGGCGTGGCGCCTGCAGCCGGAGGAGGAGCGGCCTGGCCGCCATCAGCCGGTTGCTGCTGCGGTTGAGCCGCAGGGTCAGTCCCGGCCGGCGGGGCGGTCGTCGCGCCCGGAGCCGGAGCCGCACCCGCATTCGGCGCATCCACGTGAGCCACATCGTAACGCTGCAGCTTGAAGAAGATGGGCGTCACTTCAAACGGCATCTTGTCGCGGGCGTTCATGGACGCATAGCGCTTGGCGTTCAGCATGTGCACCTTGTCGTCCCACGGATCGGTCTTGAGCCAGCTGCCCAGCGGGAAGGGCGGCGATCTGGGTCAGATCGTCCCAGTTCAGCTTGGGAGCCATCTTCTGCAGATCGGCCATCCAGGGCGTTCCGTCGGCCTTGAGCAGCGAATCGCCCAGCTTGGGTGTGTTCAAGCCCTTGAGCGCCTTGGAGCGATCGACCAGCTGCGCATAGTAGAGACCGGCATTGGGCAGCCTGTCCTTGTACATGCGAGGCCTGGAGGTATTCCATGGCCTTCTTGGCGGCTTCCGCGTTGTCGTGGTCGGTGTGGTACATGTTGATGCGCTGGAAGGTGGCCGTGTCAGGGAACATCAGGCGGTCGTTGAAGGCGTAGCGCGTGTCGATGTGGTGGCCCATGGCAATGTGCGCCAGTTCCATGGCAACGACCGAGGCATACGCTTCTTCATTGGGCATGGCTGTCGATCAGGCCCTTGCTGATCAGGATGGTGTTGCCGACCGTGGTGGCTTCAATGGTGTCGGTCAGCAGGATGCGGGTATGAATCTGGTCAGTGAAGGCCAGGTTGTTGGGAACCACCAGGTTGATGACGATCTGGTCGAGGACCTTGTTCTCGAAGCCGCTGGGATCGGTATTGAGCGGAGCAACGAGGCCGGCCTCGACGAGGCGATCGATGACGTTGTTCTCAGCCTGGGTAACCCAGGCGCGCGAGGCCTGCAGCGGGCCTACATCCTGCGAGTCGTCGCTGCGGTCAACGGCGTCGTCCACCTTGACGCTGACGTTCTCACTGTCGCGGGTGGGCAGCTTGAGCGAGTAGCCCCAGAAGTGCGTCTGCGCCTTCAGGCCAACGGTCTTCTCGCCTTCCATGCGGGTGGTTTCTTCAACGTAGACGGCGACCGGCAGCCAGATGTCCGGCTGCACGTTCATGCGCCAGCTGTCGAAGTGGAAGTAGTACTTTGAAGAGTCTTCAGTCGGGCCCGGTGTAGGTGCCGTTGAAGCGGACCACGTTGCCGTCCTGATCTTCAACCCAGATGCGGCCAAAGAAGCGGCCCATGCCGGGGACCTTGGGATGCACGTCGAAGACCCCGGTGCGGACGGTTCCCAGGAACTCGTGGCGGACATAGCTGAACACGTAGTGCTGCTTGTCGAAGCCGGTAGGGTCAAGGAACATCATCTGCATGAAGCCGTTGGGCGAGTAGGTGAACTTTTCCAGTCCCAGCGCCTTGGTCAGTCCGGCCAACGCGGCAAAGGAGCCCTTGAAGAAGCTCTTCTTGCCCTTCTCTGCGGGACGGTCCTCGAACGCCTTGTCGACGAATCCCTTGCCGAAGTCAACCCGGCTCAGAATGTACTGGTCGTCGACCGGAACCTCGTAGAGCTTTACATCAGGCCGTGTGTTCTGGATGTAGGTTTCGACCAGCGGCGTACGCTTCTGGATGGACTTGATGAGTACCTTCTCCTGCAGGACAGCCTTGTCGACCAGTGCGGACTGCTCAGGGGTGAGCGGGTGTACCGGTTCGTACTTTGGTTCCTTCTTAGCATACGCGCAGGTAGTACCCACGGTAATGATCAGGAAGGTGAGGGAGATCTTCCGAAACGTCATGTAAAGCTCCTAGCTTGAATTCTTCCGATGTCTTCTGCTTTTTTCGCGTCTGCCAGGTCCGGCTTCGCGCGTATTGTGCAGCCTATATTGGTTGCATGTCTGTCTCGATGCTACTACGCCAACTGGAACGTGATTGTGATGGTGGTGGTTGAGTCTATCGGCTGTCCGTTACGGGTTGCCGGATGAAAACGAATTTGCGATGCAACGCGGCGCGCTTCTTCGTCCAGTCCGTGTCCGAGGCCGCGAACCACGCCCTGCACAACCACCTGTCCGGCCGCTGTGAAGGTTACGCGCAACACGACGTCGCCCTGAATATGCATTGAGCGGGCTTCGCTGGTGTACTGCACAGGCGGCTTCGAAATGACTTCGATGCTGGTTGCCGCCGGGGCCGAAGCGGTCTGCTGGACTGCGGCCGCGGTTGCTTCACGCGGGCATGCCGGCCGAACCCACGTGCTGGCCAGAGTAAGCATTGCCGCTGGTCGCGGTGCCGGTTCCACCGGGGATGCCGGCGGAAGCTACCTTGCCCACCATGCCGGCGTTCGAACCCGACTTCAACCCGTTGCCGATGCCCGTCGAACCAACCACTCCGTGAGGAGCAACCGCCGGGCCCTGCATGCCGCCATAGGGATTGCCGATGGAGGCAACCGTCGCCGGACGCGTGGCATTGGGATTGGGCGTGACGCCAAACGTATCGCCCAGATGAACCGGCGCTGTGGACGGCTTGACCTGATTATTCTGCGCTGGCATCGCCGCCGTCAGAGCGGCTTTGGGCTGCGGCGCCAGAACTACTGACGGCTTGGCCGGCTTGATCACCGGAAGCGCAACCTTGGCTTCCATCTGAATCGGCTTCAGGTCGGGCTTTGGCTCCGGCTTGGGAATCGTGATCTTCGGAGCCTCAAGCTTCACTTCCATCTTGGGCGGCTCCGGTGGCTTGATCTTAGGCGGCTCCGGCAGCTTCACCTTCAGCGGCGGAGGTGGAGGCGTCGTGGGGGCGATGAGGATCGTCTGCTCATAGTGGTGCTCATCGATCGCTCGCTTCGCCGTCATCCCGATGTAGATCGCAAGGAGCAAAATCATCCCGTTAATCGCCGCGCTCGTGATAAACGAGGTGGGACTCTTCTCGGGTTCGGGGAGTAAACCGAAATTGGTCCGGCCTGGTGTATAGGTCATCTGCATTATCTGATCCTCGCTGGTGTCCTTAGAAGGTTCGCGGAGTTGCTGCTTCGAATGAGGCACGGGGAGCCGCAACGCTTCGCCAAATATTTTGGATGCCAGTCGAAGCCATCCAGTCTGTATTGAACCCTTGCTTCGGAGCCGATCCGGCAGCATAGCGGTCCAACCGGCTGCCGTCTTGATGTTGACTCTCTGGGTTCCCCGCAGGATCGAAATGCGAGGAGCCGAATAGGTTTTGGTTTACCGGAATACCGGCAATCGCCATGAGGCGCTGGGTATTCTCATACGTAAACCCGATCGGGGAAAAAAAGACGCTATCTCTATTCATTTTGATGCGAAAACCGGGAAATCGAGTGGAGAAGCGGACTGGACTGGTTACCATCCGTTCCGCGTGGGACTCATGTTCAGCTCTGCAAATCTGACGCATTTAGCCTCTCCAAGTCCTATCCAAGGCCACCTGTCGCAAATCTGCAATCCCCCTTTTAGGGCAAGAACGCCGTTTGCCTGGGCGTAAGCCTAAGAAACCGCGTAGCTGAATCGTCTCGGGCCACCAGAAAACCTCTTTGATCCTCGTCGGCGCGATGGTCCTGCCTCTGGTGTGCGGGGACTACGAAACCCCAGCCATCTCGCTTGCTGTAATAGACTCAAGTTAACCTAAAGTGCTCGTGGAAGGACACCTTTTTTGTGAAAGTACTGGTTACCGGAGGTGCAGGGTATATCGGTGGTACTGTTGCAGCTTTGCTTGCCCAAAGAGGAAACAAAGCGGTTATTTTTGACGATTTAAGCCACGGTCGTCGCGACTTGCTCCCTTCCGGTGTGGAATTCGTTGAAGGTGAGCTCGCTGACCGTGCCTTGCTGGATAAGCTATTCCTCGATTCTACCAAGGCCGGCCAGCCCTTCGACGCCGTTTTCCACTTCGCGGCGCTCATTGAAGCCGGCGAATCGATGGTCCATCCCGAGGCGTTCTTCCGCAACAACACAGCCTCGACCCTGACCCTGCTTGAATCCATGCTCGCCCACGGACCGCGCAAGCTGGTCTTTTCCTCCACGGCTGCCGTCTACGGCGAGCCAGAAGAGGTCCCGATCACTGAGAACTCCCGCCTGCATCCGACCAATGCTTATGGCGAATCCAAACTGCTGGTCGAGTACATGCTCGGGCTGGCTCAACCGCATCCACGGATTCCGCTACGCCTCTCTGCGCTACTTCAACGTTGCCGGCGCGCCCGAAGGCCCCCATGGCATCACCCGCGGCGAAGCCCACGAGCCGGAATCCCACCTGATTCCCCTGGTTCTGGATGTGGCCCTGGGTCGGCGCGCCTCGATCCGCATCTACGGCGAGGATTATCCAACCCCCGATGGCTCCTGCATTCGCGACTACGTCCATGTCTCCGATCTGGCGGAAGCCCACATTCTTGCGCTTTGGCGCTCTCGAAACGCGGCGACAAGCTGATTCTCAATCTGGGCAATGGAGCCGGCTTCAGCGTGCGCGAGGTCATCGACTCAGCGCGGCGGGTGACCGGCCACCCCATTCCCGCCGAAGTCCATCCCCGCCGTCCCGGCGATCCGGCGGTCCTGGTTGCAAGCTCAGAGAAGGCGATGCGCGAACTGGGCTGGAAGCCCCGCTACGACCAGCTCGACGACATCATCCGCACCGCCTGGATCTGGCACCAGAAGCGCTACGCCTGAAATACAGGGGTCAGGGGTCAGGGTTCAGTTTTGTCCAAGCGCGTCGAGCGATATTGATCCTGCGGCCTGATCCCTGTGTTCGAGAATTAACTTGACTTTCACCTTCCCCGCAAGCAACGTATCTTGCTGAATCTCCTATTCCAATTGACGCGTCGTGAACCTGTCGTGCCTCCATCGACGGTCACCTGCCGTCTCCGCGCGAGGAATTGCAACGATGGCATCTTCGACTCCGAACAGTCCCCCCACGGCGACCACCGCCTCGCTGATGAAGGTCATCTTCGGCTCCGCAACCGGAACCATGATCGAGTGGTACGACTTCTACATCTTCGGGTCGCTCACCACCGTCCTCGCCCTCAAGTTCTACCCGCCCGGCAACGACACCTTCGCGCTGATCGCCTACCTCGCCACTTTCGCGGTGGGCTTCCTGGTGCGGCCCTTCGGCGCGCTGTTTTTTGGACGCATCGGCGACCTCGTTGGCCGGCGCATCGCCTTCATCATCACACTGACCATCATGGGCTTTTCGACAGCCTCGATCGGCCTGCTGCCCACCTTCAAGACTGCAGGCTGGTTCGCGCCCATCATCCTCATCTTTATCCGCATCCTGCAGGGGCTCGCCCTCGGCGGCGAATATGGCGGCGCGGCAGTCTATGTCGCCGAGCACGTGCCCGACAACAAGCGAGGCTTCTACACCAGCTTTATCCAAATCACGGCCACCCTCGGCCTCTTTGTTTCCCTGGCGGTCATCGTCGTCACCCAGCAGAGCATGAGCAAAGAGACCTTTCAGGACTGGGGATGGCGGCTGCCATTCCTGCTGTCGATCATCCTCGTCGGCATCTCCCTCTACATCCGCTACAAGATGAAAGAGTCTCCCATCTACACGCAGATCAAGGCGGCCGGCATGAGCTCGACCAAGCCGCTCACCGATGCTTTCACCAATTGGGTGAACCTCAAGCAGGTTCTCATCTCGCTGTTCGGCGCAACCGCAGGGCAGGGAGTTGTCTGGTACACCGGCCAGTTCTATGCGCTGTTTTACCTGCAGGCCGTGCTCAAGGTGAACGCCAAGACCTCGAACATCATCGTGGCCATCGCGCTCCTGTTGGCCATGCCGTTCTTCACTGTATTCGGATCGCTCAGCGACCGCTTCGGCCGCAAGAAGCTCATGATGGCGGCATTGCTGCTGTCGGTCGTCTGCTACATCCCCATCTATAAAGGAATGCAATCGGCCGCAGGCAACAATGTGGTCCGCGTCAGCTCAGTTAAAGACAAGGTGACCGGCGCCATCAAGCTGACTCCTCTCACCATCGACGCTGTAACCGGCAAGGAAGTGCCTGCCAAGGAAGCTCCAAGCCCCAATCAGCCCATGCTCGTTTTCCTGGTCTGGCTGCAGGTCATCTTCGTCTGCATGATTTATGGGCCGATCGCCGCGTATCTCGTCGAGGCGTTCCCGGCCAAGGTGCGGTATACCTCGGTCTCGCTGCCGTACCACATCGGCAACGGCGTGTTTGGCGGTCTGCTGCCGCTGATCGGGCTGGGCCTATGCGCTTCGACCGGCAATATCTACGCCGGTCTCTACTACCCAATCGGCATTGCCATCATCACCTTTATTTTCGGCATGATCTTCCTGAAGGAAACTCATGGCACGCTGATCTGGAACGAAGCTGCCAAGGCGGACGCTCCGGCATAAGCCCTCCCATCACGGTCGGCAGCACGGATGGGGCAGCCAAGGCATGTAATGCACGTCCAGATACCAGCTCAGAGCAAACAGAAGCGCCATGCCTGGCAGCGCCCAGCACAACAGCCGCACCGGCAGGGTCGTCCAAACCGAATCGCCCTGCGGGTGCGCCGGCGTCGGCAGCGAGAACAGCAACCCGCTCGCAAAACAAACGCAGCTAGCCACCGCAATCTTGAGCAGAGCGACTTCGAGGCGCTCTTCCCATCGCGTCCCCGGCTCGAAGAACGCGCTCAGCATCACCGGAAACAGCGACAGCAGGCTGAACACGAACGAGAACGCTCTGGCGAGTTCAAGAATCATAGGCCGCGCCGTTTCTGGCAGTATTTTATTCCCAGCCTGAGCTGGGTGCCCCAGGTGCCTCGCCTTTGGGGCACCTGGGATCCACGAGCCTATTGGCGCGTAAGCGCCCGCTGGCCCCATCGCAGGTGGCTGGCCCCACCGCAGGTGGACTTGCCGAGTGTGCCTCTGGCTCGATAAAGTGGCACCCACGCGGCGTTTCTTTCATTCGACTCACGGATCGTCGCAAATATTCCTGCTGTCTTCCCCTAAAGGACGCTTTTCATGTCATCCGCGCCGGTTCCTGTTGCTCCGAACGCCCCCCAATCCAACCGGGACATCGATTCCACCCTCCGCGAACACCGTGTCTTTCCACCGCCTCCGGAATTCGCCGCCAAGGCTCACATCAAAAGCCTTGAGGAATACGAGACGATCTATCAGAAGTCGATCGAAGACCCTGAAGCCTTCTGGGCCGAAGCGGCGAAAGAGCTCCATTGGTTCAAGCCGTGGGATAAAGTGCTCGACTGGAACCTGCCCTGGGCCCAATGGTTTGTCGGCGGCAAGTTGAACCTGAGCTACAACTGCGTCGATCGGCACGCTCTCGGTGCCCGTCGCGATAAGACCGCCATCGTCTGGGAAGGCGAACCCGGCGAGGTTCGCCGTCTGACCTATGCGGAACTGCACGTCGAAGTGCAGAAGTTCGCCAATGCGCTCTTGTCTCTCGGGATCAAAAAAGGCGATCGCGTCGCCGTCTACATGGGCATGACGCCGGAACTGGCCATCGCCCTGCTGGCCTGCGCGCGCATCGGCGCCGTCCACTCCGTCATCTTTGGCGGATTCGCCGCCAACGCCATTGCCGATCGCGTCAACGATTCAACCTGCGTCGCCATACTGACCCAGGACACAAGCTATCGCCGCGGCGGAGAGATCAAACTCAAGCAGACCGTCGACGAAGCCATGGCGGCTTGCCCCACCGTGCAGCACGTTGTTGTCTATAAGCGCACCGGAACCCCGGTCAACATGGTCGAAGGCCGCGATCACTGGTGGCACGATCTGGTCGCGAAGGCCGACGCGGTTTGTCCCGCCGCTGAGCAGGACTCTGAAGATCCGCTCTACATTCTGTACACCTCCGGCACCACCGGCAAGCCCAAGGGCCTGGTCCACACCACTGGCGGCTACGCCGTTCAGACGTACCTCACCACCAAGTACGTCTTCGACATGGGCGATGACGATATCTACTGGTGCACGGCCGACATTGGCTGGGTCACCGGCCACTCCTATGTCGTGTATGGGCCGCTGCAGAACGGCGCAACCGTCCTGATGTATGAAGGCGCGCCTAACTGGCCCGATTTTTCGCGCTTCTGGAAGATCATCGACGATCACCAGGTCACCATCTTCTATACCGCGCCCACCGCGATTCGCGCCTTTATCAAGTGGGGCGATCAGTGGGTCGAGAAGTACAGTCTCGACTCATTGCGCCTGCTCGGCACCGTCGGGGAACCCATCAATCCTGAAGCGTGGATGTGGTATCGCGAGAAGATCGGCCACAACAAGTGCCCGATCGTCGACACCTGGTGGCAGACCGAGACCGGCGCCATTCTCATCGCGCCCATTCCAGGAGCAGTCC
>CAWBSV010000048.1:0-14372 GCA_963791505.1 uncultured Acidobacteriaceae bacterium
TCGGCGCTCGTGAGATTAGTGCCCTGCTCCTTTCCATCCAGGCGCAACGCCAGATCGTCATTATTGACTCCTCGTACTCCGCGGCCGCCTTCGATGCGATCAAGGCAGCCCTCAATGCTGACTCGGTGTTCACGCTTAAAGACACGGGCCGCAAGTATGCGCTCTTCGGCACCGCCGGCGACGCCTCGGAGTTTCCCGAAGTTGGCCATGGGCTCATGACTTATTCACTCCTCCAAGCCATGCAGGGCGGCGCCGCCACCAACGGAAAGGGGTTCATCTCTGAGGCAGATCTCGAGGGCTACATGATGGCCAACATCGGTTACTACAAGGCTGATCCTGCCAAGCCCGCCCGCTCTCTCGCCGACGAGCAGTTGCTCAGCTACTCCGACCTGCGTGGCCTTTGCCTTTCAATGTCTAAACCTAACAATCTCGACTGCAACCTGTTCTATGGCTATGATCCAAAGGCCGGCAACCAGGCAACCCGTGGGTTCGTCCAGAAGCCAACCGCACCTGCTGACGAAGCAATCACCCGCGGCACCGACTACGCAGTCATCCTCGCAGGAGACATCTACGATCACTGGAAAACACTGGCTAACCCCATCTACGACGCACAGACACTCGAGCAGGAACTGATTCAGAACTACGGCTACAAAAAGGAGAACATCTTCTATCGCGAGAATCCCTCCAAGCGCGATATCCACGAGTTGCTCGGCAGTTTGCAGCACCGCGCCTTCGGCAAGAACGACCGATTGCTGGTGTATGTTGCCGGCCACGGCCACATGGAAGAGAGCGGCGAAGGATTCCTCGTCACCCGCGAGACGCTGTTGCCTCCCGAAGATCCCTATCTCGATTCCGGACTTGACCTCTCCCGCTTCCGCAGCGCCGTCGATCAGTTGCCGGTTCCGCATATCCTCATCGTGCTTGATGTCTGCTATGGCGGCAGCTTCAAGGAGCGCAAGTCCGTCCCCGCCTACACATCGGAGAATCTGGATACGACGCAATCGGTCGATGTGCTGGTCGCCAACAAGATGCAGCATGTTTCGCGGCTTTATATCGCATCCGGCGGGCTTCGTTCGGCCTTTGATGGCGAACCCGGCAGGCATTCGCCCTTTGCGCGGGCCTTTCTCAAGACGCTGCGCCAATATGGTGGACCAGAACACATCGTTGACATCGGGAGCATCGACGGCAAAGTACAGGGCCTCTGCCCGCATCCATACTTCGGTCCATTTGGAACCCACGAAGACGGCGGGGATTTCATTTTCATCCCCAACCCGAATGCGCACCCGGTCCCCGATCCCGGTCTGGACGCGAAGGTCGATGGCCCGCAGTGTTCGTCCTGAATCGTGATGGGCGGATGCCGTTGTACTCTGAAATTACATGCAGGAATCTCCGTTCTTCACTCCACCGACTCAGCTCGAGTCCATCAAGGCCCGCACTGCCGAGCTTGGCTTCACCATGGCCTCCGAACGCGGTATCGGCAATCTGCTGCAGGTTCTGGCGGCTTCGAAGCCAGGTGGGCGACTCCTTGAACTCGGCACGGGCACCGGCGTGGCCACTTCGTGGATCCTTTCCGGCATGGACGACAAGTCAACGCTGATCTCGGTCGACAATGACGAGGAAGTGCAGGCGGTGGCGCATGAGTTTCTGGGCAACGACCCGCGCCTGAAGTTGCTCCCGCTCGATGCCGGCCAATTTATCTGGCGGCAACCAAAGAAGAGCTTCGACCTTATCTTTGCCGACGCCATGATCGGCAAATATGTCGCCGGAGACGACGCGCTGGCGCTGGTTGCTCCGGGCGGGTTCTATGTCATCGACGACCTGTTGCCGCAGCCGAACTGGCCTGAAGGGCACGCGGAGCAGGTTCCCAACCTGCTTTACCATCTTTCATCGCATCCCAAGTTCCACATGATTCCCATGGCGTGGTCCACCGGCATTGCCGTGCTGGTTCGCAAGCCACCCGCCAAGTGAGAAAATAAGTGAGGGAGCCGCATAGCTCCAGAAATTCCATGGCTACCAAGAAAAAATCCGCAAAAATTCTCCGTTGTCCGACGTGCAATATGCTGGTCCGCTTTGACGATGAGGACTTCCCTTTCTGCAGCGACCGTTGTCGCAAGATCGATCTCGGCAAGTGGGCCTCAGGGGTCTACAAGATCAGTTCGCCGGTTCTCGATCCGGATGTGCTCGACGACCTGGGCGGGATGAGCAGAAACAGCGACTCGCATGACGAATGATCGTGCGGCGACGCACGCGCCGGTTGCGAGGCAAGACCGTACCCTCTGGGCCTGGACCGTCGCCACGTTCTTCGGCGCGGGGCTCGGTAAACCGGGGCCGGGCACCTGGGGTTCGGTCGCCACCGTTCTGATCTGGGGCGCCTTCGCCTGGCTCGCTCACCCGACCCCACTCGTCTTGCTCTATGCGCTCCTTCTGATCATCGCGTTCGCCCTCGTGCTGGGAGTTCCAGCCGCCACCATTGCCGCTCGCGAATCTGGGCGGGAAGATCCCGGTTTTGTCGTTATCGACGAAGTGGCCGGGCAAGCGATCGCATTGCTCTTCAGCCCCGCCGACTTGCGGCATGGATTGATCGCCCTGGTGCTGTTTCGTGTCTTCGACATCACCAAGCCGTTTCCTGTGCGTCAACTTGAGAACCTGCCTGAAGGCTGGGGCATCGTCTTCGATGATGTGGCCGCCGGCCTGTATGCTTTAGGGGTGGCATCGTTCCTGAGAATGGTGCTGCACGTCTGAATTCAAGGTCGAAATCATGCCGCGTGCCCGCTCACAATCTGCGCCCGAGACCCTCCCTGAACCCCGCATCGATGACGTGTTGCCACCCGCCGCGCTGCCTCTTGGCGAAGTGGAGTTGGTGGGCGCGCATCTCGGTCCGCTCGGCTTCGGCCCGCCCGTGGTTCTGGTCGATGGTCATGCAGCCCACGTGCTGATGAGCCGCCCGACGCGCCTTGCCTTGAGCATTCCCGAAGAAGCAGCAACCGGACTGCTTGAAGTGCGCAGCCAGGCAGGCGCCAGCAATGCTGTTCCCTTTCGCGTTGCGCGGGAACTCTCCTCTGGTCTGCATCCTGTTACCAGTCCCGCGGTTAGCCGCTCGGGCATGATCTATGCAACTATCTCCGGCTCGCGCGGCAAAGAGACCCCGGTCAGCGTCGTCCGCATCAGTCCAGACGGACGGGGAACTCCCTTTGTCACCGGCATCCTCAACGCCACCGGCCTTGCCTTCAACGGCGAAGGCGATCTGTTTGTTACGTCGCGCGCGGAAGGCAACGTCTACCGCATCGACTCTTCCGGCGAATCCACCATCTACGCCGAAGGCATGGGCGTTGCGACGGGTGCGGCCTTTGATGCGCAGGGCAATCTGTTCGTCGGGGATCGCAGCGGGACCATTTTCAAGATCGATCCGGAGCGCAAGATTTTCGTGTACGCGACGCTCGAGCCCTCAGTCGCCGCGTATCACCTGGCAGTCAACGCCGAAGGCACTGTCTTTGTCACCGCGCCATCGCTCAACTCCAACGATGCAATCTGGGCGGTCGACACGCATGGGCAGGCATCGGTCTTTTATCGCGGCCTTGGCCGTCCGCAAGGACTGGCATTGGCGAAGAATGGCGATGTTTACGTGACCGCGTGCCTGCGCGGACGCCGCGGCCTGGTGCGCGTGACCGCTGAGGGTGAAGCATCACTCGCGCTCGCCGGACCGAACCTCGTCGGCGTGGCCTTCTCACCCCTTGGCACCACCATCCTCGCCTCCAACGAGGCAGTCTTTGATGTGGACCTCGGCGTGGAAGGGATGAGTCTCTTCTAGGCTCTCCCATCCCATCGCTATAATCGAACCCAATCAGCATCCAACGTTACTCTCGATCCCTGTTCACTATCTCGCGCTATGAAATCTGAAATCATCGCCATCGGTTCCGAGATGCTCAGCCCTGCACGCCAGGACACGAACTCTCTTTACATCACGGAGAAGCTCAATGAGATCGGCGTCACGGTCCATTTCAAAACCATCGTCGGCGACCGGAAGAGAGACATCGTCAATGCCATCCGCACCGCGCTGGCGCGCATCGACATCCTTGTGCTGATGGGCGGCCTGGGCCCTACCGAAGATGACCTCACCCGCGAAGCCGTTGCCGAAGCGTTGTCGCTGACCCTTCGCCGCGACGCATCGCTCGTGGCAGCCTTGCACACCCGCGCGGCCGCATGGCGCACGCCCATCCCATCGAACAATCTCAAGCAGGCCGACGTCCTTCAGGGCGAGACCGCTTCGGTGGTTGTTCTCACCAACCCCAACGGAAGCGCTCCTGGCCAGTGGATCGACACCGGGTTCGCCGGCCATCGCAAGCTGGTCATGCTGCTGCCCGGTCCGCCTTCGGAGTGCAAGCCGCTTTTCGACTCCGAGTGTCTGCCGCGATTGCAGGAGATTGTCCCGGAGCGCCACATCGCCAAGCGCACGCTGCGCGCCGCCATGATCGCCGAGTCGCAGGCCGACAAGATTCTTGCACCCATTTACACCACCTATACCGATGTTGAGACCACCATCCTGGCCCACGCCGGCGACATCCAGCTCAATCTGTTCTGCACCAAGCCAACGCTCGAAGCGGCAAAGAAGCGGGTCGATGAGCTGGCCGGGCGGCTCGAAGAAGCGCTTGACGATTGGCTCTACTCCTCGGACGGGGAGTCGATCGAACAAATCGTTCTCTACTATCTGGGTCTGCGCGGCGCGACGCTGGCCGTCGCCGAGAGTTGCACCGGCGGGATGATCGCCGAACGGATCACCTCGGTACCTGGAAGTTCGCGCTCCTTTGTCGGCGGAGCCATCGTCTACTCCGACGCGCTCAAATATGCCTTTGCCGGCGTTCCCCCGGAGCTGATCGAAAAGCACGGCGCCGTCTCGGCGGAGATTGCTGAGGCCCTTGCCTATGGGATTCGTCTTCGTACCGGAGCGACCATGGGCCTGGGCATCACAGGCATCGCCGGCCCCACCGGAGCAACGGAAAAGAAACCGGTGGGATTGGTCTACATCGCTGTCAGCGACGCCGACAAAGTGGAGTCGATCGAGAAGAATTTCCGCGGCGATCGCACCCGCATCCGTGAGTGGGCCACGACCCAGGCTCTGGACCTGATTCGCCGAAGGCTCCGCTGATCACTCCGGGCTAACCTCACGTATGTCATCTAGGCAACCCAATTTTCTCGCCGAGCATCCGAGGGGTTAGCTTGCGAAATCCGCGGCTTGTGTCGACGGCTTTGGCCGCTTTCAGGACTCACTGAAACGTGCGTACAGTTTTACTTGTCGACCACGATCCCCTGCGTGCCTCTTTGCGCAAGTCCACCCTTGAGCTGCGATTTCGGGAGGTCTATCGGGTTGCCGATGCGGCTGAAGCTCTATGCCTGATGGAGCAGCCGCTGTTCGCCGGCAATCTTGGTTTGGTCGTCACCGGGGAGAATTTGCCGGGAATCGGCGGTCCGGAGTTCGTTGCCGAGCTGCACATGCGCATGCCGTTGATTCCCGTTCTTGTGCTGGGCGCCGCCAGCGAAAATGAGGCGGACTACGCCGACGAAGGCGTCCGGTTCCTTCCTCGCCTCTCCGGCATAAACGAAATGCTGAATCAGGCAACGAGGATGCTTCCCGAACCGGCGTTCTGATCGTGCATTATCCTGCCGACTGGTCCCTCGATGCAGACGCATGAGCCATGGACTTTGGTAACGACGGAACCAGCTCTCCTCAAACTAGAATCGGAGGTGGAGAGAAGCGTCTTCGAACTGACAGCGGCTGAGCGAGAGAAGTGAAGGGGCCCGTAGCTCAGCTGGATAGAGCCCTTAGTTCGCAACTAAGTGCGTCGCGTGTTCGAGTCACGCCGGGCCCGCCTCAAATGGGACACCGCAGAGGCTAGGGAGAGAAGGGGCGTTGACACTTCGCTAAATTCTGCCGATAATAGTGTCAGTTGCGAACTAAGCTCAACTGCTGAGCTACGGGAAAAATAGAGGGCGACCTGAAAAGGTCGCCCTCGTGGCGTTTGAGCATCTGAAATCAGCGCCCGCGCTAGCACGAGGCTGAGCCATGCCCGAAAAAGAAGCTCCTCTCTCCCCTGCGGATGCCGTGCTCCGCTCGTTCACGATTCACAATCGCATCCATCTCTATCTGCTGGACGCAATCCCTGCTGAGGCGTGGCAGGCCGCTCCACCCGCCGGCAAGGGTCGGACTCTCGCAGCACTGGTTGCTCACATCCACGGTGTCCGCCTCATGTGGCTCAAGGCAACCGGCGTATCCTTCCTGCCCGAACCGCTCGAAGAAGACAGCCTCAATTGCCGAAGCCCAAAAAGCGCTCACCACAAGTGCATCCGCGATTCACGCCATGCTCGAACCGAAGCTCAAGAGCGACGCGCGCATCTCCGGCTTCAAGCCGGACGCCTGGGCCTTTGTGAGCTATCTGATCGCTCACGAGGCACACCATCGCGGCCAGATGATGACGCTGGCACGTCAAGTCGGCCACCCGATCGACAAGAGCACTAGCTTCGGGCTCTGGGAGTGGGGCGTTCGTTGATTCATTGAGAGTTGAGGCGCAACCCTTCTTGAGAACGGTCCATCAAAGGGGTGATCCAAATCACACGCTGAACGCCTACCATAGAGGGAGAATAGCGTCATTGCAGCGCCATACCCTCCCCGGCCTGCATGCGAGAATCAGGTTGGAGTCCTCATGGCAGCGTTCGGTAGTTTCGCTCTTATTATTGCTCTGGCGTTGACCGCCTACAATCTACTGGCAGGGGCGCTGGCGCTGCGGCTGATCGCCACTGGCCAGCCGGCGCGCATCTCTCCCGAGCGCCTGGCCGACACGGCCCGCCGCGCCGGAATCGCCAGCTTTATCGCCGTCACCGCCGCAGCGTTTGCCCTGGTCTGGTCAGTCTTCGCCAACGATTTTTCCCTCACCTACATCATGGAGCACTCGAACCGCGCACTTCCCGGCGCTTACAAGTTTTCAGCCCTGTGGAGCGGCCAGGAAGGTTCGCTTCTGCTTTGGGCGTGGCTGCTCGCCGGCTACGGATTCGTACTGCGCCTCACCCACAAGCGCGACGTCAAGCTCTACGCCTACGCCGGAACGATCCTTGCCGGCATTCAAGTTTTCTTCCTGGCGATTTTGAATTTTGCCGCGCCGCCGTTTGCGCTCTACAAGGGCGCCGCTTCCCGATGACGGCAACGGCCTCAATCCGCTGCTGCAGTATCCCGAGATGGTCATTCACCCGCCGATGCTTTATCTCGGCTACGTGGGCTTCTCGATTCCCTTCTGCTTCGCGCTGGGCGCGCTGATGATGCGCTATCCCGGTGAAAAGTGGATCAAGATCACGCGGCTCTGGACCATGGTGACGTGGCTCTTCCTCACCGCCGGCATCTTTCTCGGCATGCACTGGGCCTACGCGGTGCTCGGCTGGGGCGGTTACTGGGGATGGGATCCGGTGGAGAACGCAAGCTTCATGCCCTGGCTCACCGGCACAGCGTTTCTACACTCCGTCATGATGCAGGAGAAGAAAGGCATGATGAAGAGCTGGAATGTCTGGCTCATCTTCACCACCTTCCTGCTCACGCTGCTGGGCACGCTGCTCACCCGCGCCGGCCTTGTCAGTTCAGTGCACGCCTTTGCGCAATCGTCCATCGGCACATGGTTCACGGTGTTCATGGGCGTTGTGCTGGCGGTCTGCATCTTCACTTACATTCTGCAGCGCGATCACTTGAAGACCGAGCACCATCTTGAATCGTTGGTCAGCCGCGAATCGAGTTTCCTGTTCAACAATCTTGTTCTGCTGGTTGCGTGCTTCGTGATTCTGTGGGGCACGCTGTTCCCCATCCTGAGCGAGTACGTGGTCGGCAACAAAGTCACGGTGGGCGCGCCCTTTTACAACCGCGTAGCGATTCCCATCGGCCTGTTCCTCTTGTTCCTTACCGGCGTTGGCCCGCTGCTGCCCTGGCGCTCGACTTCGCTCAAAAGCATCAAGCGCAACTTCATCCTGCCGGTCATCGCAGTATGGGCGACAGTGATCGTCTGTTTCGCCGCGGGAGCGCGCGCCTGGAAAGACGGTTTGTTCGACTGGGGCGGCTTCTATGCCATCGTCTCCTTTTCAGTCTCGATGGCGGTCCTCACCGCCATCCTGAGCGAGTTCTTCCGCGGCGCCGCCGTGATCTCGAAGCAAACCGGCAAGAATCTCATCGTTGGCATGTGGCTGCTGACGCGCCGCAACACGCGTCGCTATGGCGGGTATCTCGTCCACATTGGTGTTGTTGTCGTGGTACTCGGACTTGCCGGAGCAGCCTTCAACAAAAACATCGAAAGCGAGATGGGGCTGCACGACAAGATCAGCATCGGTCCGTACACGCTTGAGAACGTCGGCTTCACCGATGACTCAAACCTCAATTACAACTCGGAGTACGCGCAACTCGACGTGTACAAGGGCGGCAAAAAGCTCTTCCAGATGACGCCCGAGAAACGCGTCTACGTCATCACCGGGCAACCGGAGACACGGGTCGCGATTCACTCCACACTCGAGTGGGATCTCTACGTCGTCTACGAGGGCACCAATCCCGACACGCATCAGCCGATCATCAAGGCGTTCCTCAATCCGCTGGTTGGCTGGATCTGGGCCGGCCTGGTGATTCTGGTCATCGGCACGCTCTTCGCGCTGCTGCCAAGCATCAGCCCGGCAACGGCGGTTTTGCGCGTGCCAGCGCCGGTCACACTGCCCCGCACTCCAGCATTGAAGGGCGGCGACTGATGAAACGCGCACCTCTCGATTCCTAAAGTAGCCCAGGCAGCGGTGCTTGCCATCGCAGTCTGCTTCACACTCGGCGCGACGGACGCGAGTTCGCGCTACAACGATCTGAACCATCGCACCATGTGCACCTGCGGTTGCGCTGAGATTCTGGGCGAATGCAACCACGTCGGCTGCAGCATGTCGACGGAAGAATTGGGTATGATCCGCGATGGCATTTCTGGGGGCAAGAGCGACAAGGAAATCCTGGACGGCATGGTTGGGCGCTACGGCGCGGTGGTGCTCGCGGCTCCAACAAAAGAGGGCTTCAATCTGCTGGCCTGGATCGCACCCTTTGCTGTGCTCGGCGCGGGCATTCTGGGAACCGTTCTGCTGGTCCGCCGCTGGACCATTGGGCATCCTCAAACAGCGGGCGGATTCCAGGAGCAAGTCATCGAAGACCCCGAAGAGCGCGAACGGCGCGAACGGATTCGCCGCGAAACCGGCGCAGATGGAGGCTATTGAGCCATGACGACATTTCAAGGAGAACTCGCGGCAATTGCGCTGATGATCGCTCTCTTCATTTACACCTTCTGGCCAGAGAACGTTTTCGCGAGCCAACGCCAGAAAACGCGCCTCGATTATCTTTTGGAGCGCAAAGAGCAACTCTATGAGAATCTGCGCGACCTGAATTTTGAGTACCGCGCCGGCAAATATCCTGAAGAGGACTTCAACGTCCAGCGACAGCAGCTAGAAAACGAGACCGCTACGCTGCTTGCGGAGATCGATCACCTGCAGCAGGCTTGAGCCAGTTTGGTCCAATTGCATTTCGAAAAATAGGAACGAAGGGTCTCTGAAGACATTATGAAATCGACTCGACTTTTCTTCTCCACTTTTGCCGCAAGCCTGCTGTTGGCGGGCGCTCTGGCACAGGCCGCCACGGTTACCGGCACGGTGACCAACAAGACCACCAACAAGCCCGCCGCAGGCGACCCCGTTGTTCTGGTCGACGTGCAGGCCGGGATGGGTGAAGTTGCCAAAACCACCACCGATGCCAACGGCCACTATTCGCTCAAGGAGCCGGGCAACAGCCCGTACCTGGTGCGCGTGACGCACCAGGGAAGCACATACTTTATTGCTGCACCCGACGGCGGCAAGCCCGGCGACCTCACGGTGTACGACGTCGCCACCAAGGTGCAGGGCGTTTCGGTTGAAGCCGACGTCATGGAGATGGAAACCGACAACGGCCAGCTTAAGGTGACTGAGCGGTTCTTCGTGCACAACACCAGTTCACCGCCGCTCACGCAGTGGAGCGCGAAGTCGTTTGCCGTTGTGCTGCCGCCTGATGCTGTTGTCGATGGAGTCGGCGGCCAGCGTCCCAACGGCCTGCCCACCACCATCAAGATGGACCCCGACGGGCCCAAGGGGCATTACGCGTTCAACTTTCCTATTCAGCCCGATGATGGCGAGAAGGACACCCTCTTTCAGATCGCCTATCACTTGCCCTACGACGGAAAATCTTCGTTCAAGGTTCAGGAGACGCTGCCTGCCGACAACGTTGCCGTGCTTCTGCCCAAGAGCATGACCTTCTCTCCGGGATCGGGAGCGAGCTTCAAGAGCGTTCCTGAAGACCCGAATGTGCAGACCTTCGTCCAAAAGAATGCGGCGCCGGGCCAGACCATCGAGTTCGCGATCTCGGGCACAGGTTCGATTCCACGTGAGAATCAAGGCACTCCCGGCGCGCAACAGCCAGCCGGCATGGGCGGCCAGGATGCTTCGGCCGACACCAGCGGCGCCGCCCCCGGCGGTCAACCCGGCGGCGGCATCGGCAAGCCCATCGATACGCCCGATCCGCTCACGAAATACAAGTGGTGGATCCTCGGCGGCCTGGCGATACTCCTGGCAGCCGGTGCGGCCTTCATGCTGCGCAAGCCCGCTGTCGCACCGGTTCCTCCTGTAGCCCCACCCGTGAATCCGGCTCCCCCAGCCTACCCAGTGCCCACCAGCCCGGTCGGCAAGAACAGCGCATTGCTCGGGGTTCTGAAGGACGAAATGTTTACTCTTGAGAGCGAGCGCATCTCAGGAACGATCGATCCCACGGACTACGCCGAAGTCAAAGCCGCGCTCGAGACCGTGCTGAGACGGGCGCTGAATAAGAAGTAGGGCGCGCTTAAGCGTGCCCAGTTCTTAGTTCGCAGTTCACGGTACCGCGGCTTCGCTAAGTGTCCGGCGTTAGCGCGCCCATGTTTTTCTCCAACACCCGCTCTTCGTTCGAATAGAATTTGTGAACAGGAAACGAACTCTGAACTGTGAACTGTGAACTGAATGAGAACGCTCCTCCGCACCCTGCTCTATCTCGCTCTGATTGTCTGGCTTGGCGCGGAGATATTCTTTCCCGTCGTTGCGGCCATTACATTCACCACCCTGCAGCCGAACACGCATATGGCCGGCTCGGTGGTCGGCCAATTGCTGCGCATTCTGCACGGCATGGGGTTGGTCTCGGGATTGGTGGCGATCGCTCTGCTCGTGCTCGCTCCGGGCTGGGGCGTCTACAAGCCGCGACTCTCGTTGGCGGCCATTGCGTTGCTGGCGATTATGGTTGCGCTCACCGCGTACTCGCAGTATGGAATCATTCCGGCAATGGAGACCGACCGCATCGCGGCCGGCGGTGCAATCGACACAACCGAGCAATCGAACCCGCAGACCATGGATTTCAACAAGCTGCATAACCGAAGCGAGCATGTGGAACTGGCTGTGCTGCTGCTCGGCCTGGTTGTTGTCGTCCTCGTCGCCAAAGCGGAGACAGGAACGAATTAGCGATCCGGCAGCAACCTTTCCCTGCACCTGGTCTTCAGTCCCTCAGTCCCTTAGTCCCTCAGTCCCTTAGTCCCTCAGTCCCCAGTCCCCATTCTCCGCTCCTGTATCATCGAAGAGGCTCTGAAGCGCGCATCGCATCGTGCAGGGGTCCCAACGGGAAGTGCATGAAGACTGGCATTATCGGCCTGCCGCAGGTGGGCAAAACATCCTTATTCAAAATCCTGACCAAGGCCAAGCTCGAAGACAAGGGCTACTCGAACCCGCGCGAAGAGCACATCGGCGTTGCGCGCGTGCCCGACGACCGCCTCGACAAGCTCTCCTCTCTCTACTCGCCGAAAAAGACCACCTACGCAACAGTTGAATATGTCGACGTGGCTGCGATCGGGCAGGAGGCGCTGAAGGAAACAGCGTTCCTCACCAGCCTGCGCAATGTCGATGCCCTGATCCACGTGCTTCGCGCATTTGAAGACGACTCGATCCCGCATGTCGGCCCCATCGATCCGTTGCGCGACATCAAGAATGTCGAATTCGACCTGATGATCAGCGATCTCACGCAGGTAGAGAAGCGCCTTGAGCGCCTCGAAAAAGATTTGAAGAAGGGCCGCACTGGTGAACTCGAGCGAGAACAGGCCCTGCTGCTTCGCTCCAAAGAAGCGCTGGAAAAAGAGGTGCCCTTGCGCGAATTGGAGATGACGGCCGACGAGAAAAAGCTCATCAAGGGCTTCATGTTTCTATCGCAAAAGCCGATCCTGTATGCCTTAAACATCGGCGAAAGCACCACTCTTGGGGACGATCTGAACGCAGCGGTCGCCAAGTACAAGCTTGAAGAAGTGGCGGCCCGTCCCAACGCCGGAGCCACGGCAATCTGCGGCAAAGTGGAAGCTGAATTGGCCGAGATGGACGATGAAGAAGCCGCGGAATTTCTCGGCAGCTACGGCCTGCACGAGAGCGGCCTGGTGCGTCTGATTCGCAAGAGCTATGAGCTGCTCGGGCTGATCAGTTTCTTCACGGCCGGCGAAGACGAGTGCCGTGCGTGGACCATTCCTGTCGGCTCCAAAGCGCCGCAGGGCGCGGGAGCGATCCACTCCGATCTTGAACATCATTTCATCCGCGCCGAAACCATTCGTTGGGATGCATTGCTCGACGCAGGCTCTGAAGCTGCCGCCCGTTCGCGCGGTACGCTGCGGCTCGAAGGCAAGGAGTACGTGGTGCAGGATGGCGATGTGATGCACATCCGGCACAGCGGATAAGCAATGCTGAAGCTCTCGCTTTTACTCGGCACAATCGCCGCGCTGGCCGATGTGGCAGGAGGCTTTGTCCTGGTCAAAGCGCGCGGCGTTGAGCGCTACCTGCGCTATTTCGTCGCGCTGGGCGCAGGGTTTCTTGATGGCCACGGCGCTGGTGGAGATGACGCCGGAGAGCCTCAAGATCAGCCCGCGCCTCGGCCCCATCCTCATCATGGCCGGCTATTGCGTAGTGCATCTGCTCGAACACACCATCAATGCGCATTTCCACTTTGGCGAGGAAACGCACAAGGGCGAGTTCGTCTCGCACCACACCAGCAACTCCGTCATGGCGGGGCTCAGCGTGCACGCGCTGTTTGACGGCGTCGCCATCGGCTCAGGCTTTGTTGTCTCAAGCGGGCTGGGCTGCTGATTTTTTTCGCGATCCTGCTGCACAAGGTGCCCGAGGGATTCACCATGGCAAGCGTGATGCTGGCCAGCGGACGCAGCCGCACCAGCGCTCTCTATTCCGCGGTCGCATTAGCCGCAGCAACTCTGGCTGGGGTGCTGGTGATTGAGCTCGTGCCCAACTGGCTGCCGTATGGGTTGCCCGTTTCAGCCGGCGTTGCGCTGTACGTGGCGGCCACGGACCTCGTTCCCGAAGTCAATCGGGAGCCAGGCATCCGCATGGCGCTGGTGTTTTTTCGCAGGGGTAGGAGCTTTTCTTCTGTTGCGGATGGTCTGTTGCCCGCGGTTTAGAGTCCACGCTTATGCGCCGAGCGGGCCGGAAGCCAAACTTCCCGCGAGTAGAGACGGATCAGCAGCCGCGCATAATCCCAGGCCACTTTGAGGTTGGCTTTGCTTGAGCCACGATAGCGGCAACCAAAGACAAACGGTACTTCCTCGACGGACTTAATCTGACCGCGCACCAGAATCTCAAGCAGCAGCTTGAATCCGGTAGGCTGAAAGACAACCCTCTCCAGGCAGCGCCGACGAACCATAAAGAAGCCCGACATCGGGTCTTTAGCACGGAGCTTGCGCTTTTGCAGCGGCAACGTCACCCACACAGCAGCCGACGAGAGCATCTTGCGCAACGGATTCCATGCGCCCAGTTCCCCGCCCGGCGTGTAACGGCTTCCAATGGCCAGGCAGTTTCCGGCGTAAACCGCGGCAGAGAAGCTCCGGCAGCAACTCCGGCGGATGCTGCAGATCCGCATCCATCACGCCCAGTACCGGCGCATCGGTGTGCTCCCAGCCGTAAAGGACTGCGCCCGAGAGCCCGCGCATTCCCTTGCGCACGATCAGCCGCACACGTTGATCTTCGCGCGCGATGGCAGAGACAACATCCCCGGTTCCATCGCTGCTGTCATCGTCGACAACCAGAATCTCGTAAGGGATATCTAAGGGATCGAGGATGGAACGCACATGGAGCAGCAGGCCGCCGATGTTGTCCGCTTCGCACAGCGTGGGAATGACGAGCGCCAGCTTCTCTGTCTCCGCTTGTTTGCATTCCGCCGCCGGCAAAATGTCGCTCGATTCCGCGCCGAGCGGATTGCACGTGGGGTTAGCAATACGTAATGGTCGCGCCAACATAAC
>CAWBSV010000049.1:0-5120 GCA_963791505.1 uncultured Acidobacteriaceae bacterium
CCTTCAAGGCGGAACGTGTTGCGCAGGCCCGATTCGTAGCGGGCGGCAGCGACTTCGGGTCCAGTTCGCCCTCAATGCGGTGTATCTGATGGGGCTGCAGAGGAACATGGTTGAGCAGAGCCTCGCGGGTCATGCGATAGTTGCTGTCGGCACTGTCAGGCGGCACGCAGCGCTCGTCGACCCAGAACAGATCGAGTTTGGGCCAGGGCATGCGCGAACGAAATTCACCTTTCGGATCGGCAAGGAGCTGAAAAGCTTCCTTCGGAGTGTTGCCGCCGCTAATGGCGATCCGGGCGCGGCCGTTGGCGCCCACGGCTTCCGAGGCCATTTCAACGAAGTGATGCGCCGCGCGACGGGCCAGGGCGTCTGGATTGGGCTCCACGTAGTATCTGATCCGCAGCTTTTTTTCCATGCAGAGCTTCCTCTGGCTTCCATGGTACAGTTCGCCGTTCACGGTTCGCAGCCCACAGTGAAAACAATCAGCTGCAGCGAGCAACTGAGAACTGTGAACTAAGAACTGTGAACTGCTTTTGGATTACTTCCCGAGATAGACCCTGTATTGCTGCTCGATGACGCCGGTGGCGCGCGCCAGGCCCAGCTTGGCCAGGTTGTATTGATACAGGCTCTCCACCAGGTCGCTCTGCGCTTTGGCAAGGGTCGCCTGGGCGGTCACAAGGGGCAGGTTGTCATCCACGCCGGCGTTGACGCGATCGGTCTCGTCCGAGAGGGCTCGCGTTGCCAACTCCACATTGGATCGCGACACGGCAACAAGCTTTGCAGTCGCGCCGACGTCGAGAAGCGCCGAGCGCACCTGCTCATCGATATGGTCGCGAAGATCAGCAAGCTGCGCGTCGACTGAATTCATCTGCGCACGCGCCGTCTCGATGTTGCCGCGAATCTGCCCTTCGCGAAAGAGCGGCACATTGATGGAGCCCTGAGCGAGAAAATTGCCGTGCGAGCCGACGCCGGTAATCTCGCTCACCGCGTAGTAGCCATTCACTGAAACGGTCGGATAACGCTGGCTGCGATAGACCGAGTAGATGCCCTTGTATTCGACCGCCTGGTTCTGCAGGTTCTGGTAGTCCTGCCGGTTCTGGTAGGCGACCGTGCGCACTTCTTCAGGAGTTTCAGCAGCGAGCTCGCTGTAAGGGACAACGTCAGTCAGCGTGATTTTCTGGCCGGGGTCGATGCCGATCTCACGCTTCAGCAGGATGAGGTCCTTGTCGTACGCATTCTGCGCGGTGATAAGCATCTGCTGCTGCGCCTGAAGCTGAACACGCGCGCGCAATTCATCGAGGTTGGCGACTGTGCCGGCCTCGTGCGCCGCGTGGGCCTGATCGAGCAAGACCTGATCCTGATTTTCGAGCGCCTTGGCGTTGTCGATTTCGCTGGCCGCGGCCACGGCATGCAGGTAGGCGGTGGCAACCTGCTGCACGACTTCTCCGCGCGCGGACATCTTGGCGAAGTGCGCCGAGCGCGAAGCGGCTCCGGCCGCCTTCCATCCTGCGATAAACGGCAACGAGACCGTTTCGCTGAAATGAACTCGGCCGTCGGTCAGTGTGTCCCTGGTGATGAGCGAAATCCCGCCCGCACTGGGGAACCCGAAGAGCTTGGCGAACTCATCAAGAACGCTGGGGCCGAAACCAAGGGCGGCGAGATTGTGCTGGTAGACGCCGCTCGAACCCTCAAGCGTGATGGAGGGCATAAACAACTGCATCGCTTCGTTGACTTCGCCGTGGTAGATCTTCTCGCCCTGCTCGGCTTGGATCAGGCCCAGATTGTTCTCGAGGCCGCGGCGCACCGCTTCGTCGAGCGACAGGGGAAGAACGTCGGGCGTGGCCGGGTGCGTGGTGACGCTTCCGTAAAACGGATTGGTCGCCGAGGTCGGGTTAGCCGTCTGCGCTGAGACAGCGGGGCCTGCACCGGCCACGGCGACCGCCAACAGGGGCGCAAACAAGACGGCGCGCAGCAGTCGGCGCCGCAGGCAGGCTGGATAGAAGGCAAAGTTCACTGACATCATTCTCTCAGATGATTGAGGGCGGCTTTGAGATTCCAAAACGAGGCAGAAATGGGTCCTCACGCCGAGTTAAATCGGCGCATGCCAGGCAAAGCTGACCCCTGGCGCTACCAGTTGTTCAGGTAACCGCACTCGGCCGCAATCTGCCGGTTGGCAGGGCCGAGCATGTTAGCGTCTGTGCAAGTGGCGCCATGATCGATGACTTGCTGATTTTTCCGGAGCACTTCTGTATACGAATCCACAATCTGTTGTGTGGTGGCTCCCGTCCCTGGCCCTTGTCCCATGGCTGGCGACATGAAGGGGCCAATCATCTTTTGCGTCCATCCAGGAGCGATCGTGTAGCTCTTGAAGACGGCCAAAACGGTAGGCACAGTCTTGGCGGCCACAGCTGCGGGCGCCGTACCGATTGTCAATATATTCTTGAAAAATTGGCCGGAGTCGTCCGGAAGCGAACAGAATATGCCCATCGCATCGCCCGGATTGGAGCCTGCGCTATTGCTCACAGCAAACACGCCGCATTGGCCCATAGCCGCCGGCACCTGGAGAAGGGCTCCGTAGATGAATTTGATCTGAGGAGCCGGCTGCCCGTTGACCGCCGCAGTCTGCTCGAAAATCATCACGAGTTTGTCACTTAGCTTTGCCGAACTGGGCATCGTCAGCGCAGCGCCGTCGGGCCCCTTCTGCCCGGCTTGAAACGGACCGTCATGCGCGACGATGATCTGTCCGAGAGTGATCGCTTCGCCCTGCGGTCCCGTCATGACAATCATCCCGCTGCCAGAGCCTTTGACTGTCCATCCGGCAGGCAAACCGGCAGTGGCGCTTTTGTCCGGCACAGTGTAGGGCTGCAACTGGACTGCGGGTGCGGCTGGGGCCGTCGCCGGCTTCGCCTGCGCTCCAGCGGAGACAGAGGCTGGAACCCCAATGAGAATCGAGATCACCGGCACAGCGGCGATCCGCAGAAATTTCATGGCATCGCATGTTTGCATGGTTAGGTCCCTCGTACCTGGGCTTTTTATGGTGTCAATTGCGCCTGGATATGCGCAGGGTAGCATTCATCAATAGCGGATGGCTAATCGTAGGCTGTGCTAAACCATGGCCCGCTCTTTTACAGTCAGGTACTGGTTCAACACGCTGGAAGTGAGCGCTTCAGGATTCAGATCCAGTGTAAGCGCCCCTTGCTCGTGCAGCCGCGCCAGCAGCAGGGCGCGGCGTGCGGCCATCTCCTGCGCAGCCGCGGCCTGAAACATCTGATCAACATTTTTGGGCCATGCGCGGGCAACCTGATCAACCTCCGGCTGCGCCATCGCCACGAAGAGCAGCACGTGGCGGCGCAGAAGCTGGACCGCTCCATCGATGACCTCAGGACGCATGGCGGTCTCCGCCAGGTCCGTGATCCAAAGAATCAGCGAGCGCCGCGGCTGCAGCCGGCTCAACATCGCCGTCGCGCGCAGGTGATCGGCTTCGCCAGATTCGGCGCGGACCTGGGCGAGCGATTCGATCAGTTGGCGCAGATGCGCGGCGCCGCGACCGGGAAGCAGCCGCTGCTGGATCGAATGACCGTAGGCGAGCAGGCCGACGCGGTCGCCGGAAAACAGGGCGAGCTGCGCGAGAGCGACGGCGGTGGTGCAAGCGTGGTCGAGCTTGGAGTGGACGTGCGGGCCACCCGACGTGCTTGAGTAGACAGGTTTGCCCGGCATGGAGGCGGCAACGCGCGAGCGCATCAAGCGGCCGCAATCGAGCACGATCCAGACAGCCTGGCTTCGCTCAATCTGGTACTGCCGCGTGATGGGTGTGCCGCGGCGCGCGGTTGCGGTCCAGCAGATGTCGCGCAGGTCGTCGCCTTCAACATATTCGCGCAGGCTTTCAAAGTCGCGGCCCAGGCCCCGCTGAGGAATACTCGACCTTGACCGTGGACGGCCGCATCTTTCTGCGACGGATTCGTTGGCATGGGCAAGACCTCGGCAGTGTCACGCCGCTGGATGCCTATCTCGACAAGGCCGAGCAGACGATCAGCGTGGGCGTTCGAGAAATGGCTTGTCGGCTCAACGGCGATAGCAAGAACTTCGACAAGGCGGCCGAGAACCTGGCTCGGGCCGCGCAGATTTACGCCAGCGGCGAGACCTTGCGCGACTTGATCGAGAACGAAGGCCGGCAGGTGCTCAAGGCCCAACAATCCGGGGCGTTGCCGTTACCATGGTCGGCAAGCGACTGCAAAGTGGAGGCAGAAGCGGCCGTGGCGGAGACGCCTCCCGCCGAGACGCTCCCCACGCGACTTTACCTGGGCAGCGATGGGGTCATGGTGCCGCTGGTGAGCGCGGAGGAGAAGCAGGCACGTCGCCAGAAGATCAAGGAGAAACGCCGCCGCCGCGGCAAGAAGGCCAAGCCGCTGCCGGCGGCCAAGCCGGGCGCCGATCAGAAGTACAAGGAGTTCAAGATCGTCGCCATCTACGACGAGAGCCAGGCGCACCGGCTGGTGGCGGGAACCAAAGGCGACTGTACCCAAGCCGGGCATCTGATGCGTCGGCAAGCGGTGCGCGTCCGCTTCGATCAGGCCGACGAGAAGATCGGCAACGTCGATGGTTCTCCCTGGATCCGCAACCAGATCGAGCAGCAGAGTTTGCCGCTGGATGCTCTGGGACTCGACTTCTACCATCTGGCGGAGAACGTGCATAAGGCTCGCCGCATTGTCTACGGCGAGGAAAACGACGTCGGCAAGACCTGGGCTGGCGACCTTCTTCACACGTTTAAGCACGATGGCTATGAAGCGGCGTGGGACAAACTGGTTGCCTGGCGAACAACGGTGCGTGGCACCACGAAGCGACCGGCGGCCGACACGTTGCTGGGTTATGTGAGCGAACGCCGTGACATGATTCGCTATCCGGAAGTTCCTGGTAAACGGCTGGCAAATCGGCAGCGGCCCCACCGAAGCGACCTGCAAGACCCTGACCGCGCGTTTGAAAGGCTCGGGAATGCGCTGGGATGCCGGCAATGCCGAGGCCCTTATGGCGCTGGAAGCTCTCGCCCAGAGCGGTCTGTGGAAGACGTATTGGCAAACCCTTTTGCCCAAAGCGGCTTAAGTTCGCCCGAATGTTTTGTCGCACCC
>CAWBSV010000050.1:0-56934 GCA_963791505.1 uncultured Acidobacteriaceae bacterium
TTCGCTTCCGCGCGCATGTGCGCTTCTCGCGCAGGCTGTCGAAGAGGCATGCTCCCAGAAAACCTAGCGCAGATAGCCTGCCAGCTTGAATGAGTACGCATACTCGCCCTTGAGGTCGCCCTGCAGCGGGATGCGTGTGTTTGCGGCCGGCTCGGTCTTTGCGGCGAGAGGCCTGGTGTCGCCCAGCTCGGTGATGGCCACTCCCGGCTTCGCCGGAAGATCTCGATCGTCAGTGTGCGCCTTCGGATCTCCCAGCACCGTCACATACAAATCCGTCCCCTTGCGCGTAAAGCGCAGATCGTCGCCCTCAGCGCTCTTGCCCACTGCCGTATCCACGGCGTAGTGTCATAAATCGCCTCGCCGTTCTGCTTCAGCCACGCGCCCAGCGCCTTCAGCCGCTCCATCTGCACCGGCGGAATCGTCCCGTCCGCCTCCGGACCCACGTCCAGCAGCAGGTTTCCGTTCTTGCTCACAATGTCCACCAGCAGCGCAATCAACTCGCCCGGCGCAATCGTCTCCGCCTCACCCTCGGCGCGGTTGTAGCCGAACGACCGCCCCAGCCCGCGGCACTCCTCCCACTTCTTCGCGCTGATCTTGTCCAGCTTCTCGTACTCAGGCGAAGTAAAGTCGGAGTGCGCCACGCCGAACCGGTCGTCGATCACGCCGTCCGGCACCGCGTTGTAATAGTCCGCCTCCACCTCCAGCGCCTTGCCCGTCTTCGGCCAGTCGATGTCGTTCCACAGCAGCATAGGATGGTAGTTCGCAATCAGCTCATGAATCTGCGCATTGGCATACTTGCCATACGCTTCGCTCTCCGGCTTCACAGCATCATAGTCCGCGTTCACCTCGATCGGCCCGGTATTGAACGTCCAGTCGTAGCCGCCCGAGTAGTAAAGCCCCATGCGCATGCCCTGCTTGGTAACGGCCGTGCGTCAATTCGCCCACAATATCCCGCTCGGCATGCCGCGCATTCATCGGCAGCGTCGGACTCGGGTTCGGCGTCGTGCTCGGCCACAGCGTGAACCCCTCATGATGCTTGCTGGTCAGCACCACGTAGCGCGCGCCCGCCTCCTTGAAACGCCTCCGCCCACTCATCGGGATTCCACTTTTTGCTCTCGTTGTTGAAGTCCTCCGCGAAGCTGTAGTAGTCGTGATGCGGCCCGTAATGCTCGCGATCATAAGCCTCGGTCGGCGACCCGGGAATGCGCACCGTATTCAGATACCACTCCGCATAGGGGTCGTATTTGATGTAATCGCCGCTGCAGAAATCATGGTCAGGATGGTTGAGCGGCGCCCATCCCGGCACCGAGTAAAGGCCCCAGTGAATGAAGATGCCAAGCTTTGCCCCGGCGTACCACTCGGGTAACGGATGGCGATCAAGGCTTTGCAGCGAAGGCTCGTACTTTGCCGGCGCCTGCGCGCGCATAGCCGTGCCCAACACTCCACAAACTGCAAAAAGAACTCCAGCAATGGTTCGCATGCGCATCGTCCGGCTCCTTAAGTCCTCGCAATTTTAACCCAGACCGCCCAGTTTTTTGATCGCATGGAGGCACCGCAAAAAACAACGGCGGCCCGCCTGAAGCGCAGCCGCCGTCCTCGATCGAGCGATTGGTTGAAGGTTAGAACGCAGCCACAGTCTGCCGCAGGCTGTAGGAGCTGAGCGTCTTGATGTAGTTGCCGCGATCGAAGGGCGACGTATCGGGCACCGAGCGGCGGCTCAGGCATCCGCGCGTCTCCCACAGCGAGGAGTACTCGCGCTTTTCCAGCCAGTAGTTGAGGTCCGCCAGCACGCGGCCGATGTGCTCGATGCCGTGGATATGCAGCGCTGAGGCCATCATGGTGACGCTGGCCCCGGCCATGATCCCCTTCAGGACATCTTCAGCCGAGTGCACGCCGCCGGAAATGGCGATGTCGAGTATTCACATTGCCCGTAGAGAATGGCCGCCCAATGCAGGCGAGGCAGCAGCTCCGACGGCGTCGAGAAGTGCAGAGTCGGCCGCACTTCAAGCGACTCAATGTCGAAGTCCGGCTGATAGAAGCGGTTGAAGAGGACGACGCCCGCGCGCGCCCTTCTCTTCGAGCGCGCGACAAGGTGCGGAAGGCTGGTGAAGGACTGCGAAAGCTTGACCGACACCGGAATTTTCACTGCCGATGGTAACCGCTCGACACGAGTTCGAGCAGTTGCGCTTCAAGATCGGCGGAGGTCTGATCTGCGGTCGGTGGCCAGCGCATAAGTGTTCAGCTCGATGGCATCCGCGCCGGCCTGTTCCATCTCCTGCGCATAAGCGAACCCAGCCGCCGGTTGTGGCGCCGTTCAGGCTGGCCAGAATCGGAATCCCGACCGCGGCCTTGGCGCGTCGCAGATGCTCGAGGTAAACCTCGTGCGTCATGCGATAGTCGTTGAGATCGGGCAGATACCCGAGCGACTCGGCAAAGGATTCCGTACCCCGCGAAAGATCATCGTCCAGAGCGCGCGACTCAAGCGCAAGCTGCTCTTCAAACAGCGAGGTCAATACCATCGCGGAAGCGCCGGCGTCTTCCATCCGGCGCACGTTGTCAAGGGATTCAGACAGCGGCGTGGAGGAGACAACGATCGGTCCATTCAGTTTCAGGCCAAGATATTGCGTTGAAAAGTCCATCACTTCGCACCTCCTGCGGTGACTGCCGGCTTGTCTTCTGGTTTTTCTTCCGGCGCGATGTTCGGAGTTTCTCCGCGGCCGGGCATTGCGGCACGGCCCGAGTAGACACGCCACTGGCGCTCCACATCGTCCTGCGCTTCCTTCAGCAGCTCCGCAGCCAGCTCTGGATTGCCGCGCGCCAGCATGGTGTAGCGGGCTTCGCGATAGGCATATTCCTTGAGCCGGATCGACGGCGCCTTCGAGTCGAGCTGGAAGGGATTCTTGCCTTCCTCGCGCAGCGACGGGTTGTAGCGCATCAGCGGCCAGTAGCCGGACTGCACCGCAAGCTTCTGCTGTTCCAGCCCGTGGACCAGGTCGTAGCCATGCGCGATGCAGCTTGAGTAGGCGATGATGATCGACGGCCCTTCGTGCGCCTCAGCCTCCTGGAAGGCCTTGATCACGTGCGTGTCGTTGCCGCCGAGCGCCACCTGCGCCACATAGACCGAGCCGTAGCTCACCGCTTCCATGGCCAGGTCTTTTCGGCTGTTTCCCTTGCCGCTGGCGGCAAACTTCGCGACTGCGCCGCGCGGCGTGGCCTTGGACATCTGCCCGCCGGTGTTGGAATAAACTTCGGTGTCGAGCACCAGCACGTTGACGTTCTTGCCGGACCCGAGCACGTGGTCCAGCCCGCCGAAGCCGATGTCGAATGCCCAGCCGTCTCCGCCGAGAATCCAGACGCTCTTGCGCACCAGCGAGTCGGCAATCGCCAACAGGTTGCGCGCATCCGACGTTTCAATACCGGCAAGCTTTTCGCGCAGAAGCGAGACGCGGTCGCGCTGCTGGTTGATTTCCGTTTCGGTCTTTTGCGGAGCCACAAGGATCGCCGAAACCAGCTCATCGCCGATGATCGCCTGACAAGCGCGTCACCAGCGTCTCAGCAAAGATCTTCTGCTGATCGAGGGCGATCCGCATGCCGAAGCCGAACTCGGCGTTGTCTTCAAACAGCGAGTTGGCCCAGGTCGGTCCGCGCCCCTGCGCATTCTGGCTGTACGGCGTGGTGGGCAGGTTGCCGCCATAGATCGACGAGCAGCCAGTGGCGTTGGCGACATAGAGCCGGTCGCCGAAAAGCTGCGTCAGCAGCTTGACGTACGGCGTTTCGCCGCAGCCCGCGCAGGCGCCCGCAGAATTCAAACAGCGGCTGCAGCAGTTGAATGTCCTTGACCTGCGTGTGCGAAAGCTTGCTGCGATCCACTTCGGGGAGTCCCAGGAAAAACTCCCAGTTGTCCCGCTCGGCTTCGCGCAGCGGCGCTTGCGGCGCCATGTTGATCGCCTTCTTGCTGGCGTCGCTCTTGCTCTTGACCGGGCAGACCTCCACGCACACGCGCGCAGCCGGTGCAGTCTTCGGGCGCAACCTGCAGGGTGTAGCGATCCTGCTCCATGCCCTTCCACTTTGGCTTGGCCCACTGGAAGGTGGCCGGCGACTTGTCGCCCAGCTCGGGGCTGTAGACCTTGGCGCGGATCACGGCATGCGGGCAGACCATGACGCACTTGCCGCACTGGATGCAGAGATCCTTGTCCCACACCGGAATGAACTGCGCGATGTTGCGCTTCTCCCATTGCGCCGTGCCCGTCGGGAACGTGCCGCCCGCCGGGATCGCGCTCACCGGGAGCGCATCGCCGTGGCCGGCCGCAATCTGCCCGAGAACGTCGCGCACAAACTGCGGCGCCTTGCCGTCGATGGAAGGAATCAGATCGAAGTCAGACGAAGCAGCGCTCGGCAGTTCCACTTTTTCAAGATGGGCCAGCGCCGCATCCACGGCCGCGAAGTTCTTCTGCGACGACCGCCTCGCCGCGCTTGCCGTAGGTCTTCTCGATGGCTTTCTTGATCTGCGCGATGGCCTCTTCGCGCGGCAAGCACGCCGCTGATCGCGAAGAAGCAGGTCTGCATGATGGTGTTGATGCGCGTGCCCATGCCGGCTTCGCGCGCCACTGCGTAGCCGTCGATCACGTAGAACTCGATCTTCTTTTCGAGAATCTCCTGCTGTGTCGTTTTGGGCAGGTGGTCCCAAACTTCGGCAGCCGGATAGGGCGAGTTCAGCAGGAAGACTGCGCCGGGCATGGCCGCCTCCAGCACGTCCATCTTCTCGAGGAAGCTGAAGTTGTGGCAGGCCACAAAGCTGGCGCGCGTGATCAGATAGGTGGAGCGGATCGGATTGGGCCCGAACCGCAGGTGCGAGGTCGTCATCGAGCCCGACTTCTTCGAGTCGTACACAAAGTAGCCCTGCGCGTAGTTGGGCGTCTCGCTGCCGATAATCTTGATGGAGTTTTTGTTCGCGCCCACCGTGCCGTCGGAACCGAGGCCGTAGAAGAGCGCGCGCACGGTCTGCGGATCTTCGGTCGAGAACGCCGGATCGTAGGTCAGGCTGGTGTGCGTGACGTCGTCGTCGATGCCGATGGTGAAGTGATTCTTCGGCGCGGGCTTGGTCAGCTCGTCGAAGATGCCCTTGACCATCGCCGGCGTGAACTCCTTCGACGACAGGCCGTAGCGGCCGCCGATCACATTCGGCTTCGCGGCGAAGGGCAGATCGCTCTGCTCGGCAAGAACCGTGACGATGTCCTGATAGAGCGGCTCGCCGCGCCGCCGGGTTCCTTGCAGCGGTCGAGAACCGCGATCGACTTGACGGTCGCAGGCAAGCGTCTTCAGGAAGGCGCTGGCGTCGAAGGGCCGATAGAGCCGCACTTTGACGATGCCGATCTTCTCGCCCTGCTTGTTCAGCGCATCGACGGCTTCTTCCGCGGCTTCAGCGCCCGAGCCCATGAGCACGATCACGCGCTCGGCGTCGGGCGCGCCGTAGTAGTCGAACAGGTGATAGGCGCGGCCGGTCTGCGCCGCGAACTTGTCCATGACCGATTGCACGATGCCCGGAACGGCGGCATGGAAGGGGCTGCACGCTTCGCGCGCCTGGAAGAACACATCAGGATTCTGCGCCGTGCCGCGCAGCTCGGGCCGGTCGGCGCTCAGCGCGTTCTGGCGGAAGTCAATGATGTACTTGTCGTCGACCAGCGCGCGAATGGTCTCGTCGCTGATGGGCAGAATCTTGCCCACTTCATGCGAGGTGCGGAAGCCGTCGAAGAAATGCATGAAGGGAATGCGCGCTTCGAGCGTCGCGATCTGCGCCACCAGCGCCATGTCCGCCGCTTCCTGCACGGAGTTGGAGCAGAGCATCGCCCAGCCCAGTCGAGCGGCAGGCCATCACGTCGGAGTGGTCGCCGAAGATCGAAAGCGCATGCGTGGCCAGCGTGCGGGCCGTCACGTGCATGGTGGCCGGGGTCAGTTCGCCGGCAATCTTGAACATGTTGGGGATCATCAGCAGAAGGCCCTGCGACGCGGTGAACGTGGTGCCAAAGGCGCCGGCCTGCAACGCGCCATGAAGAGCGCCCGCTGCGCCGCCCTCGCTCTGCAGTTCTTCCACGATGGGCAACGCGCCCCAGATATTTTTCTTGCCCTCTGAGCGCCACTGATCGGCCCACTCGGCCATGGGCGAAGAAGGGGTAATGGGGTAGATGGCGACCACTTCAGAGAGACGATAGGCGACCGAAGCGGCGGCCTCGTTCCCATCCAGAATGACCATCTTGTCTGATGCTTTCTGTTCACTCATTCGCATTGCCTCGCAGAGCGGCGCAAGTTGGTCAACCGCTAGGGCGAGTGTCAGAGCAGGGGGGTGAGAGTGACAGTGACGTTAGACACATGGGCATTCATTTGTCCTGCAATGTGGGAATGTCTGCCAGATAATGAACACCGCGGTGGGCCACCCTCCTTTTCCCTCAAGGTCCTTCGTCCCCTTCTAACCACTTGCCCTTAATATGGTTGCAATGAGTCTCGTCCTCGAGCAGGTTCTGCCCCAAGATCAAGATCAAGTGGTTGCATTCCTGAGAGAGGTGTTCCAAGCGCCTCCGGATGCCTTGTTTCTTGAGAGCGACCATGTCCGATGGAGATTCTTTGACCCGCATCCGGACTGGAACGGTTCGCGGAGCTATGTTTTTCGCGACGAGGGCCGCATCGTAGCTCATGGAGGGGTTGTTCCGGCAACCTTCATCCGGCCATCCGGCGAGATTCTGAGAAGCCTCTCCATCATCGACTGGGCCGCCAGCCCCGCCTACCCCGGCTTTGGCATTTTGATTACAAGAGAGCTCGGGGGGCTCGGGGATTTTCGAGTGAGCTACGGTGGAAGCGCAGACGCACGGGCGGTGCTCACCCGGGCGCACTCCGGGAAGAGCCGCAATCTTACCCTCGAACGGCCCATCGGCGAAATGCTGGGCTTCGACCGCGCGATCCGCCCCCTGTCTTTCCTGCGCGATCGCACCATCCCGGCCTGGAGGGCAGGTGCGCGCGCGGGCAGAGCTTTTTATCGCAACATGCGCCGTCCCTTGAAATCGGCGGGCCCGTGGAAAGCGCGTCCTGTTGAGCGATTCGAGCCGCCACATTCAAGTATCGCGGCGCGCGGCAGCCAGTGCGGGCTCCTGCTGCCACTCCGCTCGAACGAACTGCTGAATTACATGCTCGACTGCCCCTCTGTCTCCTTTAAAGGATTTCTCCTTGAGAAAGAAGGCGTCCTCTGCGGACATCTCCTTCTCGCCTCGCGGGATCAGGAGGTGCGCCTCGCCGATCTGGTCATCGATTCGGATCGTGTCGAAGACTGGATGGCCTGCTACTGTCTTGCTGCTTCCAGGGCCGCGAAGGAGTTTCCGTCGGCAAGCCGTTTGCGCCTGGTGGCCGCCCTTGATTTTCAACAGAATGCCCTTCGTCAACTTGGGTTCACTGAAGAATCCCGCGCCAGGATCTTTGCCTTTGAGCTCCGCCAGATTCTGGCAAATGGTGAAATTCCCCTCATTAACATGATGGATAACGATGCCGCATACCTGTTCTAAAGTTTTGTCTCCTAACGCGAAAGTGTTTTTCCGCAGGTCACAAATGCAGTAGAATCTGCGCATGGATTCCATAACTTTTTACTCCCACATCGCTGAAATAGCGGATACAGACGTGTCAAACGTCAATCCCGCGGCCGAGTTAGTCAGCCTTGGCTGGAGCTCGCTCTCCGTCATTTCCTTCATCGCGTTTGCGGATGAAGAGTTTGGCGTGATCCTCGACGCGCGCAAGCTTGCGGCGTGCAAAACGGTCGAGGATCTGATGGGCCTTCTAGACAACAAGGTTGTCGCCTAGATGCAAGATGGCCCGATTCGAAACGTCAAAATTTCTGGAATCGCATGTGCTGCGCCGGCTCAGGAAGCGGATCTCGCCCCCCACATCGCGAATTTCGGGGCAGAGGATGTGGAGAAGATCATCTCCATGTCCGGCACGCGCAAGCGCCGCATCGCGGAGCAGATTCATCCCCGGATGTGCGTCTCCGACCTCGCGGCCACCGCTGCCCCGCGCCTGCTCGATGAGCTAGGGTGGGATCGCAGCAGCGTCGAGGCGATCATCCTCGTCACCCAGGCTCCCGATTATCGCCTGCCGGCAACTGCCTGCATTCTCCAGGCCAGGATTGGTTTGCCCAAATCCTGCATCGCGTTTGATGTGAACCTCGGTTGCTCCGGCTATGTGTATGGCTTGTGGCTTGCCGGTACCATGATTGCCTCCGGCAGTGTGAAACGGGTGCTGCTCGCCGTTGGCGACACTTCGTACTACGGCTCTCCTTATGATCGCTCGGCCGCCCTGCTCTTTGGCGACGCAGCCGCCGTCACTGCCCTCGAGTACTCTGAAGATGCCGAGCCCATGTGGTTCACCCTTGGCACCGACGGGCGTGGCTACAAAGATCTGATTATTCCCGCAGGCGGCAACCGCATTCCTCCAGGGCCCGAGACCTCAATCCGGAAAGAGGCGGAGAACGGCAACATCCGCAGCCTTGAAGACCTCTACATGAACGGCAGCGAGATCTTTACGTTCACGCTGCGCGAAGTCCCCGCGGTGATCAAATCCGCAATCCAAAAAGCGGGGTGGACTGTGGAGACTCCCGACGCCTTCGTTCTCCACCAGGCCAACGCGTTCATGGTTGAGCACATTGCCAAGCGCATGAAGGTGCCGGTGAGCAAGGTGCCGCTCAGCCTCGGCGAATACGGCAACACCAGTTCGGCGTCCATTCCGCTCACCATCGCCCACTGCCTGCGCCAGCAGGTCGAAAAGGAATCAATGAACCTGATCATGTGCGGATTCGGGGTGGGCCTCTCCTGGGGCGCCCTCGCCATGAAGTTTGGGCCGACCGTGGTGACACCCGTGATCGATGTCGATCGAAGCGCCATCATGGCCTATGGGACCGAATTGAGAGTATGAGCGAACCACTGGCACAATCCACGCAGGCAAGCCGCGCCATCGTCAATCCCATGGATCTGACGGGACGAACCATCCTTGTCACCGGCGGCTCCAGCGGCATCGGCCGCGGAACCGCCATCCTCCTCAGCCAGCTCGGCGCCAAAGTTGTTGTGGTCGGCCGCAGCGCTGAAAAATTGCAGGAGACCATGGCGTCTCTAACCGGCGACGGCCACTTCGCCGAGGCCTTCGACCTCGCGCAGGCTGAGACAATCCCCGCGTGGCTCGACAAGCTTGTGCTTCAAACCGGACCTCTCAACGGAATCGTGCACAGCGCCGGCATCTCCGTCGCCATTCCGCTGCGCGCTCTCTCCATGAAGGTCGTCCGCGAAATCCTGTCCATCAACCTCGAAGCCGCAATCATGCTCGCCCGCGCCTTCCGCAAGAGAACCGTCTGCGTCCGCGGCGGTTCGCTCGTCTTCGTCTCATCCACATCTGCGCTGCGCGGGGCCGTCGGTCTCTCTGCCTATGCGGCCAGCAAAGGCGCTTTGATCTCCCTTGCCAGAACCTTGGCCAGGGAGCTGGTTCCCGACGGCCTGCGCGTCAACTGCGTGGTTCCCTCGTTTGTGGATACCCCGATGCTGAGCTCGGCCAAGGAAGTACTCGGCGCCCAGCACATGGATGACATCGTCAACTTGCAGCCCCTCGGCCTCGGCCAGCCCGTCGATGTCGCCAATGCCATCGCGTTCCTGCTCAGCGACGCGGGCCGCTGGATCACCGGCGAAGCCCTGGTCGTCGACGGCGGTTCCGTGGCGTGACGCCAGTGCGCCGTGCACAGTGAACAGCGGACAAGGAGCTTTGGAACAAGGGTGCCCCATCCATTCCACAGCCTCATCGTGGAATGGGTGGGAATCCACGAACCCCAATCCCCCACCTACGCCCTGTAAATCAGCCCCACGGCCGCACCCACCACGACCCACTGGATGAAATAGCAGATCCCCTGGTAGACGGTCAGCGCCAGACCGATATTCAGGTTCACGTAGTTGTGGATCACGAACGTGCATACCGCAAACACGCCGATCAGCGCCCCAAAACAGGCGCCCGCCACTACGCCCCCACCCGCCCCATAGGCCTTCGCGTAGAGAGCCGCAACCACCACAATGGCAACGAGGATCGCGATCATGCCGAAGGGCATGATCTTCATCATGCTCTCCTGCGACCGATAGACGCCGGGGTACTTCATGAACTCCGTCTTCATCGCCGGCAGCGCCGCGAACAGCGCAAAGCCAAAAGCAAAATAGGCAACCGTGCCGCCCAGCGACGCGAGAGCGAGATGAGCATAGTTCATAGCCAATCCTGTTGAAGCGGGAGTCGTGTGTTGTGGGCATCATACATGGGCCGAACCATGCCCGGTGCCCCATCCATCCACAGCCTCATCGTGGATGGGTGGGATGCCAGGAACCCACTTTTGAAAGGGCCAGAACATGAGTCCGGGCCCGCACCAGAGACTTTCGAACAATTGGCCTCGTCCCGGAGGGACGAAGGTCATTAGCCCAGGACAAGCGAAGCGCAGTCCTGGGAATGCATCACAGCCATCCCATAGCCCCGTCGGGGCGGCCTATTGCTCCCAATCGCTCCAATCCAGCGAAGCCCTCAACCCGCAACAAGTGCCATCGTCAGCACCGTAATGTCGTCCTCTTGTCCAAAGTATTGCGCCGCTCGAGCAATCTCACCAGCAGAGAGGGTGGAGAGGGCCGCAGTCCGACCGAAGCCAAATAGCTCTCCCTTTGCGCTCTGCGCCTCCACGACCCCATCGGACATAAGTGTCATCTGATCGCCGGGTTTCAGGCTCAGGCTGATCTCGCTGTATCGCGTCACAAGAATCCCCAGCGGAAAGCCTGAGAGACATTCCACCTCTTCTCCATTCACATAGGGCGAAATGTGGCCTGCATTCGCCAGCGTGATGCCCCCATCCGCTGTGACCCGGGCGCATACGCAGGTAACGAAACCCCCATCGGGTCCGCCGAGCAGCTCTCGATTGAGCCTGTCCAGCAGTTCCGCCGGTCCAAGCCCTTGCCCGGCCAATGCGCGAAAGGCCCCAATCGCCAGGGTGCCCTTCATCGCCGCCTTCAGGCCCTTCCCGCTCACGTCGCCCACGATCACGAGCGTGGAATCGTCAACCCCTTCGGCAATCTGATAGAAATCCCCGCCCACCTCCGCAGCGGGTACGTAGGCGGCTTCAAAGCGCAGATACTTCGGCTGCGGCAGTTCGATGGGCACAAGCTGCGTTTGTGCCTGACGTGCCGATTCCATTTCACCGGCCAGGCGTTGCTCCGCGTTGCGCACGCGCAGGAAGCGCAAGAGGAGAAGGACCATAGCCGCGATCACGAACAGGACTTGTGTCGCGTCCGTAACAGTGTATGGAAAAGGCCAATGTCCCTGAGCTTCGAGCGCTGTTTCAAGAACGGCTGAAGGTTTCGCTCCGAAGTGCTGGCTGATCTCTTCGAACGCGCCGACAACCTCGGGCAAGAAGGTGACTGCGACTGGAAACGCAAGGAACTGTGCGTCCCGGTTTTTTTGCCACGCACCGAGCAGAAGAAGCGCAACGATGCCAAATACAAAGGGGATTGTGGCTGCATCGTCAACTAATCCGAACGCATTTGACACAAACGGGATTGTTGCGCACGGGCGCGCAACCGTGATTGTCACGGCTGCCACGTTGGTGGCCCAATATAGCCAGTTCCGCCGGGCAGTGAGAAGGGCGAGGACAAACTGCAAGAGAAAAAAGTGGTGTAGACCGGAAAATAGGCTTAAGACTGCGTTTGTTGCTGCAACAGGGTAAAGTGCGCCACCCATGTAAAGTATGCAGGCGTCAAAGATCGCCCCCAATAGCTCGAACAGTCCGAACCACAGATACTCGCGCCCTGACCGGCCCATCCAGAACAGCAGAAATCCTGCAAAAGCTCCCACCAATTCCAGGGTGACCTGTACTACCCTGTTGCCATCCCGCCAGAAGCGGTTGTGTCTTTCCAAGGTCGCCCAATTCCATAAGAATGCAGAATCGCCAAACCTTGGTTCACGTTGCCAGACGCCGGCGAGGTCGAAATACCATATGCGGATGGCGACGGTGTACGGACCGTCCTGTCGAACGGCGCTCGGCGGGAGTTCGAAGACCTGGCCGGGCCCTCTTACCCGGTGCGGATGGGGGGGCAGTCCTCCTACGCCTCCGATACGCTCACCATTGACGAATACTTCGTAGGATCCATGGATGGAAGGCATCTCGAAAGCGAGTGCCGACTTGCTGCCTGCGAATTTGATTCGCGTCCGGTACCAAGCGAATGCTCCCCCCGGCGCCCCTAACTTCAGGTCGGTCTTATCGCCAGCAAGCCGCGGCCACGCAGAATCGTCAAAGCCCGGCTCCGACCAACCTAGATTATCCCCCAGATGAAAGGTCCATGGGCCGTTGAGCTCGACCACCATCGCGCGGTTGCCCTCCGCGTCGACGACCTGAGCTCGTGCGCCAACTGCCCATGTTAAGGACAGCAGGATGAAGCAAAGGAGAGGGATCGTGCGTCCGCTCAAAGCCTTAAGAAGCATAATCCCCGCATCTTGTCATACCCCGGGTCGGCGCGCAACGAAAACCGGAGACGGGCGGGACGATCCCGCTCCCCCCTGCCCCTCCGCGAATTCTGTCAAGCCCCGCGCGAAAAAATAACCCGCATCTCCCTCATTCCAAAAGCAAAAAACATCTCCCTAATTTGCATATTATTTCTTGAGAAAGCGCACACTCAAAACTGAGCCGCAATCGCAAGCCCTCCCAGGGAGACCCATGAGCACATATCGCCCAATTTGCAGTTTCCCCCCGCGCCCTTGCCGCTTCTCTGCCGATCAAACCCCCACCCACTCCGTCCGCAACAGAATCGCCGAAGCCCATCCCTTCGGCCGGAAGGAGGAGCAAAAAGGACCCTGAAAAAAGCCCGTGCTGCCGTGCAACCCTCTTAACCAAATTGGAATCAACGGGCTGCAGACACCCCTTGCACGCAAGCACAGGCTTTTCCGCCCCAAACGGATCGGGATCAAGCTTTGAGCAGCCCATCCACCAGCGCTTCCCACTCGGCCTCAAGCGTGGGGCGGTGGTAGGCGCGGCTGGCGAGCCGGTACCAATAGTCGGCGTTTGAGGCTTCGCCGCTCTTGCGGTGCAGGTAGGCGTGAACCGCCATGCCCTCAGGGGTTTCGAGGTTGTCGACCAGGTCGTGGGCACGGGCCCAATCCCCTTTCGCGTCCCACCACAGCGCCTCAACCGGAGCCGTCAGGCCAGCGGGCGGACTCTCCGCCGCAAGAGAGGCGCGCAAGCGCGCGATCGCCCCGCCGGTGGGGTTGGTCTTCATGGGTCTCTTGTATCACCCGTATGGGGACTGGGCAACCCAATAATCGTTCACTAAAGTGATTAGGATCACACGCGGATGACCGAAGCGACTGATACAAACAGATCAACCTACCGATGAGGTATCTGCGATTCGGCCAGGGGGTCCGGTTGGGCTGAAGCGCCTGCGGGTTCGTCCCTGATTTAGGATGGGACGGACAAAAACAAACCCAATGTTTGCGACTCGGACCAATTCAGTCGTATACTAAGTCCGACCCATTTGGTCGGAGTTTAGATTTTGTCGCGGTTAGCTGTCCCCAGGAGTTCGGCCGGTGAGCGTCCTCAGCGAGTTAAAGGTCGGTAAGAGCGCGGTTCTCGTGGCCCTGAACCTACCTGAATCCGTGCAGAATCACCTGATGCATATGGGCTTTGTTCCTAATTCTCTGGTGACGGCGCTGCGGCGGGCTCCAGCCGGCGACCCGACGGTGTATGGCGTGGGCGGCATTGAGATCGCGCTTCGCCACGAGACTGCGGATTCGATCAGCATACGGCCGGTGATTGCGGAAGATTATCCCGCAGCCGCGCCCTCCAAGTCGCCGCAGCGCGCTGTGGTTGAACTGGCCGAGGCCCGGCGATGAGTGCATGCTGCGACACGCCGGCGTTTGTGCCGCCGCCGTCGCCTCCCTCCACGCTGCGGACTGTGGTTCTGATCGGCCCCCCGAACTCAGGTAAATCGACGTTGTTCAATCGCCTGACCGGTCTGCGGCAGAAGGTTGCCAACTATCCCGGCGTGACGGTGGAGCAGCGCATGGGCCTGATGGCCGGCGTGGGCCGCATCGACCTGACGTTGATTGATCTGCCAGGGATTTACTCGCTGACTCCTTACTCTGAGGATGCGCGCGTCGCCATTGATGTGCTGAAGGGCGAGATGCCCGGCACGCCGAAGCCGGATGCGGTGATTCTGGTTCTTGATTCGCTGCACCTGACGCGGCAGTTGATGCTTGCCGCTCCGGTGCTTGCGGTGGGACTGCCGACGCTGGTGCTCTTGAACATGAGCGACCTGATGGAGCAGCGCGGCGGCCACATTGATGCGCTGGAGCTGGCGCGGGAGCTGGGCGTTCCGGTTGCGCTGATCAGCGCGACGCATGGCACGGGATTGAATGCGGTGCCGCTGTTTTTGAATCAACAGGGAGCGGGGCCGGCGGCCAAGCCGCTGACGCTACCTGTGCTGGGCAACGCGGCCAGCACACATAGCTGGGCCGAGCAGGTGAGCCAGAAGACCGGCTACAAGGCGCCGCTCTCGATTGAAGGCACGCGCAAGATCGACAATGTTTTGCTGCATCGCGTGTGGGGACCGCTGCTGTTTCTGATTGTTGTGATCGCGGTGTTCGAGGTGGTGTTTTCGATCGGCCAGCCGCTCTCAGACGGGCTGGGCGATGTGCTTGCGCGGATCGGCGAATTTGCGCGGCCGCTGCTGCCGGCTGGCTGGATCCAATCTCTGGTTTTGGACGGCGCATGGAAGGGCATCTGTTCGGTTCTCGTTTTCCTCCCCCAGATTCTTTTGCTGTTTCTGTTTATCGGCGTGCTTGAAGACTCGGGCTACCTTGCGCGTGCGGCGCTGATTGCGGATCGCGTAATGCGCACGATTGGCCTGAACGGGAAGGCTTTTATCCCGCTGCTCTCGGCATATGCCTGCGCGGTGCCGGCGATTATGGCGACGCGTACCATCGAGAACCGGCGCGATCGGCTGGCGACGATTCTGGTGACGCCGTTCATGACCTGCTCGGCGCGACTGCCGGTGTACATGCTGCTGATTGCGGCGTTCATTCCGAATACGGCTTATCTGCATGGGTTTCTGGGGCTGCGCACGATTGTGATGCTGAGCCTCTACGTTGCCGGATTTGTGGGCGCGATGACGACAGCCTGGTTGCTGAAGAGCTCGATTCTCAAGTCGAGCGAGACGCCCTTCATTTTGGAGCTGCCGCAGTATCGGATGCCGACGCTGCGGTCGTTGAGCATGCGGCTGTTTGATCGCGCCAATGTTTTTCTGCGCCAGGCCGGCACGGTGATTCTCACGGTTTCGCTGGCGCTGTGGGTGCTGGCGCATATTCCGCCGGTGCATGTGGCTGGCGGTTCGTACTCCGCGCCGGAGTTGGCGGACAGCGTGATTGGGCGGATCGGTCACTTTATTGAACCGGCCATTGCGCCTTTGGGCTTCAACTGGAAGATCGGCATCGGGCTGGTGTGCAGCGTGTTTGCGCGCGAGGTGATGGTCTCGACGATGGGCACGCTCTATGGCGCGGACCCGGCCACGCAGGCCATGCACCTGCAGACTGCCCTGCATCACGATATGACGCTGGGCGGCGCGCTGGCGCTGATGATCTTCTTCGCGTTTGCCATGCAATGCACCTCGACCATGGCGGTGGTGCGGCGCGAGACGAATAGCTGGAAGTGGCCGGCGGTGCAGTTCCTGTACATGCTGGCGCTGGCCTGGGGCGCGGCGTTCGTGGTGAATCAGGTGGTAACAGCGATCCTGCGATAGTTCGTCGTTCGCAGTTGGTCGGCGGCGGTGCGCCCGGTCATGATCGGTTCCCTTCTTTTGGATTGGAATGAGAATTGGAGTTAAGATTGTCTTACCATGCAAACGCGCGTCTCCACAAAAGGTCAGATCGTTCTTCCCGGGCCGCTTCGCCGCAAGCTTGGCATTCGCGCGGGCGACACGCTGGATATTGCCGTTGAGCAGGATCGGATTGTGCTGAGCGCTCCCAAAAAGAGGCGCTACGAAGCAAAGATCATCAAAGACCCGATCACCGGTTTTCCGGTGATCGACGTGGGACCGGACGCGCCTGTACTGACCAGCGAAATGGTGCGTGAGATGCTTGCGGACTTTCCGTGAGACATCTTCTCGACGTCAACGTTTTGATCGCTTACGGTTTTCGGCGGCATGATTTTCATGACCGTGTCGGTGCCTGGATGCGCTCTCGAAAGAATGATCGATTTCTGACTTGTTCCATCACAGAACTCGCATTTGTTCGCATATTGGGAAACGTTCGTTCTTACGGCATCGATGTTACGCGGGCGAGGGAGTTGCTGCTGGACTTGAAGTCGAGGCGAGCGTTACCGCTTGAATTCATCTCGGACGCGAACGACCTTTCATGCCTTCCAGAATGGGTGAAGACCCCTGCACAAGTGACGGACGGACACCTTGCTCAACTTGCAAAGAGCAACGGCGCGGTCCTTGCTACGTTGGACAAAGGGATTGCGGGCGCTTTCCTCATCCCCGGCTAGGTTCTGGATGCTATTTGAGGGCGAGCATTTCTTCGCCGCTATGAGAAACTAGAAGAGCAGATGGTCTCAGGGGCTGTGCCACAGGCGCGCCCCAATTCACCGAGCAAACCAAGACTCCAAGGCCCGCCGGCGCCGATACCGGACTGCGGCCCACGGATAGGAAAAAAGAACCAGAATGATCAGTGTCAGCAACGTCACCATGCGCTACGGCGCCAAGATTCTCTTTGAAGATGTCAGCGTCTCGTTTGTTCCCGGCCGGCGCTATGGCCTGACTGGCCCTAACGGGTCGGGCAAATCGACGTTCATGAAGATTTTGACCGGCGAGCTCGATGCGCAAAAGGGCAATGTGGTGCGGCCGCGCAAGCTGGGCGTGTTGCGGCAGGATCAGTTCGCTTTCGACAACTATCGCGTGATCGATACGGTGATCATGGGCAACAAGCCTCTGTGGGCGGCGCTTGAAGAGCGGGACAAGATTTACGAGAAGGCTGAGCTCAGCGACGCTGACGGCATGCGGCTGGGCGAACTCGAAGGCGTGATCGGCGACGAGGACGGCTATACGGCGGAGAGCGACGCGGCGGTGCTGCTGCAGGGACTCGACATCCCCGATGAAATCCACGAGCGCAAGATGGGCGAGATTCAGGGCGGGCAGAAGGTGCGCGTGCTGCTGGCGCAGGCTCTGTTTGGCAAGCCGGAAGCGCTGATGCTCGACGAGCCCACTAACTATCTCGATCTGGAGTCGATTTACTGGCTGCAGGATTTTTTGAATAACTACGACGGCACGCTGATCGCGATCTCGCACGACCGGCATTTTTTGAACAGCGTGACCACGCATACGGCCGACATCGATTACCAGACCATCATCGTGTACACGGGCGGCTACGACGACATGGTGATGGCCAAGACGCAGATTCGGTCGACGCTGGAATCGCAGAACGCGCAGCGCGAAAAGAAGATTGCGCAGCTCAACGAATTCATTGCGCGCTTTGCGGCAGGCACGCGCTCGTCGCAGGTGACCAGCCGGCGCAAGGAAGTAGAGCGGCTGCAGAGCAACGATCTGGCGCGCTCGAACATTCAGCGGCCTTACATTCGCTTCGATCAGATCAGGCCCAGCGGCAAGCACGTACTGGAATTCAAGCATCTGACAAAGTTTTACGATGATCACAAAGTCATTGATGGATTTACTGCCAACGTACTGCGCGGCGAGAAGATCTGTTTGATGGGCCGCAACGGCGCGGGTAAGACCACTCTGCTGAAGTCAATTCTCAACAGTTATCCAGGGCTTGCTGACAAGGATTTTGTGTTGGACTCTGGCTCGGTTTTCTGGGGACACGAGGCGCAGATCGGTTACTTCCCTCAGGATGTGGGCGCGACCATCGAGCACGGGCTGACGGTGGCGGAGTGGCTGCATCGCTGGGATCCGAAGGCCACCGTTGAGGAGATTCGCGGCATCCTGGGGCAGATGCTGTTCTCCGGGGAAGAGGGCGCGAAGCCGACCAAGGCTCTGTCGGGCGGCGAGCAGGCGCGGCTGGTGTTCTGCAAGCTGATTTTGACCAAGCCGAATTTCCTGATCTTCGACGAGCCGACGAACCATCTCGATCTTGAAGCCATCAACGCGCTGAATATCGCGCTGCAGCGGTTCGAAGGCACGGTGCTGCTGGTGACGCACGATCACGATTTGATCGATGAGGTCGGGACGCGGCTTTGGAACTTCAGGGAAGACGGGATTGAAGACTTCCAGGGGCCGTATGCGGAGTGGAAGGGCAAGCATAGCTAGCCGCGAACTCTAAACTCCGAACTGGCGCAGATGATGGTCCATGTGGCGATAGCCCCAGCGCATCCATTCCTTGTCCGTCATGGACCCAAACATCGGATGCGGCTGCCACTCAAACAGGCGCGGTTGCTGGGTGAAGCGTTCGAAGAGAGCATAGAACTCCGCGCGGTCGCTCTCGAAATCGACCGGCGGCGTGCCACCGATTTTCTGGTCACATTCGGGTGCGGTTGGGATGCCGGGCGGCCATTTGAGCGGAACCCATAAGGCCACAAACATCATGAACCGTCGCGGCAACGGCGGCTTCAGCGTCTTCAGATTTCTTTGGCCCATGGTGGATTTAAAGCTGTCGTTCATGTGGCAGAGCATGCCGTTGGGCGTCATCGAGCCCCAGCGGCGCTGGCTTGCCGGAGTCAGAGCAGCAACGCGGGTGAGGATCTCCTGCTTGTCGGTCGAATTGGCAAGAGTTTTCATCGAGGCTCGTGCAGCAATCGATAGCTTGACATCTTCGTGAGGTGGCAAGTGTAATCAGTGTAGTTGGTTGTGGTGAAGGAGTTCACCCTTAACCGCTGTCCCTGCCTTTGAAGCCGGACAGATGATGACTCCTGACAGGGACTCCTGTCGTGGAGCAGTCTTCCCGGCACGATCCCCAAGAACAAATTGCGCAGTTGAACGGGCGGGATTGGGTGAGGTCGCGTTCCTGCTGCGTTTACTTTAACGAGGGGAGAACGGCCTTGCAGAAGTATCTGCTGATTGCTTTGGGGGGCGCGCTGGGCTCGATTGCCCGCTACTGGGTTGGGTCGTCGATCGCGGGACGGATGGGCATCAAATTTCCATACGGGACGCTGATCGTGAACCTGACGGCGTGCGTGATCATCGGATTTTCGCTGACCTATATGGGCAAGCGGGCCGATTTGAATCCGGCGTGGCGCTTTCTGATTCCCATCGGGTTCATTGGCGCGTACTCGACGTTTTCGACGTATGAGTGGGAGACGCTGACCACGCTGCGCAGTGGGGCATTCTTTCTCGCCTGCCTGTATGCAGTGGGCAGCCTGATTTTGGGGCTGGCCGCGACCTGGGGCGGTGCGATGCTGGCGGAGATTCTCTGAGCGAAGAGGGATCAGGGGTCGGGGGCCGGCTCACGAGTTGCTCGCGCTGTGAACCGCGAGCTTGCCAGAACTCACCCTTCGGTGCTCCAATCCACCGTTGCTTCGAAGTGAAAGGAGCGGCCATGCTGCAATCAGGACCCGCAGTGAAAGTTTCAATCTACCTGAGTGACGGGGCAAAGCATCACGGAGTGCCCAACTACACGAGCCTTCTGGACTTCCTGTTCAAGAGCGGCATCTATGGCGCGACAGCGCTGAAGGGCGTGGCCGGTTTTGGATCAACGCACCGGATTCACGCGGCGCATATTCTGGATGTCTCCGACTTTCTGCCCATCAAGATCGAGATCGTGGAGACACGGGAAAAGGTCGAGGCGCTTTTGCCGGAGATCGAGAAGCGTGTCGGTTCGGGGATCATCGAGATCCAGGAGACGCGAGTCATCGTGCCGGCAAAGCAGTGAGGGTTCGCAGGGCGCGAGAATTCCCAGCGAAGGCTCACGATCCAGGAATACTGAGACACGCTTGCTCCTGATAAACCTGAACGCAGTTACGCCCTTTTTGCTTTGCCAGGTAGCAGGCAGCGTCTGCGGCGCTGAGGGCCTCCGCGACCTGGGTCACGTTCCGGTCAAGATCGATCACACCGATGCTCACGCCCGGTGTAAAGAGGCGTTGCCCGTGGGCAAAGCGGTAGCGAGAGATCCCATCCCGAATCTCTTCGGCCACGCGCAGGCCATCGCCGGGTCCGCAGTGCGCGAGAAGCACACCAAATTCGTCTCCGCCGAGGCGGGCAAGAGTATCGGTGCCGCGCAGTTTGGCCTGCATGAGAGTGGCTAGCTGGCAGATCAACTCATCGCCGGCGGCGTGGCCGCAACTGTCGTTCACCGTCTTAAATTCATCCAGATCGAGATACATCAACGAATGGGCACATCCGTCGCGGCGCACTTCTTCGATTGCCCTGGCAAGGCAGCGCTCGAATTCGGTTCGATTGAGCAGGCCAGTCAGGGCATCGTGGCTTGCCAGGTGAGTCAGATGCTGCGTATGTCTCCGTTCATGCCGGAAGTCGCGAAGCACAATTGCAATGAAGGGAAATAAGAGCAAGGCTGCCACAATCGCAATGCCAGGGATCAGGATGCCGCGCAACTGCCGCGAGATCTCTCCAAGCGAAGAAGAGAAGGCTTCCTCCAGCGGCGTTACCCGCGCATCTGTATCGTGGATGCGCTGCAGCAACAGGGCAACGTTTCCGGCACCGCTGTTGCCCTCTCGCACAGCGGCATGCAGTTGCTGCGCCAGTGCATTCAGGGTGGCGACTTCGTCGTCTCCGCGGGCCCAGATTCCAACTGCGCGATGGATGGCCGGCAAGCGCCCGAAGTAGCGGATGAGCCGGATCATCCCCGGAATATCGTCGGGATGATTGCCGCCTGCAAGCAGTCCTGCCACAGTCTTGCTATAGTCAGTCCGAGCGCGCATCAACTCGATTCTCGCTTCGCGATCGCCCAGGGGCACTGCGATGGCACGCTCGTAAGCAGCGAACTCTACTTCGCCTCCGCCGGCGGCGTAGCGCATCAGGTGAATGACGGCGTCTTTCTGACCTTTGCTCCACAGACTTTCGCCGCCGACGTAGGCGCGCGCGGCAGAAAGAATATCGATGCTGAAATCGCTCAGCAACACCAGCGCCAGAAGAATGGCGACAAAGGGCAGTATCAGGCGCAGCTCACGTCTGCCTCGGATTGAAAACCTGAGCATAGGCTTCATGGTTCTCTCATGCGAAGAACGGCCGGATGGGTTCGGGTCCCGGGAAACGCTTCAGGCACGGAGCAGTCGGATGCTCTCGATCATCATCCTCCCGACGTGCACGACCAAGTTGTTCGGACCCCTTCAGGGATGACAAAATTGTATCTTGACCCGCGGCCCGCACGCGTGTCACTTTCGGGGGACGCGTCCCGCCCACTGGTCGGTGGAAAAGGCAAATTGCGCTCCGTTCTCGCTGTCAGACGCTCGAAAGAGGGCGGCGGCGAAGGAAGAAAACAATCGCGATACAAATGGAAGTCGCCCTAAGTCCCGCGAAAGCGACATGATTCCGTCGTTACTCAGCGGATGTGAACGGTGACGCGGGCAGCTTCTCGTCATTGAAGAGGTTGCACTGCGGGCTGTTGGCCCAGCCGTAACGGATGAACTTTGGATTGGGGACGGCGGGGGTGGTGGCAAGGATTGTGGCCCCTTGGATGATGGCGCCGGCGGGGACGAATTTGCCGTCGGGGCCGGCGACTTCGATGCCGGTGACGGCGCCGCCTTTGGCCATGAAGCCTTTGGCGTGGTCGAACCAGGCGCGGATGGAGTTGCCTTCCGGGGTGGCCTGGCGGAAAGCAGGGCCCTGGTATTCAACGGATTCACCATAGGTGAGGGCGCGCGCGGCGCGGGCCAGCCGCAGGCCGACATCGACTTTATCGGTGGGATGCACGTTATCAGGGTTGCCGATGTCGATGGTGACGGCCATTGCGGTGTTGCGCAAGGCAAGCGTCTCGACCTGCTGCTGACGGAGTTCGGCCCAGTCTTCGGTTTCGTTGGACTTGAATGCCGAAATCTGGACAAATAGAAATGGGAAGTCACCGACGCCCCACTGGTGACGCCAGTCCGTAATGAGCGTGGAGAAGATGCGGTTGTAGAGGGGCCAGCGCTCGAGCTTGCTGTTGCTCTCGCCCTGATACCAGATGACGCCGCGGATGGGAAACGGGGTAAGAGGCGCGATCATGCCGTTCCACAGCATGCCGGGGCCCCAGCTATCGAGCTGCGGATGCCAGGGAAATTGCGGCGCGGGTTTGCCGGCGGCCTTGGCTTCATCGCGCTGGCGTTGCTCGGCGTTGAAGCGCAGGTGCTCGTTCTCTTCGCGCTCGGTCATGTGTCCCCATGAGACGAACAGCGGCGCGAGCGAGGCATCGGCGCCGAGCGCGGCCATGCGGGTCCAGGCTTCGGCAACGGTACCGCCCCATGTGGAGTCGATGACGCCGATGGGGACGTGTTCGCGCTGTTCGATGTCGCGCGCGAAATACCAGGCTACGGCGGAGAAATCTTTCGCGGTTTCGGGCGTCGACGCGGACCAGCCGGACCAGACATCGGTTTCGAGGTCGTCCTGCGGGTAGTCGATGGCTTTTTTCTTGACGATGAGAAGGCGGATGTTGGGATTCGCGGCGTGGGGCAGATCGGCGGCAGCGGTCTCGGCCTGGTGCATCGCGAATTCCATGTTCGATTGACCGGAGGCCACCCAGACGTCGCCGACAAGAATGTCGTCGAGGGTGATGGATTGAGGCTCGGCGACGGGCTGGGTAGAGCCTGACCCGACGGTTCCCTTCACCGTCAATACGAACGGTCCGCCCGCAGCCCCGGGCGCGAGATAGAGACTCCAGCGGCCGTTGTCGGCGGCGGTGGTGGAGCGGGTTTCGCTGCGGAAGGTGACGGCGATTTGTTCGCCGGGCGAGGCGAGTCCCCAAACATGAACGGGGAGGTCGCGCTGCACCACCATGTTGCTGGAGAGGATGCGCGGCAGTGTGACCTGAGAGAGAAGAGAAGGCGCAAGAAGCGGAGCGGAGAGGGCGAAAAGAAGAGCTGAACGAAGTTTCAAGGCTGCCTCGGAGTGGGAATCGCCGGAAAAATGCATCTAACCGGGTTGCAGTGCAGTGAGAGAGGACAAGATCCGGAAGGACCACGTTATCAGACACATCCATCGCTCGTCAGCCGATTTCGGAGGGATTTTTCGCGACCATCTTCGGCACCGCGGGCCGCAACGATGGGAAGAAAGTCGGGTCAAAAAACAGCAGACGGTTTGTAGTTCATAGTGCGCAGTGCGCAGTCCAAGTAGATATCGCATTCATTGATCTCCCCATTGGGCCAACTCGGTTTTCCAACGCCAGACACCACCTCTGACAGGAGGATTCCGTCGCACCCATGCATAGCTTTCGAACAAGATTGATTTTCATTTTCCTGTGTCTGATGGGCGCCCGCTGCTTGCATGCGCAAGGGGCGCTGCTGCTGGAGGAGCCTTACGGATTTTTCGGGGCCTTCAATCCTACCGGCCATAACGCGGTCTATCTGCAGCGCGTCTGCGCGGAGACGCCGACGCATCTGCGCCGTTGCGGGCCGGGCGAATTGGGCGTAGTGATCGCGCGCTACTCCGGCATGGAAGGGTATGACTGGGTTGCGGTTCCGCTGGCTCCCTACTTCTACGCGGTTGAGGATCTGTCGGTGGTTCCCGCGCGCGTCGATCGAGCGACGGTGACACGGATGCGCGACCGCTATGAAGAGTCGGAGCTGAAACGGTATTGGCCTCATCCGCCGGGCGGAAGCATCTTCAGTGACGGCTGGCCTGACCTGGTGGGGGTTGCGTACGAACGGCGCACGTATGTGTTTCGCTTTGAGACCACCGAGGAGCAGGATGACGCGCTGATTGCGCAACTGAATGCGGGGCCGAACCACTCCCACTTCAATCTTTTTTATGAGAACTGCGCCGACTTTGCACGGACGGTGCTGAACCATTATTTCCCGGGCAAGTTCAGACGCAATTTATTTCCGGATGCGTTTATGACAACGCCGAAGCAGCTTGCCTGGAAGCTGGAAAAGTACGCGCGTCAGCATCCAGGGACGCAGTTCAGCGTGTTTGAAATTCCGCAGGTGCCGGGATATCGCAGGATGAGCCGGTCGAACAAGACGGTGGCGGAGTCTCTGGTAACCAATCTGTATGCGGTTCCGATCGCTCTGCTGAATCCATATATCGCGGGGGGGATTGTGGTGGATTACCTGGTGCAGGGGCGGTTTCATGCGATTCCGAAGAACCCTGAGGTGCTCGCGCCGCTCGACCTGAGTACTACGTTGACAGCCACTGGGGTTACCGCGCAAAATCCAGCAAGCGCGGATATTCAGGCCCCCGACGCCGCTGTGAACGGTTCTGCGGATACCCGGACACTGGTTCCTGACACCCTGGGCCTGAAAGAAATGAAGGCCACCCATGAGTGACGAACCAACGCAAGACCTGAAGCACCATGCGCGCTTCGACCCGCCGTACCACATGGTTCTCGCAACCGTTCTGCTGGTCAACATGGTCTTCGTGATCATCTATGCGATTGGCCACTTCAATCTCTACACAGCGTGGATGGTGATTCTTTCGATCGCCGTATGGATTCCGGTGCTGAAACTGCGCGCGTATCCGCTGAAGGTCCAGGACCGGGTGATCCGGCTGGAAGAGAGGCTGCGGCTGGTGACTTTGGCTCCCGAGGAGTGGCGGACGCAGATTGAGCGGCTCACTCCCGACCAGTTGATTGGCCTGCGATTCGCTGCGGATGACGAGGTGGTGCAGTTGGCCAAGGATGCGCTGACACAGAACCTGAACCGGAAGCAGATCAAGGAGCGCATTAAGGTGTGGCGGCCGGATTATTGGCGGATATGAGGGGAGCGTCACACCTCACGGCTGCTATTCAGGAGCCTGAAGGCTCCTGCTCCCTCCGTTTCGGCAACCAAGCGTGACGAAGTACTTGCGGATTTCCCGAGGAGCCAGGCGCATTGTTGAAAATACCCGAAGAGCCCGTGGCTAAAGCCGCGTCGTGGTTATTGTCGGCAATTCAGGAGCCTTAAGGCTCCTGCTCCCTCCGGTTGACGGCACTCGCCTGAAATTGCCGGCGAAGTCCGTGGCTAAAGCCGCGTCACACGTCACGGCTGCTATTCAGGAGCCTGAAGGCTCCTGCTCCCTCCGTTTTCCGGCGGCATCGTCGTCGCCCGGCAGGAACTCATTGTCGAGAGCGTGCTCATGTTCGTAGTGCTCGACGGACATCTTGCCGTCCCACCAGGCCCAGTTCATCGGATAGACATCGGGATCGAAGAAGACCTGGTAGAAGTGCCAGACGACGATGGCCAGTGTGGCGAGGATGGCTTCATAAAAGTGAATGGCTGTCGCGACGTCGACCCACCAGCGGGCGAGTAAATTGCCGACACTGACTTTGGCCCACATCATGATGCCGGTGATGCCCATCAGCGCGGTTCCCCAGACCAGCGCCCAATATTCAGCTTTCTCGGCGTAGTTGAAGCGCCCGTACATGGGCCGCTCGGGCATGAGGCCGAGGTAGTAAAGCATGGTGCCGATGGCGTCAAAGGCGTCCTGGGGACGGGGGGCTAGATCCCAGATGAGTCGGCGGCCTTCGCGCGTTTTCACGAGATAGAAGATGTGGTAGATGCCGGCGGCGATCAGGACCACGCCGGCGACGCGGTGGATGAGGCTGCGCGTGTGTTCGCCCATGGCCAGCAGTTCGGCGAACCACGAGTCAGGAAACTTGAGCGCGAAGCCGGTAATGACCAGAACGATGAAGCTGGTGAGCAGGGCGAGGTGCTGCCAGCGCTGCTGAATCGTCATCCGTGTCATGAAGGGATTTTGAACGGCGCGGCGTGCGAGGGCTTTGCTGCGCCAGATGATGAGGTTGTGCAGGAACATGACGCCGATGACGATGACGATCAGCGGGATGTAGATCAAGCGAACCCAGCGAACGATGATGGAGCCCATGTCTTTATTGACGGAGCCGGCGACGTGGACCTTGGTCTGGGTAAAGCGCTGCGTCACGCCGGTGTGGCACTTGCCGCAGGTGGCATCGAGATTGGCACGGTTGATGGTCGAGCGTGGATCGCTGGAGGGCAGAATGTTGTGGACGCCGTGACAGCTTGCGCAGTTCGCCACAACGACGGATCCGCTTTGCGAGGCGAGGCCGTGGTAGCTGTCGAGGTACGAGGAGACGCGATTGCCGGCTAGGCCGAACTCCTGCGAGAGACGAACGCCTTCGTGACAGCGGGCGCAGGTTGTCCTGGCCACATTTTGCTCCGACACGGAGGAGTTGGGATCGATCGGCGCTTTGATGGAGTGGATGCCGTGGCAATCGGTGCAGACCGGAGACTGGCCGTTGCCTCGGGTGATTCCCTGCCCGTGAATGCTTTGCATGAAGGTTTGCGCAACCTGCGCGTGGCAGTTGCCGCAGGTGGCCGGCACGTTGAATTTGTAGATGGGCGACTTGGAGTTGTTGGCAGGAAGGATCTCGTGCGTGCCGTGGCAGTCGGTGCAGACGGCGGCCTGCTTGTTGCCGCTGGCGATGGCCTTGCCGTGCACGCTCTGCTGATACGACATGTAGGCTTGTGTGCTGACGCCATCGGGTCCGACGACGAACTGCTGGCTGTGGCAGCGTCCGCAGGTGGCGGGAATGTTGGAGTGATTGACGGCCGATTTGGGATCGCCGCCGCCGGTGATCTGGTGCGCATCGCCATGGCAATCGACGCACGTGGCGGCGGGCTTGGCGGGATTCTTGTCATGCAGACTGCGCTCCCACGCGGCCTCTTCTTTGGCGTGGCAGGTGGCGCAGGCGATCTTCTTCGGTGTGTCGGTGTGCGCAGCTTCTTTGACGTCGGTGTGGCAGTCGACGCACGCGAAGAGGCGGCCGTGAATGGAGCTGTGCAGTTTGGATTGATCGATGAAAAGGCTGATCTTCTTGCCGTTGTCGTCGGTGGTCAGCGTGGGGTCGGCGTGGCAGGCGAGGCAGTCCGCATCCTTTGGTTTTTGGTCGAGCGGTTTGGACGCGGCGTGCGAGGAGGGTGCTGGGCCAAGGAGGGCTGCGAGCAGGAGTGCGACGAAGAGAAAAGTGCGCGATTTCACGACGTCAAGATGATGCGCTCTGCGGCATGGCGCGCAGTGATTGCTGGCACCAGACTCAAGTGCAAATTCAGAATGATTTGACAATTCCAAATGCGTTGCCATGTGCGGAACTTTCCGACCCGAGATTCCTCGCGGAAATGAGGGCCCGGAGGCCCTCATACCAGCCGTTCTGGAGACCGGCGCTACGACTCCGCTTGCAAACTGACAACCCTATGTGAAGAACGCGATGAGCGTGAGCACCAGCAGAAGCAGGCCGACGAAGATGGCGCTGAACCCGATGATGCGCGCGAAGTTGATCCACCATTTTTGCGGCGCGGGGCCGAGCCGAGACTCAAGCTGGCCGGCTTTGACCAGGCGCTCGTACTCCTGACTGCGCTTTTCTTTGAACTCTTCTTCGCTCTCGACGCCGGTGAAAATCACCATGTCCATGGGAAAGCTGTCGGGACGCAGGTGGGTATTCACGAAGTGAATCGAGAAGATGAACAGGATGGCGAGCAGGCCCTCTTCGCTGTGGATGACCAACACCGCATTCAAGGCCCAGCCGGGCAGAAAATGCGCGAAGAACGGCGCGAACCACATGGCGTAGCCGGAGAAGCCGATCACGATCATGCCCCAGAAAACCGCCCAGTAATCGAACTTCTCCCAGTAGGCATAGCGCTCAAAGCGCGGGCGCGGACCGAGTCCGACGAACCAGCGGATGTGCCTGACGATGTCGGCGACATCTTTGAAGTTGGCCACCATGGAGGTGTTGCCCCAGAAGATGCCCTTCTCTCTTTTCACCAGGGCGCGCTCGAAGATGTCCTTCACATGGATCAGGAAGGCGATGGTGAGAATCACCGCGCATAGCTTGTGGAAGAAGATGATGGCGCCGAATCCGCCGACGGCCGAAGCGAACTTGCGCGCCCAGAAGCTCTGGCTGAAGCGCATGGGCAGGCCGGTTGCGGCGAGTCCGAGAAAGGTGGTGAAGAGCACGCCGTGCATGTAGCGCTGCGCGGCGGTGAAGCGCGTAAAGTAGCGGCCGTGTTCGGCGGAAGTGCCTGGGTGTTGAACTGGAGCCAGATCGAGATCAGGCATGGTTTCCTCCGTTTGCGGCTTTGCGCTTGAGCTGCTCGAGGCGCTGGCGAATGAGCCACAGAATGGTGTGAATCATGAAGAAGGTGAGGACGCTGACCAGCAACAGGTTCATGAAGAGCCCGATGTAGTAGAGCGCGGGGTTGAGTTTGCGATTGTGCGCGTTGGCGTGTGGCTGGTATTTGACGAAGCTGGCGTTGGCGCCGGCGTGGCATCGGCCGCAGGTGGCGACAAGATTGGCCGGGGCGATCGGCGAAGTCGGGTCGGAGGCGGGCTTGATGCCATGAGCGCCGTGACAATCCCAGCAGCGGGCCGTTTCGACGTAACCGCCGAGAGCGCCAAGCTGCGAGTGGAAGGTGTCGCGATAGGTCGAGAACTTTTCCTTGTGGCAGTTGCCGCAGATGGGCGTGGACTGCATGCGGAAGCCGGAGGCTGTGGGCTGCTCGATGGCGTGCGCGGTGTGGCAGTCGGAGCAAACGGGCGCAGCCATTTTGCCGGCGGCGATGGCTTTGCCGTGGACACCGGTCATGTAGTCGGTTTCGATTCCGGCGTGGCACTTGCCGCAGGTGTCAGGGACGTTGGCCTTGTTGGTGGGACTGGCCGGGTTGGTGTGGCTGAGAATCTGATGCGAGCCGTGACAGCTTGTGCAATTGGCCGCGACCAGCAGGCCTTCTTTGCTCAGAGCCATGCCATGGATGGAATCCATATAGGCCGGGTAGACGCTGGCCTTGCCGTGCTTCTGGGCCATGCCGTCGACGCTGTGGCAGGTGCCGCAGGTCTTGGGGACATTGAGCGGGTAGACAGCCGAGCGCGGGTCGGACTTGGGATAGATGGTGTGCGCGTTGCCGTGGCAGCTTGTGCAGGGATGATCGGCGGAGGCGGAGTGCACACTGTTCGCAAGCCCCTTGGCCTGATCGGCATGGCACTGGCTGCAGTCAACCTTGGCGATTTTGTCGGGGTGCGGGTAGCCGTGGATGTCGGCGTGGCAATCCTTGCACTGCATCGATCCGTGAATGGCGTCTTTGAATTTGGCGCCATCGACGGCGATGGTGTGGCCGGAAGAGTCCTGCATGGAGGCGTCGCCATGACAAGTGAGGCACTCGTCGTTGGTTTGCGCGCATGCGGGGTGGGCGAGGGCCATGCTCGAGGCCAGAGCTGCAGCGCAGAGCAAGTAGGATGAAACTTTCATGTGAGCTCCGAAGAAAGGGCGGCGTCGGGCGCGGGACTTCGCACTGGCGCCGTGTTTGCGCCCGATGCTTGCCAAAGGCCCTGCGGCGGTTTACTTCTGCAGGGTGCGCATGTAGGCGACGATGTCGGTAATCTGTGCGTCGGTGAGCTTGCCTGCGTAGGCCGGCATGGTGTTCTTGCCGTTCTTTGTGGAGTCAAAGAGCTGTTGGTCGGTGAGCTTGATCATCGACGGATCTTTGAACGAGACAATCTTCTTGGCCCTGCCCATCGGGGTTGCGGCTGTGCCGTCGGCGCCGTGGCAGGCTGCGCATTTTAGTTTGTAGTCGGTCTCGGCAGTGTTCTCGGCCAGAGCGGCAACCGCGAAACAGCCCATGAGCATGGTTCCCACAGCGAGTTTGAAACTTGTCCTCATCGCGTATCTCCTGTGCCGGTGTGTATCGAAACTGCACAAATCCGGCCCATCCTTGTGATACGCGGGTTGAAAATGCGCGGCCTGTGATGACAGTCACGAGTCGGATGATCCGGGTCACATACGAAGAGGTGTCTTGATGAGATTGTGAGAGATTTTTTATCCAATCGACCCTATTTATAGGGGCTTGGCGCGGCGTGTGATTCGGCTCACTTTTCGGTGATTGTGCGCGTGGACACACGCATGACCTTCACGCATCACACGGCGATGCGCGGGTTTCACGAGATTTGTGAGTGAGATCACGTTGTGTTTGCAGGAGCGATTCTAGGGATTTACCTCAATCTGTTTCCACGATTACGGCACGACTCAAGTCATGCCCGGACTGCTGACAAGGCTCGAGACCATCCCTCCGCGGCTCAAGCCGCAGGTTCTTTGCGGTTTTTTTGCGGCACGACTGAAGTCGTGCCCTTTCAAAGCTACGCGCTTTTCAATCACTCTCGGCTCGACTCACGTCGCGCCCTGAGTCTACTTGCCGACCTTCCGGATTCCCTTTTGCAGGGCGGGTTTCGTGGCCTTTTTGCGTGCAACATTCTGTTGATTTTGCTGTGGTACTTTAGATGCTGGAGTTTTTAGAGAGCATGTCGACAATTACCTCGTTTCTCAAGCATCACTACAGTCATTTCAACGCGGCCGCGCTGATTGACGCCGCGGAAGCGTACAACAAGCATCTGGCTTCGGGCGGCAAGATGTTTGTGACCCTGGGCGGCGCCATGAGCACGGCGGAGCTGGGGCTTTCGCTTGCGGAAATGATCCGCCAGGACAAGATTCACGGCATCAGTTGCACGGGCGCGAACCTCGAAGAGGACGTGTTCAACCTGGTGGCCCATGACTTTTACGAGCGCGTTCCCCACTATCGCGACTTGACGCCGAAGGATGAAGCGGACCTTCTGGCGCGGCACATGAACCGCGTCACGGACACCTGCATCCCCGAGATGGAAGCGATGCGGCGCATTGAGAACGAAGTGCTGAAGGAGTGGGTGCGCGCGGACAAGGCGGGCGAGCGATTCTTCCCGCACCAGTTCATGTACAAGATTCTGCTGTCGGGCGATCTGGAGAAGTCGTACCAGATCGATCCGAAGAATAGCTGGCTGCTGGCGGCGGCGCAGAAGAACTTGCCGATTTTTGTCCCCGGCTGGGAAGACGCGACGCTCGGCAATATGTATGCCGGCCACTGCATCTCGGGCGACGTCAAGAATGTGCACACGGTGCGCACCGGCATTGAATACATGATGGAGCTGGCGGAGTGGTACACGGAGACGACGGCGAAGACGCCGCTTGGGTTCTTCCAGATTGCCGGGGGCATTGCGGGCGACTTCCCCATCTGCGTGGTGCCCATGCTGCATCAGGATTTGCAGCGCGAGCATGTGCCGCTCTGGGCGTACTTCTGCCAGATCTCGGATTCGACGACGAGCTACGGATCGTACTCGGGCGCGGTGCCGAACGAGAAGATCACCTGGGGCAAGCTCGGCGAGGATACGCCGAAATTCATCATCGAGTCAGACGCGTCGATTGTGGCGCCGCTGATCTTCGCTTACGTCTTAGGGTGGTGAAGCCCTGGCCCAGTTAGAAGAACTCATTGCGCAACTGGAACGAGATGGCTCGCTTTTCGAAGCGGGCCATTTTCAGTTGCGTTTGGAGGCGCTGGACCGGCTGGATGCGGCGATTTCGTTCGCGGGGCCAGATGCGCTTGTGCAGCGGGGGCGGGAGCTCTCGGCGCGCCTTGAGGCGGCGAACGCGGACTTGTATCGATCGGTTCGCGCGGAGATTCAGCGGGGCGATTGCCCTGCACTGTTTTCTGATTTACTCGCACAGTTTCGGCTGGAAGTTACGGCGGGCCAATGGCCGCGCGGGAATGGCTACGACTTTCTCGATGAGCTGATCGCGGGCGTGTTTGCTTTTGAGGAGCCCGATGACGATCATGTCGCGACACAACCGGAGAGTGTGTTTTATCAGCCAACGCCGATGCGGCATGTCTTCGCACTGATCGCCAGCGGCATCTTTTCTGCCCGCGACGTGGTTGTCGATCTTGGCTCCGGCCTGGGCCATGTGGCGATGCTTCTCGCCATTGCCACGGGAGCGCGATGTATCGGCGTCGAACGCGAGCCCAGCTTTGCCGCCTGCGCGCGGGAGTGCGCTCAGGGTCTGGGTCTCGACCGGGTGAGCTTCATCGAGCAGGATGCGCGCGACGCCGACTTCTCTGCCGGCACTCTGTTTTATCTCTATACCCCTTTTACGGGATCGACTCTGCGCTCTGTGCTCGATGCGCTCCACCAGGCATCCCTCACCCGCCGGCTCACGCTCTGCGCCTTCGGGCCATGCGCCGAAACGCTCGCGCAGGAGAAGTGGCTCAGAGCCGCGACGCCGATCGGAACAGACCGCATGACGGTCTTTGCCTCCTGCTATTCAAGGCGTCAGGGTGAGGAAGGCCGTGCCGTAGCCTGAGAGCGTAACGGTCATCCGCGCGGCCGGCGTAATGCCTTCACTTGCAGGGCCGTTGGTCGTATTGGTGTTCGCGTCGAGCGTGAGCAGGCTCGCGGCGGAAAATGCGTTCAATCCCGAGAGATCGACAATCACGGTGCGCGGGGCGCCGGCGCCGTTGTTGTCTGTCGATGCATTCACGGCGTGATCGACAATCATGACGGTGACTGTACCGTTGGTATTTTCCGTAGCCAGAGTTTCGACGCTTGCGGTGTCGGTAGCGTTGAGAGTGAGAATCTTCTCGCCCGGCGACGCTTGTGTCGAGGGGTAGAGAGTCGCCAGGGTGTGATCGACCCAGTAGCTCAGATAGGGCGTTCCGCTGGGATCGACTTCGCCAAACTGCGTGTTGTCGGAGTAGTCCCACTGATAGAGCGCCTGGTTGCCAACCTTGCCGAGTTGCGCGAAGACATACGGACGCCACGCGGCAAAGAAGGCGCTGCTTCCGCGCGCGTCGACAACAAACTTCTGCGATGGATTGCAGGTGCTCATGCCATTGGATTGAGCAAAGTCCGCATTGACGTTGTTTTCCGTCACCCAGACACCGACGTTGGCCAGGTCAGAACGCTTCGCGAGCTCCTGATAGAAGTAGCTGACGTTCTGGGCGAAGGGCGGGACGCCGTTCATGAGGGTTGCGTCGCTATCGAGTTGATTGCAGGTTCCGTAAAGATGCGTGGAGACGAAGTTGACCTGAGCCTTGACGCCGCCTGAGGCCGCAGGCGCAAGGAACGTGGACAGAAATCCCTCGGGGTCGCCGGCTTCGCCCGTGCCCAGGCCGTAGTCAGAGAATTCGATGGCAGAAAATTGCAGAGTGGGATCGACGGCCAGCATGGCGGGAACCACGGCGTTATAGAGCTCTGTGTATTGCGCGGCAGTGAGTCCGTTGCCGTTGGGTTCGTTGAAGATTCCCCACACCTCGATGGGTTGAGCGCTTGCGGATTGAAAGTGCGTGCCTCCCCAGGTGAAGCCGCCCTTGTTGTAATAGCGGACAAGATTGGCAGCGTAGGCGACGAAGTCGTTGAGGTGATTGGCGACGTCAAGGGTTCCGCTGCTGGTGCACATCCACGGGGGCGCAACCGCAATTTGAAATTCGGGACTCTTATCGCCGACGGTGAGAAGCGGTTGAACAATGTTATCGATGGTCGAGAAGCTCCAGTCGGCGGCGGTGCCGGTGTTGGAGAGCATGGGAGCGCCCTCAAGGATCCCCTGGACGCGGACGTGTTGTGGGCCGAGGGTGCCGAGGGTCGATTCGCGGGAGGTCTCGGTTGCTCCACTGCTGAAGTAGGTGTCGTTGTACTGATCCACCTGGAAGGACGTTGACATGAATTGCTGCAGAACGCCTTTGACGCCGAGCGCGGTGTCTTGCGTGCTGCTGAGCTTCGCGACTACGGCGCTGGTGACGGTGAGTGTCTGCTGGGCGCTCACGCTGCCGATGGTGGCTACAACGGTTGCTGGATAGGCTCCGGCGGCCGCCGTTGCACTGCCCGTGAAGGCGAGCGAGGCGGATGTACCGCCGGATGCCGGCGTAAACTGCGCGGTGATTCCCGCGGGAAGACCGTTGACTGAGACGGTGGGCGTGCCTGTGGGTCCGGAGACGCTGAGGGTGAGACTGGCGGGCACGCCATCCTGGGGCACGGTCACGGTCGAACTGCCGAGGGTGAGGACAACTGCCGGCGGGGGCGTGATGCTGGTGTCACCGCCGCTGCCACCGCAACCAGCAGCGGCGAGCATGATCGCCGTCATCGTCAGGAATGAAATTCGACCAGGCGCGACGCGCGCGGGGTAAATCATGGCTGGCATGATTTTAGTTCCCTTTATGCCCAGAGCGAGCATCGATTCGCTGGCACGGAGTGTGTATTGACGGCAGCGTCGGGCCGGCACGTCTTGTATCATTCGCGATTGGTGTGAATGTCGAAGGCAAGAGGCAGTGCGATGCACGGCAGATGGAACAGACGTGAAGTTGTCGGCGGAGTTGGGGCACTTGCGGCTTCCCTGCTTGCGGCACGCGGGATCAATTCGTTTGCGGCTGTTCCAGAGAATCCGCTGCGAGGGCGGTTTGTGACGCATGTATCGGTGGTGCGGGTGAACCAGATTGAGGTTACGCCCACACGCAACATCGGTGAGGATGAAGCGATTGATAATCGGCCGGAGCGGATTCGGTCGCGGCGGGAGTCGTTCGCTCGCGGATGCCCGGACGGCAGGATGACGTGGGCAATCAGTTGGCTGGCGCTGCATGATGCGCGCAAGGAGTATCAGGAGGCGCGGCGGCTGCTGGCTTCGTATCACGATCGCTATGGCGACGAGATTACGTTTATTCCCGGCGGGTATTTTGCGCCGATGTACGACACGCGCGCGCACAATCGGGCAACCATTCACACGGCACTGGGCATGATCACGGAGATGGTTGGCAGCAGCTATCGTCCGCAGTGCCTGGTGGCGGGCTACATGGACGCGGAGAACCAGAGGCTGCTAGCCCAGGACGAAGGTATCCACGTGTGCCAGGGGCAGATCTGGAGCCAGCATGGCATCGACAATGGCGATGGAGATGGCGGAATCTGCTATCCCTACTACCCGAGCCGCGAACACTACTTGAAGCCCGCGCAGGGACCGGCGGATTTTATTGACTGCGTCTGCCTGGATGGATGGACGTGCGATTTTTTAACGGCGCGGCGCGATGGATTTCAAGGCGGATTCAACAGCAGGCTGGGTGTGGGTCCGATTGAATCGGTGGGTAACATGGGAGTGGTCGCTGGCCGCAAGGAAATGATGGACACGACCGCGATGCATTTTGACACGGGCTACGCGCTGAACGGGTTCGGCTGGGTCACGGGCATCTGGGAGACCTCAATCGGGCACGACGAGGACCTGGCGTGGTGGCTTGAGGCCGTGCGCACGCGATGGCCCGATACGCGCGTGATGACCGAGGGCGCATTCGGCCTTGAATGGCGGAAGCACAATGCGAGCAATGCGCATCTGAATTATCGCTTCGATGCCAGGGGACAGGCGGCCCGGGCTCGGAGAAGAATCTCGAGATCGAGTGGTTCATGAACCAGGAGTTTCGACTTGCTCTTCTGCGCGACTGGGTTAACGATGGCCCGCGCATGGTGATTGATTTCACGCGCTACGATCTGAGGGCTGAGGAGCCAAGCGGGCTGCAGCGCGAGTGGAGCCTGATGAACGTGCTCAATCAGAAAGGCACGCGGCCGCAGGATAAACCGGTGAGGCTGGGGAGCCTGAGCGCGGAGGATCAAGCGCGCATCTTCGCGCGCTATCCGCAGTTGAGGAAGTGGGCGTGACTTCGGGGGGCTGAAGCATCCAGCTCCCTCCGATTGAATTGAGTTCGTGGACTCCCACCCATGCTGCGCATGGATGGGGCACCCCAGATGCTTCAACGCACCGCCGCTTCAAGGCAGCGCGACTATTCGCCGAGGATGGGGAACGCGGACGCCTGCTGCGGCAGCTTGGGCAGCGCGATTTCCCACTGCGGACCCTGCAGGTCGGGCATGGGTTTGGCCTGGAAGAGGCGCTTGGTCTGCGCGGCGAGAATGCGAGCCCATTTTTTGCTCTTCTTGCGGCGGGCGCTATCCGTTGAGATGCCGGTGCCGGCGTACATCTGGCGGTAGAGCTTGGACAGGAAGCAGAATGCGATGCGCGATGTGAAGTTGGGGCAGCAGGCGGAGCGCTCCCAGACGGAGGGCCACGCGTAGAAGCGATCCCAGACCTTCTGGGTGCGCTCGCGGATCTCATCGGAGCTCATGGTGGGGTGGGGCGTGAACATCTTCGGCCGCACTTCGGTCGGAATCATCCAATAGCGCGTGATGGGCACACCGCCAACCAGGGTCGGATTCACGGACTGTTCTTTTTCCCACTTGCCGAAGTCGACGGTGCCGGGGAACGGCGTCATCATGACAAATTGGGCGAACGTAACGCCGGCTTTCATGGCCATGTTGACGGTGGCGTCGAAGGTGGCGGGGCGATCGGTGGGCAGTCCAAAGATGAATGACCCCAGCACATGCACGCCGTGCTTCTTGAAGGTCTGCAACTGGGTGGCAAGCGCTTCACCGGAGTAGTTCCAATCCTTGAAGACGGCCTTCAGGCCCTCGGGCGTGACGGCTTCAACGCCCACCAGTGCGCCCTTGATGTTGGCGCGGCGCATGGCGTCGAGATAGTCGGGATTCTCGCCCGCTTCCATGGTCATCTGGGTGAAGAAGACCATGTCTTTCGGGAGCTTGGCGAGCTCTTCCATCAGGCTGTAGCGTTCGGCGCGAATCGCGAGGAGTTCGTCAACGCGGGCCTGATTCTTTTGCTCGGTGGCGAGGCGAATGTCGGTGTAGGTGACGGGATAAAAATTGTCGTCGGCGAGCGCGATGAATTTGAAGCCGAGCCTGCGCAGGGAGACGATCTCGTCAATCACGCTCTGAAACTTGCGCTGGCGGGGTTTCTGGCCATCGGTGCGCCAGACCGAACAGAAGGAGCAGTGCTTGGGGCAGCCGCGGATGGTCTGCACGCTGGCCCACATGTATTTGGCGGGATTCATCAGATCCCAGCGGGCCGCGAGAAATTCGCTGCCCTCGATGCGGCCGCCTTCGTAGACGCGCTGCAGGTTGCCGGCCAGGCAATCGCGGACGGCTCTGCCCCAGGCGATGTCGCCGTCGCCTTTGACGACTGCGTGCCCCTGGCCATTTTCCAGAACTTCATCGGGAAACAGTGTGGCATGGATGCCGCCATAAATGACGGTGGCGCCGCGCTCGCGGGCCATTTTGCCGACACGATAGCCGCGGAGGGCGTTTCCTGTGTGGACGCTGATGCCCACAATGTCGCCGGGATGGATCGTCGAGGGGTCGATCTGTTCGAGGGATTCATCCACCAGGATCGGGTCACCGACCTCGGAGGGTGTGGCCGCTGCGAGAACAAAGAGCCAACGTGGCGTGATCACGGCGGTGCCAAAGGCATTGTCGCTTGGATTGACCAGATGAACGCTCATCGGATGCAACCTTTCCTCGTTCGAATTCGGGGTTCGAGTTCGGTTGTGTCGGTGAGCGTGATCGCTATCGGAGAAAACCAAAGGGGGAACGCAAAATCGCCAATGGCCGAAAAGCGAGAGATCGCCGGACAGTTTTCCCGATCTTAGTTGGCTGTCGGACGCAAAATGTGAGCAATATTGCTCACTTATGTCGTTTAGCCGACTTAATCGGAGCCAAAAGGCGGAGATTGGTCTGCAAAGTCTTGAATGGATGATCTCATACGCGCCGGCTAATGAACGGCTTTGCACAGCCCTTTTGCGGTCCAATCGTGCGTCATCGTGGTGGGGGGCTTCGAGGAATCGTGCAGGATGAGCACGATGGAGCGACGCTGCTCCGTTCCGATGGCAGTCAGGTGCATTGCCATTCCAGCCGGAACAACCACGGGCGGGCCACCCGGGCGCCCAACCTGCATACGCCCATCTGACGTTTCGAGGCATGTTTCCCCCGCGGTGTTGAACCAGGCCTCGGGACCGGAGTGAATATGTTCAGGCGCCATCATGCCGGGAAGGAAGACCGCTTCCATCAACTGTGCCGAGTAGCGTTCACCCGCGATGATGGGGATGGGGCCAACTGCGCCGATCCGCGTGCCATGAGCGGACTTCCAGTTTTCCTGCTCGATGGTCATCAGCCAGATTTTGCCCATCGATTCGACGACGATCCCCTGTGGACCCTTGTCTGCCTGCGCTGCCGCGCGAGTCGCATACGCATCGAGAAACCAGAAGACCTTCGGGCCCGAGAGTTGCCCGATCGCATCATCCGCCAAAATCCAGCAGCCCACTTCCTGCGTTCGCTGGCTCACGGGCTTGCACGGGTCGCCGGGAGTCTGCATCCCCTGCGACCGCGATTGCGCGCAGGCATACATCAGGAGGAAAGACGTAACCATGAGCGTCCGCTGCCAAGATCGAGACATGATCGGTCCTCTGGGGGTGAGGCGCCATCGTAATTGTTCCGGTGAATCGTGCGCAAGAGACTTGTTCGATCGGGAATTCTGACCCTTCCGCCTGACGCGGACGGTCACTGCAATCCGGTGATCAACCCATGCTCGTCCACGTCGATCTGCAATGCCCGAGGCGTCCTGGGAAGGCCCGGCATCAGCATCATGGAGCCGGCAATCACGACGAGAAACCCTGCGCCTGCCGAAAGTGCGATATCGGTGACGTGGAGCGTCCATCCAGTGGGCGCGCCGAGACGCGCGGGATCGTCACTCAGCGAGTACTGCGTCTTCGCAATGCAGATGGGGAGATGGCCGAAACCCCAGCGCGTAAACCGGGCCAGGTTTTCGGTCGCGGTCTCACTGAGTTCGATTCCGTCCGCACCATAGACACGCTGCGCGACACGGGTGATCTTTTCGAGCGCTGAATCACTCGATTCATACACCGGCGTCAAGTGGACTGCGGGGCTGGCATCGATCCTATCGACAACCTTCTGTGCCAGGGCCATTGCCCCTTCGCCGCCCCTGACATACGCATCCGAGAGCGCGAAGGCTGCGCCCGAGGCTTCGCAGAGGGTACGCAGCGAGTCGAGATCCGCTTGGGAATCGTCGCTGAAGTGATTGATGGCGACGACGGCGGGCAGCCCCGAGGCGCGCACAATCGCAATGTGCTTTTTCAGATTGACTGCCCCACGCATCAGGTCGCCTTCGCCCTGCTGCTTCAGGCTCTTCACCGTCGTAACCACAACAGCAGCCGAGGGCTTGATGCCGGTCATGGGGCTCACCAGGTCCATGTACTTTTCAAAGCCGAGATCCGAGGCGAAGCCGACCTCGTTGACCACGTAGTCGGCCAGGCGCATGCCGATCTTCTGTGACAGCACGGAGCTGGTGCCATGGGCGATGTTGGCGAATGGCCCGCAGTGAACCATCGCCGGCGTGCCTTCAGTGGTTTGCACAAGGTTGGGCAAGAGCGCCTCGCTCAACAGAGCCATCATCGCGCCGGTTGCGCCCAGGTCCGCTGCACGCACGGGATTGCCATTGCGGTCCTGCCCAATGACAATGCGGGCCAGCCGGGCGCGCAGGTCTTCGCGGCCTGCCGAGAGAGCCAGGATGGCCATGATCTCAGAGGCCGCTGTGATCAGAAAGCCGCTGGCCCGGTTGCTGCCGTCGCGCTGCTTCTTGTTCGTGACATTGACAGTGATCTGACGCAGCGCGCGGTCATTCATGTCAAGCGTGCGCGGCCAGGTCACGGCGCTGGGATCGAGGTCAAGCGCGTTGCCGTGAAACATGTGGGAGTCGATCAGCGCCGCCAGCAGATTGTGCGCGGAGGTGATGGCATGAAAGTCCCCGTGAAAATGAAGATTGATTTTGTCCGCGGGTTCCACCTGGGATCTGCCGCCACCCGTCGCGCCGCCCTTCAAACCGAAGACCGGGCCCAGAGATGGCTCGCGGGAAGAAAGGATGGCGCGCTTGCCGATCTTTTCGAGGCCCTGGACCAGTCCGATCGACGTGACGGTCTTGCCTTCTCCTGAGACCGTGGGCGTGGTCGCGGTGACGAGAATCAGCTTTCCGCTGCGGTTAAAGCGCGCGTCGTCGAGCAGGTCCAGGGAGAGCTTGGCGCTCACCGGGCTTCGTTTTTCATACAGGGTTTCAGGCAGGTTGAGCTTCGCGGCGATCACTTCAATGGGCAGAAGAACTTGATTCACGCAACGTCCTTGGGGTCATTCAAAAAAGAGCGTCAATGCAAACTTGAAGTTTAGCGAAGGCCCGGATGAATCTCAAAATCGATCGCTCATAAGAAAGCCCGGATGCGGAGTCGCACCCGGGCACTCTCCAATTGCTCGTTCTTCGTTTTTGTTTATTGGTTGAGAGAGAAGATCACGTTGACGGTGGTCTCAACCGAGGTGGGAACGTTGTTGACGGTGTAGGGCCGATACCGCCAGTTCTTCACGGCGTCCAGAGCCGCGTGTTGCAGCATGTCGGGGCCGCTGACCACCTGGATGTCGGCAAGAGTTCCCGTGGTCGTAATTGTCGCCTTGAGCACAACGGTGCCGGAGACACGGGCCAGCTTGGCGATTTGCGGATAGAGAGGCGCAGTCCTCTGAATGAGCAGGCCGCCGGCGACTCCGGCCGAAATGCTGACCATCTTCGCGGGAGCGACTTTCTGTTTTGCCTTGCCTCCAAACACTGAGCCAAGTGCGCTGTTGGAGCCTTCGAGACCGTTGATGGTTTCGCTGGGCGGAGCCGCATCGTCATTGCGCTTGCCCAGGTCGGTGGGAATGCGCTTGGGCGCGTTCAGTTGATCGTCCATCATGGCCGATTCAACCTGCGGCGTCTGCGGTTTGGGTGTGGCGGGCGTGGTCGCGGTGGTGGGCGTGACCGTTGCTGCCGGTTGCTGCTGCGCTCCGGGCGCGGGCTGCGCGTTGGCCGAAAGCAGCTTGCCAAGCGTCATGGGGGTTGCGGGGGAGGGCTTGTTCGCGTCGGCGTCGGGATTCACAGTCGGCGGGACGGAGGTGCTCGACGGCGCTTCAACGGTGTGCGTGCCCATGCCGAGCAGAGCGGGATCGAAGCGCAGAATGATGAGAAACGCCACCACCAGAAGTGCTCCGGCGCTGATGCCTCCGACCTTGATCCATTTCTTGCTATCCGACTTCTCTTCGACGCCGTCGTCCACTGCGCTGCCGCGGAAGGAGCGGAAGAGGGCTTCATCCGACTCGCGCAGAACCGGGGCCGCAACCACCGGCGCCGGCGCCTGCTTGGGGATCACCGGATCGGTTGTGCGGCGCATCGGCGTGGGAGCCGGCGTGGTGGTGAGCGGGGCCGCGCCCTGGACAGGCCGGCCATTGGCTTGCGCCTGCGCCGTCTGCGGAGGAACCGGGATCTCAGGGATGTGATCGACAACGCCGTTCTTGAACTTCTGGCGCTGCAGGAATGCTTCGCCTTCCGCGAAGATCTTGGCAGCGGAGGGCGAGGGAGCGGGGCGCGGGGCCTCCTGCTGGGACGTTGCCTCCAGTGCCGCTTCAGGAACTGCTTCAGGCTGCGCAGCTTCGGCGGGCGCTTCTTGATTCTTCCCTACTTCGGATTCGGCTTGCTGGTCATCCGAGTGAACAGGTAACGTCGCGGGGGGAGCACCGCCATCCCACTCCCCAAAGTCCTCGGGAAGTGTATCGGGCAGTTGCGGCGCTATTTCTGCTGGAGATGCCATTGGCCGTCCTCTCCTTTTTCGTAGATCGCACCTTTGTAGGTGCGTGTTTCACGTTGTTGCGAGTCGTTCAGGCTCATGCCGGTCACTGAGCGCCACTGGGTTTCATCTTCCTGGTGCGAAGGGGGCGCGTCGTTGAGTGCCTGCTGGAGCGAATGATTTCCGGCTGCGGAGCGCGCTTCAGGCAAGACGTCCACTTGAAGTGTGACGCTGGCTTCTGCCTGCGCGAATTTCTCCGCGTCTGCCGGGGAGAAGAGGACCGAAAGCGTGTACTTTCCAGGCGCGAGTACGTTGCCGGCGGCAGGCACGTAATCAAAGGTTCCCGGAATGGATGCAGATGCGTTGAGTTGCGCAGAGCTGAGCGGCGTGCCGTAGAAAATGGAACCGGGGGAGGGCCAGTTAATCACGGAAGCTGCGGGCTCAACAACGGTGAGCGAAACGGCGGCCTGCGCCGTGGTGTAGTTCATCGTGTCTCTAGGGATAAAGGTGACCGAGATGGTGTGAACGCCGGGTGCGAGCACCTCGCCCTCAGCGGGCGTGTAGACGAATGTGCCAGGCACGGAAGCGGAGGCATTGAGCTGCTTGCCGCGAAGCGGCGAGCCGGCAACGATGGGCTCAGGAGTGGTCCACGCAAGGGCGGGAACGGCTTTAACAACCGTGATTGTGGTGGATGCTTCGGCCGTGGTGTAGTCCGATGTTTCGTTCGGCGTGAAGATCAGCGTGGGGGTGTGCTCTCCGGCCGCGAGCAGTGCGCCCACCGGAGGATTGTACGCGAAGCTTCCTGAGACAGAAGCCGTAGCGTTGTGCTGGTAGTTGCTGAGCACTGTGCCGTAGACGATCGGCTCGGGCTTGTTCCAGGCGATCTGCGGCGTCGCCTTGGTCACCACGATCAACGCGGTGGCGTGGGCAGCAATGTAATTCGCTTCGTCAGTCGGATAGAACGTGACATGCAGCGAATGGGTGCCGGCGGAGAGGCGCTCGCCGGCCGCGGGCGAATATTCAAAGTTGCCGGGCACGGTCGACGTCGCGTTGAGTTGCGCAGGACCCAGCGGCGCGCCGCAGTGAATGGGCTCGGGCGTCGACCACGAGATGAGCGGAGCGGCCTTGGCAACCGTGATCGTCACGGTGGCTTCGCCGGTCGAGTAGTTCGCGTCGTTCTCTGGAGTGAAGACCACAGAGAGCGTGTGCGTCCCGGCGGAGAGTGTTTCGCCCGCGGCCGGTGTGTAGGTGAAGGTGCCGGGCGCCTGCGAGGTGGCGTTGAGCTGATCGGGGCCGAGCGGCGTGCCGCACGCAAGCTGCGCAGGGTTCGACCACTGAATGGCCGGCTTCGCTTTCAGAACCGTGATGGAGACCGAAGACTGAACCGGCGTATCCACATCGGCGTCTGAAGGATTGAAGGTCACCCACAGGGTGTGCGTTCCCGGGGGCAGCACGTAGCCGGGGCCCGGCGTATAGACCAGCGTGCCCGGGCCGTTGGCCTCGGCATTCAACTGGTGCGGTCCAAGCGAAGAGCCAAATGGAATCGGCTCCGGGGCCTTCCACTTGACGGACGGCGGCGCGCCCGAGGGCTGGCGCGGGAAGTTGATGATGTTGACCGGCTCGTCGGTGGGCGTGATTTTGTCGGCAACGCTTCTGCCAAACGCCTTGAAGCTGAATCCCTTCTTCTTGGTCTCCAGTTGGAGCGGGTTGCCGGTCACCGAACTGGCCATTTCAAGAATGAGGCGCGAGATGGGCGAATCCGCAAGCGAGGTGGACGTCGCCGGGTTCTGCATTTGCCGCGTTGCTTCCTGGTCGTCGGGAATCTTCCAGCGGACCGGGCGTCCGAGCGCTTTGGTGATGTGCTCTTCGTTGACGCCTGCCGCGGTGCGGCGCTCGAAGCGGTTGATCACAATCTCAAGCTTGGGGCCGCCATCGCCAAAGAAGCGCGAGATGAGGCGATTTGAATTGCGAAGCTCAGAGATGCCCGCCTGCGTGACCAGATAAATGGTCGAGGCATCCTTGAACAGCGAGGTGTCGACAAGGTCGATGCGCGATCCCAGATCGACGATGATGTTGTCGAATTCCTGCCGTGCGACCGCGATCAGCTTGTCGATGGCTTCAGCGGAAGCCTTGGCCTCAGGCACCTTGCTGGGTGCGGCGAGAACCGAGACGCCGGAACGGTGCTTGGCGACCAGCTTGAGCAGAAACGCGCCATCGAGACGATCGACATCCTGAAAGGCATGGTCGGTGGAGTATTCAGCGGCAATGCCGAGGTTCAGAGCGGCATCGCCCATGGGGAGGGCCAGATCGATGAGCAGGGTGCGCTGTTCTGAATCCTGTGCCAGCGCGATGGCCATGTTGCAGGCGATGGTGGTGACGCCCGCGCCGCCCTTGGCTCCGAGAAAGACGAGCGTTTTGCCGGCGGCCTTTTTGCTGGTGCGCGCCTTGGGACGAGGCCCTGTGGCGGCGCGGACCATGGCCTCGGCAACAAGCGCCTGGTCGAAGGGCGAGACCAGGAATTCGCGAGCGCCGGCGCGCATACACTGCACCAGCAGATCGCGATCGGTCATGGCCGAATAGACCATGACGATGGCGGCGTCCATGGCGCAGATGCTTTCAACCAGTTCGAGGGCAAAGTCGGGGTCGCTGTCGAGATCGATAATGATGACGTCGAAGTATTGCTCGAGGAGCCGCGGGACGTCTTCAAAGGCTGTGGGGTAGGAGCTGAACTCGCGCACCTTGACACCGGGGCAGTCGCCCAGTGCCCGATTCATTGCGGTGCGCCGGCCTTCATTCGGCCCAATGAGCGCAACAGACATGGCTTCGGTCGCACCGACTGGGTCGGTGTATCGAGTGTCGAGGTTTGGTGATAAGCCTGAACCCACGTTCTTCCCTCTTGATTTGCGACCTCAGCCTACCTGCCGCTCACTCTCAACGCCATGGAACGAACTGGGGTTGATCAACTTGGTTCGCGCGTATTGAAAAACAAAGGACAGACATCGCCAGGGACACGATGGCCGTCTTTTCGAGAACCACTGAATCAACTCCCCCGCCATCAAGAACTTATGCATGAAGCGAGAGATTATGAGACTCGACAGGAACGACTTGTCGGAAAAGCCGATAGTAACTGATTTATCGTCTTGTTTTGAACTTAGATAACGCTGGCATTTATTACTTAAGTTTAATTTGAGGGTTCGTCCGCTGATCATTGAGTCTGTTCGATTTCGAACGTTCAAACTTCGGCATCGGACAGAGGGCATCTTCACAATTCCATGGTCCGGCATTAAGTTCTTCAAATCGATCATGGGAAGGTATGTGATTTGGCACTTCGGGTGCAAATCAAACCCACGAGAACGACCCAGGAGACCTAAGCCATGAGCCGATTGCTGCAGGATGTTCGGTACGCGATACGCCAATTGAATCGGAGCCGCGGGTTCGCGCTGGTCGCGATCGTCACGCTGGCGCTCGGAATCGGCGCGAATACCGCCATCTTCAGCGTGATCGATTCGATTCTTCTCGAGCCGCTTCCCTACCCCCAGCAAAACCGGCTGATGAAGGTCGAGGCCGACGTCGACTCATCGAATTTTCCCAAGGGGTGGATTCGCGAATATCAGCGCCGTTCGCACACTCTCTCAAGCGTCTCCGCGTATTCGCAGAACGCCGAGTTCAATGTGACCGGCGCGGGCTCGTCGGCGCGGGCTTTTGGCAGCGCTGTGAGCACCAACCTCTTTCAGACACTGGGCCTGCATCCGGTGGTGGGACGATTCTTTTCGCCCGAGGAAGAAAACCTTGGGCAGGATCACGTGATCGTGCTTTCGAATGGGTTCTGGCGCGAGCATTTCGCTGCCGATCCAAATGTTGTGGGGCGCAGCATTCTGCTTGATGGCGTGAATCGGCAGGTCATCGGCGTCGCTCCTCCGCAGACCTACTTCCCCAATTCTGAGACGCAGTTCTGGGTTCCGATTGCGTTCAGGGCCGGCGATCCGATTGATGCCTGGGCCGACTTTGGGTACCAGTCTATTGCGCGGCTCAAAGATGGTGTGACTGCGAATGAGGCGCAGGCTGAGCTTCGCTCGATGCATACGCAGATGCTGACCCTGTTTCCGTGGATCATGCCGGACAACTGGGCGAACAACGTGTTGATCGATCCTCTGCTGCACTCGGTGGTGGGCGATATCAAGCCGCGTCTGCTTTTGCTGTTTGGAACCGTTGGGCTGGTGCTGCTGATTGCCTGCGCCAACGTGGCCAACCTGATGCTGGCCCGTGCAGCGGCGCGGCAGCGGGAGATCGCGGTGCGCTCGGCGCTGGGCGCCAATGCGGGCAGGCTGATTCAACAAATGCTGACTGAAAGCGCGGTGCTGGCGGTAATTTCAGGAACGCTCGGCTTGTTGCTTGCGACCATCAGCCTGAACGCGCTGAAGATGGTTCTGCCCCCGGATACGCCACGGCTCGACAACCTGGCGCTGCACGGCGATGTGCTGCTGTTCGCGCTTGGCGTTTCATTGTTTACAGGGGTGCTTTCTGGATTGGTCCCTGCGCTCCAGGCTCGGCAGACGAATCTGCAAGGCGGCCTGCGCATGAACGCGAACAACGTGTTCGGCAACGCGCATCGCTTCAGGGTTTCGAAGATTCTTGTGGTCGGCCAGATCGCGCTCGCGGTTGTGGTGCTCACGGCTGCGGGCGTGATGCTGCGCAGTTTGGTCAAGCTTGCAGGCACTGATCCGGGCTTTCGCTCCCAGCAGACATTGACGGCGCAGGTGTCACTCGATAGCAATGCCTGTCCCAGGCATGGCAAGGACAAGTTGCTGCCCGGCGGCCCCTGCCTGCAGTTCTTTGAGACGCTGCTTGATCGCGCTAAGGCGATGCCGGGTGTGGAGCAGGCGGCGCTGGTTGACCGTCTGCCTCTGACCGGCCCCGATGGATGGTATGTTTTCGACGCGGAAGGCCATCCGCGCGACCCGCGACAAATCGCCATGGAGGCATCGAGCCGAGCTGTGTCTCCGGAATACTTTGACCTGATGGGCATCAAGCTCGTGCACGGACGGCTGCTGAATGCGCAGGATCGCACTGGCTCAACGCACGCGGTTCTGGTGAATGAAACCATGGCCAAACAGCTCTGGCCCAATCAGGATCCGATTGGAAAACATCTCGCCGACGTGGGCTACCAGGAGCCTTCCCCCGCGGTGATGGATATGCAGATCGCCTCGATTGTGGTTGGCGTGGTGAGCGACACGCGGCATCAGAGTCTCGACAAGGCCTCGGGCCTCGAGGTGTATCTGCCGGTGAATCCATCGACCGAGAAGCCGGTGATGAACATTCTGCTGCGCTCGAATCTGGGCGCCGGCGAACTGGCTTCGGATCTGCGCAGTGTGGTGGCGGAGATCAATCCATCGGTTCCAGTGACCAAGGTCCGGACGCTGCAGAGTGTGATCACATCGTCGACATCGGCGCCGCGTGCGTTGACGTTGCTGCTGGCATCGCTGGCCGCGCTTGCGTTGCTGGTTGGCAGCATCGGTGTCTACAGCCTGATCTCGTACACGGTGAGTTGGAGGACGCGGGAGATCGGGCTGCGCCTTGCTCTGGGCGCGAACCGCCTTCAGATTGCGAAGCTGGTGCTGGGTCAGAGTCTCATGCTGGCGCTGGCCGGATCGGTGGTGGGCATCGCGGCCTCTGCCGCGGTGACGCGGCTGATGAGTCAGTTCCTGTTTGAGACCAGCCCGCTCGACCCGGTGACGTATACGGCGGTGCCTCTGCTGTTCTGCGTGCTCGCGCTGGTTGCGGCGTGGGCTCCTGCGCGGCGAGCGGCGGCGGTGGATCCAATGGTGGCGCTCCGCAACGATTGAGTGAGGTTCGCGAATGATGGAGGCTACGCCTCTTTCAGGAACTCCGTTCGATACTTCGGCGCTAGCTCGAGTGCCTTGCGCATGAGTTCGGCTTGCTGTTTTTCATCGAGAGGCGGAGGCGGGGTGGTGCGCGTAGCGACCGGCACGCCGACTTCGCGAAAGAAGTTTTCCTGGCCTGCGGGCGCACAGATGCAGATCATGCGGGCCGGTGCGCCAAATGCATTGTGAAACTGATGGGGCGCATTGGCTGGGATGTGAATCGTTTCGCCTGCGCGAATCGTCCTCTTTTCGCCGCGAAGGGTTGCCTCCAGGGCACCATCGAGCAAAATGAATGTCTCCTCGAAGTCATGGCGATGAGGCGGAGGGCCGCCGTTCGGGGGAACATGCATATCGATGACGCAATAGCGGCCGGCCGTGTCATCGCCGGTCACCGTAATCGTATAGGTGTCGCCAACCAGCCCGATGTGGGTAAGGCCCGCATCGTTGTTGACGTTGGCGAGGACGAAGCTGCGCGAAAGATCGTCGGCGGGCAAAGCTGAATCGAGCGGGGATTTCTCACTCAAGTTGCTCCTCCTACTGCTCAGTTACGCGGTTGGTTTGCAGAACCTACGGGGCTTTACTCAACTCCGGCTTGCAGTCTTCGATTGGGATATGGACCTGCTCGACGATTTCCAGACCGAAGCCTTCGAGGGCGGGGATGTGCATGGGCGTGTTCGAGAGCAGGCGTATTCGCTGAATTCCCAAATCAGAGAGAATCTGGCCACCGAGGCCGATGGCACGGAGAATGCGGCCAGTGCGGGCCTGCGAGCCTTCGCGCGCGCGGAGTTCCTGGTGCAGGATGATGCGGCCGGCGTTCTCCGGGACCGCGAGAGCCGCGGCACTGGTGGGCTCAAAGGCTTCAGAAGGCGCGGGTGCGCGGTCCAGTTCGAATCCGCGCGACGTGTTGTGCAGGTAGAGAATCACGCCGCAGCCCTCTTCGGCGATCATGCGCATGGAATGGTCGAGGATTTCGCGGCAGTTGCAGTCCGCGGCGAAGACATCGCCGGCGGTGCAGCGGGTGTGCACGCGCACCAGCACGGGGTGGGAGCAGGGTGCGCGCCGGCCGTCCGGCGTTGCTTGTGACTGAGCGGGGCCGAGGGTGAACGCGGGGCAGCCTTCGCACAAATCGCCGCGCACCAGGGCGATGTGGCTTTCGCCGCCGTTGACTTCGCTCTCGTAGGCGATCATGCGGAACTCGCCGTACCTGGTCTGAATGCGGGACTCCCCGGCGCGGATGATGTAGCGCTCGTTGCGCAGCCGGTAGCGGATCAGTTCGGCAACCGTGAGGATGAGCAGACCGTGTTCGCGGCAGAACGGAATGAGATCGGGGATGCGCGCCATCTCGCCGTCGTCGCGCATGATCTCGCAGATCACTCCGGAGGGGTTGAGGCCGGCCAGGCGGGCAAGATCGACAGAAGCTTCAGTCTGCCCGGCGCGGACCAGCACGCCGCCCTTGCGCGCGCGCAGCGGGAAGACGTGTCCAGGGCGGGCGAGGTCGGTGTAGCTTGACTTCGGGTCGATGGCGGTGCGGATGGTGTGGGCGCGGTCGGCAGCCGAAATCCCTGTGGTCACGCCTTCGCGGGCCTCGATGGTTTCAGTGAAGGCGGTGCCAAAGCGCGAAGAGTTCTGCTGCGTCATGGGGAAGAGGCGGAGGTGGTCGGCGCGCTCTTCTGTGAGGGTGAGGCAGACCAGGCCGCGGCCGTAGCGGGCCATGAAGTTGATGGCTTCGGGGGTGACGTGTTCAGCGGCCAGGGTGAGGTCGCCCTCGTTTTCGCGGTCCTCGTCATCGACCACGACAACCATGCGCCCGGCGCGAATCTCGGCGAGGGCGCCGGGAACGTCGGTAAAGGGAGCATCGTGGCTGCGGAGGTTCGCGGGCATGGTCTTACTCATTTTCGCCGATGGTAGGGGAAATCGGCAAAGTCCCAGCGGGTCAATTCGAAACCGCGCGACTATTCGAGATCAGAGGGGCTTTTCTTTTTCCAACTCCGATGCCCAACATGGCGCCGGCACTGGCGAATGCCAAAAGCGGCCAGGCAAGGAGGAATGACCCGTGCGCCAGGCCCCAAGTGTGAAAGAGCGGCCAATCCATCGCATCAAACAGCTTTCCGAGCGGGAACATCAGGAAGAATCCCAGGACAATCGAGGCGAGGCAGATGAGGGCAATTCTCATGCCTGCCAATGCTACCCAACCCTCATCAGGGCGTCCAGAAACAACCGTCCTAATTGAAGAGGAAACGCGCATGGTCCAAGTTTTGAACCACACATCCCCGAAAGGCGCGAGGTCATTCAAGCAACGCGTTTTTGTGCCGATAGAGTTCGAGAGGCCAGAATCGGGCGATCCTGGTCGGACCGTTTTGGTCGGACGATCAGGACCGGACGATCGGGGTCCGACGATCAGGACCGGGCGATCGGGGTACGCAATGCCGGGGCCAACTGAAGAGGCAGGTTGATTCGTTGCAATCGGTGCCACCCAATTCGATGCAGCCTGAGTCCGGAAACGGACAGGACGGCAAAGGCGGGATCACCGAATCGTGCCGGAATCTCGCGGCATTGATTGAAGGCGCGGACGATCCAATCTGGGTGGTCGGCTTGGATTTCGGCATTCTCTCCATGAACCGCGCGGCGCAGAGGAACATGAAGTCCAGCATGGGGCTCGAGGCGCCGCTCGGCGCCCGGCCGGTTGATCTTGTCTCCCCTGCGGAGGCAGCGACCTGGAACAAGTTTTACGAGCGAACCCTTGCAGAAGGCACCCTGCGGGTTGAGCACAGAACGCCTGAGGGCGTGGAGCTGGAGACCACGTTCAACCGGATTGTGGTTGACGGAAGAATCGTCGGGATCTCCGCATTTGGAAAAGAGATTGGCCAGCGCAAAGCAACGGAGCGCGCGCTGGTGGAGGCCGAAAAAAAGTATCACAGCATCTTCGACGGAGCCCTGGAAGGAATGTTCCAGACCACGTGGGAGGGCGAGTTGCTGACGGCGAACCGCGCGGCCATCAGGATGCTGGGCTACGAGTCGATGGAAGACGCGATCGGCACGATCAAGAACCTGGGACACGATCTATGGATTGATTCCGCGGCTCGGCAAGAGTACCTCGAGGAAGTCGACAAGCGCGGGCTGGTGCGCGGACTGGAGTGCCGGTTCAGGCGCAAGGACGGCGTCCCGATCTGGGTTTCGTTCAGCGCCCGCAAAGTCGAAGGAGACAGTCAGCGGCCCGGATATCTGGAAGGGTTCCTCGAAGACATCACGGCGCGCAAGCAGGCGGAGGAGCAATTGACCACCGCGCAGATCGCGCTCCGGGTGAGCGAAGAGCGGTACCGAACCACTTTCCAGATGAGCCTGGATGCGATCAACATCAACCGGCTGAGCGATGGGCTTTACATCGAATGCAACGCGGCGTTTCTGAAAGCGACCGGATACGCGCGGGATGAAGTGATCGGACGGACTTCACTCGAATTGAATATCTGGGCAGACGCCGGCGATCGCCAGGCAATGGCGGCGCGGGTCAGTCGCGGATCTGCCTGCCGGAATGTTGAGGTTCAGTTCACCAAGAAGAATGGTGAGGTTTTCTGGGGACTGATTTCGGCTTCGCTCATCGAGCTGGATGGAACGGCGTGCATTCTCTCGGTGACGCGCGATATCTCCGAGGCCAAGGCGGCGGCCGAGGAGATTCGCAGCCTTGCCTTCTATGATCCTCTGACGCATCTTCCCAATCGCCGTCTGCTTCTCGAGCGGCTGCGCGTGGCGACGTCGCTGGGTGGCGGGTCGGAACGGTTGTGGGCAATCCTGTTCGTCGACCTTGATGACTTCAAAACGGTGAATGACACGGCCGGGCACTATACCGGGGATCTTCTTCTTCAAGCGGTCGCAAGCCGAATGAGCGGGTGTGTTCGAGAAAGCGATACGGTCGCGCGGCTGGGCGGCGACGAATTTGTGGTGATGCTCGAAAGCCTGGAGGGCACAGCCCATGAAGCTGCAACCAGGGCGCGGGGGATTGCCGAGAAGATTTTGACCGCGCTGGCCGAACCATACCAGTTGGCGGGCTACGAGTGCCGCTGCACGGCGAGCATCGGCATTGCCCTTTTCGGCAGCAACCGAGAGAGCACCAGCGAAATCCTGAAACAAGCCGATATCGCGATGTATCAGGCGAAAGCCGCGGGACGCAATACCGTGCGCTTCTTCGCGCCCGAGCTGCAAACAGCGGTCAACGCAAAGGCTTCTCTTGAGAATGAACTGCGTCAGGGCCTCAAAGAGCGGCAATTCGCGCTGTGGTATCAGCCGCAGATTCACGAAGATTGGGTCGTCGGGGCTGAAGCCTTGATCCGCTGGAATCATCCCTGCCGGGGCCATCTCATGCCCGACACGTTTATTCCCCTGGCCGAGGAGACAGGGCTCATCGTCTCGCTGGGAAACTGGGTTCTTGATTCCGCTTGCGCACAGCTCGCGCAGTGGGCCCATGAGAAGCAGACCGAGCATCTCTCCCTGTCTGTAAACATCAGCGTACGGCAGCTTCGGCAACCTGATTTTGTCGAACAGGTCCTTGGTGCGCTCAGCGCTCCGGCGCCAATCCCTGCCTGCTGCAGTTGGAGATCACCGAAAGCATGCTGGCGCATAACATCGACGAGATCATCGCGAGGATGAAGGAACTGAAGGCTTCGGGGTTGCGCTTCTCGCTCGACGACTTTGGCGTCGAGTACTCATCGCTCGCCTATTTAAAACGCCTGCCCCTCGATCAATTGAAAATCGATCGCATGTTTGTTCGAGACATTCTGGAAGACGCGACCAGCCGCGCAATTGCGCAAAGCGTCGTTTCGCTCAGCCGGGCAATGGGGGTCACAGTGATCGCCGAAGGAGTGGAAACGTCAGAGCAACGACGCTTGCTGCAGGAATTGGGGTGCCGCACGTTCCAGGGCTACCTGTTCAGCCGACCGCTGGCTCTGGACCAGTTTCATGCTTTCCTGCCCGGCTTTGCGCCGGTGAGCACAGAGGGCTGTCCGGCTTGAATCGCTTTCCAGCCTGAAGCGCGTCAGCCCTCGATGGGTCATCCAAGCTGGCCCCGCCGTACGTTCGTCGATAAGTGGACGCAGTATAATCCGTTGAATCCCCCCCGAAGCAGGTACCGGCGTCTCTGACCGGACCTGGACATCTCCAGATTCGAACTGATGCTCGGCCCGCTGCGATGCGTGCCGATGCGATCGCATGAAACAGGAGTGTGAAGATGCATTCAACGTGGAGCATCGCCGGGTTTGGCGGAGCGTTGGCGGCTTTCGCAATTGCAGGCGCAGCGAATCATGCCATGATGGCCCAACAAGCAACCACCGAGCAGCCGGATAAATATACGTGGCTTGAGGATGTCCATGGCGCAAAGTCAATGGACTGGGTGAAGGCCGAAAATGCGCGCACGGCGGCGGTGCTGGAGAAGAACAGCCACTTTGGCATGTTCGAAAAACAGGCGCTGGAGGTGCTGGATTCGCCGAACAAGCTGCCACTCCCGGTGTTTCGCGGCTCACTGGTCTATAACACCTGGCGCGACAAGGATCATGTGCGCGGCATCGTGCGCCGCACCACGCTCGAAAGCTATCTGACAGATGACCCGAAGTGGGAGACGATCATCGACTACGACGCGCTGGGCAAACAGGACAAGCAAAGCTGGGTGGGCAAGGGGTTGCAATGCGTGGAGCCCGATCAAGAGCGCTGCATGGTGGGCTTGTCTGTCGGCGGCGAAGATGCAGTTACGCTGCGGGAATTCAATTTGAAGACCGGCAAGTTTGTCGAAGCCGGCTTTGCGATGCCGCGCGGAAAACAGGAGTTGGCGTGGCTTGACGAAGACACGCTGCTGATCGGCCGGGACTGGGGCCCCGGAACAATGAGCGAAGCGGGATATCCGGTCACGGTAAGGCGATGGAAGCGAGGGACACCGCTCGAGAGCGCGGTCGAGGTGTATCGCAGCAGCACGAAAGACACGGGGAGTCATGCCACTGTTTTGGTGGACGGGCAGGGACACCGGGCGGCGTTCATCGAGCGGGACAAGACTTTCTTTGAGGGAGAGTTATATCTGTTGCTGCCGGGCGGTCTGGCTAAACTGCACCTTCCCTTGAAGTGCGAACTGGATGCCCTTGAGGACAATCAACTCCTGATTTCGCTCGACGAGGATTGGACGCCGGAGGGGGAGACGAAGAGCATTCCTCAGGGCTCTGTGATCTCGCTGGACATGGCCGCGGTCGCTGCCGACCCGGTCCATCTAAAACCGACCGTCTTGTTTGCGCCGACGTCGCAGGAATTTGCGCAACAGGTGGCTGCGACCAAAGATCATGTGCTGCTGACGACCCTGGAGCATGTACAGGGCCGGGCTTATGTCTACACCCACCGCAAGGACGGCAATTGGTCAAGGACAAGGCTGCCGGTCGAAGACAATCAGACGATCGGGATTGTGGCGACGAGCGAGTTGAATGACGAGTTCTTCATGGCGCAGACCGGGTTCCTGACCCCGTCCAGTGTGTTGTTGGGCGACGCCGCGCATGGAACGATGAAGCCGGGCAAAACCGAGAAGGCGTTATTCGACGCGTCGCGCGACGTGGTTGAGCAGCTTGAGGCAACCTCGAAGGATGGCACCAAAGTGCCCTACTTCGTTGTGCATCGCAAAGACATTCCGATGGACGGAAGCACGCCAACCCTGATGACGGCGTATGGAGGATTCCAGTCCTCGAGCACCCCCTACTACGACCCCGTCATGGGCAGGCTCTGGCTCGAGCGCGGAGGTATGTTCGTGCTAGCGAATATTCGCGGCGGCGGAGAGTTCGGCCCGGCCTGGCACGAGGCGGGCCTGAAAACGCATCGCCAGCGCATCTACGACGACTTCTACGCGGTCGCGCAGGATCTGGTGGCGCGCAAGTTTACCTCGGTGTCGAGGCTGGGCATTGAAGGAGGTTCGAACGGCGGGCTCCTGATGGGTGTCGAGTTCACGCAGCACCCTGAGATGTGGGGCGCCGTGGTCATTCAGGTTCCGCTTCTTGACATGCTTGCCTACGAGCACCTGTCCGCGGGCGCCTCCTGGGTGGGCGAATATGGCTCGGTCTCGGTTCCGGAGGAGCGCGCATTTCTGGCGTCGATTTCTCCGTATAACCAGCTCAAGCCGGATGTGCACTATCCCGAGCCTTTGATCTTTACGACGACAGCGGATGATCGCGTGGGGCCGGTGCATGCGCGGAAGTTTGCGGCGCGGATGGAAGAGTTCCACCTGCCGTTCTACTACGACGAGATCATGGAGGGCGGGCACGGCGCCGGCGCCGACAACCGGCAGGCGGCACGGACGGAAGCCGAGGAATACACGTACTTGACGACGAAGTTGATGAAGTGAAGCAACTGATCTCGGCGAGCAGCCTGGTGCCCCATCCATGCGCAGCATGGGTGGAAATCCACAAACCCGCAGGAATCGGAGGGGAGCGAAAGCTTTCAGCCTCCCTGGAAGAGAGCATCGTGGCCAGAAACAACAAAAACGCCGCCCGAGGGCGGCGTTTTCGGTGCAAACACTCAATGAGGCTTTACAACGTCGACTCGATCTCAAAACCCCAGGCTTCGAGGAGCGCTTCAGGGATGTACTTTGAGTTTTTGTTCCGGCGAGCCCATTCCCGCAAGCGGGTTGAACGAATGTACTGATCCGGGCTGAGCTTGAACTCCTTCACGATCTGCTCAAAGGAGGTCACTGTAGGGACGACCGGGCCTATGGGCTCAGGCTTGCCCCAATTCGGATTTCCACGACGCTTTGCCATTTGGTATGTTGTCCTTAGAAAAGAGGTAATTTCCGTTTACATCCTCCGAGAAGGGGCGGGGGGCCCGACTGGAACGGAGGCAACTCTAGGGTTTTATTTTACGTAGATTTTCTCTAAAAATCAATAGCCAAATGAAGGAATCGTTAAAGTGTTTCCGGTTTGGAAGTTCGGCCTTCGATGCTCATTAAGTAATTCATTAAGAATAACTTGTCATTGTGTTCCCGGGCACACATAGGTGTGAGAAGACGCCGTTTGCCTTGGCAAAAATGGTGCATTACGCGACACTTTGAGCTGGATACTCTTATGACAACACCCTGGCGCCGAATTGGTGCCGTCTCTTGCGCGATTTTGCTGCTTTGGCTCGGCTCGACCGCAGCCGCCGGCGCCGTGGAGCTGAAGGTGAGCCGCGACGCCCTGGAGCGCACCCTCAAGCAGCAGCTCTTCAGCGGACCCAACGGGCGCTATTACCTGAAGGGGAGCGACAAATCGGCGTGCTTTGTCTATGCCGAGGACGCCAAATTGCAGTTTGTCAACGATCATGGCGAGGATCGGATCGTTGTCCATATGAAGACCCACGCGCGGATGGGCAAGGCAGTCAGCGGGGTCTGCGTCGGGATCACGCTTGCGCTTCCAGCCGAGGTTTCTCTGGCCCCGACGGGCGATGGGGAGACGGTGGGGTTCCGCGACGCGCGCATCGACCGGGTGAGCGAGCACCAGGAGCTGAATTTTGTGCTGATGCCCTTTCTGAGCCACCAGATTCCTTCGGGCATGAAGGTGAACGCGGCCGAGCTGCTGCGCAAGGCACTGGAGGGCTCAACTGCCTCTTCGGGATACAAAGTGACGCTGAACCGGCTGAAGATCCATTCGGTCCAGATTCAGGGCGATGACCTTTTGATTGATGCCGATGGCGATCTGAGTGTGCAATAAAGCAGTAACCGCGCTATAACTCTTGATGTCTACTTGTCAGGCGCGCGGGGCGACCTGTGCGCCGAGTTGTGCCGTTCGGAGGTATCTGTGAACCTTTTTCGCAAGGGTGCGATCCTGCTCGTTGCCGGCTGTATGGGACTGCCGGCGTTGGCTTCCAATCCGGTGACCGTCGATCAACTGGCGGCGATCGTCGCCAAGGCGCAGACCAAGATGGACGGAGAAGCAGCCAAGGAGCTTTCTGGCCTGGAGCTGACCGAGCGGCTGAGCTCGGCGCGGTACGAGCAGTTGCGAGTGGTTCTTCCCGGCGATCGCTCGAAAGAGGCGCTACTGGCTCTGGCCGATGTGTCGGCTTTCCTCGATCCCCCCGCCAGCGATATTCCGGCAACCGCGACGCCGGATAAAGCCGCTCAGCGGCGCATGATGGGCCTCACGGTCAACTACCTGAGCAAGACGTTGCCTTTGCTGCCGAACCTGTTCGCGGCGCGGGATGTGGTGCGGTTCGAGGGCCGTCCGGTTTCGCTCGACGCAAGCCAGGTTGCCGACAATTCGCTGCGCGAAGTGAGCAAATCGAGAGCGACGGTTCTCTATCGCGATGGCCGCGAGTTTGTGGATCCCGGGCAGACGAAGGACAAGAAGCCGCAGGCGCCGGACAAGGGCATGACTACATGGGGCGAGTTTGGCCCGATCATGGGAACGGTCCTGATCGATGCGGCGCGCAGCAACCTTGTGTGGAGTCACTGGGAGCTGAGCGGGAATGGGCCGCAGGCGGTCTTCCAATATGCGGTGCCCAAAGAGAAGTCGCACTACGATGTCCGCTTCTGCTGCGTGGCGGAGTCCTATGGCATGGAGATCAACATCCTCACGCAGAGGACCGGCTATCACGGGGAGATCACCATCGACC